>JAFWPA010000022.1 GCA_017509685.1 Bacteroidales bacterium
AGGAGATAAACCAGATAAATTTTATTTAATATTAACAGGAAGAATAGGAATATTTAAACCAATTGAAGTAATAGAAACATTCTCAGGAATGGAATATTTTAGATATATTTATAAATTAAAAATAGACAATGAAATATATTTATTAAATTTAATTTTAGATCAGAATAGACATATATTTGATGTTAAATTTGAAGATTTAGATAATATAAATAATCTATTATTATCAAATTTAATAGATGATTTTTTTATAAATCCTTCTCAATTTAACTTCGAAGATATTCTCACTTATTGTTTTAAAGACAAAAATTATTTTCATTTAACTATTGATCATGAACAAAAAAAAGACCCAGCTTATATGAGTGAAATTGAATATAAAATATATAAAAAGTTACCAAAAATTTCTAAATATATAATAGATAATTATAAATCATTTTTATTCAATAAACAAAAACAAAAAGTCAAAATATATAAATATCATAAATTTTTAGAATTATCTGATTTTGATTTTTTTGGTGACAGTGCAATGGATAAAACAACAACGAGAAATAAGCGGGACCGGTGATCACGGCCTCGGTCACTTCCTGGCGCAGGTATTCCTCGGCGGTCTTCTTCATCTTCTGAAGGATCATGGCCGATATTTCCTGCGGCGTATAGAGCTTGCCGTTGATGTCCACGCGGGGCGTGTTGTTCTCTCCGCGGACTACCTTATAAGGTACGCGGGACACTTCCGTATTTACCTGATCGAAGGTTTCACCCATGAAACGCTTGATGGAGAATACGGTGTTGTTGGGGTTGGTAATAGCCTGACGCTTGGCAGGAGAGCCAATCTTGCGCTCTCCACCGTCGGTGAAGGCTACCACGGAAGGGGTAGTGCGCTGCCCCTCGTTGTTGATGATGACGGTAGGCTGATTGCCTTCCATCACAGCGACGCAGGAATTGGTGGTTCCCAGGTCGATACCGATAATTTTACCCATAGTTATAATCTCTTTTAATTGTTATTCAATAAAATTTGGCGCCACCCAATGCGGGCGACGCCAAAGGAATATCGAACTTCGTGCCAACCGGCACGCTATGACAAAATGGCAGGAAAATGACCGTTTAGAACCGCCAACCCAGTGTGAGAAGGGCTTCTATGCGGTTGTAGCTGGCCACAATCTCCGGCACGGCCTCCACCTCATACTTGTTGGTATAGTCCGTACCGTTGTAGTCGTAGTAAGAGTACGGGATAAAGTATAAGGACGGGGAAAGCTTCACGCGCACGGCAAGGTCGGCGAAGAAAGCGCCGGCCGCATAACCGGTACCCACCGACACATAGTGCCTGCACATGGCGGCACGTTCCTGGGGCGTGAGAGGAATCACGGTGAGGTGCTCCTTGCCGTCGGTGGCACTGTACACCCACTCCAGGTAATTGCGTTCGGCCGTGGAGGCGAAACTGTAACCCAGCCGCAGGGCGAAGGCAGAACCCAGCTTGAACTCGGCGCCCACGCGCAGCATATGGCTCACGCCCAGCACGTCCCGGATGTCCGCATTGACATCGTCAAAGTAGTTGGAGGAGTAGAACTGACCGGATTCCGACCGGCTGCCGAAACGGCAGTTGCCGTAATTGGCCAGCTCGTAGTCCGCGCTCAGCAGGCCCGCCTGACCCAGGGTGAGGGCCGCACCCACATTGAAACGCAGGGGGCTGGACAAGGCGTAGGAGTCGTCCCATTCGGGTGTTTGGACAGCCGGGAGAGTCACTCCGTCTACATAGGTTTTGCCGGACAGCGCCATACGGGTATTGATTCTCATGACAGTAGGGGTCTGAAAGGCCGCGCCCAGGCGGAAGGCACCCAAACGCCACAGCAAGCCCAACTTGAAGTAAGCGCCCACGCCCTTGCTGTCAAAAGCGCGCTTCATCTCCAGGGAACGGAAGCGGGCGTTGGGGTTCACGTCGAACGGGATGGCCGGGAACTCAGCCTCGTTGTTGGGCTCCTCGGACCAGTATTCGGACTGCCCGTACCGGAGCGTGGTGATGCCCAGGTTGGCACCCACGTAAAAGACGTCGGAGAAATCCATGGCAAAGTTGAACACCATGTCGTGCTTGAAACCCTTGGTCTGGTAGCCGTACTGCTGGTACAGCGGGGCCAGGACGCCGGTATTCTTACCGTCCTTGTCCCAGTCCGTGATGCCCAGATAGCGGCCGTTCACCGTGCCGAACATGGCGCTGCGATAACCCACTATGGCATCCCAGCCCAGGCCGTAAGTAGAAGCGTTTTCATCCAGCGTCCACCAACTGGCGTTAGCCAGGGCGTCCTCCGGATAACCGGCGGCCGCAGAGGCCAGCGACCCGCAGTAGGAATTGCTGGAATTGACGCCCGAAGCGTACATACGGGTGGTATAGTCCGACGTAGAATTGGACACAAAGCCGAAGGAAATGCGCTTGAGACCACTCCGGCGGCCCGTATTGAGGGCGAAGATAAGGCCGATGTTGGGCATTTTCATCCGCGTGTACACGCTGTGCACCTTGTCTCCAAAGGCCCAATCGGGGTCCGAGCTGAAGGCATTGGACACGCTCATGGAGAAACCCGGGGAGATGGTGAACTGCGAGTAACCCGCCACGGCCGATCCGGCCGGGTTGATACCCACGGAACCCAGGTCCCCGCCCACAGCAGTGAAGGCGTTGCCCATGGACATGCTGCGGGCCGTGCCGCCGTACTCATTCTCCGAGTACAGGAGGGCATCCTGCCAGGTTTGGGCCGATGCCGAAATTGCCAGCGCTGTACCCAGCGCCATAAGTATCAGTCTTTTCATATCCATCATCGATTAATGACGCCCGCGGCTGCCGCCGGAAGAACGGCTGGAAGAGCTGCCGCCACCGGAATAACTGCGGGAACTGCCACCGCCGGAATAGCTGCTGCCCGACGAACGGCTGGAGGAGCTGCCAGAATAGCTGCTGCCACCGGAGTAACTGCGGGTGCTGCTGCCGGAACTGCGGCTGGAGGAACTGCCGGAAAAACGGCTGGAAGAACTACCGGAATAGCTGCTGCCGGAAGAACGGCTGGAAGAACTGCCCGAATAACTGCGGGAAGAACTGCTGCCGCTGGAACGGCTGCTGCCGGAACTGCGGTAGTTGGAGCTGCGGCTGCTGCTGCCGGATGAGCGGCTGGAAGAGCTGCCGGAAGAACGGGCCACACTTCCGCTGGAACGGGAAGAACTGCTGCCGGAAGAACGGGCCACACTTCCGCTGGAACGGCTGCTGGAAGAGCGCGACACGCCTTCGAGAGTGCGGGTAGCGGTACGGCTGGCCACGGAACGCGAGGCGGTTCTGGAAGCGCCAGAGGAGGAAGTCGAGTTACGGGACACGGAACTGCGGGTGGAACCGCGGCTCACGTGGCTGCGGGAAGCGCCGCTGCCATAGGCCGACGAGTTGCTGTTCTTGCGCTCGATGCTCTGGCGGCCGTTGTTTTCGGGGCCGTACAGGTGGCGGTCCGGGTAATAGTGGCCGTGATAATACCCGCCATAATAGCCGTACAGGCCATAGTGGGGGTGGTGATAATAGTAGCCGGGGCCGTACCAGGAGCTGTAATACCAGGGATCGTGGTACCAGGGGTTCCAGTACCAGCTGTCATAGTAATACATGCTGTAGTAGTGGCTGTAACGGTAACGCCAGTACCAGGGATCTCTCCAGTACCAGGATTCATAGAACCAGGGATTGTACTGCCAGGGCCTGTAACCCCAGGCGTAATCCCAGCTGGTCCAGGGGCGGTAATACCAGTAATAGTCCCAGTCCCAGGCAGGACGGGTGTCCGTGATGGTGAGGACCGTTGCGTTGCTGTTGAAACGCACCTGCGAGCCGGCAGGCACCACCAGGGTGTCTCCCTCGCTGAGGATATAGGCTGGGGACTGTTTGCTTTCGGCTAGGAGATTATCTACTTCTGCGCTGTTCACCGCAACCTGGGTCACGGCAGTGGAAGAACGGCTGTAGACTCCGTCGTCATACGTTTGAGTCTGGAGACTGGCCATGGAAGAGCAGGAAAGGGCGGCAAAGGCGGAAACCGCGTATGCCAGAATGTGCTTTTTCATTGTACTACCTCCTTTAATCCAATAAAAATAAGTATCTTTGTTGCCGGAAAACCGGCTTCCACTATATAAGATGCAATATTTGTACCTTTCGTGCGGTTTTCGCAACACAATATTACAGACAAAATTGATAAAAAGCAAATAAAAACTATGGCAAAAGAGGTTACCGGAAGGCAGGAGAACTACTCCCAGTGGTATAATGACCTGGTAGTAAAGGCAGATTTGGCAGAGCAGAGCGCCGTGCGCGGCTGCATGGTCATCAAACCCTATGGCTATGCCATCTGGGAAAAGATGCAGGGCATCCTGGACGGCATGTTCAAGGAAACCGGCGTGAAGAACGCCTACTTCCCGCTGTTCATCCCCAAGTCTTTCTTCAGCCGTGAGGCGGAACACGTGGCCGGATTCGCCAAGGAGTGCGCCGTGGTCACCCACCACCGCCTGATGAACGACCCCAAGGGCAACGGCATCGTGGTGGATCCCGAAGCCAAGCTGGAGGAGGAACTCATTGTGCGTCCCACCTCGGAGACCATTATTTGGAACACCTACAAAGGCTGGGTCCACAGCTGGAGAGACCTCCCCATCCTGTGCAACCAGTGGTGCAACGTGGTGCGATGGGAAATGCGCACCCGCCTGTTCCTGCGCACCGCGGAATTCCTGTGGCAGGAGGGCCATACCGCCCACGCCACCGCCCAGGAGGCCGAAGCCCGCAAGGAGCAGATGGTAAACGTATATGCCAAGTTCGCCCGTGAGGTGATGGCCCTTCCCGTGGTGGTGGGTCACAAGAGCCCCGGAGAACGTTTCGCCGGCGCCCTAGACACCATGACCATCGAGGCCCTGATGCAGGACGGCAAGGCCCTGCAGGCCGGCACCTCCCACTTCCTGGGCCAGAACTTCGCCAAGAGCTTCGACGTCCAGTTCACCAACAACGAGGGCAAGCAGGACTATGTGTGGGCCACATCCTGGGGCGTGAGCACCCGTCTGATGGGCGCCCTCATCATGGCCCACGGAGACGACAACGGCCTGGTGCTGCCCCCTGCCCTGGCCCCCATCCAGGTGGTCATGGTCCCCATCTACAAGACCGACGATGAGCACAACGCCGTTCTGGACAAGATGTATGAGCTGAAGAAGGCGCTGGAGGCCAAGGGCCACAGCGTGGAGATTGACGACCGCGACACCCTGCGTCCCGGCTTCAAGTTTGCCGAATGGGAACTCAAGGGTGTTCCCGTGCGCCTGGCCATGGGTCCCCGCGATCTGCAGAACGGCACCGTGGAGGTGGCCCGCCGTGACACCCTGGAGAAGATTTCCGAGCCCCTGGAGGGTCTTGAGGACCGCATCATCGGCCTGCTGGATGACATCCAGAAGAATATTTACAACAAGGCGCTGGCCTTCCGCGACGCTTCCATCCGCAAGGTGGACACCTGGGAGGAATTCAAGGAAGAGATCGAGAAGGGCGGCTTCCTGCTGTGCCACTGGGACGGCACCGCCGAGACCGAGGCCAAGATCCAGGAAGAAACCAAGGCTACCATCCGCTGCATCCCCGTGGACAGCGCCGTGTGCATGGAAGAAGGCAAATGTATCTACACCGGCAAGCCTTCGCACCAGCGTGTGCTATTTGCCCGTTCTTACTAACCTGACATATGAAAAAACTTTTTCTCTCCATTGCCCTGACAGGCCTGTCCCTGGCCGCCATCACGGCCCAGGCGCAGAACAACACCACCCAGGCTGCCGTGGAAGAGGCAGCCATCGCGCTGGAATCGGCCGAAGACGTGCCCGAACAGGTGGCCATGCCCAAGTACTGGACGGCCGCCCTGGTCACCAACATCAACTTCGGCCAAACCTACCTGAGCCAGTGGGCCGCCGGCGGTTACAACAACTATTCGCTGTCCGGCAACATTGACGGACGGTTGGATTTCAACCGCGACAAAATTACCGGCGTCACCCATCTGGTGATGGATTACGGTTTCCTGTACAGCGCCGATAAACCCATCCTCCAGAAGAACAAGGACCGCATCTACTTCGAGTCCAAGTGGGGCTATCAATCCGGCCTCAAAAACCTGGCCTATTCCGCCAGTCTGGACTTCCGCACCCAGTTCCACAACAACTACGACTACAAGACCCCGGCTACGACCACCGACGCCGACGGCAACGTGATTGAACCGTCCGTGCAGGACTGGCTGGGAGCCCGCGTACTGAAATCCGGCTTCTTCTCCCCCGCTTACCTCAATCTGGGTATCGGTGCCCTGTGGACCCCGGCCCCCTGGTTCTCCCTGAACGTGGCTCCCCTGTCCGGCGGCTTTGTCGTGGTATCCATCCCCGAGCTCCGCAAGACTTATGGTATGGACCTGCTGGAAGGCAGCACCACCGAATACCGCAGTCACCGTCTGGAATTCGGTACGCAGATCAAACTGGATATGGGCTGGGTAATCAACAACAATTTCTCCTACACCACCCAGGTCACGCTGTTTTACAATTACCTCACTCCAAAGGTGGAGCCCCGTGTCACCTGGGACAACAAGATTACCTGGAAGGTAGCGCGCTTTTTCGCCATCAACTTGAGTACGTATCTGATTTACGACCCCCGGGTGCAGGTCAATCCCAACCGGGCCGACGGCAAGGGCGTCCAGTTCAAAGAATTCCTCGAGGTGGGTTTCACCTACTCCCTCACCACCAAGAAAGACTAAAGGGATGCTTCTCGTTGCCGTCAGCGGAGGCATCGATTCCATGTGCCTGGCCCAAAAGGTCCGTCTGGAAGGCGGGCCTTTTGCCGTTGCACACTGCAACTTCGGCCTACGCGGCGAAGAGAGCGACGCCGATGAAGCCTTCGTGCGCGCCTGGTGCTCTTTGAACGGCATTCCGCTTCACGTAAAACGCTTTGATACACAGGCGTTTGCCACCGCCGAAGGCATCTCCGTAGAGATGGCCGCCCGGCGCCTGCGCTACCACTGGTTCGGGGAACTTTGCCGGGAACACGGCTACGAAGCCGTAGCCGTGGCGCACAACGCCAACGACAACGCCGAAACCCTGCTGCTGAACCTGCTCCGGGGCACCGGCCTCCGTGGCATCACGGGCATGAAACCGTCCGGCTTCCTCCCGGATCCCGATTACGGCGACATCCCCCTCCTGCGGCCCCTCCTGGCCATGACCCGGGCCGATATCGAAGCCTTCGCCGCCGACCAGGGCCTCTCCTGGCGCGACGACAGCACCAACGCCCAGAACGATTACAAACGCAATAAGATCCGCAACTTGGTCTTCCCCATCTTTGCCGAAATTAATCCCTCCTTCATCCAAACTCTGAACCGGGATATGGAACGGTTCTCCGAAGAGATGACTGCCGGAGTGGCGCTGGACCAGGTCCAGAGGAGTGCGGTGGACCAGGTCCAGGGTGCGGTGGACCAGGTCCAGGAGTATACCATTACCGAAGAAGAATGGGACGGAACGAAGGAGGTGAAACAGCCGGAGGGGATGCTGATTTTGGATAAGGAGAAGGCTGGAGAGTGGGTGGAAGGAAGATGGGAGACGGGAGACTGGATTAGGCCGTTAGGTGCACCGGGAAAGAAGAAGATGCAGGACTGGTTTACGGACCATCATATTCCGGCCGATGAGAAGCCGTTCGTGCCGCTGCTGAAGAGCGCGCGGGATCCGCATCACGTGCTGGCGGTGGTGGGACACTGCATCGACCACAGTGTCCGGGTCACAAAATCCACTCGCCAAATCCTTCGGATTTCCACAAAAAATTTGTAACTTTGCAGGCTGCCTATAGTGCAGCCTGTTATTTTTTGATACAAAAAGCATAACATATGGAAAGAAAAGTTTTACTGATGATCCTGGACGGTTGGGGCGAAGGTCGCCACGACTATTCCAACGCTATCTGGACCATGGGCACGCCCAACATCGACGCCCTTCGTGCAAAGTATCCCTACGGTCACCTGCAGGCCTGCGGTGAGTATGTGGGTCTTCCGGACGGCCAGATGGGCAACTCGGAAGTGGGCCACATGAACCTGGGTGCAGGACGTGTGGTTTACCAGGACCTTGTGAAGATCAATATCGCCTGCCGGGAGCACAAGTTGCTGGAGAACCCGGAAATCAAGGCAGCTTACGACTATGTGAAAAAGAGCGGCAAGAAGCTGCACCTGATGGGCCTCACCTCCCACGGCGGCGTGCACAGCTCCCTGGACCACGTGTATGAATTCCTGCGTGTGGCCAAGGAAGAAGGTCTGGACAAGGTTTATGTCCACGCTTTCATGGACGGCCGTGACACCGACCCCCGCAGCGGACTGGGCTTCGTGAAGGAGCTGGAAGAGAAAATGGCCCAGACCACCGGCAAGGTGGCCTCTGTTTGCGGCCGCTTCTATGCCATGGACCGCGACAAGCGCTGGGCCCGCGTGAAGGAAGCCTACGACCTGCTGGTGGAAGGCAAGGGCAACGCCTTTGCATCGGCCCAGGAAGGCATCCAGGCCAGCTATGACGCCGACGTCACCGACGAATTCATCAAACCCATCGTGGTTACGGAGAACGGCAAGCCCGTGGCAACCGTAGAGGAAGGCGACGCCATCATCTTCTACAACTTCCGCAACGACCGCGCCCGTGAACTCACCGCCGTCCTCACCCAGCAGGACATGCCGGAGGAAGGGATGCACACCATTCCCCTGTACTACTGCTGCCTCACTCCCTACGACGCTTCGTTCAAGGGCGTGCACATCCTCTTTGACAAGGAACTGGTGCAGGACACCCTGGGAGAGACCGTTTCCAAGGCCGGCAAGCACCAGCTGCGCATTGCAGAGACTGAGAAATACGCCCACGTAACGTTCTTCTTCAACGGCGGCCGCGAGACCGTGTTCGAGAACGAGGACCGCATCCTGGTGAACAGCCCCAAGGTGCCCACCTACGACCTTCTTCCGCAGATGAGCGCCCCCGAGGTAGCCGAAAAACTCATTGACCAGATTCGCACCGGCAAGCAGGATATGATTATCCTGAACTTCGCCAACGGCGACATGGTGGGTCACACCGGTATCTACAACTCCATCACCCAGGCCGTCACCTGCATCGACAAGCTGGTGGGCAAGGTAGTAGAGGAAGCCATCGCCCAGGACTATGTGGTGCTCCTCACCGCCGACCACGGCAACGCAGACTTCGCCGTGAACCCCGACGGCAGCCCCAACACCGCCCACTCCCTGAACACCGTTCAGTTTGTGGTGATCAACGCCGGTGATGCCGTGAAGACGGTGAAGGACGGTGCCCTGTGCAACGTGGCCCCCACCATCCTCAAGCTGATGGGCATCCCGCAGCCCGCCGCCATGACCGCCGAACCGCTGATCTAAAAGATTCTTCACTTCGTTCAGAATGACATTCGAACTTTCAGCCAAATTCCTGGCCCAGCTGCTGAACGGCACCGTAGAGGGTGACGAGAACGCAACGGCTACCAAGTTTGCCAAGATCGAACATGGCAAACCCGGCACGCTGGCGTTCTTCGCCAATCCCAAGTACGAGGACTACGTTTACACCAGCGAGGCTTCCATCCTCATCGTGAACAAGGACTTCCAGCCCAAGCAGCCTGTGAAGGCCACCATGGTGCGCGTGGAGAATTCCTACACGTCCATTGCCCAGTTGCTCAAGTATGTGTCCGACAAGAAAAAGAAGGCACGCCGTCACCGCAGCCTGCGGGCCCGCTGGTTCCTGAGCACCAAGTTCGGCAAGCGGGTGTACGTGGGCGCCTATTCCTTCGTGGGACATCATGCCGAAATTGGAGACAACACCTCCATCTACGAGCACGTGTACATCGGCGACGACTGCAAAATCGGCAAGAATTGCATCCTGTATCCCGGCGTGCGCATCTATCCCGGGATGGTCATCGGGGACAACGTCATCATCCACAGCGGCGCCGTGATTGGGGCCGATGGCTTTGGCAACGCTCCCCAGCCCGACGGCAGTTGGGAGAAGATCGAGCACCTGGGTAACGTGGTTATCGGCAACAATGTAGAGATTGGCGCCAATACCACCATCGACCGCGCCCAGATGGAGAGCACCGTCATCGGCAACGGCGTCAAGATTGACAACCTGTGCATGATTGCGCACAACGTGGTCATCGGAGACCATACCGTGATGGCCGCCCAGTGCGGCATCGCCGGTTCCACGCAGGTGGGCAAATACTGCATCTTCGCGGGCCAGGTGGGCGTCGCCGGCCACCTCAAGATTGCCGACCACACCACCGTGTGCGCCCAGGGCGGCGTCATCGGCCACATCCGCAAGGAAGGACAGGTGCTGGTGGGCTCCCCCGTCATCGACGCAAAACAGTATATGAAGGCCTACGCCATTTTCAAGCGGGCCGCCGAAGAATAAGACCGAATGCCTGTCAACCAACATACTTTAAAGACCAGCTACTCCTTCGAGGGCAAAGGCCTGCACACGGGCACCTTCTCGCACATGACGGTGATGCCTGCGGCGGCCGATACCGACATCCGCTTCCAGCGGACGGACCTCCCGGGGCAGCCGGTCATCGAAGCATCGGCCAGGAACGTGACCAAGACCACCCGCAGCACCACCATCGCCTGCGGAGAAGCCCAGGCCGTGACCATCGAGCACATCATGAGCGTGCTCACCGGCCTGGGCGTGGACAACGCCTTCATCCAGCTGGACAACCTGGAGGTGCCCATCCTGGACGGCAGCGCACGGCTGTACCTGGAAGCCATCCTCAAGGACGGCCTGCAGGATCAGGGTGTGCCGCGAAGGTACATCGACATTCCCCTGGCCATCGAGGTACGCAACCCGCAGAGCGGTTCCTGGGTGCGCATCGAGCCGGCCGATAAGCCATCGGCCCAGATTACCGTGGACTTCAACTCCCCGGTGCTGGGCGTGCAGAGCGTGAGTTGGGACGAAAGCACGGACTATGCGCGGGAGATTGGCCCCTGCCGCACCTTCTGCTTCTACCGGGAGATTGAGCCCATGCTCAAGGGAGGCCTCATCAAGGGGGGAGACCTGAGCAACGCGCTGGTGGTCACCGACGACGGCTACATGGGAGACCCTGTGCTGCACTTCCCCGACGAATGCGGCCGGCACAAGATGCTGGACCTGCTGGGAGACATCCGCCTGGCAGGAGGTTACCTCAACGCCCGCGTATCGGCCTTCAAGCCCGGGCATTTCATTAACACGCAAGCAGTCAAGGCCTTAATGGCCCTGCTATAACAGAAGATACTATGAACAAGATTCATCCTATGGCGATAGTGAGCCCCGACGCCAAGTTGGGCGACAACGTGGAGGTGGGACCTTTCGCCTTTATCGACGGCGACGTGGAAATAGGCGACGGATGCCATATCATGAACGGAGCCACCATCCTCAAGAACGTGAAGATGGGTAAGGACTGCACCGTTTTCCCCGGCGCCGTGGTGGGTGCCATCCCCCAGGACCTCAAGTATGAGGGCGAAGAAAGCTGGGTGGAGATTGGCGACCGCGTGAATATCCGCGAATGCGCCACCATCAACCGCGGTACGGCCGCCAGCGGCCGTCTGGTCACGCGCGTGGGCAGCGACACGCTCATCATGAGCTACGCGCACATCGCGCACGACTGCATCGTGGGTAACCACTGCATCGTAGTGAGCTACTCCGGCCTGGCCGGCGAGACAGACCTGGCCGACTGGGTTACCATCGGCGGAAAGAGCATGGCGCACCAGTTCACCAAGGTGGGCACGCACGCGTTTATAGCCGCCAATTCCAAGCTGGTCAAGGACATCCCGCCCTATGTGCTGGTGGGCCGCGAGCCTGTGGTCTTTGAAGGTGTGAACCGCGTGGGACTGCTGCGCAGGGGCTTCACCGAGGACCAGGTGAACCTGATCAAGGAACTCTACGACGTCATCTACTTCAAGGGAATGAACGTTTCCCAGGCCCTGGACTTCATTGAGGCCAACTACCCTGCCTCGGAGATCCGGGACACCATCGTGGGCTTCATCCGCGCCTCCAAGCGGGGCATCGTTTCCAAACCCCGCCCGGCCCGGTAGTGCTCCTTTCCAGCGCATACTTCCCGCCGGTGGTCTGGCTAGCCCTGGCAGCACGCGATATGACCCTGTCCCCGGACAGGGTTTTGCCGTCTCACGTGCTGCTGGAAGCCTGTGAGCATTACCAGAAACAGAGCTACCGCAACCGTTGCTACATCCTGGCCGGCGACGGACCGCAGATGCTCCAGGTACCGGTATGTCACTCGGATGAAATGGGCATTTCCTCCATCCTGGTGGATTATTCCACGCCGTGGGTAATACGTACGCAGCGGGCGCTGGACACGGCGTATGAGACATCGGCCTACTATGAATATTACCGGGACCCGCTGTTTGCGCTGCTGGACGCCCGGCCGAAGACGCTGTGGGAGCTGAATCTGGCCAGCATCCGCTTCCTTCTTAATAATATAGGTATCGCGTGCGAAATGGAGCCCACGCAGACGTTTACCGCGCTTGACACCGTGGCCGATGATTTCCGCTACAGCATCCACCCCAAGCGGCCGGACACCGTGCTGGAGTCACTGGGGCTATCCCGGCCCTATTACCAGGTGTTCCGGGACCGTATGGGCGGCTTCACCCCCCGCCTCAGCGCCCTGGACCTCCTCTTCAACGAAGGCCCCGACAGCATTGTATGGGTGAAGTAGACTATTGGTCGTGGACCTGGTCCAGGGTGCAGGATTGTGCCATAACGAATTATAGCCTTATTTTTCGTAACGCCAAGATCCGCGGATTTTGACATTACGAGAAAAAAGGCCAAATCTCGTTACCGGACGTTCCTTAGAGACCAAGAGATATCCCTATCCGTGTGCACTATAGCCCTCTGTTGCACTTGACTAGCCGCACGCACGGTGTCAATACTCATAAGGCCGTCTCCTTTTTCGGCCCAGCAATGAGTTGGCGGTACTGCCAGGACTTGCACCAGCAATGGGTTTCGAGCGCTCTCTCACACATCTGGGGATGTGTATTGAAAGCAATTCTGCCTGCCTGCTGGACTTTGTCCCACACGGACTCTCCCTGAAACTTCTCATACTCGGCTGCCTGCCGGACGAGCTGATAGGGGTCACCTTGGATCTTTTCCAGACCAGAGGTTAGTTTAAGCAAAGCTCGCTGGAAAGTCTCCTCCCCGACCACGGCGGCAGCGCAACGGTCTGCAGATAGCTCGCTGCACCGACTCCAGTACCGCAGAGCAATCAAGCAGGGCAGGAACACCGTGTCGGAAAGCAGACCGAACAAATCCCCTGCTTCCTCCATTATGTGAAGGATGGTGAGGTAGAGGGAATGCTGACAAAGGACATGTCCGCACTCATGGGCCAGGATGCAACGAAGTTCCTGTCGGTCCATTTTCTCCACCATGGAAGAACTGACGGCAACGAAGGGGGCCTCATTTCCGAACGTGTAGGCGTTCATCTGAGGAGAGTTATAGATGAAGAGCCGAGGCTCCTCGATCCCCACCCTAGCCACCACTTCGTGTAGTGTCCGGGCCACCTCCGGGAAGTTCTCATCAGTCACCTTGATGAGTTCCCCGAGGTTCTCGCCACGGTACAGCCGTTCGTAGCCATACCGAAGAGCGATGGAGGCAACAAGGTCGAACCCTTTAAGGGAGCGGAAGACCTGAATGGTCTTGGCATCGCTGGGATGCATGATCTCACGGGCTTCCATTAGGCGTCCCTCCCTTCTTCCTGAAGTTCAAGACGCATCAGGGCCACCTGGATGACCGCAGGGATGCAAACCCGGTAAGCGGGAGAAGCGATGTCCCAGGCCGTCCATCCAGTGAGGATGATCCATCCCAGAGGACCAGCCAGAACACCCAGCGAACGCTGGAGAGAGCGGGCACCCACTACCGCGACACCGCGGCCGATGACGAAGGAGAGGAACTCGTAGGTCATCGAAACAGCAACACGGCGAAAGAAGATGGGGCTAATCCGCATCGCAGCGAGAATCGCTGCCGCAATAGCCTGCTTCGTCAGACCTTTTGCGGGAATATCCAGCTGGTCGGCGACCGTGCGGAGTTCCTCCAGCGTCAAGGACTTGAGGCCGGCCTCACAGAGCTCTTCCAGGAGCGCGTGCTCCATGGTGGCAGCATTATCGTACTTGCCGACCTTCACCTTCATCTGGTGGCACACACGGCGTACGACAGTCTCATAACTGTCGGGCGTGTTGTACCGGAGAGCGGTGGCGATGCTGTTGCTGCCAAAGCGCAGCAACTCGTCGGCAATAGCTGGAGCGAGAGACTGCATCTGCTCGGGATAGTTCTCGAGGTAAACCTCCTTTGAGGTCAGGTGCTCAGTCAGTCGGAGATGGCCGTTTTGGTCATGCGTGAGGATATCACACAGCTTCTGAAGCTCACTGTTGTCACAATGTGCCAGAAAACTGAGGTCTCGGTCCATGCTGCTGTCAGCGCGGAAAGAGGTGAAGAAACGGGAAAGGGGGGTATCGAAAACAATCGGCATAAGCAGAAAGTTTAGGGTGACCGGTACGAAAATGCCCAAGACCGGCCTCGCGGCAGAATTGGTTTTTTGTTTATTCTTATAAACCCTTCCGCGTTTCCTTCAGCGATGTAAAGAACTTCCTTTGTTTACGGCACAAAGGTAAGCCGTTTTATTTTAGCAAGTGTGAAAAGTCATTTCACGGAATTGTTCATAATAATTCAATCTTACCAAGAATCTTTAGCCCCGGTTTTGACTCTTTATTTATGATTCTTCTACTAAGATACCAGCGCATTATAACAAAAAAAGATTCATAGGCAGCGTCTTGTATATGAGCGTTGTAAACGGCTGAAGTCTCACCTTCACGTAAATAATCTGGATGAGAATGAAGAAAATGGCTCCAGTTATTTGTCAAGTCTCCCATGAATTGAAGAACAATTCTTATCTCTCTTGGACATTTTTCAAAGGGATAAACTGGATTATTATAATCGAACCCCTCACTATCTTTCTTTGGATAGCAGTCTCTGGAAATATAATTAAGCCTCTTATTGAACTTCGTTATCTCGTCTGCTGATTCCTTGGTCAAACGAATTTCTCCTATTCTAATGAGTTGATCAAGCATATTTTCTAATATAATTCGCATATTATTATACGGATTATATAAATAATCTTTCTCGTGGTAATGCTTCATAATGTCATTCATAGCGATCCAAGTACGCTCAGAGGCATCAATAAAGCCATCCTTCATTAATTGCAAGCAATACTCATGACCATTATAATAACGAATATATGGAGCAGATTCCAAATCATGCTTGATTAATTGGAAGAAGTCCGGAATCTTGACATTCTTAGAAACCTTGACTCCCCCCTCCTTTTCAAAATCTTCGATAATATACTTAAGCCCTGGGTCATCATTTATTGTTCCTGAGTAAATATACTTTTTAAGAGGCAATCCCTGCAACCTGTCATTGGCCTCTTTGAAAATACGGTTGTTTTGGGAGTCCTTTCTATCCAAGCCATGTAAATCTAATATTACTACTTGGTATTGCTGCCACTGCTTAAGTTTTGCTAAAAACTCATCGTAGAAAGGTACGCCATCAACTTCAAAGCCAAATAAGTTAGCATCCTCCTTGGCTTTCTCAAGTCTTCTTCTATTATTTTCTTTATCGGAATCTCCCTTTGCTAAGATAGCAGATTGAAAATCATCATCAAGCCATAGAATCTTTATGTAGCTCATCTTGCTTATTTCTTTAATGTTATTATGTAAGTAAAAACGAACTCCCCATTCGCAGAGGTCTTGATTGTCAGATCCCCCCCCATAGATCTCATCGCCTCTCTGGCTGAGTGCAAACCGTATCCACTATGTCCCTTTTCCCCATCATAAAACCCAGGCGTGAATAGTTTGTTTGTATCCCCTAGATATGGTGTCCCGTTGTTTGAAATATAAATAATAATAGAATCATCATTCTCCTTAAACGAAACCTTTACCTTATTCTCAAATAAGTAATTCTCTTTTGTATGCGACGTAGAGAAAGCATGTCTTATGATATTTGCTTGAATATTATTTAGCACAGAATTAACGAATAAATCCTTATCTACATTAACCATCGCATCACAAAACTCTAGTTCATGCTCATACCAGACATCTGCGTTTTTAATCTGGTCCAGCACTTCTTCAGCCAAACAGAGAAGGTTACTTGAAGTAATCCTTGTTTCCCTGTCTTTAAGTGGACGTCTGACGGAGAGTTTCGTAATGTCCGAGATTAAGCATTTTTTTAAGCCAATTGCCACTCCGGAGGTCTCCTTTGCGCGTAACCCAAACTGGTTGTTAAGGTTATATAGGTGACCATACTTTTTTTGTAGTTTTTGATAAAAATTGCAAGCCTCCTTAATAATGCCAATACTGTCCGCGCAGAAGATGTCAGCTTTCTTATAAAACTGTTCTAGTTGTTCTTCCTCCGGATCGCCTTCAACGTTCCATTTTTGGTCAAGGAATGAACAAACTCGTTCGCTATTATGGTTAATAGTATCCATTTCCTGCCCTAACCTTGGAAAGAATTCTTCTTCCATCGCACCGGGCAGTTTCATCCATGAAAAAGGCTCGAAAACCATACCGAGACGAAGATTAATGTCATGCTTGAGCTCGGTCTTTTCAATTATGAGTTGATTAATAGTCATTATGCAATACGTTCAATATTACGACATATTATGCCGACCTCATTAGACATTTTTCCAAGGAGTTTAGCATTTCTCACAATCTCAAATAGCTGTCTTCTCGGATATCCCTCAGCAGAATAATCAAGATTCTCTTTAGGAAGAGAAGATAAAGAAACTTTTGAGAGTGTCTTTTTTGTCTCCTCTACTAGCCGTGTTATCCGCTTCTTCTGAGCTCTGAGTATGGATTTTTGCTGAGGAATATTGATTCTCTCTAATTCTTGCTTCAACAGTTCAATTTGTGTGTCGTTCCTTTTACGAACAAGCAGCCCCCCACCAAAGATTCCAGCGGCGCTAATTCCCCATCCGATAGGGCCAAGAATAGCCAAAAGAGCAGACCCGGCAGCCATTCCTCCTCCGCCAGCCGCAATGGCCCCTCCGCCTAACCAAGCCAGTGCTGCGTTTGTTGCGGCGGCTCCACCCAATGCGGAAATGGCTACGCCAGAACTAGTAGAGCCAAATGCCGTAGCCACAGCCATAGCGGCAGATGGACCAAGTGTTGCGGTTAAACCTCCGGCGACAGCTCCTGCTGCTGCAGCAGCATTAACCCCATTTGAAGAAGCGGCTTCCTTATTTAGTAAGCCCTGTTGTGCCGTTTCATATGCATCGGCTTTTTCTATATTCTTCATGAATAACAGTGCTCTTCCGCAACTATCTTTTAATACTTGAGGATGATTAGCCAAATTCTCCACATAGAAATTTAAAGCCTGTATTGAACGCAGTGATTCTTTACGTAATTCGTATAGCCTTTCTGATTGGCGCATAATGTATTTATCAGCATTCTCGCAGTAACTAATGAAGCCATTATACTCGTCAATTTTATCTTGTAGGGCTTGCGCATGAGTGATGAAATTAGTGGCCTTCCTAACAAATCCCATAAGTTTTTCTTTCTTTTTGCCCATAAACTTCATTTTAGTCGAGACAAACAAATATAGCAATTATCCTTGAATATTGATACTAATTGCTTCTGGTAGACTAGGCAATTGCCCAGTCTACCAGTTTCTTGGTGCCCATCTGCACCCCCATCCCTACTCCCAGGCCACCGATGAAGCCGCCGATAGCGGTTCCGATGCCCGGGAAGATGGCTGTGCCGATGGCGGCTCCGGCAACAGCGCCACCCCAACCACCGGCCGTTCCGGCCGTGTTCACGATGGCATTCTTGCCGGTCTCCTTCCAGGACTGTTTGCCCCGGCAGGAGCGGACAATGTCCGGAACCGTTACCGCCACGGTAGTTGCAGCTGCCATCAGGACGTTGCTGCGAGCAATCTTCGTAGCAGCGTTTTTGACAGCTTGTTCCGTGGCCTGCTTGCCCACCTGACGGGAAGCCACCTGAGTGATAGTCTTCCGACCAATCTCCGTCTGATAGGCAGCCTCCACGGCCTTGCGGGCACCCTTCGTAACCCAGGCCATCGTGTCACGACCGGCTTGAGTGCGGAAGAACTGCTGCATGGCCACGCTGACCGTCAGGTATGTGGCGCCGGTTGCCAGAGCACGCTTGTAGGCGCACTGGAAGGCATCCTTCTGAGATGCGCCCTTCATCCGGCAACCGGCATAAGTCAAAACGAAGGTAAGCCCCGTCAGGCAGGTGCAGGTCACTGCGTGGCTCATCACGTCGTACTTGAGCGACTCGATGTTGCCAGCCTTGGCGACTTTGGCAGCCTGCTCGTAGGTGCAGTGGCCCTCAACAACCCATTTGCTGGCTTCAGCAGGGTCGGTGACACCGGGCACGTCACCCTTGCGAATACGCTCCGCAAAGTATCGGATGGCATCCTTTCCCTGGCCCTTGGGGACCTCCAGCTTCATTCCGGGGTAACGGAACTTGCCGGTGGCCTGGTCAAAGGCATTGTAGACGGAGTCGTACGCACTGCTGCAGTACTTCGTCTGAATCTTGATGCCGTTGACAATGCGGTCGGCGCCGTTGAGCTCATTGCTAAGCCCAACCTTGTCGACGTGCTTGCCGCACAGCCGGTCAACCAGAGCGTTCCAGTCCTCTGCAGCCCAGCCGTTAGCTCGGGATGCGGACATGTGGTTCCACTGGGTGGATTCAATGTTAGAAGCGCTTTCAACCGATGCTGCTCCAAGAACGGCGTTCTCAATCTTCCTCATAGGAAAAAAGGGACCATCCCTACTGACCCACCAGCTTGGCACTCGCCAGGGTGAGGTCCTGCCCGGGACTATATGACAGGACGAATTCCTTTTTGTTTTTTTGCTTAATAATTGGTCGTCTTGTCGCAGCGTCAGTATTTCAAAGAGTTTCGTTGGTGCAAAGGTAGGTGGTTTTTCAACACCTTCTGTGCAATCTCATTTCATAGTTACAGTCATCGCCATCCCGAAACCGGAACGGCGATGCAAAGATGGAGAGAATAAATGTCTTAAGTATGAAAACTCATTTCACGGTATAGAGCCCAAGAACCTTTTGAACAGTAATCTTGATGGTCTCTCTCAGCGATGCAGGGGAAACCACCTCTACATCGGGGCCAAAACTCAACAGAAGGGAAATCAGTTCTTTGTTGACAACAATCTCGGGGATAGTCAGTTTGGACCATCCCGGGCAATTCGGTATTATCTCGATCCTCTGGTCTGGATGGATGGGTTTGGTGTCAATGTAACCGATTCTGGAGGAAGCCACCTTCAGTACAACCTTTTCCACCCGGGGCTCCTTGTCGAAGGCGCCGGAGACGCCGTACACATTGGAGAAACGGTCTGCTATTTCACCCAAATGGCAAGGTATGTATTCCCCCTTACCCGGAATGTCAACTTCCTCAATTCGGTCAATGGCGAACGAAGTTAAATTCTGCCGATTATCTATGCGTGCAATTAAAAACCATCGGTCATTGAACTGCCGGAGCATATACGGGGAGATGTTATACTCCAATACCTCCTTTCCATACGGCTTGTAGGAAAGCGTTACGGCCTTCTTGTGGGTAATGGCATCTAAAAGAGGACTGAACCATTCGTCTATGCCTTTAAGGAAGGCATTGTTGGAAAACTGAACCGTATCCAGCTCAATGTCACTGGCGTTCTGCCCAGTAATAACGTGTTCAAGCAGACTGAGGAATAAGGCGTAATTGGGATTTATCCCGTATTCACGGACCTTCCCAAGGAGTTTTGCCAGAATTCTTTTGTCTTCTTCCGACAATACATTCTCCATAACAGAGAAGTCGGGGTCAGAATAGCGATAACGAATCCCCCTCCCATCCTTAGGGAGATTCTCGTCAAACGGCGCGTGGTACTCTTCCTTGAACTTTTTGATGTCAGACTTGATAGTCCTGGCGGTTTTCTCGATTCCATGGTCCGAGAGTATAGCTCTCAGTTCTTCAACGGAATAGCCATTCTTGTTCTCATCACGGAACAAGGTATCTAGGATTCTGTGCCTCTTTCTTTGATTAACGTCTGTTGCCATTTTTACTGGTTATAAGTCTTTAATCATGCCCAACTCCATGGAATTCCCAGATTCTACACAGATATAGTGATTGCCGGGTTGGAACAAGAACTTGGTATCGTTTGAATAACTGATAAAGATGGACGCTATAACCCACATAGGAAAACGTCCTAACAAGAAAAGTGGCTTTTTCTCATCAATTGTCGGGATGGAGAGATGCTCAAAGTTGGATTCGTGTACCGAACCCATCATGTTTTGACGGAGCAAAACATAGTTATCTCCTTCTTCAAGTTTCCATTCGGATGAAAGAGAGGAAATCGGAGCTTTTGGAAGCACACCAACAGCCTTGAACTCCCCAGACCTGTCATCAAAGAATGAAACTTGATTCTCCCGGCACAGTACATTTGCCGCAACGGCAGCGACCCAGTTAGCTTTCAAGCCAAAGATTTTATATCTGTGATCCTTTAGGCGCAAAGCGTTTAAGTACTCAAATACTAACGGACCATGTTCGGGACTAAAATGACTGTGGTTCACGCGGACTCCTTCACTTGTAGTCCATTCCAACGAGCTACCGATACTCTCACCGACCTTACTGAAATCTAGAAAGAAACTGCGGCGGTACCCTGAGGTGCTGACAATGAGGTCTGCGAGCCCCTTGATTACTACGGAGTCAAACAGGAATTTACCCCTTTCCAACCCCGAAAGCCGGGCATGCAAGTAATACTTCTCCCGGCAGACAATCTCATCATGTCCTCCGTCTAGATCTGACTCAATAGTGGCGAGGCAACGGCAGCCGTGTGATTCGCCGAAATCCTTCCATGGCGCAATCATATCCGGATTGGAACTCAATACTACAAAGCTGTCTGCTACTTCAAAGAGAGAAGCTTTATCCTCCTGTAACTTGCCGCCGATATCTATGATGACTATGTCTTGAAACGCCTTTTTGATGTTCTCCGTCCAAATGGCAAACTTTTCTGCCGTATTGGCTGATTTGGTACGAACACGGGCAATCTCCTCTTGGTCGGAATTGTTGCTCCAAGATCCTTCACCGTCTCCATTAGCATTGATTCTAAGATAAGAATCCGACGGCATAAACCTGACCAGATTAGCAATCAAGACACTTTTCCCAGAATGAGGCGGGCCGCAGATAATAGTTTTCATTACCAGATTGTGGTCATCAGTTTTACAACAACAAAGTTAGCTTATTATGATGAGAGTATCAAGGGCACGGTCGAGGTCTCTTTGGAAGAACTCGGCAGCACGTCTCAGAGCAAAAAATGGTCAAATCTTGCTCTGAGACGTGCTAAAAGCCCAATCCGTTTTAGGGGATGGAGATAACGTAGGTTTTGCCGCTCTTGTTGGTGAGGTGGTCGGAGCGGAGCCAGGGGTTGGCCTCCCGCAGGAGGAAGAAGCTGGTGCCGTTTTCTTTGGCGAAATCGGCCAGGCTGTTAATGGGGCCGTTGACGCCCACCTGCTTGCTGGGCGCTTTGTAGGGATAGCGTGCGCCGGGATCGATGTGAAAGCCGAACAGCTCCGGGTGCTCGAAGAAATACTTGGCCGTGAGGATGCGGAACATATAGCGGGACGTCTCGTCGGGGAGCAGGAGGTCCATGGCGTGGGACTGCTTCTGTTCTTCAATGCGCCGGCTGATACCGTTCTGGCCGGCGTTGTAGCTGGCGGCCACGGTCATCCAATCCCCATACTTCTCATAGGCGTCCTTCAGGTACTGGCAGGCGGCTTCGGTGGCCTTGACCAGATGGAAACGCTCGTCCACTTCGGCGTTGACCTCCAGACCGTAGTCCCGGCCGGTGCCCTTCATGAACTGCCACAGTCCCCCGGCCCCGGCCGTGGAGACGGCTTTGGGGTCCAAGTTGCTCTCGATGGCCATCAGGTACTTGAGGTCTTCCGGAATGCCGTTCTTCTTGAGGATGGGCACCACCTGGGAGAAGATACGCTGCGCCCGCTTTAGCATGAGGGTAGAAGTGGTGTGCGCATAGGTGAACTGGATGAACTCACGGTCCAGCCGCTCGTAGAGGTCCGGGCGGTCGAAGCGCCAGGTCTCCCCCGCAAAGGTGATGCTTTTGGGCACCGGAGGCGCCTGGTAGTGGATGGACTCGGGCTCGTACAGCACCTGTGCCCCGGCGGGGACGGCCAGGAAAAGCGCAAGTAATAGGAGTGTCCTTTTCATTTCGTACAGTCAGTTACTGTTTACGAAGATAAGGTTTTTTTTTATCTTTGTGCGTATAAAACAATGGGAAAAGCTATGCATCTTTCTTTCAATATCCGTAAAGGGTGGCTGGTGTTGTCGCTGGCCTTGTCTGTGCTTGCCTGCAAGGCACCCAGCGTGACCGTTACATCGGTATCCGTGAACCCGGCTGCCGTGGAACTCAAGAGAGGGGAAACCATCCGGCTGTCGGCGACGGTTCTCCCAGACAACGCCACGGACAAGACGGTGGAATGGTCCAGTTCCAACGCGGCGGTGGCCAGCGTAGCCCCGGACGGGACGGTATCGGCCATCAAGGTGGGCGAAGCCATTGTATCGGCCACGGCAAAAGAGGGCGGCAAGCGCGGCGACTGCACGGTAACTGTGGCGGAGCCCGAAGTAGATTACATCATCCAGCGGACCAAAGTGTCGTCGGGAACGGTGACCAACGGCATCAAACTTTCCTATAACGGAACGGTCTTCAGCCGGATTTATATGCTGCTGCCCAAGCCTGTGTCCAACCTGTATCAGGATATCTCCAATTTCGAGGCTCCGGGCTGCACGCAGGAATCCTGCCCGGACGGCGTGAACCAATATATCTGGAAAGATATCACCGCTTCTGCCGATGTTCCCGCTTCCGGCAACGACGTCATCTCCGAGACCTTCGACGCAACTGTGTATAAAGTGACCGTGAACTTCTCCCTGATGGGAGACATCCCGCCCTACGACCCCGAATCCGAGGAATGCAAGAAGTATCTGGGTAAGGAGGAAGGCGACCTCATTGACCCCACCAACAGCAAAATCGCTTCCACGGCCGATGCGCTTTGGAACCGGGCCGGAGGAGATATCATCGACTATGCCCGCAAGTGCCTGGAATGGACGTACGCGAATATGACTTACGGCAATATGAACACGGGGCTGCACTCCATCACTTCCCTGATGAAGACCATGACCGGAGACTGCGGCAACTACTCCTCCGTCTTCATTTCCCTTCTGCGCGCGAAAGGCATTCCAGCCCGCCACGTTGTGATGGTGCACGGCCAGAAGGACGAGTTTCACGTAAGAGCCGAATTCTTCCTGCCGTCGTACGGCTGGATTCCCGCCGATCCTACCTGGGGAAATGAATATTTCGGTGTGTTCGAGGGCAACTACATTGTGGTGACGCAGGGCATCAACACCCTCCTCCGCGACTATTCCGGCAACGACTTCCGCGCAGACCTCTTCCAGACTTACTGCTACTGGTACTGGTACAGCACGGAAGGCAGCAACATCTCCTTCACGCACCACTGCACCGGGCTGCACTAGAAGCTATCCTAAAACGACGTCCAGCACCATCATCAGGGCGAAGCCAAGGGCAAAGCCGATGGTACCCACGTTGGAATGCCTGCCCTGCGAATAGTCCGGGACCAGTTCCTCCACCACAACGTACAGCATGGCGCCGGCGGCGAAAGCCAGCATGAACGGCATGATGCCCAGGATGGCAGTGGCCAGCACCAGGACCAGTGCGCCGCCGATGGGCTCCACGATGCCGCTGAGCGCGCCGATGCCGAAAGCCTTCCATCGGCTGTTACCCTCGGCCCTAAGCGGCATGGAGATGATGGCCCCTTCCGGAACGTTCTGGATGGCGATACCCAGCGAAAGCGCCAACGCGCCGGCCATATTGAAATCGCCGGTCAAGGCACCCGCAATGGCCACGCCCACGGCCATTCCCTCCGGGAAATTGTGGATGGTGACGGCCAGCGCCAGCTTGGCCGTACGGGACAGGCGGCTTCTGGGACCCTCCGTCTCACCGTTTGCGTGTAAGTGCGGCGTAATGTAGTCGATGAGCAGCAGGAATGCAAAACCAGCCAGCAGGCCGATGACAGGTGCAACGACGGCCGACGCCCCCTCCCCCATCTCCATGGCCGGAATGAGGAGCGACCACACCGACGCCGCCACCATCACGCCGGAAGCGAACCCCAGCAGCACCTTCTGCAGCAACGCCGGCATCTCCCGCCGCATAAAGAACACAAACGCCGATCCCAGGGCTGTCCCCAGGAACGGAATCATCAATGCTGTAAATACAGGACTCATCAGTCGCCGTAAGGGTTGCCTTCGTTCCACTCACGGAGTTCGTCGCCGTGACGGGCTACGCAGTGGCGGTAAATCATCTCCTTGCGGTCCCAGTCGAGGGTTTCCCACCAGCGGGTGCAGGCGGGATAGCGGACGTTTTCGTCCTTGACGTTCTCTTCGCCAACGTCCTTACCCTGTCCTTTGCGGGCGATGCGTTCCTTCTCCTTCACGGGGATGGACGACCACCAGATTTCCAATTCCTTGTGTTCCATAGTTATAGTGCTTAAAGATTCAGCGTGCCGCGGTAGCTGATGTCGTCCCGGTTCTGGCTGTGGACCTGGATATACGCCTCGCCATTATTATAGATGTCCAGGGTGAAGACATAGCTGTCTTCTTCGTTCTTGACTTTGATGACGATGTTGCGGCAGTCCTTCTTCCAGCCGTTGTCCGTGTAGGATTCTATCTCTTCCTTGAATGTGAGACCCTTGCCGCCGCCATAGGGAACGTTGCGGGCTTCTCCCATGTACGGGAGATGGGAGTCGATGGTGGAGCCGTCCACCTTGATGGAATAAACGCTCACGGCCTGGGACGGGCCCCGCATGGGCATCATGTAATTGACGTCTATCTGATAGGAGCGCTCATCCAGCTTCTGCTGGACAGCCTGGGCCGTCTGCTTCTCCTGGGCCTGCTGTCCGGGAGTCTGGCGGGTGGTACCGCAACTAAACAAAAGGGTGATGGCCATGACGGCCAGGAAAGTATACGGTTTCATAGCTTATTGTGTATATAATTCTTTGAAGCCTTTCCACAGGTAATCCACCAGATCCCGGCTGGTAAAGGCTTCGGCCGTGCGTTCGGCCGTGAGGCAATCCCCGGCATAGCCGTGAATCCATACACCCAGGGCGGCGGCGTCTTCGGGGGAATAGCCCCTGGCCAGAAGGCCGCCGACAAGGCCGGTGAGCACGTCTCCGCTGCCGCCCTTGGCCAATCCGGGCCCGCCCGTCTGGTTCACCAGGCAGTGGCCCGACGGCAGGAAAACCTGGGTATGATAACCCTTCATCACCAGGGTGCAGTTGGAATAGACACAGAGTTCCCGGGCCAGCAGGACACGGGTTTCGTCGCTCCCGTGGGGGAAAAGGCGCCTTAATTCACCCATATGCGGGGTAAGGACCGATCCTTCAGGGATGAGGTCCTGCCAGTCGGCTATCACGGAAAGGCTGGTGAGGGCATCGGCATCCAGTACCAGCGGAATCTTCTTCTCTCCGGCAATGGCCAGCAAATCCATAAAGGCGTTCATGGTTCCGGGGGCGCGTCCCAGACCGGGGCCCACGGCAATGACGGCATATTTGTGCAGGTTCTCCGGAACCGCAGAAAAGTGCTCGTCCATTTCTTCGGACAGCATGGCCGACGGATAGCTGTTCACGGCTGCCTGCAGGGCCCTTTCCGTGGAGTGCAAGGTCACCAGGCCGCAGCCGGACTGCAGCGCCGCGCCCGTTGCCAGCACCGCCGCGCCGGGCATCCGTTCGCAACCCGCTATGATGAGCAGGTGTCCGTAATGCCGCTTATGCGTGTCATTCTCCCTCTGGAGCAGCCTGGGCCGCAGGTATGATGCATCTAAAACAGTCATAGGCTACGAAGTTACCCACAATTTCGGGGATTTCAAAATCCTTTGTTTCCAGACAGATTGTCAGTCTGTTTCCCACGGACCGGGATTTGCAGAAGGTGTTGAAAACAAATTCTATGGGAGCAGGTAAATGGATTGGCGGTTTCCTCGGATGGGTTACATTGGGGCCCATCGGAGCCCTTCTTGGTTTTTGGTTCGGTGCCGCCGTAGACGGATATATCGACCGTGCAAGACAATTGTCCGATGACAATGAAACGGGTGCTTCACGCCGTTACTATTCAGCCTCCGAGCAGCGCAACAGCTTTCTCGTGAGCCTGCTTGTCCTGTCGGCGGCCGTCATCAAGGCCGATGGCAAGACGCTTCAGGCCGAGCTGGACTATGTGAAGGAGTTCGTCAGGAAGAACTTCGGCGACGCCGCCGTTCCGGAAGCCATGAGAATGCTGCAGGAGTTCACCCGC
Organism: Bacteroidales bacterium; assembly: GCA_017509685.1. Taxonomy (GTDB): domain Bacteria; phylum Bacteroidota; class Bacteroidia; order Bacteroidales; family UBA932; genus Cryptobacteroides. Next base: position 26,398 of record JAFWPA010000022.1, read on the forward strand.
CAGCAGGTGAACATTTACCAAGTGGGCCCGCAGATTGCCCGCTACATGAACTATTCCCAGCGCCTCCAGCTCTTCCACTACCTCACCCAGATTGCCCTGGCCGATAGTGAGTTCCACAAGTCAGAGAAAGGAGTACTGGAAGCCATCGGCGCCACTATCGGGCTCTCTCAAGGGGATATCAACTCAGTGATTTCCATGTTCTACAAGGAGACTAACTCGGCCTATACCGTGCTGGGCATCTCCCCCACAGCCTCCGACGACGAAGTACGCACCGCATACCGCCGCATGGCCATGAAGAACCACCCCGACAAAGTGGCCACCCTGGGCCCCGACGTGCAAAAAGCCGCCGCCGAAAAGTTCCGCCAGGTGCAGGAAGCCTACGAAACCATCAAGAAAGAGCGGGGAATCTTATAAGGAACGTCTGGTAACGAGATTTAGCCCCTTTTCTCGTAATGCTACAATCCACGGGTCTTGGCGTTACGAGAAAAAGGGCTAAAGTTCGTTGTGACACGATCCTGCAGTACATAAAATTAAACCTTCCAGCACGTCTCAGGGCAAGATTTGAGCATTTTCTTGCTTTGGCACGTGCTGGAGTGCGGTGAGAAGCCGTTATTGCATATCCCGCAGTCGGACGTCGAGGCCTGGAAGGAGGGACGGCAGGGACGAAAGGTCGGTCTGGGAGAAGTGGTAAGGGATGAGGACTTTGGGGCCGATGGTTTTGGCAGCGTTCACGCACTGTTCCACGGTCATGGTGTAGGGCTGGTTGACGGGCAGGAAGGCCACGTCGATGTCTTTCAGCAAAGCCATTTCCGGGATGTCTTCCGTGTCACCGGCAATGTAGATGCGCAATCCGTCTATGGTAAGTACAAACCCGTTGTCACGGCCTTGCGGGTGGAACTGCGTATGTCCCTCGGTATAGTTGTAGGCCGGAACGGCTTCCAGATGGATGCCCTTGGGAAGGTCCATGGCATCTCCGTTGGCCATCACGGTCCCGTAACCCAGCATTTCGGCGCAACGGGCATTGGTCACAAGTAAGGTTTCCTCTTTGGTGAGGGCGCCGATGGCCTCGGGGTCAAAGTGGTCACCGTGCTCGTGGGTCACCAGGATGACATCGGCCTTGGGGAACTCCACGGCGTAATCCGTGGGCTTTCCCAGTCCGCTCACAGGGTCCACCTGAATGGATAGTCCCCTGTAGGAAATGGCCAGGGAGCCGTGCTTGATAAGGGTAATGTCAACGGACTTCCCGCCGTCTGTACGAAAAGTCTCCACGTTTTGATCTTTGTGTGCGCTTCCGCACGCAACAACGCCCGCCAGGGCGATAAGGGAAATAAGTCGTTTCATAATTCCAAAGATACGCAGAAATTCACTATTTTTGTACAAATAACGCTAAATATATATGAAACCCATCAGCACTGAAAAGGCACCGGCCGCCATCGGCCCGTACAGCCAGGCCATCGACAGCGGCATCGGCCTCGTTTTCCTGTCCGGACAGCTTCCCATCGACCCGGCCACGGGCGCATTCCCCGAGGGTGGCGTCAAGGAACAGACGCGCCAGTCCATCCTCAACGCGAAGGCCATCCTGGAAGCCGCAGGGCTGGGACTGGACAATGTGGTAAAAACAACGGTATTTCTGGCCGATATGGGCGATTTCGCCGCGATGAACGAGGTCTACGCCCAGTTCTTCACAGCTCCCTTCCCCGCCCGCAGCGCCGTGGCGGTGAAAACCCTTCCCAAGGGCGCCTTGGTAGAGATCGAGTGTATCGCCCGTAAATAGCTAACCCCAGATTTCCCGGGCCACTTCCTGCACCAGGCGCAATTTGGCCCACTGTTCTTCCTCGGTGAGTTTGTTGCCGATTTCGCACGAGGCGAAACCGCACTGCGGGCTCAGGCACAGGCGTTCCAGCGGGATGTACTGCGCGGCCTTGCGGATGCGGTCCGCCACCACCGTCTTGAACTCCAGTTTGGGTGACTTGGTGGTAATCAGGCCCAGCACCACCATCTTGTCACCGGTCACGTGCGCAAGCGGAGCGAAGCCGCCGGAGCGTTCGTCGTCGAACTCCAGGTAGTAGGCGTTCACGTTCTCCTTTTCAAAGAGGACCTCGGCCACTTTGTCGTATGCGCCGGAATTGGCATACGTAGAGTGGTAGTTGCCGCGGCACACGTGCGTATTGATGAACAGGTCCTCGGGTTTCCCCTCCAGGGCCATGTTGTTGATGCGCAGGTTCATTTCCTGCACCTGCTTGAGGCCGGCTTCGTCCGTGCCCCACATATATACGGCCGCAGGGTCCACCAGCATGCCCCAGGTGCAGTCGTCGAACTGCAGACGGCGGCATCCGGCCTTGTAGACGGCCTGGATGAACTGCCGGTAGGCTGCGGCCATATCCTGGATGAGTTCCTCGTTGTCGGCGTAATACTTGCGCGTGTTCTCCAGGGCGAAGGGCATCACCATCTGGGCCAGGAACTGGGCCGGGGCGGGGATGGTGAGTTTGGCTTCGGCCTCCGGGCCCGCCAGCTCCTGCACAAAGCGGAAATGCTCTATGAACGGATGCGCCGCCCCCAGGGACAGTTTCCCCGTGAGGAAGGTGTCGTCTATCATGGCCTGTTCGCCTTTGAAGGGGAGGCCGGTCTTGGTGGGGGCGTGCCCCACACCATTGAAGCCCCACATAAAGTCCAGGTGCCAGGCCTGGCGGCGGAATTCGCCGTCGGTGACCACCTTGAATCCCAATTCCTTCTGCTTGGCCACCAGCGTGCGGATGGCGTCATCTTCCACGGCTTTTAATGCATCGGCTGATATCTTCCCCTGCGCGAACTGCGCGCGGGCATCCTTGAGGGCCTGGGGACGCAGGAAACTTCCCACGAAGTCGGCCCGTTGTGCTGCGAGAGTCATATCTTTACTTGTTCAATCCTTGCAAATATAATATATTTTCCGTACCTTTGCACCCGTGAACGAGATAGAGGACGACGGTCCCCTATCTTTTTTTAATAGGTATGACAAAAGAACAGATCATTCAGGCCGTAGAGCAGGCCGTGGCGGAAAGAGGTTGCTTCCTGGTGGAAGTGACCGTTTCCAAGGACAACGACATCGAGGTTATCATCGAGAAGGAAGAAGGAGTGGTGGACTGGGAAGACTGCGCCGCACTGGACAAGGTGGTGCACGAAGCCTTCGACCAGGACGTGGAGGACTACGCCCTTACGGTGTCATCGGCCGGCCTGGACCGTCCGTTCAAGGTGGCTAAGCAGTACCTTAAGGCCATCGGCACGCAGGTGGACGTATGGATGAAGGGTGGCAAGAAGGTAAAAGGCGAACTCAAGGCCTACACCGAGGAAGGCGTCACGGTGGACGAAACCGTGATTCCCTTCGCACAGATCAACTCCGTGCGCCCCGTGATTGAATTTAAGTAATAATAACACATAAAATGGCAAAAGAAAAAGAGAAAGAAATCACCTTGATTGACGCTTTCAAGGATTTCAAAGAAGAGAAGAGCATCGACCGTCCGGTGATGCTGGGTGTTCTCAAGGACGTGTTCCTCACGCAGCTGGCCAAGACCTACGGCAGCGCCGACAACTTCGACGTGATTATCAACGTGGACAAGGGAGACTGCGAAATCTACCAGAACTTCGAGGTGGTGGAGGAAGTGGAAGACCCCGTTACCCAGATCACCCTGGAAGAGATCAAGGCCGAAACCGGTGACGACGACTACGAGATCGGCGACACCTTCGCCCGCAAGCTCTCCCTGGCCTCTTTCGGCCGCCGCGGTATCCTGAACATCCGTCAGAACCTGCAGGGCCGTATCATGGACATCGAGAAAGCCAACGTCTTCAAGAAATACAGTGAGCGCGTGGGTGAAATCTTCACCGGCGAAGTGTACCAGACCTGGAAGAACGAGGTCCTCATCCTGGACGAAGACGGCAACGAACTCCGCATGCCCAAGAGCGAGCAGATTCCCGGCGAGCACTTCAAGAAGAGCGACTCCGTGCGCGCCATCATCAAGAGCGTGGAGATGAAGAACAACACCACGCCCTACATCGTGCTTTCCCGCACCACCGACAGCTTCCTGGAGAAGCTCTTCGAAATGGAAGTGCCCGAAATCTACGACGGTCTCATCACCGTGAAGAAGGTGGTGCGCATCCCCGGCGAACGTGCCAAGGTAGCTGTTGAGTCCTACGACGACCGCATCGATCCCATCGGCGCCTGCATCGGCGTGAAGGGTTCCCGCATCATGGGCATCGTGCGCGAACTGCGCAACGAGAACATCGACGTGATCCAGTGGAGCAACAACCCGCAGCTTATGATCCAGCGCGCCCTGAATCCGGCCCGCATCTCCCGCATCGACCTGGGCGAAAGCCCCGAAGACAAGATCAAGGTCTATATGCAGGCCGATGAAGTGAAGAAGGGTATCGGCAAGGGCGGCGTGAACATCAAACTGGCCGGCATGCTGGTGGGCCGCGAAATCGAGGTATGGCGCGAACTTCCGCAGAACGAGGAAGAAGAGGACGACGTCCTGCTGAGCGAGTTCACCGACGTGATCGATCCTTGGGTGATCGAGCGCCTGCAGGCTATCGGCTGCGACACCGCCCGCAGCGTCATGGCCCTGGATCCGCAGGAGATTGCCACCCGAGCCGACCTCGAAGACGAGACCGTGGAAGAAGTCCTGCGCATCCTGCACGAAGAGTTTGAAGACTAACATTTAGAACAAAAAAGGGGTTTATATATGGCAGAAATCAGATTATCGAAACTGATTAAACAATTTAACATCGGGTTGGACACCCTGGTGGAGTTCCTCAATTCCAAAGGCGCCGGTATCGAAGACGCCAATCCGAACCTGAAGGTCTCGGACGAATACCTGCCGGAACTGCACAAAAAGTTCGGCAAGGACCTGGAACTGAAGGAAGCCGCTGAAAAAGTGGATGTCAAGCTCACCGAAATCCTGGACAAGGCGTCCCGGAAACAGGACAACGAAGAGGACGAGTTCGAGCCTGAGCGCGTCACCGTGATCAAGAGCAACAACCTGTCCCGCAAGCCCGTGGTGGAACCGGAGCCGGAGCCCATTCCCGAACCCGAACCGGAACCCATTCCGGAACCCGAACCGGAGCCGGAGCCGGAGCCCATTCCGGAACCGGAGCCGGAACCCATCCCCGAACCCGAACCGGAACCCGAGCCCGTCGAAGAACCGGAACCCGTGGTAGAACCGGAGCCGGAGGAGCCCGTCGAAGAACCGGAACCCCAGGTAGAAGAAACGCCCGCCCAAACCCCTGCGGAAACGTCTTCCACCCAGCCCGGTGACGCTCCCTTCAAGGTGGTGGGCAAAATTGACCTGTCCCAGTTCGATCCCAAACGCACCAAAAAGCGCGAACGCATCAAGAGCAGCGGCTCCCAGAAAGTGGACGTGACCAAGGTGCAGGCTGACAAGACCCCCAAGAAGGCCGACAAGAAGAAGGCCGATGCCCCTGCTGCACAACCTGCCAAGGGCCGCAAGAAGGGCGAGCGCTTCAAGCCCGCCATGACCGAGGCCGAGCAGGAAGAAATGCAGAAGGAGATCCAGAAGCAGGTAAAGGAAACCTACGCCAAGATGAACGAGAGCACGCGCAACAATTTCGGCGCCAAGCACCGCAAGGAGAAGCGCGAGATTGCCGCCCTTCGTTCCCAGGAAGAGATGGAAGCCGCCGCCGCAGAGAACAAAGTCCTGAAAGTGACGGAGTTCGTGACGGTGAACGACTTGGCCACCCTCATGAACAACACCCCGGTGGTGAAGGTGATCGGCGCCTGCATGTCCCTGGGCATGATGGTATCCATCAACCAGCGTCTGGATGCCGAAACCCTGGTTCTTGTGGCCGAAGAATTCGGCTACAAGGTGGAATTCGTCACCGCAGAGCTTTCTGAAGAGATCAAGCAGCAGGAACCTGACCGCGAAGAAGACCTGGTGGAACGTCCTCCGGTGATTACCGTGATGGGCCACGTAGACCATGGTAAGACTTCCCTGCTGGACAACATCCGCAACTCCAACGTGATTGCCGGTGAGGCCGGTGGCATTACCCAGCACATCGGCGCGTACAGTGTCACCCTGGACAGCGGCCGTCACATCACCTTCCTGGATACCCCGGGTCACGAGGCCTTCACGGCCATGCGTGCCCGCGGCGCCCAGATGACGGACCTGGCCATCATCATCGTGGCAGCCGACGACGCCGTGATGCCCCAGACCAAGGAAGCCATCGCCCACGCCCAGGCAGCCGGCGTGCCCATGGTCTTCGCCATCAACAAGATCGATAAGCCCGGCGCCAATGCCGATACCATCCGCCGCCAGCTGTCCGAGATGAACATCCTGGTGGAAGACTGGGGCGGCAAGTACCAGTGCCAGGAAATATCGGCC
>JAFWPA010000023.1 GCA_017509685.1 Bacteroidales bacterium
AAGGACGAGGCCGGCAACCAGCTGTTCTCCAACCGCCTGGGCGAATTCGCCAACGCCGATGAGTCCAAGAGCGTCCTGTTCCGCTTCTCCAACGACGGTGATGTGGACGGCCAGCTTTGCCTCAACGCCGGTGTTCTGGGCGTGGGCCAGGCTCAGGTGACCAAGGATGGCAAGCCTTATGCATGGCCTGCTCAGGAATGGGTGGTAATGACCATCGTTTCCGACGGTTCCAAGGTACACGTGTATAAGGATGAAACTCTCCTTAACTCTTATGATGCAACTCCTACTTCTTCCTGGGATTTCAACCGCGTAGACCTGTCCATGACCTGGGACGACGGTTCCAACTGGCCGCTCAAGCAGGCTTTCAACGGTTACACCGCCTACGCCCGCGTTTGGAGCCGCGCCCTCGCAGCCTCCGAAATTGCCGGAAGCCTTTGCGAAGTTCCCGCCGATTCCAACGGTCTTGAACTCAACTGGGTCTTCGACGGCTCCGACGACAAGGCTGCCGTGAATATGGCCTCCAAGAACGAAGGCGTCGACCTGGACTTCACCAGCTGCTTCGACGGTAACGGCAATGCCAAGGACAATGGCGACGTAGCTGCTGCCGCTTGGGTAACCCTCGAGGGTTCCGAGCTTCCCGGTATTTGCTATACCGTAGCCGACTAATGCATTTTTGACTGAATAGAAGGTGACTCGGCCCGGAGTCACCTTCTTTTTTTAGTTTGCTAAAAATTTTTAGCATTTTCGGAAAAGATTGATTATCTTTGCATTATGGCAAAGAATATAACTATTAAGGACATAGCCCGCGAAGCCGGTGTCTCCATCGCCCTGGTTTCGTTCGTCATGAACAACCGGGTAGAGGCCGACGGCAAACAGAAATACCGGGTGGGCGAAGCCACGAAGGAGAGGATCCTGGAAGTGGCCCGGCGCATGAATTACAAGCCCAGCAGTGCGGCCCGCATGCTGCGGCAGGGGCGCACACGCGTCATCGGCGTCATTGTGTCCGACCTGGGAAACATTTTCTTCGGAATCATTGCCAAGGAAATCGAGAAGATTATCACCCGGAACGGCTACACGGTGCTTTTCGGCAGCTCCGACGAGGACCCCGAGCGTTTTGACCGCCTGGTACGTTCGTTCCTGGAAAAGGACGTAGAAGGCTTTATCGTGGTGCCGTGCCTGGAATGCGGCCCGTCCCTGGAGAAAATCCAGGCTGCCGGCCGTCCTTTTGTCACCATCGACCGCCGCAATCCTCTTTACGACGTTCCCGCCGTACTCATCGACAATGAGGGTGCCGCCAAGACGGCCGTCGATGCCCTGCGCAAGCAAGGTGCCACCCGCATAGGCATGCTGTCCTATGCCATGCGCATCTCTACCATGATTGAGCGCGAGCGGGGCTTTCGGGAAGCAGCCGGTGTCCAGGCGCCCATTTACCTGATGGGTTTCCACTCCATGCAGGAGGATACGGAACGGGCGGCAGAGAAACTGCTCGCAGCCGGAATTGACGGCATGGTCTGCGCCTCCAACGAAGCTTCCGTGTGCCTGATCAAAGCCCTTCACAGAAGGGGCATCGAAATCCAGAAAGATGTCCGCATCGTGGGCTTCGACTACTCCAACGTGTATGATATCTTCACTCCCCGCATCTCCCATATGCTGCAGCCGCTTCCCCGCATTGCGCAGGAAAGCATCCAAATCCTCTTCCGTCTCATCGAGAAAAAGGAGCAGGGAAATGACATCTCCCTGGAAAACGAAAAGATTATTTTGAACGCAACCCTTATATGAAAAACCTCACTATCGCCGGGCGGCCTCTCCCGAACATGCCCTGGGAAGAGCGTCCCGCCGGTTCCTACGCCGTGCTCTGGCGATACGGCGCCAATCCGGTGATTCCCCGTAACCTGCTGCCCACATCCAACAGCATCTTCAACAGCGCCGTGGTTCCGTTCAAGGACGGTTTTGCCGGCGTGTTCCGCTGCGACGATACTAACCGCCGCATGGCCATCCATGCCGGTTTCTCGGCCGACGGCATCCATTGGAACATCAAGCCCGAAAAACTTCAGCTGAACGGCGACTACGCCTACGACCCCCGCGTGGCCTTCATCGAGGACCGCTACTGGGTTACCTGGTGCAACGGCTATCACGGCCCCACCATCGGCGCCGCCTGGACCCAGGACTTCGAGACCTTCCACCAGGTGGAGAACGCCTTCCTGCCCTACAACCGCAACGGTGTGCTCTTCCCCAGAAAGATTGGCGGCAAGTTTGCCATGCTGTCCCGTCCTTCCGATACCGGGCACACGGCCTTCGGTGATATTTTCTACAGCGAAAGTCCCGATATGGAATACTGGGGGCACCACCGGCACGTGATGGCACCCGCTCCGTTTGAAGTGAGCGCCTGGCAGTGCATGAAGATTGGCGCCGGTCCCGTTCCCATCGAGACCAGCGAGGGCTGGCTGCTGTTCTATCACGGCGTCCTGCGCAGCTGCAACGGCTATGTGTATAGCTTCGGCAGCGCCCTGCTGGATCTGGAGCAGCCTTGGAAAGTGCTGGCCCGCAGCGGTCCCTACCTCATTAGCCCGCAAACCCCGTACGAGTGCATGGGGGACGTGCCCAACGTGACCTTCCCCTGCGCCGCGCTGCACGATTCCGAGACCGGCCGGGTAGCCGTGTACTACGGCTGCGCCGACACCGTCACCGGCCTGGCTTTCGGCTATATCCCCGAGATCATCGACTGGACCAAGAAGACCAATATCCTGTGAAGCGCATCCTAGCGGCCGGCATGCTGCTGGCCACCACCCTCCTTCAGGCCCAGACCGAGTGGGTGAATCCGTTTATCGGCACTTCCAATTTCGGCACCTGCAACCCCGGCGCCGTCACGCCGAACGGCCTCATGAGCGTGACGCCCTTCAACGTGATGGGCTCCGACTTGAATACCTGGGACAAGGACAGCCGCTGGTGGAGCACGCCCTACGTGGCCGAAAACTGCTATCTTACCGGCTTTGCCCACGTGAATCTCTCCGGTGTGGGGTGCCCCGAACTGGGGTCGCTCCTCACCATGCCCACCCCGGGTCCCGTGCATCCGGACTATCGTGTATACGGATCGGAGTACAACAACGAAGAGGCCCGTCCCGGCTATTATTCTGTGGAACTGAACAATGGCATCCGGGCCCAGGTTACGGCCACGCCGCGCACCTCACTGGAGCGCTACACCTTCCCGGGCGGTGAGGGCAATATCCTCCTGAACCTGGGCGAGGGACTCACCAACGAGAGCGGGGCCGCTGTGCGGCGGGTATCGGCCACGGAGGTGGAAGGATTCAAGCTCATGGGCACCTTCTGCTACAACCGCGAGGCCGTTTTTCCCGTCTACTTCGTGCTGCGCGTGAGCCGCGTGCCCAGCAGCGCCGGCTACTGGAAGAAGCAGCGTCCCATGACCGCCGAGGCCGCCTGGGATGCCGATGCCGGCAAGTACAAGCTGTATCAGGCCTACTCCCGCGAGATGGCGGGGGACGATATCGGCTACTGGTTCCACTATGACCGGCTGCAGCCGGGGGATGCCGTGGAAGTGAAGATGGGCGTCTCCTTCGTGAGCGTGGAGAATGCGCGGCAGAACCTGGACGCCGAACAGGGCGGCTGGGACTTTGACGCCGTAAGGGCACAGGCCGAAGCCCTCTGGAACGATTACCTGGGCCGCATCCGGGTGGAAGGCGGAACCCCCGACGAGAAGACCATTTTCTACACGGCTCTTTATCACACGCTCATCCATCCCAACATCCTGAACGACGTGAACGGGGAGTATCCGCTCATGGAAAGCGGCGGCGTGGGGCGGGTGGCTCCCGGCCACAACCGCTATACCGTGTTCTCCCTGTGGGACACCTACCGCAACCTGCACCAGCTGATGACCCTCCTGTGGCCCGAAAAGCAGCTGGATATGGTGAACTCCATGTTGGATATGTACAGGGAATGGGGCTGGATGCCCAAATGGGAACTCTTTGGGAGAGAAACCTGGACCATGGAAGGCGATCCCGCCATCTGCGTGATGGCCGACACCTGGCTCAAGGGCCTGCGGGACTTCGACGTCTACACCGCCTACGAGGCTTTCCTGAAGAGTGCCGACACTCCGGGTGATGCCAATCTCATGCGCCCCGATATCGACCCCTACGTGGAAAAAGGCTATATTCCGCTGGGCTGGTTCGCCGCCGATTTCTCCGGCGACAATTCGGTTTCCCACGCCCTGGAGTATTATGTGGCCGACTATGCCCTGTCCCGCCTGGCCGCCAGCCTGGGCAAGGACGCCGACGCCGAACGCTTTTACCGGCGGTCGCTGGGCTATCGGCATTATTACAGCCCGGAATACAAGTGCCTGCGTCCCATTGATATGGACGGCCATTTCCTCAGCCCCTTCAACCCCGAAGACGGTGCCGATTTCACCAATGCCCCGGGCTTCCACGAGGGAAGCGCCTGGAACTACAGCTTTGCCGTTCCGCACGATGTGGAGGGCTATGCCGGCCTGATGGGCGGAACCAAAGCCTATGTGAACAACCTGCAGCAGGTGTTTGACAGGGGACTGTACGATGCCGCCAACGAGCCCGACATCGTGTATCCCTATCTGTTCAGCCGCTTCAAAGGCTATGAAAAACGCACCTGGGAGCAGGTGGACCGCATCCTGGCCACCTACTACAGGAACGCACCGGCCGGCATCCCCGGCAACGACGACACCGGCACCATGAGCGCCTGGGCCGTCTTCTCCATGCTGGGCTTCTACCCCGACTGCCCGGCCGACCCTTACTATACCTTAACCCGCCCCACCTTTGACAAGGCCACCGTGGCCCTGCCCGGCGGCGCTTCTCTGGTCATCAGCCGCAGCACCAGGCCGTCCAGGGCCTTATTCAACGGCCGCAGCAAAGGTTACCGCATCGCCCACCAGGACCTGGTGAAAGGCGGAAGCATCACCTGGAGATAAAATACCTCATTTACTATGAAACGCCTTCCTTCCCTTATCCTTACTGCCTGCGCCGCCCTGGCCGCTGCCTGCAGCGCTTCGCAGGAGGACTATGCCTCCTATGTGAATCCCAAGATCGGCTCCGGCGGGCACGGACACGTGTTCGTGGGAGCCAACGTGCCCTTCGGCCTGGTGCAGTTGGGCCCCACCAGCGTCCCGCAGCAGTGGGACTGGTGCTCCGGCTACCACGACAGCGACTCCACCGTCATCGGCTTTAGCCATACGCACCTTTCCGGCACCGGCATCGGGGATCTCTTTGACATCACCGTGATGCCCGTTACCGGCCCCACTGCGCCGGGCCGCCTGGGTGCCGTGAGCAACGCCCTGCGCTCGGAGGAAATCTGCGAGCCCGGCTACTACAGCGTGCCGCTGGAGCGTTACGGTATCCGGGCCGAACTCACCGCCACCGCCCGCGTGGGCCTGCACCGCTACACGTTTCCCGCATCGGAGGACGCCACGCTGGTCCTGGACCTGGAGAACGGCGGCTGCTGGGACGATGTCACCGACGCCGGCTTTGAGGTGGTGAAAAACGATGAGGGCCAGGTGACGGCCGTGGGCGGCTGGCGCTATTCCACCGGCTGGGCCAAAAACCAGAAAATCTTCTTCTGGGCCCGGTTCTCCCGCCCCGCCGCACAGTTCTCCGTGGCCGAAAACCCCGTGAACGAAAGCGAGCGCGGAAAGGCCCGCAAGGCCCTGTACGGCTACTACGGGCTGGGGCACACCGATGCCGGCGAGCAGATTCTGGTGAAGGTGGCCCTCTCTCCCGTCTCTGTGGAAGGAGCGAAGGCCAATATGGAAGCCGAAATGCCCGGCTGGGACTTCGAGGCCGTGAAGGCCGATGCCCGCAGCGCCTGGAACAGGGAACTGGGCAAAGTGACGGTGAAAGCCGCCGACAAAGACACCCGCACCGTCTTCTACACCGCCCTTTATCATACCATGGTGGCTCCTTCCGTGTTCAATGACGTGAACGGAGACTACCGCGGAGCAGATGACCAGGTGCGTCACGGGGACTTCCAGAACTACACAACCTGGAGCCTGTGGGACACCTACCGCGCCGCCATGCCGCTGGCTACCCTGCTGCATCCGGAAAAGGTGAACGATTTTACCGCCACCTTCTACCATATCTACAAGGAGCAGGGCGACCTGCCCGTATGGCACCTTATGGGTAACGAAACCGACTGTATGGTGGGTAATCCCGGTACCGTGGCCTTCGCCGATTTCATCGTGAAGGGCTTCGATGCCGGTATTCCGGCCGATGAACTCATTGCCGCCATGGTAGACACCGACCTTCGGGACGACCGCGGGCTGGATCTTCGGCGCCGCTACGGCTTCATCCCCGCCGACCTTATGCGCGAAGCGGTGGCCAATGATATGGAATATGCTATTGCCGACGGAGCCCTGGCCAATGCCGCAGCCTTCCTGGGTTATCCCGATGTCGAGGCCAGGTACCGCGAGCAGAGCCACTCCTACCGCCATTACTGGGATTCCGAGCTGCAGTTTATGCGCGGCAGAAAGACCGACGGCCTTTTCACCGAGCCCTTCGACCCCATCTACTCCCGCCACGAGACCTCGGACTATACCGAGGGTACCGCCTGGCAGTACATCTGGCTGGTTCCGCAGGACGTAGACGGCCTGGTGAACCTCTTCGGCTCCCGCGAGGCCACGCTGGCCAAACTGGACGGCCTGTTTGAGGCACCGGACCACATCGAGGGCGAGAACGCCTCGCCGGACATTTCCGGCCTCATCGGCCAGTATGCGCACGGCAACGAGCCCGGTCATCACACCCTGTACCTGTATTCCATGCTGGGCGCCCCCGAGAAGGCGGCCGCCCGCATCCGGCAGGTCTATGACGAAATGTATTTCAACGACGTGGAAGGCCTCGCCGGCAACGAAGACGTGGGCCAGATGAGCGCCTGGTATGTCCTGAGCGCCATGGGTTTCTATCAGGTGGAACCCGCCTGCCCCCGTTTCTGGTTCGGCCTGCCGCTCTTCGAAAAGATGACGGTCCGGACCGCCGGCGGTCCCTTTACCATTACGGCGCGGGGTCCCCTGGACGGCTGTATCGAATCCGTCCGCCTGAACGGGCAGCCTTACGACAAACCCTACATCGAGTACGCTGACATCGTGGCCGGCGGAACGCTGGAGTACACGCTGAAGATTAAATAGTCAGGACGCCCCGCATCAGGGCATCCCACCAGCGGGCGGGAAGAATGGCGTGGAGCCACAGCAGGAAGCGGGAGCCGACGCCGGGGTGATAGCGGTGCCGGGGACGGCGGGCGTTCACGGCGCGGCCGATGGCACGGGATACCACCGAGGGGTGGGACAGGAGGTGCTTGTCATAGGCCCAGTGCATATGGCGGGCTTCCCGGCAGGCCGGTTCGGCGTAGGGAGTGCCGGTGCAGGACTCTTCCAGATGGTTGGCTGTGATGTGCCCCCATTCGGTGTCGATGCCGCCGGGCTCGATGAGCGCCACGTCTATTCCGAAAGGCTTCAGTTCCATACGCAGGGCATCGCTCAGGGCTTCTACGGAATACTTGGACACGTGGTACCAGCCGCCGAAGGGCAGTACCACGCGGCCCACCACGGAGCCCACGTTCACAATGCGGCCATAGCCGTGCTCGCGCATGGAGGGCAGCACCAGCTGGATCAGGCGGGCCATGCCGAAAACATTCACTTCCATCTGCCGGCGGGCTTCGTCCAGGCTTACGTTCTCGATGGCGCCGAAAGAGCCGTAGCCGGCGTTGTTCACCAGCACGTCTATCCGGCCTTCGGCTTCCAGGATCCGGGCCACGCAGGCCTGCATGGATTCCTCGGAGGTTACGTCCAGTGAGACGGGCGTGACGCCGTATTCGCGCAAAGGCTCCATCCTGTCTACCCGGCGGGCGGCTCCGTAGACTTTGTGTCCTTTCTTGGCCAGGAGGATGGCGCTTTCGTAGCCGATACCGCTGCTGGCGCCTGTAATGAGTACTATCATGAGTTGGCTTGGTCTAATTTCAATTCGGGATGCCGGGCCGATGTACGGCGGAACAGCAGGGCCACCACCACGGCAGCCACGCACAGTCCCACGAACATAAGCTCGACGGAAACGGGGCCGTTGCCCTCTTGGCCCAGGATGACGCCGGCCACCCACTTGAAGGACAGCAGGCCCAGGTTCTGCACCCAGTAAATGAGGGCGAAAGTGGTGCCCAGCACCTTGTCGGGTACGATTTTGGGCACGGAAGGCCACAGGGCGGCGGGCACCAGCGAATAGCCGAAACCCAGGAACACCATGGCCAGATAGCCCCAGAAGGGAACGCCCTGCGGGGCGAAAGCCAGCAGCAGGTGGGCGATGAGCGCCAGGACGGCGCCGATCACCATCCAGCGCGTGCCCTTTCCGGTCTTGTCTACCAGCATCCCGAACAGGGGAGCGAAGACGACCGTGGAGAAGGGGAGCATGCTCACCATCCAGCCGGCCGTTCCGGGCATAATGTCGAACCGGGGCACCAGGATGGCTCCCGCAAACTTCTTGAAAGCGATGATGCTGCTGTAAAACAGCACGCACAGAAGCCCCAGCAGCCAGAAATTCTTATTGCCCAATACGCCCAGCACGTCTTTGAACCGGAAGGTTTCGTCGTCATGGCCGGCCTGACCGGCCATCTCCTGAGTTTCCCGGTTGCGGTCGGCCCGGGCATCCAGGGCTACGAAGACGGCCCAGAGGATGAGGCCCAGGGCCATCAGGCCCATGCCCACTACAGCGGGGCGGGCGGTTTCGGCCAGCGTGTACACGTGGTCGTATTCTTTGTTCATCACCAGGATGGGGGAGAGCACCAGCGCGAAGGCGGTGCCCAGCCGGGCGATAGCCAGCTGGAGGCCCATGGCGAGCGCCATCGGCCCGCCTTTGAACCATTTGGCGATGCTGCGGGTGACGGCGGTTCCGGCAATTTCACTGCCCAGGCCGAAGAACATCACGCCCACGTAGGCCACTTTCAGAGACCACGCGCCGCCCTTGAGCAGCGCCCATAGCACTAGGCCGGCGCCGGCCGCCATCATGGTCACGAAGACGGAACCGCTGATCCGTACGCCCCATTTGTCCAGCAGAATGCCGCCTATCACCAGACCGCCGAAGACGCACAGCACGCTATAGCCGCTGGCGTAAAGCCCGTAATCGGCCGAATTCCAGCCCAGCTGGGTGAAACCGGGGGTCTCGAACAGGTACGAGATGCTGGAGAACATGTCGTCGAAGTAGTACGATGCGAACATCGGCACTACCAAACAGGCCAGCGCAATCCATGCAGCCGGCCTGTAAAACTTTTGAGCGGAAGCGGCGGTCATGCTATTCCTGGATATTGGGAAGTTCCAGACCCAGGCCCTTCTTGCGGTCCACCACCTTGAGCACCAGGCCCAGCACCAGGGCGGCTACGCCCAGCAGGGCCAGCATCACCAGCGGAGCGGTGTAGTTGAACTGGGTGGGATCCGTAACACCGGGGTTGGTCTTGTCCAGCACCTTGCCGATGAGCATGGGGAACAGCCACAGGCCGATGTTCTGGATCCAGAAGATGAGGGCGTAGGCGCTGCCGATCACCTTGGAATCCACCAGCTTGGGCACGGAAGGCCACAGGGCGGCGGGAACCAGGGAGAAGCTGGCGCCCAGCACCAGGATGGTCACGTAAGCCACGATGACACCGCCCAGGTCGTTGCCCTTGAAGGCGGGCAGGACGAAGGCGAAGGTGAGGTGGCAGGCGATGAGGAGGATGGAACCCAGCACAAGCATACTTGCGCCCTTACCCTTGTGGTCCAGGTAGTTGCCCAGGATGGGGGTGATGAGCACGGCCAGGAGCGGGAACACGGCGAAGACGGCCTCGGCGCTCTGGCGCATATAACCCATATAGCAGTATACGATGAGCGCTATCACGGAAATGCCCAGGAGGATATACTGGTTGGTCTTCTTTTTCTGGAAGTTGCTGGCAAAACCGGCGGCTGCCACCACCAGCATAATGAAGTACTGGACCAGCGTCACGCTGGGCCCGGCCCAGAAGGAACCGGCTTCCGGCAGTTCCAGGCTAAGATTGCACTGCAGCATGTTCACCGCATACTTCTGGAAGGGGAAGATGGCGCTGTAGTACAGCACGCACAGCAGGGCCACAATCCAGAAACCGCCGTCGGAGAGGATTTTGCCGATGTCGGACACCTTGAAGGGATCGTCCTTCTCTTCGGCCTCGCCGGTCTGGCTGTCCAGTTTCTTGTCCATGAAGAAGTACACGATGGTCATCATGAGGGCGATGCACATGAGCACCACGCCGAAGGCCACGCTGCGGGAGACGTCGATATGGCCGCCCAGCTTGGCGAAGAAGGGGCTGAAAATCATGCAGGTAGCCACGCCCAGACGGGCCAGGGCCATCTCGGAACCCATGGCCAGGGCCATCTCGCGGCCCTTGAACCACTTCACGATACCGCGGCTCACCGTAATGCCGGCCATCTCACAGCCACAGCCGAAGATCATGAAGCCGCAGGCCGCCAGTTTGGCCGATGCCGGCATGCCCCGGTAGAACGGGGAAACGCCCAGTTCGTCGAAGAGCGGAATGTAGTTGAGGTTGTTGTTGAACCAGTTCTCCAGGCCGCTGCCCATGAAGGATTCGCTCACGGCATACCACTTGATGCAGGCGCCCACCAGCATGACGGAGGCGCTGAGCACGGCAGTGAACCGTACGCCCATCTTGTCCAGGATGATACCCGCAAAGATGAGGAAGAACACAAACACGTTCAGGAACACTTCGCTTCCCTGCATGGTACCGAAAGCGGTGGAGTCCCACCCGCGGGTTTCCTGCATCAGGTCCTTGATAGGGGACAGGATGTCCATGAAGATGTAGGAACAGAACATGGCCAGGGCCAGCAGCAGCAGGGCTGTCCAGCGCATGGCCGCAGAGTCGCGGAGGGTTGTTTTTACAGAATCTGCCATAATACTTCTTCTTAAGGTCTGTTTGTTTTTCGAACCGCTAAAATAGTGAAATATTTTTGAAAAATGCTTAACTTTGTACACTTATGTACGAATTACTGGACAAGATTGACAGTCCCGCCAACCTGAAGGAACTGAACATGCAGCAGCTGGTGCAGCTGTGTGCAGAGATCAGGCAGTATATGGTGGAGTGCTGTGCGGTGAACCCCGGTCACCTGGGCTCCAGTCTGGGAGCGGTGGAACTCATCGTCGCCTTACATTATATATATAATACGCCCCAGGACAGGATTGTCTTCGACGTGGGTCACCAGGCCTATGCCCATAAGATTCTCACGGGCCGAAGGGAGGCGTTCCGGAATAACCGTACCCGGGACGGCATCAGCGGTTTCCCCAAACGGGGAGAAAGCGAATATGACGCCTTCGGTGCCGGCCATTCCTCCACGTCCATATCGGCCGCCCTTGGTTTTGCCGAAGCGGCACGCCTGCAGGGCAGCAAGGACAAGGCCATCGCCGTCATCGGAGACGGTGCCCTCACCGGCGGCCTGGCCTGGGAAGGCCTGAACAATGCAGGCTCCTCCAAGGCCGATATCCTCATCGTACTCAACGACAACAACATTTCCATCGACCCCAACCAGGGCGGCGTGCACGACTACCTCCTGAAGGTGACCACCCATCCGTTCTACAACCGCCTGAAGAACAAGGTCTGGAACTCCATGGGAGAGGGAAAAACCCGCGACTGGGTCCAGCGTAAGGTCATCGACACCAAGTCCAATCTGGTGCGCGGCAGCGGCGGTGCCATCTTCGAAGCCCTGGGCTTCCGCTACTTCGGCCCCATCGACGGAAACGACATCGAGCAGCTAACGTCCACCCTGGCGCGCCTGCGCAATCTGCGGGGACCGCGCATTCTGCACATCCATACCCGCAAGGGCTGCGGTTACGCCCCGGCCGAGGCCAACCCCACCGTGTGGCACGCCCCCGGCCGCTTCAATCCGGAAACGGGGGAGCGGGTGAAAACCGTCTACCCGGCCGACCGCTACCAGGATGTCTTCGGCCAGGTGCTGATGGAACTGGCGGCGCAGGATCCCCTTGTGGTGGGCATCACGCCCGCCATGGCCAGCGGCTGCGGAATGATTCCGTTCTCCAAGGCCTTCCCGGACCGTTTCTTCGACGTGGGCATCGAAGAAGGCCATGCCGTCACCTTTGCCGCCGGTATGGCCGCGGCCGGAATGAAACCCTACTGCAACATCTATTCGTCTTTCTCCCAGCGTGCCTACGACAACATCATCCACGACGTCGCCTTGCAGGGCCTGCCCGTGGTTTTCTGTTTCGACCGCGCCGGATTGGTAGGCGAGGACGGTGCCACCCATCATGGCTGTTTCGACCTGTCGGCATACCGCAGTATCCCCGGCGTCACCGTGGCCGCACCCCGCAATGAGACGGAACTCAAGCGGCTCATGTATACCGGTCTGTCCCTGAAGGGCGGGCCCATGATCATCCGCTACCCCCGCGGCATCGGAGAAGGCGTCGCCTGGAAGGAGGCTTCGTATGAAGCGCTTCCCGTGGGGAAGGGAGAAAAGTTGCTGGACGGCAAGGGCGTAGCTATTCTGGGAATCGGCCCCGTGGTGAACCGTGCCCTGGCGGCCGCCCGCCGCTGTCTCTCCGAAACAGGAAAGGCTCCTGCCGTGTACGACCTGCGCTTCCTCAAGCCGCTGGACGAGGATATCCTGCGGGAAGCCGGGAAGTTCAAGGCCGTCATCACCGTAGAGGACGGCTCCCTGAAAGGTGGCCTCTTCGGCGCGGTGAGCGAGTTCTTCGCTGGCCGCACCGGCGCACCTGTTATTAAAGGTATGGGGATTCCGGACCGCTTCATCGGGCAGGATACCCAGAAGGCGCAGTGGGCCCTCTGCGGCCTGGACGAGGAGTCTCTTTTTGAACTTATCACAGACATGTTGAAAAATCTGTGAAAAAGTTTGGCGGATTCAAAAAAAGTTCCTACCTTTGCAGTCCTTTCAGCGATGAAGGATTCGTGAGCGCCGATATAGCTCAGTTGGCCAGAGCACGTGATTTGTAATCTCGGGGTCGTGGGTTCGAATCCCTCTATCGGCTCAAAGGAGCTTTGAAAACATTGATTAGCAAACTTTTGGGAGGTTCGCATAGTGGCAATTGCGGCGGACTGTAAATCCGCTCCCTCAGGGTTCGGTGGTTCGAGTCCACCACCTCCCACAAACTTTTCCAGGCGGAAGTAGCTCAGTTGGTAGAGCATCAGCCTTCCAAGCTGAGGGTCGCGAGTTCGAACCTCGTTTTCCGCTCAAATAGATTAAGCCGGTGTAGCTCAGGGGTAGAGCGCATCC
>JAFWPA010000003.1 GCA_017509685.1 Bacteroidales bacterium
CTGGCCGTGTTCCTGGATTTTGCCGACGCCATCAAGCGTCTGGGTCACCAGAGAGTGGAAGAGCGTTACGGCAACCTGTTCCAGATGTATGAGAAGATTACCTCCACTTCTCCTTGGGAAGAGCCCATGATGATCTATCCGGCCATCCACTACACCATGGGCGGCCTTTGGGTAGACTACGACCTCCAGACCACCATCCCCGGCCTGTACGCTATCGGCGAAGCCAACTTCTCCGACCACGGCGGCAACCGTCTGGGTGCATCGGCCCTGATGCAGGGTCTGGCCGACGGCTACTTCATCCTGCCTTACACCATCGGCGATTATCTTTCCCATAAGTTTGCCGAGCCCAAGACGGACACCAACGCTCCCGAATTCGAAGAGGCCGAAAAGGCTGTGAAGGAGCGCATTGAAAAGCTCTTTGCCGTGAAGGGTACGGAAACGGTGGACAGCATTCACAAGAAACTGGGCCACATCATGTGGGAATATGTAGGTATGGCCCGTAACGAGGCCGGCCTGAAGAAAGCCATCGAAGAGATTGGCAAACTGCGGGAAGAATTCTGGAAGACGGTGCGCGTACCCGGAACCAACGGGGAGGTGAACCAGGAACTGGAAAAGGCCCTGCGTCTGGTAGATTTCTTCGATATCGGTGAACTGATGGCCCGTGACGCCCTCAACCGCAGGGAATCCTGCGGCGGTCACTTCCGCGAGGAAATGCAGACCGAAGAAGGAGAAACCAAGCGTGACGACGAAAACTTCATGTATGTAGCCGCCTGGGAATACAAGGGCGAGGGTAAAGCACCCGAACTGCATAAGGAAGACCTCGTGTACGAGAATATCAAGATTGTCACCCGTAACTATAAAGACTAATCCCGATTATGGAATATAATGTGAAAGTATGGCGTCAGAAGAACGCCAAAGCAAAAGGCCATTTCGAGACCTACCACGTTACGGATGTGGAGGAAGATGCATCGTTCCTCGAAATGCTGGATATCCTCAATGATCAGCTCATCCGCAAGGGCGTCGAGCCCATCGCCTTCGACCACGACTGCCGTGAAGGTATCTGCGGTGCCTGTTCCCTGTATGTAGACGGCCGTGCCCACGGTCCCGACGACCAAGTGACCACCTGCCAGCTGTTCATGCGTCATTTTAAACCCGGCGCCACCATTACCGTGGAGCCCTGGCGCAGCGGTGCTTTCCCGGTAATCAAGGATTTGATGGTAGACCGCACTGCCTTTGACAAGATCATGCAGGCCGGCGGTTTCATCACCGTACGTGCCGGCAGCGCCCAGGATGGCAATACCATCCTCATCCCGCACGACGACGCCGAACTGTCCATGGACGCAGCCGCCTGCGTAGGTTGCGGTGCCTGTGTAGCTACTTGTAAGAACGGATCTGCCATGCTGTTCGTGGCCGCCCGTGTGAGCTCCCTGGCCCTGCTGCCGCAGGGACGTCCGGAAGCCGCCCGCCGCGCCCGCGCCATGGTGGCCAAGATGGACGAACTGGGCTTTGGTAACTGCACCAACACCCGTGCCTGCGAGATGGAGTGCCCCAAGCACGTCACCATCGACCACATCGCCCGCCTGAACAGAGAATATCTGAAAGCCCGTTTCAGCGAGTAATTACTGAAAATATTTATAAAAAAGGTCTCATCTTTTGGGTGAGACCTTTTTTTTGTCTATTTTTGTAACCCTATGAAGAAGATTCTGTTAGTTAGTTTCCTGGTGTTTCTTAGCCTGGGCGTATCTGCCCAGACCGAGACAGAAAAGTATATGAAGGAATCCGGAACCCTGTCCACGCTGTTCAGGGGCCGGATGCCCGTTCATTATCCGTATCAGTATAACGGTACTTATTACTGGAAAACCAAGCAGTTCGAGAAAGGCAGCGTGCTGTACAACGGCAAGTTGTATGAGGACGTCTATATAAATGTGGACGCCGCCCGGCAGGAACTGCAGGTGAAGTATACCGAAAAGGGATTTCCCGTGGTGCTGTATGAGCAGTACGTGGCGTGGTTCACCATGGGAGAATCTTCCTTTGTGAGTTTGAGTGCCCTGGGTTTTGCCAACGCCCCCGCCGGTTATTTTGAAGTGGTGAGAGATGGTGAGAAACCCCTGCTCATCCAGGTGAAGAAGGTGATGCTTTCCCGTCCCGGCAACCATAACGGGGATGAGATAGGTTACACGGATCCTCATTACAATACGGATATAAGTAACTATTTTTCCCGTCAGACCGGCTATTATACCCTGGAAGGAAATTACGTAGTGAAACTGCGTGCTTCCGCCTTCAAGAAAGCGGCCCGCCAGTATGTGCCGTCCACTCCTTTCCTTGAGCAGAAGGCCAAGGTATGGAAAGGGGACAGCAGCGAGGCCGATTTGCTGGTGGATAAGGTGAAAGTGGAAGGTATCGGCCTACCGGATGATTACTTCTCCCCTGCCAAACAGCAGAAGGAGGAGGGTCCGGTTACGGACATTACCGCCAGCTACAGGAACAAGATGTATGTGATTGGCAGCGGAAATTCCAAGACCGTTACGCTGGAAGGCCGGGTGACCGAACTGGAAACCGGAGACCCCCTGCCGGGCGTGGTGGTGTTCGACGACAATACTTCCACCTATGCCAGGACCAACGCCAAAGGATATTATTCCATCACCCTTCCGGGCGGTGAAAACATCATCAATTACAGCACGGATTCCAAGGAGGAAATAGCCCTGCGGGTGGATTTGCGCGGAAACGGCACGCTGAACATTGAACTGCCGGACAAAGTGGAACTGCTGAAAGCCTCCGTGGTGAGCGCCCAGAGCATGGCCAGTCACCGTACCACCTCCATGGGCGTGGAAACGGTGAGTATCCGTACCATGAACAAGATTCCGTCGGCCTTCGGTGAAGGGGATATCCTCAAAGCCGTGCTTACCCTGCCGGGTGTAAAAACGGTGGGTGAGGCCTCGGGCGGCTTCAATGTGCGCGGCGGTTCGCAGGACCAGAACCTGATTCTGTTCAACGGCAATACCATTTACAATCCCAGTCACCTGTTCGGCATTTTCTCGGCCTTCAATCCGGATGTAGTGGAGGATGTACAGCTGTACAAGAGTTCCATTCCGGCCCAGTACGGCGGCCGCATTTCCTCTGTCCTTACCGTCAGGACCAAGGAAGGTAACCAGGAACGGTTCCATGGTTCTCTGGGTATTGGCCTGTTAACCAGCCGCCTGCACTTGGAAAGCCCTATCGGCAAGAAGACCAGCTTCATTGTTGGTGCCCGCACCACTTATTCCGACTGGATTCTGGGACTGCTTCCCAAAGAAAGTTATTACAGCGGCGGCAAGGCCGGCTTTACGGACGCAAACCTGGGTGTGACCCACCGGTTCAACCCGGAGAACAGTCTCCATGTTTCCGGCTATTTTGCCACGGACCGTTTCTCTTTCTCCGGAGACACCACTTTCCGCTATACCAACATCAATGCATCGGCCGAATTCCGGCACAAGGTGAGCGACGGTACTTCCTATGAACTGAATGCCGGTTATGACCAGTACAACAACAAGACAGGCATTCACGACTGGGAGGAGGGTGCCTTCGACCTGGAAACCTACATCCGTCAGGCTTTCTTCCGCAGCCATTTCATGACGCCGGTGGGCAACCATCAAATCAACTATGGTCTGGATGTGGTGGGTTATGCCCTGGATCCGGGAATCATGAACCCCTACGGGCAGTCTTCCGACGTACAGGCCGCTACCCTGGCCAGGGAATGGGCGGTAGAGCCGGCTTTACACCTGTCCGACAATTGGCAGGTATCGGACCAATTCTCCGTGGAAGCCGGCGTGCGCCTTTCCAGTTTCCTCTTCCTGAAGCCTTCCAAGTTCTATTTGGGACCCGAATGGCGTGCCAGCGTGCGGTATTCCCCGCTGCCCAACCTGTCGTTCAAGGCGGGCTTCAATACCATGCGGCAGTATATCCACCTCATTTCCAACACTTCCTCGGTGTCTCCTATGGACACTTGGAAACTGAGCGACCCCGACATCAAGCCCACTACGGGCTGGCAGGCGGCCGCCGGTGTTTACTGGACGCATCTGGGAACCGGCATAGACTTCTCCCTGGAAGGATATTGGAAGCAGATGCAGAATTGCCTGGACTACAAACCCGGCGCTACGCTTTCCATGAATGAGCATCTGGCCGATGACCTGCTGCCCGTTTACGGCAGGGCCTACGGCGTAGAGGCCATGATCAAGAAGACCACGGGCAGTCTTACGGGCTGGATCAGCTATTCCTATTCCCGCTCGCAGTACAGGGAGATGGAAGACAGGGGGTATGAGACCCTTGCGGGCGGTAACTGGTACAACGCACCCTATGACAAGCCTCATGAGTTCAAACTGGTAGCCAACTGGGCCATTACGCATCGCTACAGCATATCGGCCAACATAGACTATTCCACGGGCCGTCCGGTGACGATTCCCACGGGTAAGTATATCCTGGGAGGTGCGTATCAACTGGCTTATTCCGAGCGCAACGCTTACCGTATTCCGGATTATTTCCGTCTGGACCTGGCCTTCAACATTGACCCCGGTCACAAGAAGAAGCAGCTGATTCACCCCACCTTCACTATCGGCGTGTACAACGTGACGGGCCGGAAGAATCCTTATTCGGTGTTCTATAAAGCCGACGTCCACGGTGACGTAA
>JAFWPA010000024.1 GCA_017509685.1 Bacteroidales bacterium
GACTTCAACGAGAACTCCAACGTACGCCTGTTCTACTTCGGCCGCAGCAGCCAGCCTTCCACCAGCCAGTTGATGCCGGTGCTGGACAATTCCAACCCGCTGAGCCTGAGTCTGGGTAACCCGTACCTCACGCCGTATTTCAGCCACAGCGTGCGCAACGAGTGGGAAATCTCCAACCGCCAGACCTTCTTCTCCCTGCGTATAAACGTGCAGGGCGGCATGACGCAGAACCCCATTGTAAACGCCAGCTGGTACGACATCAACGGCCGCCAGTACTCCTTCCCCGTGAACGGACATAACTCCTGGAACGGAAGCGTACGTATCATGCTTAACGCGCCCATCGCCAAGTCCAACTTCTCCATTTCCAACATGACCAACGCCTCTTACTCCAAGAGCGGCAGCTTCGTTGGAAAATCCAGCCTGGACATGAGCAGTTATCTCACCTCCGACAACTTCGACTACGAAAAATTCCACCAGGACTACTTCGAGAACGGCAGCACGCTGTGGAACGACAACTTCCTGGATAACACCACCCGCAACCTGAGCGTAACGGAGCGCATCCGTCTCACGTACCGCTCCGACGCCATTGAGGTCACCGCTTCCGGCCGTACCCGCGTGAGCAAGCCCTGGTACACCGTGCAGGAAGCCGTGGCTGCCACCTGGAACAACCAGGTGAGCGGTTCCTTCAAGTGGACCATCGGCCAGAGCGGTGTGGAAATCGGCACCGACGCCAACTACAACTGGTACAACGGCTACACCACGCCCCAGGATCCCCAGTTCGTTTGGAACGCCAACGTTTCCGTTCCGCTGTTCAAGCGCCAGGCCACCCTCTCCCTGCGCGCCTACGACATCCTGGACCAGGCCAAGAACCTGCGCGTGAGCATTACCGACAACTACTATCAGGAAACCCTGAACAACACCCTGGGACGCTACATCATGCTGTCCCTCACCTGGCGCTTCGGCAGCTTCGGCGGACAAAACGGTAACCGCCGTATGGGCCCTCCCGGTATGGGTGGTGGCTTCCGCGGCGGCCCGCCCATGGGTGGCCGGTTCTAGGTCCTCCTGAGGCCTTGGCCTTTGGCCTTCTGCCTTTGGCCTTGGCCGGAGGAACGTCCCATAACGACATTTCGCCTGTTTTCTCGTAACGCCAAGATCCTCGGGTCCTGGCGTTACGAATTTTGGGGCTGTAGTTCGTTACGAGACGTTCCATTTGTCTTATGTCTCATGTACCTCGTGGGTGTACGTACACATTTGGTATTTCCGCATGCTCATCATGTAAATCACTGATTACTAGACATATAAGATTTTTTCTTTATTCCGCCGGGGATAAAGAAAAATAATTAACATGTTGATAATTAATAACTTACAAAGAAACGCCCCCGTCCACTTCTCAAACGGAGCCTGCATGTCGGGCTTTTTTCGTAACTTTGTGAGCCAATGAAACGCATCCCTGTTATATTCGGAGCTTTGGCGCTGGCCTTTACGGTGCTCATGAGTGTGCCGTGGCTGGTGCCGCATATGGGCTGGACGGCCCTGGTGGGCGTGTTGCCGCTGCTCATTATGGAGCGGCTGGCTACAGAGTATAAGGTAAAGCGTTTCTGGTGGTGGCATTACGGCTGCTTTGTGGCCTGGAACGCCGTTACCACCTGGTGGGTGGGCGGTGCCACCGTGGGCGGGGCCATCTTCGCCATTCTGGCCAATGCCCTGCAGATGTCCGTCATCTTCGGAAGTTTCCGATGGGTGAAACGCCGTACCGCCGGCGTGCTCCCGTTCCTGTACCTGGCTGCCGCCTGGATAGCTTGGGAGCGGTTTTATCTGACATCGGCCCAAATCTCCTGGCCGTGGCTGGTGCTGGGCAATGCGTTTGCCGATACAACTGGCCTTATTCAGTGGTACTCCGTGCTGGGCAGCCTGGGCGGTTCCCTGTGGGTGTGGGTGAGCAACCTTTCCCTCTTCGGCCTGATGGTAGCCCTCTCCGACGGCCGGATGGCGGGGTGGAACGCCAAGGCCCGCATCGCTGCGTTTGCCGGTACGCTCATTGCCCTTTTCGGGCCGATTGTATGGTCCGCCTGCCTGTCTTTCAACGAAGAGGGGCCGGAGCTGCCGGTAATCATCGGCCAGCCTAACCTGGATCCTTACCAGAAGTTCGAATCGTATACGCAGGAGCAGCAGGACAGCTGCCTCATCGCCCAGTTTAAAAAGGCCGATTGGCCCGCGCAGGGCCCTGTTCTGGCCCTGGCGCCGGAGACCTTTACCAGTGGCCTGTTCACTAACGGTATTCCGGCCAACCACACTGTACAGCGCCTGCAGGCCTTTCTGCAACAACACCCCAATACGAGCCTCATCTTTGGTGCCTCCACGTATGACAGGACTGTTTCCTATTCGGCCCCCAACCGCTGCTCTTACGATCTGGGTGTACAGGCCGATGGCCGCCACCTCTGGTATACGGCGCACAATTCGGCTATTCTCCTGGATGCTACCGGCCCCCGCGACATCTACCATAAGTCCAAGCTGGTGGTGGGCGTGGAGTCCACACCGTATCCCCAGGTCTTTCTTCCCCTGGAACGGCTATTGGGCGGCAACCTGATGGGAAAAGACGTGGGACAGGCTTCTGTTTCCTGCCTGGACGGCATCGGCACGGCCATCTGCTATGAGTCCGTGTACGGGGAGCACTGCGCTCAGTACGTGAAAAAGGGCGCCAAGCTGCTCACGGTCATCACCAACGACGCCTGGTGGGGCAATACGCCGGGCTATAAGCAGCACCTGAGCTACAGCCGCCTGCGCGCCATCGAGACGCGCCGATGGATAGCCCGCTGCGGCAACACCGGTATATCGGCCATCATCGATCCCCGCGGCCGCATTATTGCCCGCACGCCCTGGTGGGAGCCCGCCGTGCTGCAAGGCCAGGTGCAACTGCTCCAAGGCCAAAGCTTCTTCGTGCGCTACGGAGATATGGTAGGCCGCATCTGCGTGTTCCTCTTCCTGCTTCTAGGCGCCGCCGCGGTGTTCAGAGGACGCCATAAGTAGCACAGTTCATAATCCGTTGATTATCAGTAGTTTATAAGGAAACGTACCCTCTCCACTTTTCAATCAGCGCCTGCATGTCCGCAGGCAGGGGCGCTTCGAAGTGGAGGCGTTCGCCGGAGACGGGATGGGTGAAGCCAAGCGTGCGGGCGTGGAGGGCCTGGCGGGGGCATAGGGCGAAGCAGTTTTGGATGAACTGCCGGTATTTGGCGTAGATGGTGCCTTGCCGGATTTCGGCGCCGCCGTAGCGTTCGTCGTTGAAAAGAGGGTGGCCGATGGAACTCATATGCACGCGAATCTGGTGCGTGCGGCCCGTCTCCAGGCGGCATTCCACCACGGTGATGAAGCCCATGCGCTCCAGGACCCGCCAGTGCGTCACGGCCCATTTCCCTTTGTCGGGGTCATCGTACACGCGGAAGCGCAGACGGTCGTTGGGATCCCGGCCGATGGTCCCTTCGATGGTACCCTCGTCCTCCTGGATGTTTCCCCACACCACGGCGGTGTAGATGCGGTCGATGGAGTGGACGAAGAACTGATTGGCCAGATTCAGCTGCGCAGCGGGGTTCTTGGCCACCACCAGCAAGCCGCTGGTGTCTTTGTCTATGCGGTGCACCAGCACACCCATCCGCTCGTCCTCTACGTCGGGGCTCAGATGCAGGTAATAGGCCAGGGCGTTTACCAGCGTGCCGTTGTAGTTGCCGTGCCCGGGGTGTACCACCATACCGGCGGGCTTGTTCACCACCAGCACGTCATCGTCTTCATATACTATATCTAAAGGTATACTCTCCGGCAGAATCTCCGTGCCACGGCGCTCGTACGGCATCACAAACTTCACCACGTCGCACGGCCGCACAATGTAGTTGGCCTTGACGGGTTTGTCGTTCACCAGGACGTAGCCCAGCTTGATGGCCTGCTGCACCCGGTGCCGGGAAGTGTCTTCCTGATGCGTGGAGATGAATTTATCTACGCGCAGCGGTTCCTGACCCTTATCGACCAGAATTCTGAAATGCTCGAACATCTCCTCATCCCCACGCACCTCTTCTTCCTTGAGGGCTGAGTCCTTCGATTCGGCGTGTGTCATTCGGCGGGGAGTTTGGCTGTATCCAGCGTGAGGGAGAAGTTCACCTTGGAACCCAGGGTTTTGGTGTTGCCGGGGGTGTCCTGCTTGTACACCACGGCATTCACAGAGTCTGCGTAGGTGCGGATGTCGGAGTCGAAGCGCACCGTGCCCACGTTCAGGTATTTGTCGTGGATGGCGTCGATGGCGCTCACGTATTTCATGCCGATAAGGCGCGGCACTTGGGTCTGGTTGTTTTCATCGGCCACAGCCACGGTGAGATCCACCGTGGAGCCGCTTACCACCAGGTCTCCGGCTTTCACTTCCACGCCGTCTACGCTCTGGCCCAGCACCGTATTGGTGGCGATATCCTTCACATAGGTCAGGTAACCCATATTGAGGCCGCGGTTCTGCAGTTCACTGCGGGCTTCCGTCACGGAGTAGCCGAAAAGGTTGGGCATCACCACCTTGCGCGGCACCACCGAATTGATGGTGAGGAAGATGCTGCGGCCTTGTTTCACCGTGGAACCGGCCTTGGGCTGCTGGCGATACACTACGCCGCCGTTGAGACGCCGCACAAACACGGAGTCCACCACCTTCACGGCCACCTTGTTTTCCTTGGCCAGCACCTCTGCCTGCGCCACCGTTAGGTTGGTAAAGTCCGGCGCAATCACGGTTTTTCCGTGCCGCGTAATGATCCGAAGACTGATGGAAGCCCCCACTACAAGCAGCATAATAAATGCAAACGCCATCAGCAGGTTCCTCCAAATCCACTGGTTATCTTTGACAGCCTTCTTGGCCTTTTCTTTAGCAGCGCTCATAACATTTCGTTAATGGTCTTGCAAAGTTACAAAAAAAGGGTGATAAGCCACATGTTTTTATGAAGCGCCGGAGGGGTATTTCTTTGTAAACAACTGATTATCAACGCCCTAACTTTTTTTCTTTATCCCGCTGGGGATAAAGAAAATTTCTTATATGTTTGATAATCATCGCTTTATACAACGAGCACCTGCGGCAGACCTGCCGCAGGTGCTACGAAAACAAACAGCCGCAAACTTTACAGCGCCAATTTCAGGCCGTCGAGTTTGTTCCACTCGCCGCGGGTGAAGTCGGGCATTACTACGGGCATGCTGCCGTGGTTGATGGAGACTTCCGTGAGTTCTACCAGGGAACTCCATTCGGCGGCGTCATACACGTCCTGGTCCAGGGGAAGACCGTTCTTGAGGCAGTAGATGAGACGGTAGTCCATGATGAA
Source organism: Bacteroidales bacterium (assembly GCA_017509685.1). Lineage (GTDB taxonomy): Bacteria > Bacteroidota > Bacteroidia > Bacteroidales > UBA932 > Cryptobacteroides. Next base: position 5,337 of record JAFWPA010000024.1, read on the forward strand.
GTCCATACCGCCGTGGCCGCCCACCTTCTTGGCCAGTTCTTCCACTTCCTTGGCGATGGGGTGCTTGTACTGCTGCATGAGGGCGTCACGCTCTTCGTCGGACATGAATTCCTCGGCGTCCAGGTTGTCGTAGGCAACGTCCTTGAGCTGGGCGCCGCCCAGGGCCAGACCTTCAACAGGATACTTGTTGGCATAGCCCTTGGTGCCCTGGAGCTGATACATACGGCTGTAGGGCTGGGGCGTTACCACGCGGTGTTCCACCAGGATGGTCTTGCCGTTGTGGGTGCGGATGAGGGTGGAGGTGTTGTCGCCGTTGGCATACTTGGGAACGGCGCCCTTGCCGTAGCGCTCATCGGCCTTGTCCTGGCCGGCGAAAGCGTCGGTGTCCATGGCTACCAGCACGTCCATCTTGTCGCCGCGGTGGATGTTCAGATCCTGGCAGACGGGGCCGATACCGTGGGTGGGATACACGTCACCGTGGTGATCCTTGTTGTATTTCATGCGCCAGTCGCCCTGGTAGTTGTCCCAGTAGGGTTCCAGGTTGTGGCAGTAGGAGCCTTCTCCGTGAACAACCTCGCCGAAGAGACCCTGCTGGGCCATGTTCAGGCAGGTGAGCTCGAAGAAGTCGTAGCAGCAGTTCTCCAGCATCATGCAGTGCTTGCGGGTGCGCTCGGAGGTGTTCACCAGGTCCCAGCACTCCTTGATGGAAGTAGCCGCGGGAACTTCGATGGCCACGTGTTTGCCGTGCTCCATGGCATATACGGCGATGGGGGTGTGCAGCTGCCAGGGAACGGCCAGGTAAACCAGGTCGATGTCTTCCAGTTCGCACAGCTGCTTGTAGCCTTCCTCACCGGTGAATTCGTATTTGGCGCGCGGGGCACCGTGGCTTTCCAGCACCTGCTGGGCGTTCTCCACGCGGTCTGCATACAGGTCGCAGAGGGCTACCAGGGAAGCGTCTTCCAGATAGGGGAAGCGGTGCACGGCACCGGTGCCGCGGTCTCCCAGGCCCACCAGGCCGATGCGTACGTGCTCGATGGGTTCGGCCGCGAAGCCCAGCATGCTCTGCTGGTCGGCGGGACGGGCCGGCGTGTTGTAGATGATCTTGTTGTCTTTGATGGTGTAGCCATATTCATCCTTGCTGCAGCAGGAGAAGGCCACGGCTGCAAGGGCAGCCAGTACTAAGATTCTTTTCATATGGTTATTACAGTTATTCCAGCATCATGTTACGGAAATCGTCAATGTCTTTCTGGGATACACCGGCCACATCCAGGAGATATCTTTCCACGCCGTTGGCGAAGGTGTCGTTGGTAGAGAGGCTCCAGAAATAGGGAACCACATCACTGTATACCCATTCCTTACGGGTATTCCTGAAGATGGGCTTGGGATTACCGCTCTTTTCGGAAGAGGACACGCTGTAGCCCACGGGGGCGAAGTAAGTTACTTCATAGGCCTTGGAGATGTCTCCTTCGCGAACGCCCAACAGACCCAGCAGCAGAATGTCCAGCGTGCCGGTACGGTCACGGCCCAGGGAGCAGTGGAAGTATACAGGTTTGTTTTCGCGCAGGCAATTCACCACGAATTCGAAGCACTGCTTGCCGAAGTTGCCGTCGGTGTTGCCGTGCGTGAGCATCCATTTACCGCCTTCTTCGATACCGGGAGCCAGGAAGGCAAGGGCAGGGTCCACGGGCTGGTTAAGTTTGTCGCTGTTGCGCAGGTCCAGCTGGGCGCCGATGCCCTCGGCCAGAATCTGTCTGACACCGGTGGGGCTCACGGTCTCGCTCTGCATACGGCCGCCGCGATACAGTTTACGGAATTTCACCGTCTTTCCGTCCACGGTGGGCCAGCCGCCCAGGTCACGTCCGTTGCGGCAGCCGCTGCGGAAGAATACCTGATGCAAATGGCCTGTGGTGTTGAAGCTGCCTTCGGTAACCACCTTGCCGCTGCCATCGGCTATCACGCTATAGGTATACTGGTCGTTGGGCACCAGGTTGGAAACGTTGACAAAGAGGGAACCGCCTGCCAGGGTGGACTGCATTTTCCATCCGTACTTGTCCGTAAGGGTAAAGACCATTTCGTTGTCGCCGTCCAGGTCGCTTTCCTTCCAGTTGATGCTGTAGCTCATGGGCTGGTCGGAGTTGGGCTGGTTATCCCAGTCGAAGGCCTTTCCGGCGGGGTCTTCCTCCCCGTATTCATTGTACGTCTTGCCGTTGAAGCCGCCGTAGAAGTTCAGGACTTCGGTATAGGACCAGTCTTTGTCCGGATAGGTCACTTCCGTGAGGAATCTCTCTACGTTAGGATTGGTGGCCAGTACGGTGGAACCGTTCTCCAGGGGAGTGGCGGGAACAGCCAGCGGATCTTTGGGCTGATTGAGCGTAACCACCTGCTGGGCTTTTCCGGCGGTGATGAGCACCTTGCCTTCGCGGGCTACGGGAGACGTGTTGTCATCGAACTTGATGCGGACGGCAATGGTGTTATCGGCGGGTTGTCCGCTGGCGCTCTCTTCGGGGATATGCACCCATTTGTTCTCCGAGGTGATGGTCCAGGCGTGGTTGGTCTGGAAGCGCAGGAGGGCGCTGCCTCCGTTGACATCGGCGTCAACGGTAGCCTTGCTGATCAAGGTGAGGACAGCTTCCGGCTCCGGTTGAGGTTCGGGATCTACTTTTTCCGGATCCGGATCGGGGTCGGGATCCGGTACAACTTCTTTCTGGGCCGGTCCGCAGTAGGCCAGCATGGGGATGAGAAGGGAAAGGAGTAACAGTTTTTTCATAATGGGACAGTCTTTTAGTTATAGGACTTCGATTAAATAATTACCTTCAAAGCTGGGCGTGATGACCGGGTTGGCGCCTTCCACGGTGTAGGAAACAGGCTGGTCGGCCGTGTATTCCGTCACGGTGTAGGTGCGGGCCGGGTCCAGGCCGCGCAGGGTGATGGGCGTTCCCTTCCAGGCCGATGCGTAGAAGGCGTAATACAGGGCGCCGTCCTTTTCAATTACATGGGCCTCGGGCTTGTCTATACCATAAGTATACAGGTTGAGGTAAGTGCCCTTGGAGAGCATCTTTTCCTTATAGATAGGCACCCACTTGCGCAGCAGGGCCTCTTTTTCCGGGGTGAGCAGGCTGCCGCCGTTCTCCGTGGCGTCCGGGTTGGGCTTGGGCCAGGTGAATTTGGTGCCGATGACACCGCCCACGCCCACCTGCGACGCGAAGTCCAGGCCGCCGTCACTCAGTTCCACGTGGTCTGCGTAATAAGCCAGCGCCGGCGCCAGGGCGGCATAGGCCATGCGCTTCATGCGGATCTGGGCGCTGGAAGTGGGATCCGACGCCACCGCCTGGTTCATCCAGGGCAGGTTGAAGAAGTTGATGGCGCAGCCGCAGGGGCAGATTTGCACCACCGAGCCAGGTTTGTCGTATTGCGCGCGGTTATACAGATGCTGGAAGAACTCCGGGAAGCGCTCGGGAGCCTCTTCCGGGTAGGCGAGGCCGCTGGCGGGGTTGTAGTCGGGTTCGCTCAGGTTCAGGTGCTGGCCGTCCAGCTTGAAGCCGTCGAAGCCCCAGTCCACCAGGAACATGTCTACCAGGTCTTCCGTGTATTTCCACGTATGGGCGTTTACGGGGGAGAGGTACCAGCTGTCCCACCAGGAGATGTCCTCGTGGGTGCCGTCCTTTGTCACCAGCAGCATTTCGGGATGGGCCGATGCCAGCGCGCTGCCGGGATCGGCCGCCATGGGCGCCCACCAGATCTTGGCCTTGAGGCCCGCGGCGTGCACGGCGTCCGTCATCCGGCGCATGCCTTCGGCGCCGATGCGGTCGTTGGCCGTCCAGTCGCCCTCGCAGATCTGGTAGCCGTCGTCGATGTCCACCCACTTGAAGCCTAACTCAACCACCTTGGGGAGGGTATTGATGACCTCGTCCGCGGTGAAGGTGCGCTCATAGCCCCAGGCGCACCAGACGGGCTCGTAGGCCTCTTCCGGGGAAACCGGGGCCTGCCAGCCATACGTATCGTGCATATAGGCGGCAAACTGCCGCAGCGGCTGGAAGAAGTCTCCCTTGCCCGCAATGACAAACTGCTTCAGGGCGAACAGGGTGTCTCCGGGAGCCACTTTCACGGGCGTTTCGAACTCCTGCCGGATAATGGCCGTGGTGGTTTTGCCCTGGCGGTACACAGGGATGGAAACCTGCCGGATAACCGGTTCGGCCAGGCCCACGCTGCAGCAGGCGTCCTTGCTCCAGATGCTCACCATAGGGATGCCGCCGCCGTAATCGGGGTCGTTCATGCCCAGGAAGTTGCGCTGGAAAAAGTCTTTTTCCACGGGCAGCACCCAGTCTTTGCGGTTGGTGGTGGAACTGGGCTGGAAGGACCAGACCTCTTTCCCCTCCACGGTAACGGGAGAGGTTTCAATGACATCTACCTCCACCGGCTGCGTGCCGTTATTCACAAAGCATACGCTGCGCAGGGTGAGGTCTCCGGCCGGGGTGGTGGTGACCACCACGTCCAGGCCCTTGACCGCCTGGCCGTTCAGGAAGGCGGCGTCGGTGGCGGGTTTTTCGCAGGACAGCGCCAGGGCTGCCAGGCAAAGGGTATAGAATAGTTTTTTCATATTTTACAGTGCGATTTCCTGTCCGAAACGTTCCTTGCAGATCCTGCGTACGTCCTCCAGGGAGGTGAAGGCACCGGTTCCGCCTGCGGCGGTGGTGTTCACCGCGCCGGTGAGGTTGCCGGTCTTCTGGCATTCCTCCGGGGACAGGCCCTTCACAAAGGCGCTCACAAAGCCGGAATTGAAGCTGTCGCCGGCGCCGATGGCGTCTACCACATGCTTGTTCAGGAAGGCGGGGAGGAGCTTGCGGGAACCGTCCTTTTTCACCAGGAGGGAACCCTTGGAGCCGCATTTCACCAGCATGATGCCGCCCAGGTAGGGGAGTACTTCGGCAATGGCGTCTTCCAGGCTGGCTTTTCCCGTAAGGGCGCACAGTTCCTTTTCATTGGGCATGAACACCGTAATCTTGGGCAGCACCTTGGGATAGTCCAGCGCCCATTTCTCCATGGGGTCCCACTGCGTGTCCAGGGAAACCGTGCAGCCGTTTTCGGCCGCGGCGTCCAGTACCTTGTGGATGTCCCGCAGCAGGGCGCTCTGCATGAACAGGGAAGAGAGGTGGATATGCTTGGAAAGGGCGAAGACGCTCTTGTCAATCTGGTCGAAGCCCATCACGTCCATGGAACCCTGATAGGTAAGGTTGGCGCGGTCTTCCCCGTAACTCATGCAGATGGTGGCGCCGGTAGGGGTGTCTCCCTCGCCGATAAAGTGGGTGGCCACGCCTTTTGCCTCCAGGGAAGTGCGTACCAGCTGGCCGAAGGAATCCTTTCCCACCAGGCCCACGAAGCATACTTTGCTGCCCAGGGCGGCGGCGTTGGCGGCGAAGATGGCCGTAGAACTGCCCAGCGTAACAATCATGTCCTTGCAGAACTTCTCTTTCCCGATTTCGGGTTCCGATTCAATGCCGTTGAGGATGATGTCCACGTTGAGTTCGCCGATGGCGGCAATATCGTATTTTTTCATTTCATGAAAGTTTTAGCGTTATCCTTTGCGTTTAACATTGCGAATATGCAAAAAAAATGCGAAAATATTTCATATGGTTTCGGATTATGCGCAAAAAAAGTATTTCGTTTTGTTTCGTATAAAAAAAATCCTTATATTTGCAGCCGACACTAAAACGCCACCTTATGGATATTTATGATTCTGCACAAGGCCGCCGCTCTGCCATTCTTCAACTTTTGAAGGACGATTCCTCCGTAAACGTAAGCGAACTCAGTAAACGTTTCGGTGTTTCGGAAGTGACCATCCGAAAAGATTTACGCATCCTCAAGGAAAGGAAACTGTTGGTACGCGTTCACGGCGGGGCCATCATCGGCGCCTCGTCCATGGCCGACGAAGTGGAGGAACGCCACGTGAACTTTAAGAAATTAGTGAACGCGCGCGAGAAGGAAGCCATCGGCCGCGCTGCAGCTGCCCATATCAAGAACGGGGACACCATCCTGGTTGATTCCGGTACCACCGCGCTGGAGGTAGTGAAGAACCTGCACCGTTTCGACGACCTCACCATCATCACCAATTCTATCGGCGCGGTGATGGAAGCCTTGAAATACAAGCGGTTCCGCGTGATTCTGCTGGGTGGTGCCGTGCGCGAAAGCAGCCTGTCCATCGTGGGTCCGCTGGCCGAGAGCAACCTCAAGCTGTTCTACTGTGACAAGCTGTTCCTGGGCGTGGACAGCTTCTCCGTGGAAACCGGTCTTTCCACGCCCAGCGTAGAGGAAGCCAGCACCAACCAGGTGATGATTTCCCGCGCCCGGGAGGTGATTGCCGTATTCGACTCCTCCAAGGTGAACAAGCGCGCCCTGGCCTTTATCGCAGAGACCGAAAAGATTCATACGGTGATTACGGACAACAACCTTCCCGCCAATGTGAAACGACAGCTGAAGGGTATGAAGATTAATGTTGAAACCGTAGTGTCGTAGAAAATCGAAACACTTTGAAACATTTTTCAAAACATTCTAACTTATTGATATATAATTATTTGTCTTGCAATCAACCCTGTTTCGGTTTCGGTGAAACAAAATTTCAAAACACAAAACGAAACATTTTGAGGGATGTTTTATACATTTGCATGACAGATTATTTGCCAAATGACACAGAATTATAACACTTACAAGGAGATTCTCCAGCAGCCCAAGGTATGGATCAAGACCCTGGACTATGTACGCGCCCACAAGCAGGAGATCCAGGCATTTGTCGAAAAATACCTTAAAGAAAACTATGAAATCGTACTCACCGGCGCGGGTACTTCGGCTTACATCGGCGACGCTTTGGAACCGGCTCTGTTCACCACTTCCTTCCGTGGCGCCAAGGCCATAGCCACTACCGACATCATCACCAATCCGCAGATGTTCTTCGACAAGGACAGCAAGGTGCTGCTGGTTTCCTTCGCCCGTTCCGGCAACAGCCCTGAGAGCGTAGGTGCCATCAAGACTGTGGAGAAGACGGCCGGAAAGGTGGCCCATATCTTTATCACCTGCAACAAGGACGGCGAACTGGCCCGCACCAAGGGGGACAACATCCTGTGCATCCTCCTTCCTCCGGAGACCAACGACCTCTCCCTGGCCATGACCAGCAGCTACTCCACCATGATGCTGTGCTGCTCCATGATTGCCAACATCGGCCGCATCGACCAGGACGCTCCGCTTATCAAAGAGGTGGCCGATTGCGTAGAAAAGGCCATGGCTAAATACGAACCCGCCATTGAAAAGCTGGCTTCCCGCGACTTCAAGCGCGCTATCTTCCTGGGCTCCGGTCCCCTCAAGGGCGTGGCCGAGGAATGCCGCCTCAAACTCCAGGAACTCACCGACGGCGCCGTCATGTGCGCCTTCGATTCCTTCCTGGGCTTCCGTCACGGTCCCAAGGCCGTGGTGAAGGGCGACTCCCTGCTGATTTATCTGGTTTCCCCCAACCCCGCCGTGCGCCGCTACGAGCTTGACCTCATCCGTCAGGTAAAGGCCAACAACAGCGTGGTGGGCACCCTGGTGGCCTGCTTCTCCAAGGAAGGCCTGGCCGAAAGCGACTACGACCTGTGTGTGGAAACCGGCATCACTCCGTCCATGCCCGCCTGCTACGGCGCCGTCAGCTACGCTTTCGTGGGCCAGATGCTGGGTATGTTCAAATCCGTCAATATCGGGCTCTGCCCCGACAGCCCCTCCGTCTCCGGAAATATTTCCCGCGTGGTGGAAGGCGTTACATTATATATTGATTAAGTTATGCCCAAGACAGAACAACTGCTTCACAAACTGGATGCCCTGCGGGAGAAGACCGGTGTTCCGCGCACCATCTTCGCCGCCTGCCCCAATTCGCCCACCGTCATCCGCGCGTCCCTGCGTGCGGCCAAGCGCAACAACGCTCCCATCTACTTCGCCGCCACCCTCAACCAGATCGACTGCGACGGCGGTTACACGGGCATGACGCAGGAGGATTTCGTGCGCACCGTGCGTTTCGAGACCGAGCGCGTGAACTTCACCGGCGACGTCATCATCGCCATCGACCACGGCGGTCCCTGGCTCAAGGACAAGCAGCGCACCGAAAAGTGGAGCGTGAAAGACGCCATGGACGGCGTGAAGAAGTCTTTCGAGGCCGCCGTACTGGCCGGCTATGACCTCATTCACGTGGATCCTACCGTAGACATCAACGTCCCCAAGGGGGAAATCATAGACATACACGTCGTGGCCGCCCGCACCGTGGAACTCATTGACCACACGGAGCGTTTCCGCAAAGAGCACGGCATCGCCCCCATCTCCTACGAGGTGGGCACCGAGGAAGTGCACGGAGGCCTGGCCGACGAAACTACATTTGACACTTTTATAAGTGAATTGAAAAAAGGGTTAATGGTTAAAGGACTCGCCGATGTCTGGCCCTGCTTTATCGTTGGTAAGGTAGGAACAGACTTGGATACCACCATCTTTGACGGAGAGGTGGCCCGCCGGCTGACGTCCAAGGTACGTCCTCTGGGTAGCTACATCAAGGGTCACTACACCGATGATGTAGCTAACCCCGAGGAGTATCCGCTTTGCGGCATGGGCGCCGCCAACGTGGGCCCTGAATTCACCATGAGCGAATACCGCGCCCTCTGCGAACTGGAAGGCCTGGAGAAGAAATTCCATGCCGAAGGAAAGGTGGGCGTCCTCTCCCACATGAAGGAAGTGCTGCTGCAGGAAGTGCACGACAGCCACCGCTGGGAGAAATGGCTGCACGCCGACGAACAGGGCAAGGATCTGGCCGAACTCACGGAGGACCGTCAGGACTGGATCATCGCCACCTGCTGCCGCTACATCTGGCAGCAGCCCCGCACCCTGGCCGCCCGCGGTTTCCTCTATGCCAACTTGGAAAGACTGGGTATTGACGCCGAAGAGATTGTCCTGGGCCGCATCGAGCGCGATATGGACAAATACTTCCGCGCTTTTAACCTGGTTGGCGTGAACGATTTACTATAGTAAATGAAACGAATTTCAATATATTTGCATCTTATAAACAATAACCAATTGGTCTAACCATGAGAAAAATCTATTCCTACCTGCTTGCAGTAGTGGCAACCGTAGCGCTCGCCATCCCTGCAACGGCCCAGAAGATTTCTATTTCGGGCCAGGTCCTGGATGCCTCCGACGGTCAGCCGCTCATTGGTGCAGGCGTCATGCTCTCCAATGGAACCGGTACCGTTACGGATTACGATGGTAAATACGTAATCCAGGCAGAAAAGAACGCTGTCCTCACCTTCAGTTCGCTGGGTTATGTCAGCGTTTCCGAACAGGTAAATGGCCGTACGGTCATCAACGTAAGCCTTTCCCCCGACAACGAAGCCCTGGAAGAAGTGGTTGTGCTGGGTTACACCACTCAGAAGAAAGCCGAACTTTCCAGTGCCGTCGTTTCCATGAGCGGTGAAAAACTGCGCGACGTAGCCTCCAACGACGTAGGTAACATGCTGCAAGGCAAGGTTGCCGGCGTGGTGGTCATGAACGGCTCCGGCCGTCCCGGCGAAAGCGCCGACATCCGCGTCCGTGGTACGGGCTCCATCACCGCAGGCGCAGGTCCCCTCTATGTGGTGGACGGCGTGGCCGGCGGTTCCTTCAGCCCCAACGACATTGAAACCATCACCGTCCTGAAGGACGCTTCCGCCACCGCCCTGTACGGTGCCGCCGCTTCCGGCGGTGTTATCGTGGTTACCACCAAGAGCGGTAAGGAAGACAAGACCAGCGTGGAATTCAAGGCCAACGCGGGTATCAAGCGCGCCCTGTACGGCCGCTTCCACCCCATGAATTCGGCCCAGCTCCTGGAATTCAACAAATCCATGGGCGTGAACTATTCCGACGACCTTCTGGAACAGGACTTCGACTGGCTGGGCAACAGCTTCAAGACCGGCGTGGTCCAGAACTACTACGCTTCCGTTTCCGGTAAAGCCGGCAAGGTGAACTACTTCGTGAGCGCAGACCACTATAATGAAAAGGGTACTGCCATCAACACCAGCTTCCGCAAGACCTCCGGCCGCATGAATCTGTCGGCTCCCATCACGGACCGCCTGAACATGACCCTGCGCCTGAGCTATACCAAGTCCTATGACCGCTCCGAATCCTCCTGGCGTCTGCTGGAGTATGCCTACTACGCCATGCCTTGGGATATCCCCTATGTGATGGACGAAAACGGCAACTATACCAACGAATACGTGTTCATGCAGAACAACGTGCGCCCGGACAACGGTGAGAAGTGGTACACCCAGAACCCGTCCAACATCTTCCACAACGAGCAGTACAACTACGGCAAGGGCTGGGGCGAAGACCTCACCGGTGACTTCCAGCTGGTTTGGAATCCCACCGACTGGCTCACCCTGGTTACCATGAACCGCTACGACGCCTCCAACTCCTTCTGGGAGACCTATACCGATCCCCGTACCTATGAAGGCCTCACCACGGAAGGCGGCCTCTCCAACAGCGATTCCGAATCGCACGGCTGGGGCACCACCAACCTGGCCAAGCTGCACCACACGTTTGGCAACCATGACCTCAACGGTACCCTGGGCTGGGAGTACGGCGAAGGCTATTCCCGCAGCCTGGAAGCCTCTGCTACCAAGATCATGCAGGGCAAGCGCGCCCTCTCCAACGCCGACGTTCCCGGCAAGCCCGTGGGTTACGACTACCGCACCCGCGCCTGGGCTCTGCTGGCACAGGCACAGTACGCCTACCTGGGCAAGTACATCGTAACGGCCAGCATCCGCTACGACGAAAGTTCCAAGTTCGGTCCCAAGAACCGCGGCGGTTTCTTCCCGGGCGCTTCCGCAGCCTGGATCATCTCCCGCGAGAAATTCCTGGAAGGCAACAAGACCCTTTCCTTCCTGAAACTGCGTGCCGGTTATGGTAAAACCGGTAACGACAATATTCCCAACTTCCAGTATCAGGAAACCTACTCTCCCAGCGAAAGCGGAGACGGCGCCTACACCCTGGACCGTATGGCCAACCCTTACCTGGGTTGGGAAGAGGCCTACATGGCCAGCCTGGGTGTGGATGCCACCTTCAAGAATAACTGGAACGTCACCGTAGACCTGTACCACACCATCAACAGCAGAATCCTCCTGCAGTCCCCGCTGCCCCCGTCCTCCGGTTTCTTTGCCGTAATGGACAACGTGGGTAAGGTACGCAACATGGGTGCTGAAATCGCCGTGGACGGCGCCATCTTCAACAAGAAGGACTTTGGCTGGACCGTGGGCTTCAACGTGGGCTTCAACCAGAACCGCGTCCTTGAGCTCCCTCAGCACCAGGATATCGTGATGACCCGTGGCGAAGTGAACCAGATCCTTCGCGAAGGCCTGGATGTCTACTCCTGGTACATGCCCAAGTGGGTGGGTGTCAACTCCGAGACCGGTCTTCCCGAGTGGGAGGCTATCGACGAGGCCGGCAACGTAACCATCGTGAACGACTGGAACAAGGCTACCAACCAGGTTGTTGGTACTGCTTCTCCTCTGTTCAGCGGCGGTCTCAACATGACCCTGCGCTGGAAAGGCTTCACCCTCAGTGCCAACGGCAACTTCGTGGTGGGCAACAAGATTTACAACAGAACCCGTGAGTCCATGGACCATGACGGCGCCTACGTCGGCCTCAACCTCATGTCCATCGACAACGGTCTGGGTTGGAAGCGCTGGGAGCAGCCCGGCGACATCGCCACCCATCCGAAGCCGGAGAACGCCCGTAAGGATGGTTCCGGTAACACTTCTTCCCGCTTCCTGGAGGACGGCAGCTTCTTCCGTCTCAGGAACGTAACGCTCGCCTACAATCTCCCGAAGAACGTCCTGCAGAAGATCTGGATGTCCGACCTCCGCATCTTTGTGTCGGCCGACAACGTCCTCACTCTCACCCGGTTCTCCGGTATGGATCCGGAAGTCCGTCTGGATGCCGACACCTATCACCACGCCGGTATGTACACGCAGAACTATCCTATTCCTATGACCATCACCGCGGGTATTGACATCAAATTCTAATTATGATTGCTACTATGAAAAAGATATTTGTAATCGTACTTGCCGCACTGGCCATGGCATCCTGCAAGATGGATCTCTACCGCTCCGACGCCCTCACCGGCGAAGAGCTGGCCAAGGATCCCAACGCACCCCTGTATACCACCAACGGTATCTACACCCTTTTCCAGGACAGAATCGCTTATAAAGGCCAGGAAGGCGGAGAAAGCGGTAACTATTATATCCGCCATATCTTCCAGATGTCGGAGCTGCGCGGAGACAACGTGACGGTATCCGGTATTACCGAAGACCCCTTCATCAATCCTTACCGTTACACCGACGACAACACCGCCAAGAACATCTACTATACCTGGTGGATGGCCTACAAGATTATCAATGTGGCCAACTCCGATATGCTCATCCTGGAGAAAGCCGAGGAATCTGCCCTGAATAAACACCTGATGGGTGAGAACTATTTCTTCCGTGCCTTGTGCCACTTCCAGATGGTGAACCTCTTCGCCATGCCTTATGCGCAGGGCCGTGACAACCTGGGCGTTCCGCTCCGTCTGTCCGCGGAATCCACAGAGACCACCCGCGCCACTGTGGGTGAGGTGTACGACGCCGTTGTGGACGACCTCATGAAGGCTCAGGAATTCATGGCGGATGACCTCACCGCGAAAGAACCGGTGAGAGGCACCGACAAGGGCTATGTCACCTGGGACGCTGCCACCGCTCTGCTGGCCCGCGTGTACCTGTACATGGGTGAGAACGATAAGTGCATCGCCGAATGCGACAAACTCATGGAGCACGCTCCGGCAGCTGCTCTCGGCGGCTATGACTACGCCGATTATCCCACTCATACCTACGACCATCCCGAAACCATCTGGTGCATCCACCTCAAGTCCACCCACGAGTGGGCCGTGGATCACGGCGAGGCCTCCATCGCCTCCATGTACATCAAGGACGGTATCGGATGGGGCGAACATTACTGGAGAGAGGATCTCATTGACCTCTTCCGCCGCTATCCCGCCGACAAGCGCTTCAAGGCTTATTTCCGTATGATAGACCCTCGTCCCACTTCTGAAGGCAATGAACAGCCCCTGAAGAACTACGACGAAATGGAAGCCGCCATTCCCGGCAAACTGTCTGTGGTGTTCCCTGTTCCCGGTGGTTCCGGAGAATACTGCACCGGCTATGCCGCCATCGGCTGCAAGTTCGAGTCCAACGGCACGGTGAAATTCCAGACCCAGGGTGAACAGATTGGTACCGAGAAGAATGAAGTCGGTAAGGATGTCCCTGTTTACAAGTACTACGACCACGTGGCCAAGCCTATGACTATCAATGGTATCCAGGCCTACTATGTGGACAAGAACGACCAAAATTTCCCGGGTAAGGATATCGATGGCGTAAGACGCGTTTGGGTACGTCCCGGACCGGATCATGCCACTCCCAAGAAGAAGACCGATCCCGACACCGGTAAGAAGTACTCCGAAACCCAGGGAGACGCCGACGCCCGTTACAAGGCTGCTATCGGCCGTACCGACAACGGTGGCTTCTATATGCGCTACTACAACACCAAGTTCAGCTATCAGGACGGTATGGCCATGATGACCTCTCCCGTGTTCCTGCGCTGGGGTGAAGTGTTGCTGAACCGCGCCGAAGCCTATGCCAAGAAGGGTGAAGACGCCAAGGCCCTTACGGACGTCAACGTCATCCGCACCCGTGCCGGCATTCCGGCCCTCTCCGCCGGAGACCTGAGCGGCCTGGGCTACCAGAAGATGCTGGACCTGGTCCTGGACGAGCGCCGTATGGAACTGTGCTTCGAAGGCCATCGCTTCTTCGATGTATTCCGTAACAATCTGCCTATGGACCGCCGCTATGTGGGTTACCACACCTGGGAAATTATCCAGCCCAACGATCTCCGTATCGCCCAGCTCATCTCCCAGGACGAGATCAACACTTCCGGTATTCCTCAGAATCCCAGATAAGCAAATTTTTAACACCTTATTATTAACCTTTTAATTAATTTCATTATGAAGAAAGTATTTGCATTCGTAGCAGTTATCGCTGCTGTATGCGCTGTCTCCTGCAAAAAGGGTGACACTCCTGCTTCCAAGCCCGTCGATGCTACCATCACCGCCGCCGACGTGACCGTCGAGGTTGGCAGCACCGTTCGCGTGAACGCTACCACCAACTCCACCGCTACCATCAGCTACGTGCAGGACAATTCCGGTGTTTACTCCGTAGACGCTGCCGGTGTTGTTACCGGTGTCAAGGCTGGCGAAGGTCAGCTCGTCATCAAGGTTCCTGCCGTAGAAGGCAAGTTCACTGCGGCTGAAAAGACCATCAAGGTGAGCGTGACCGATGCTGGCGGCTTCAACCCTCCGGCAGAAGCTGCTATCAAGATTGACGGTGACTTCTCCGACTGGGCCGCTCTCAAGCAGGGCTCCTTCTCCCAGACCTATGGCGACGAGGATGCCACCCACCCGGCCCTCACCCACTGCAAAGTCTATGCAGACGCTGAGAACATCTATGTATACGTAGAATGGGACACCGACATGATTGTTTATGAAAAAGACGTGGAGCACGTTCCTTTCCACTGCTACATCAACACCGACAATAACGAGAATACCGGTGGCTACGGCACTGAATTCGCCGATGCTGACATCGACGTCCTCCTGGAAGGCGCCCTGTATGACGGTGGTGTGATGGGTTCCTATGATCCCAGTGCATTCTCTTATGCCGGTGAGCCTGGTACCACCGAATGGGCTTGGGATGATCTTGGTATTGAAGAAACTTTCTGTGCCGGTGCCGGTATTGACGGTAAGTATGAGCTCTCCATCAGCCGCGCTGCCCTCTCTGCCGCTGGCTTCACCGTGGCCGACATCTTCACCATCGGTTTCGACATCCAGCAGAACTGGGATTCCGTGGGTATTCTTCCGAATGCTGCTCCCAGCGAGGAGAATCCTTCCGGTGTTGTGAACACCCTGCAGGTTACCACCCAGAAGTAATCACTTTGTAACAATCAACCCTAGGCGGGGCCCTTTCCCGGGCCTCCCTAGGGTTTTTAAAAAGAAAAAACCGTGAATACATTCAGCAGAAACATCCTCCTTGCCGCTTTGCTTCCCCTGGCTGTCGCCTGTGGCAAGAATCCGGATCCCGAACCGGGTCCCGGCCCCGAACCCGAAACGGGACTGGTAACCGTCACATACCAGGGCACCGACGAGAATTTCCCCAATCCGGAAAGAGGCTTTTATGTAGCCTCCGAGATATCCAATGCCGACGGGAGAGGGATTTCCGAAGCCAGCCTGAGAGCGGCCAGATTGCAGGGCAGGACCCTGTTTCTGTTGGAGTTCCATATGGGCGCCTATGTAGCGTCCGACATATCGGAGGAATACCTCCAGACCATCCGCGCCAAATTCCAGAGCCTGCGCACCGGCGGCGCTAAGTGCATCCTCCGTTTCTGCTATTCCAACGGCAGTTCCGTGGCCGACAAGCCCTGGGATGCCACACCGGCGCAGGTCCATAGCCATCTCGAACAGCTGAAACCCCTCATCCGTGAGTACGCCGACGTCATTATGGTTTTACAGGCCGGCTTTATCGGCAGCTGGGGAGAATGGTACTATACCGACAACTTTAAGGACAATGCGTCCCGCAAGGCCCTTGTGGACGCACTCCTGGAGGCGGTTCCGGAGAATCGGCAGATCGAGCTCCGTACCCCCGCCTACAAAATGAAACTTTACGGCTATACTTTAGCCGATACCCTTAAAAGAGAAGAGGCCCACCAGCCCACCACCAAAGCCCGTCTGGGCGGCCACAATGACTGCTACGTTTCCGGCGCCAACGACGTGGGTACGTACAACAGTGCCAATGACCGCAAGTATTGGGGCGCCGAAACGCTGTGGACCATCATGGGCGGCGAAACCTGTGAACTCACCGCCTATTGCAACTGCGTAGGAACCGACAAATATAACGGTGCGCTCAAGGATATGGCCATCAACCATTTCACTTATCTGAACAGTGGCTATCACAAGGACGTGCTCAAGCGCTGGCAGGAGCAGGGCTGCATGGACGAGATTAAAAGGCGCCTTGGCTACCGCTGCGTGCTGGATAAAGGTGAATTCACCAAGGACGCCGCTGCCGGTAAACCTTTCGAAGTCAAGCTGACCCTCCATAACGAAGGTTTTGCTACCGTCCAGAATCCCCGCGACGCCGAACTGGTGCTGTGTGACGCCACCGGCAAGGTGGTCAAGACCTGGCCCCTGAACAGCGACCCCCGTTACTGGATGCCCGCAGAGGAAACCGTCATTGACCAAACCATTACGCTGCCCGACGGTATCAGCGGCGCTCACACGCTCTATCTTAACCTGCCGGATCCTTGCGAAACCCTGCATGACAATCCTATGTTCTCCATCCGTCTGGCTAACGAAGGCGTGTGGAACGAGGAAACCGGCTATAACAAGCTCTACAGCTTTACCCTATAGTTACCTATAGTTAGATGATTATGCTGCGCCACCTATTACTGCTTGTCCTTACCGCCTTTTCCTGGGCGGGCTGCCAGCAATCGGATGGCGGCAGCAGCATTGTGCCCGGCCCCGGCGGAAACCCGGGACAGAAGGCCGACACCATCAAGGCCGTTTTCACCGAGTCCACCGAATATCTGCTGAACCCCGAGCGCGGATTCTACGGCGGGGCCACCGATATCTTCTCGGCCTCCAATCCCATCACGGCAGCCAAGGCAAAGTCTGTCCGTGAGAAGGGGATGACGCTGATGTATGTGGGCTTCTACCTGAACAAGTTCCAGAACGGGGACATCTCCCAGGATTATCTGGACATGATTCAGAAATCCTTCGACGCCATCCGTGGCGCCGGCATCAAGTGCGTGCTGCGCTTCGCCTACCAGAACAGCGAGAGTTCCAAACCCTGGGACGCTCCGGTGGACGTAGTGTTGCGCCACGTAGAGCAACTGAAACCTCTCCTGGAAAAGAATGAAGACGTCATCTTTATTCTGCAGGCCGGTTTCGTTGGCGTATGGGGAGAATGGTATTACACTACCAATTTTATCATGGATCCCAGTTCCGACGAGGATTACGAACCCCGTCGCAGGCTCACCGACGCCCTGCTGGAAGCCCTGCCCGAAAGCCGTCAGATTGCTCTCCGTACCCCCGCGTTCAAGATGCGCATGTACGGCCTCACCGTGAAAGACACCCTTTCCGCCGCCACGGCCCATAACGGGAGCGCCCTGTCCCGCCTGGCGGGTCACAACGACTGCTTCGGTGCCTCTGGAGACGATTGGGGTACCTTTGACAACGTAAGCGCAGACCGTGTTTTCTGGAAACATGACAGCCGCTATTTCATTATGGGCGGCGAAACCTGCAATGTTTCCAATTACTGCACCTGCAAAATGTCCCTCAAAGATATGAAGGACTACCACTGGACCTATCTTAACAGCGGCTATCACAGCGGCGTGCTGGACCGTTGGAAATCCAGTGGCTGCATGGACGAAGTCACCAACCGGCTGGGTTACCGCCTCATCATGCGTGAAGCGTCCTGCATCGGCACTTTTGCAAAGGGGAATACGGTGCACCTTACCCTTCAGCTGGAGAACGGTGGATTTGCCGCTCCCATGAACCCGCGCAATGCAGAACTTGTCTTTGTGGCCCAGGATGGTACAGCAACCCGTTTCCCTTTGGGCTCCGATCCCCGTACCTGGCATCCCGGCGCGCATAAGATTGAAACCGACTGCGTCCTTCCGGATGACAAGGGTACTTTCTACCTGGCCCTGGAGGATCCTCTCCTTTCCCAGCGTCCGGAATACAGCATGGCCCTGGCCAACGAAGGCGTCTTTGACCCCCAGACTGGCTGGAATCAATTGATAATCATTCCATAACTTAACAACCTTTTAATTATTATTCATTATGAAAAGAGCATTTGCATTCCTGGCAGTAGTTGCTGCTGTTTGCGCTGTCTCCTGCAAAAAGGGTGACACTCCCGCTTCCAAGCCCGTTGATGCTACCATCACCGCCGCTGACGTGACCGTTGAGGTTGGCAAGACCGTTAGCGTGAACGCCACCACCAACTCCACCGCCGCCCTCAGCTACGTGGTCGACGATTCCGGTGTCTACACCGTAGACGCCGCCGGCGTTATCACCGGTGTCAAGGCCGGTGACGGTAATCTCCTCATCAAGGTTCCTGCCGTAGAAGGCAAGTTCACTGCTGCTGAAAAGACCATCAAGGTGACTGTAACTGGTGTTACTCCTCCCGAACCCAAGGCTTCCATCACCATCGACGGTGAATTCGCCGACTGGGGCGCTCTCGAGGCCCAGACCTTCGCTCAGGGTATCAACGATCCCAACTCTCCTTGGGAAGGCGTTGAGGAAATCCGCTGCTTCGCCGAAGAGAACATGGTATACTACTATATCAAGTTCAACACCGAGAGTCTGGCCGACGCTTTCGCCATGGAGACCCCTGACATGCACCTGCGTCTTTGCATCAACACTGACGGCGAGTACGAGTCCGGTTATACCAGCTATTTCCTGGAGGGCTATGATTTCATCGTAGAAGGCCAGTTCGTTGAAGGCGGTGCGTTTGTTGAATTTGATGGCACGTTGTTCCAGAGAATCGGTTCCTGGCAGGAACTGCTGGCTCCCGAAAATGGTCTGGTGTATGGCGTAGGCAAGGGCGACGAATATGAGATTTGCCTGGACCGTACCATCTTCAACGAGGCTGCCAATACCAGTGACGTTCCCATGCCTATGGGCGACACCTTCCAGACCGGTATCCGCTTCTACTACAACGGTTGGGATGAGTTCTCCAACGTCCCCAACTCCGACGTAGACACCGAGGCCGGTAATGGTTATGGCTATCTGCTCAGAGTGAAGTTCAACTAACAGTAACTTCCCGTGAAAAAAACTGCGGAATTAATCCTGTGCCTGGCACTCCTTGCGGGGTGCCAGGCATCAGGTATCCGCGGTTATTGGAAAAACGTTCCTTTATTGGACAATGACATAGAGGCATCTCAGGACCGTTTTGCCCAGTTCGCTGAACTGGCGATGGACGCTCCGGAAGAAGATGCCCTGGCGGCCATGGACCTGCTCTTCGACAAACTTGTGCAGGATACCGTGGCCTATTATATTTACTCGGAGTGGTTGCAGTCTGCCTTCTACAGCCCTCTTTCCCCCTGCCGCAACCCTCTGTTGTACGACAAGGCCGTGGAAAGGATCGTGGCCGATGGCATTCTGAACACCGACGAGTGCGAACCATTCCTGCGCACGCGGGAATGGCTCCAGTATAACCGGGAAGGGGAGAAAGCCACCGTTCCCGGCCTGTCACAGACGGATACCCGCACGCTGGTGCTGGTGCTGGATATGAGCTGCCCCTCCTGCCGCCAGGCGTTGGAAACGCTGGCCCAGGACCCGCAGTGGAACGATTGTAAAAAAGTAGCCGTATGTATGGGCTACGGTCCCCGGCCTTCCGTTCCGGGCTGGGAATATCTTCCATCTGAAAACGCTTCGGCTGTTTTCGACATTCACATGACACCTGTATACTTTGTGCTGGCCGCCGACGGAACCGTTGAGCGCGGCTATGCACCGGCATTATAATACATCGCATGAAAAAGGTATTGTATTCCATCCTGGCGGCCTCCATGGCCTTTTTTTACGTTTCCTGCAGCCAGAAGCCGGAAGAACCTGCCGTTGACCCCATTCAAGCTACGCTCGTTGTCAATGACGTGACTGTGGAGGAGGGAAAATCCGTGTTCGTGAGTGCGGCCACCAATTCTACAGCGCCTGTCTATTACGTAGCCGACAATTCCGGCGTTTACACGGCGGACGACACGGGCAAGGTGACCGGCGTGAAGGCCGGCAACGGTCAGCTCACCGTGAAGGTGGACGCCGTGGAAGGCAAGTTCACATCGGCCGAAAAGACCATCACCGTGACGGTGACCGCCGCCCCTCCCGTGGACGACAAAAACCCCAAGCCCGGCAACTATACCTTTACCGCATCGGCCCTCAAGGAAAAGTGGGTGGCCGGAGACCAGATCTACATCCAGGGCGGCTTTGGCCCCACTGCCCAGGTAATTACCCTGGAGGCCGGGCAGCTGTCGGCCGATGGCAAGACGGCTACCGTGGCACTGGACGGGGACCTCTTCAAGTACTTTGCATCCCCGGATCCTTTTTACGCCGTGTGGCCGGCCTCTGCCGTGCAGAAGCAGGAAGGGCTTACCGGACCGGTGATTGAATATGCCGTGAGTGACATCCATCTCACGCAGGCCTATCTGAAGGACAGCGATTTCGCATTCAAGGACATCACGGCCTTCATCTCCTTCACGGTATCCGGAGACTATGACAGCTATATCGTTGCCGGTACCCAGCATCCCGGTCTGCGTTACAGCGGCTACAAGAATGAGTATTCATCGGCCAAGGTCCAGGCGGCCAAGCCCAAGGACGACGGCTATCCTTTCCGCGAAGGGAAACTGTCGGCCGGCGAGAACAGCCTCTATTTCCCCGGTGGCATCACTTTTACGGAGGGATTCACGCTGTATTTTGCCACGGGAGACAACTGGACGGCCAGTTATACCTATTCCGAAGATGTTAAGCTGAAAGCCGGTGAGAAACTGGAACTGGGAGACATCTCGGGCCAGCTGGTGTCTTATTCCGGCGACAAGCCCCATATGCCGGAAGTGGTTAATGTGACCAAATATACGGTGAGTTTCAACGAATTCTCCGGCCTCTGCCTCAGCACCGACGCTTCCTTCCTCTGGACCATCGACGACAACGGCAAACTGGGCCGGATTGACCTCACCGAGAATGTGGGTACGGTACTGGAAACGTGGAGCGTGGGCGGCGACCCCGAGGGCATTTCCATTCATCCCGAAACCGGTGACCTTATCATCTGCAACGAAGAGCCCGTATCTGTGGGTATCGTGAAAGCGCCGGTGAGTAAGGGCGACAAGCAGACCATTATCTTTAAAATATACGAAGCCAGGGGCTACGGCAACGCCGGCATGGAAGGCATCACCTACTACAAGAAAGACGGGGACAAGGACCTGGTCTATTGCGGTGCTCAGACCGATGCCATGCTGTTCCTCTGCGACCTGAACGCCCCCGTGGACGGTAACAAGTATACCACCCTGGTCCAGGAGGGCATCTCCCTGCGCAAGCGCTTTACCGGCGTCCTGGAGATTGCCGGCCTCTCCTACGACCCCCTCACCGACTGGCTGTGGATGGTAGACTCCGAAGCGCATAAGATCTTCGTCTTCAGCGGAGACGCCTCCGAGCTTCTGTGCTCCTACACCCTCAAGACCCGCTCCAACGAGGAAGGCATCGTGGTGGACCACTCCCGCAACTGCGTGTGGGTCGCCGACGACTACGGCTCCACCTCCTACCTCTACAAGTACGAGTTCTCCGGCCTGGAGGATTTCATCATAGAAAAATAACCTCTATTTTTTAGCCCTTCCGCTCCCTACGGAGGGGCTTTTTTATACTCCATTGGCCGGAGGCAGGGACACCCTCCCGGATTGCTCCGTTCCGCGCTTCGCGCTCCACTCCGTCCTTCCCACTGTCTGGCTCGTCCACTTCGTGAACGGCCATCCAGCGGGCCCCTCCCTCTAATGCGGCCGAGGGTGGCCACACATCCGGGAGGGTGTCCCTGCCTCCGGCCCCGCCATTATTTCAAATGATTGGCAGAAAATAGAGTACATTGTACCCGAGACAATGGTATTGACCGTAAGTTTCGAAGGCGCATAAAAAAAGAGGCTTACTCAGCCTCTTTTTTATGTCCAGGTGCACTGGAAGCCTCAGCTGCACCTAGCACTATCATTTATGGCCCTCCAGGTGCAAATTAAGGCTTGGGCGCACTTGTATTAAAGGTGTTTCCAGTTAACTATAGCCGGATCTTTATGAATGGTTGTTAACATACTGGGGCTCGGCCAATGGCCCCAGTTTCATTTTAATTTCTCCTTTCAAAAATGCCTCTACCATATCAAACCACTGCATAAGTGACGGCTCATCAATAAACATTATGTGGTGATTCTCCGGATTGCCTTCGGGATTAGATTGTTTGTTCATTGCACTTTCCATCCGAATAACAAGTGGTGATTTAATTCCCTTCCTTAAGTCTTCCAGGACTGAGGTACTCATCAAGAAGAAATCCGTTTTGCTGGCTTCATCTTCCCAAAAAGAAACGCCAGTAATGGCCCCACGATGCGAAAGACGTTCCATAATACCTTGAGGGAAGCCTTCGGAGACACAAACGTTCTTTCCAACAAAAATATTATAACGGTTGGCTTCAAGGAATTCAAGGCTATCTTGGGCCACCATATCAAAAGTGATGTTTTTGCCCTCATATATAACCATCTCCGAGAACTGTGATTCGGAAAGAATTTCTATTGCGGAGCCCTTATCCCGAAGCTCTTTAACTTTCCGCATCTTGCCACTTTCCCCGCCGATAAAAGACAAGTCACCAACGACAAGATAATCCACCTTACTTGATAAGGTGTTTTTAAAAATACCGCCAGCATTTTCAATAACTCTCGCAGCAACATCACGTCGTATGAAAGATAACGAGCCGGTAAAGCAAAACACTTTACCCTTTATGCAATCCTCATCAGAACGGTACAGTGCTGCAACTTTCTGGTAAAACAACTCATTATCCAGAGGCTTTTGGCAGCGTGATGCGGTGGAAGAATAAGTTTTATCAAACAGCGCCTCAATATCGTCAACGCCTTCTTTACTTGAAATGGCAAGCAAGATGTTGGCGCATCCTACAGCGTCCGCTTCCGCATCATGATGATTAGTTAGCGGTATATCCAGAAACTGGCAAACCGTATCCAGCCGAAAGTTCATGAGGTCTGAACAGTAAAAGCGTGCGAGCCTTAAAGTATCATAGATGAATGGGGACTCAATGTTAAATAGCCCCGACATTGCATTGAAGACACTCTTTTCAAAAGGAGAGTTATGTGCTACCAATGTTTGGCCTTGAAGATACTTGGACAGTTCTTGTGACCACAACATGTCAAAAGTGGGAGCAGTATCGGTCTTAGACTCGTTAATTCCATGAATGTACATGTTGATTGGCTCGTAATAGTTGGGTGTTGGTTTAATGTAGAAACTCTTTGTTTCCACCACACGGCTATTAACAACCTTGGCCAGTCCGACCTGGCATGCAGAACTCCTGTTATGGTTAGCAGTCTCGAAATCAATAGCAATGAAATCCATGACATATACATTTTTACAAAGGTACGAATAATTCCGGGAATCTGCCCGTGTCTCTACCGCTGATGAGGATTACCTGTAATTATTTTTGTAACTCTTGTAATTATATGTATATTTGTAAGGAATAATACATGTGAGCAAAAAGGAACCTAGAAGATGGAAACAACATCAACATATCCCGTTCATCCCGGATGCATTCTGGGAGAAGAACTTAAGGCTAGAGGGATTTTGCAAAAAGACTTCGCCGCACAAATAGGAATGCAGGCATCCCATCTGAGTGCTATCATCACTGGTGCCAGAAACATTACGCCGGCATTGGCAAGAAAAATATCATCAGGCCTTTCGGATGTACCAGCCAGTTTCTGGGTGGACGCACAAGAACGCTATAATTCGTATATGAGAAGGGCAAAAGCGCATCCTTCATTATTGGTTTCCAGCTATGTGAATCCCTCAAATGCCACGCAGGCCGCTCTCGAAGAGCCAGGAGTGGTATACGGCACACCATCAACCATGAAAACTACAGCCGTTGTGTTGGGAACTCACTTTGATGACTTTATACATTCTTCTGTTTTAAGCGGTCGTTATAGTGATGCCAGCGAAGTTGTCCGTTCTGGTTTACGCCTTTTGGAAGAGCAGGAACGGAAAATGGCTATGCTTCGTTCCGTTATTGAAGAAGGCTTTGCGAGTGGATGTATACAGGACTTTGATCCGGAAGCGTTCCTTCAACAAATGAAAGCGCGCAAACATGGCAAAGTATGATTTATCCCCTGCTGCATTGGAGGACCTTTTCGGAATTTGGGAGTATACGGTGGAAAATTGGTCAGAGGAACAGGCAGACGCATATTATAACCTGTTGGTGAGGGGCATGGCTGCTATTGCAGAGGCTCCCCATAACACCGGGAAGCCCTATGACGAGATTCTTGCAGGGCTACGCGGATACCATGTTGGCCGGCATATGGTTTTCTTTATAGTTCAGGCTAATGGTAGAGCCTTCATATCTCGTGTACTACATGAGAGGATGGATTATTCGCTACATTTTAATTTGGATTAAAGGTATACGCCCCAATCGAAACTACGATGGAATAAGCATCATCCTTATTCTTTATTGCGCCCTTCCGCTCCCTGCGGAGGGGCTTTTTTTATCCTCCATTGGCCGGATTGCGTTGCGTCACGTCGAGGCGAAACCTTGCAACTGATTAATAATCAATGTTATAATTATTTTTCTTGATCCCCGCCGGAGTCAAGAAAAAATCTTATACGCCTAGTAATCAACGCTTTACACTATGAGCGCCTGCGGCAGAGACTCCTTCCTGCGGACTTGTCCACCCCCGGACGAGTTGATATGAACCCCAAAAGTTGGACGGTTAATAATAGTTATTTACATATTCTGAGTTCGGTACTGCACCGGACTCAGTCCGTTTAACCGTAGTTTGATTCTATCGTAGTTGTAGTAATGGA
>JAFWPA010000025.1 GCA_017509685.1 Bacteroidales bacterium
CCGTCCAGGAGTAGACAGGTTCTGTCACACAGAGAGGCTAAACCCGCGTCGTGGGTAACCACGATAACGGTTTGGCCTCTTTCTTTACGTATATTCAGCAGCAACTGATGGATTTCGTCCTTGGTGCGGGAGTCCAGGTTGCCGGTGGGTTCGTCGGCAAAGAGGACGGCGGGCGTATTGATGAGGGCGCGGGCGATGGCCACACGCTGCTGCTCCCCGCCGGAAAGCTGGGAAGGCTTGTGCGTGGCGCGGCCGGACAGGCCCACGGCTTCCAGAAGTTCATCGGCCTTGCTGCGGGCCTCCTTGAGGGAAGTGCCGCCGATGAGGGCGGGCATCATCACGTTCTCCTGCGCCGTGAACTCCGGCAGCAGGTGATGGGCCTGGAACACGAAGCCGATACGCCGGTTGCGGAAGGCCGACAAGGCGTTGCCGCCCAGCCGAAGGACATCGGTGCCGTCGATTTCCAGCGAACCGCTGTCGGGGGTGAGGAGCGTGCCCAGAATCTGGAGCAGGGTGGACTTTCCGGCGCCAGAAGCGCCCATGATGGCCACTACCTCGGCCGTTTCCACGGAAAGGTCTACGCCTTTGAGCACTTCCAGCGTGCCGAAGGACTTGCGAATCTGACGGGCTTGAATCATCATAATGTTGCAAAGATACGAAAAAAGCGTTATTTTTGTATGATATCGGGGTGTGGCGCAGTTGGTAGCGCATCTGGTTTGGGACCAGAGGGTCGCAAGTTCGAGTCTTGTCACCCCGACCAAATTGATAACACTATGTACCTCCTTGGTTATGACATCGGCAGTTCTTCCGTAAAGGCCTCCCTGGTAGACGCCCAGAGCGGAAAAAGCGTAGCATCGGCCTTCTATCCCAAAAAGGAAGCCGTGATTATTTCCCGCCGTCCCGGCTGGGCCGAACAGGACCCCTTCATCTGGATGGGTCACCTGAAAATGGCCACCGACGACATCCTGCAGCGGGGATTCAACCCCAAGGACATCAAAGCCATAGGCATCTCCTACCAGATGCACGGCCTCGTGTGCGTGGATAAGGAGATGAACGTGCTGCGGCCGTCCATTATCTGGTGCGACAGCCGCGCGGTCCCTTACGGCCAGAAAGCCTTCCGGGATCTGGGAGAGCAGTGGTGCCTGGAGCATCTGCTGAACTCTCCGGGCAACTTCACCGCCGCCAAACTGGCCTGGGTGAAGGAGAATGAACCCGAGGTGTACAGCCGTATCTGGAAGATCATGCTCCCGGGAGACTACATTGCCATGCGGCTCACCGGGAACGCCTATACCACCGTAAGCGGCCTGTCGGAGGGCATCTTCTGGGATTTCAAACAGAACGCCCCCAGCCAGGAGCTGCTGGATTACTTCGGCTTTGACCCGGCGCTGCTGCCTCCGGTGAAGCCCAGTTTCGGCAACCACGGGCTTCTTACAGCCCACGCCGCAGAGCACCTGGGTCTGGTGCCGGGCATCCCCGTCACCTACCGGGCCGGAGACCAGCCCAACAACGCCCTCAGCCTGAACGTTTTCAACCCCGGAGAGATCGCCTCCACGGCCGGCACTTCCGGCGTGGTGTACGGCGTCCTGGGGCAGGTGAACCACGACCCTCTTTCCCGCGTGAACACTTTCGCGCACGTGAACCATACTCCCGAGCAGCCCCGCTTGGGCGTGCTGCTGTGCATCAACGGCACCGGCATCCTCAACTCCTGGATACGCCGCAACGTGGCCCCGGAGGGCCTCACCTATCCGCAGATGGATGCGCTGGCCGCAGAAATTCCCATCGGCTGCGAGGGCGTTAGCATCCTCCCCTTCGGCAACGGCGCAGAGCGCCTGCTGGAGAATGCCGACAAGGGCTGCAGCATCCACGGCGTAGACTTCAACCGGCACAACCGGAACCATCTGGTGCGCGCCGCCCAGGAGGGTATCGTGTTCTCTTTCCAGTACGGTATGGAAATCATGGAGCAGATGGGCCTGAAGGTGGACAAGATCCACGCCGGAGACGCCAATATGTTCAAGAGCAAAGTGTTCCGCGAGACGCTGGCCGGCGTGTCCGGCGCCACCATCGAGCTGTTCGACACGGATGGAGCCGCCGGTGCGGCCAAGGGTGCGGGCATCGGCGCCGGCATCTACAAGGACAGCCGGGAAGCCTTCTCCACCCTGGAAAGGCTGGATGTGGTGCATCCGGCCCAGGAAGCCCTGTACCGCGAGGCCTATGAAAAATGGAAATCTTATTTAAATCTATAACCAATGACCAACGAGTATTTTCCCGGAATCGGTGTGATTCCGTTTGAAGGACAGGAAAGCAAGAATCCCATGGCTTTCCATTATTATGACGCCAACCGCGTAGTGATGGGCAAACCCATGAAGGAATGGTTCAAATTTGCCATGGCCTGGTGGCATACGCTGGGGCAGGCATCGGCCGATCCCTTCGGCGGACAGACCCGCTCCTACGCATGGGACAAGGGCGAGTGCCCTTACTGCCGTGCCCGCCAGAAGGCCGACGCCGGCTTTGAACTGATGCAGAAGCTGGGTATCGGCTATTTCTGCTTCCACGACGTTGACCTCATCGAAGACTGCGAGGACATTGCCGAGTATGAGGCCCGTATGAAGGACATCACGGACTATCTGCTGGTGAAGATGAAGGAAACGGGCATCAAGAACCTGTGGGGCACGGCCAACGTCTTCGGCCACAAGCGCTATATGAACGGCGCCGCCACCAACCCGCAATTCGACGTGGTAGCCCGCGCTGCGGTCCAGATCAAGAACGCCCTGGACGCCACCATCAAGCTGGGCGGCAGCAATTATGTGTTCTGGGGCGGCCGGGAAGGCTACTACACCCTTTTGAACACGCAGATGCAGCGGGAGAAGGACCACCTGGCCCAGATGCTCAAGGCGGCCCGCGACTATGCCCGCGGCAAGGGATTCAAGGGCACGTTCCTCATTGAGCCCAAGCCCATGGAGCCCACCAAGCACCAGTACGACGTAGATACGGAGACCGTGATTGGTTTCCTGCGCGCCAACGGGCTGGACAAGGACTTCAAGGTGAATATCGAAGTGAACCACGCCACCCTGGCCGGCCATACCTTCGAGCACGAGCTCACCGTGGCCCGCGAAAACGGCTTCCTGGGCAGCATCGACGCCAACCGCGGAGACGCCCAGAACGGCTGGGATACAGACCAGTTCCCCGTGGACGCCTTTGACCTCACCCAGGCCATGATGCAAATCCTGCTCAACGGCGGATTCGGCAACGGCGGCACCAACTTCGACGCCAAACTGCGCCGTTCCTCCACGGATCCCGAGGACATCTTCATCGCCCACATCAGCGCCATGGACGCCATGGCCCACGCCCTCCTGAACGCCGCCGCCATCCTGGAAGAGAGCCCCATGCCGGGCATGGTGAAGGAGCGCTACGCTTCCTTCGACAATGGCCTTGGCAAGAAGTTCGAGGAAGGAAAGGCCACGCTGGAAGAGCTGTACGACTATGCCAAGAAGAACGGCGAGCCTGTGGCCGCTTCCGGCAAGCAGGAACTGTACGAAACGCTGCTGAACCTGTACGCCAAGTAATATGAGTGAATACAAGAACAACGGCAACCCGCTGTACCTTATCAGTATTGTTCTGGTTGCCGTTCTGGGAGGCTTGCTGTTCGGTTACGACACAGCAGTCATTTCCGGCGCAGAGAAAGGTCTGCAGGCGTTCTTCCAGGGCGCCACGGACTTTGTTTACACGGACGGCTGGCATGGTTTCACCACCTCAAGCGCCCTCATCGGCTGTATCATCGGCGCCCTGCTGTCCGGCAGGCTGGCCCAGCGGATGGGCCGCAAGCGCACGCTCTTCGTGGCCGGTATCCTCTTCCTCCTGAGCGCCCTGGGTTCCTACTATCCGGAGTTCCTCTTCTTCTCCAAGGGGGCGGCTTCCAAGAGCCTGCTGGTGGCCTTCAACTGCTACCGCATCCTGGGCGGCGTGGGCGTGGGCCTGGCATCGGCCATCTGCCCCATGTACATCGCCGAGATTGCCCCTGCCCGCAAGCGCGGACGGCTGGTGTCCTGGAACCAGTTCGCCATTATCTTCGGCCAGTTGGTGGTGTACTTCGTGAACTTCCTCATCATCCGCAGCCACGCCTCGGACCCCGATGTGGTGGCTTGGACCAATGCCATCGGCTGGCGCGTGATGTTCGTGTCCGAAGCCGTGCCCGCCGGTCTGTTCGCCCTGCTCATCCTGCTGGTGCCCGAAACGCCGCGTTACCTGGTGCTGTGCAGAAATAATGATAAGGCCTACGAAGTCCTGTCCAAGATTAACGGAGAAGACCACGCCCGCAAGATTCTGCTGGATATCATCGAAACCGTGAAGGAAGAGCGCGAGAGCCTGTTCTCCTATGGCGTGCTGGTGATTTTCATCGGCTGCATGCTGTCTGTGTTCCAGCAGATTATCGGCATCAACGCCGTGCTGTACTTCGCCCCGCGCATCTTTGAATCCATGGGCGTGAGCAACAACATGCTGTTCACCGTAATCATGGGCATCATCAACATCACGTTTACGCTGGTAGCGGTGTTCACCGTGGAGAAGCTGGGGCGCAAGCCGCTGCTCATCACCGGTTCGCTGGGAATGGCCGTGGGCGCCCTGTGCGTAGCCCTTTCCAATGTGATGACCCTGCCCGCCCTGGTGCCCGTGATGGGCATCATGGTGTACAGCGCGTGCTTTATGTTCAGCTGGGGCCCCATCTGCTGGGTCTACATCTCAGAACTCTTCCCCAACACCATCCGCAGCCAGGCAACGGCCATAGCGGTGGCGTTCCAGTGGATCTTCAATTTCATCGTAAGTTCCACTTTCGTACCCATGTACACCCGCAGCCCCTTCTTCGCCTATGCCCTGTACGGGGTCATCTGCCTGGTGGCCGCGGTGTTTGTATGGAAAGTCGTGCCCGAAACCAAGGGCAAGACGCTGGAAGAAATGACGGCTTTGTGGCGGGCGAAAAACTAACGTCCGCCACCTGGCTATACCCCCTTAATACAATCCCCCGTTCAGGGCGTAGTCGGCCTTGACTTCTTCGTAGAAGGCGGCCTGGGCGGTTTCCATATAAGGGATGAGCCAGAAGAAGCCGATACCGGCGGTGAGGAGGCACAGGAAGCCCCAGCCGATGAAACTGAGTATCAGCCAGAAGAGGTCGAACTTGTGGCCGCGCATCATCATGCGGCTGCGGTGGATGGCTTCGGTGCAGCTGAGCTCCGGATTCTCCTCAATGATATAGGGTGTCATGGCGTAGGAGAAGGCCTTGATAATGCCCGGAATCAACAATAGCAAGCTCCACAGGCCGATGAGGATGGACATCCACAGCATGGTCCACACCTTGTGCCAGTAATTTTCAAAAGCAATGTGGAAGGCCGTGGGAACCAGTTCCACGTCCCGGTTCACCAGCAGTTTCCGCATGGCGTTGGCATAACCGACGGAGAGGGGCATGATGAGCAGGATATTCACCAGGGTCATCAGGCCGGAAGTGCCGTTCATACGCCGGGACAGGGCCTGGTACATGGGATCCTGCATAAGGGACGCCGCCTGGCGCACGTTGTGTGCGTTCTCCTGGATATAGGACTGCATTTCAACGGTCTGGTAAGTGGCGGGACCGGTGAACAAGCCCACCAGGAATATATAGATAATGGTAAGCAGCACGGCTTTTCCCCAGTTGCCGCTGAGGGCGTCCAGGGCCTCGTTCTTGAAAAACTGGTTGGTTTTCATCGCTAAAAACAATTGATTCTATTGACAAATTTACACATTTTTCGGATATTTGCGTGAATAAAAATATTAAGCTATGACAATCATTATCGTTATCGCTGTCATTGCCGTGATTCTCCTGTGGGTCATCGGCACGCAGAACAAGCTGGTGAAGAGCGACGAAATCTGCAACAACGCCCTCAAACAGATTAACGTACAGCAGATTAGCCGGTACGACGCCCTGCAGGCCCTTATCAAGCTCACGCGTGAGTACGCTTCCTATGAGGCCGATACCCTCCAGAAGATTGTGGACGCCCGCAAGATTACCTCTTCGGCCGCTCCCACCGTGGCCGATATCAACGCCAACGAGGACGCCCTCAAGGAAATCAGCGCCAAGCTCATCGCCGTGGCCGAGGCCTATCCGGACCTCAAAGCCAACCAAAATTACCAGCAGACGATGGCCAGCATCGAGAAGTACGAGGAAAACGTGCGCCTGTCCCGTATGACCTACAACGACACCGTCACCCGTATGAACACTCAGGTGCGCTCCTTCCCCACGTCCCTCATCGCCGGTATCCTGGGCTTCGCCAAGCGCGATTATCTGGCCGACGACGTTACAAAAAAGGACTATCCGGTAATCTAATGAAACGATTACTTACCTTTATCCTTGCCGCAGTCCTGTGTTTCAGTGCTGCGGCAGAAAGTATCCGGACCATCCGGAACGTGGACACCCGCGTGGAGCTGAACCCCGACGGCAGTGCCCGCGTCACCCAGGTGTGGGACGCCGAGGCCGGTAACTCCGGCACGGAGTTCTACATCCCCGTAGAGAATTTAGGACCCATGACCATCTCAGACCTCCAGGTGAGTGAGAACGGCGTGGCCTACGAGAGCCTGGGAGATAAGTGGGATGTGGACAGGAGCCGGGATTTCAAGACCCGCAAGTGCGGCATCGTGCGCAAGAGCCACGGCGTGGAACTGTGCTGGGGCCTGGGAGAGAAAGGCAACCACGTATGGACCATCCGGTACAACCTCACCGGCCTGGTGCAAGCCTATGACGACGCCGACGGCTTCAACTACATGTTCGTGAACCGCGGCATGGATCCGGCTCCGGAGCACGTCCGCGTCACCGTCGTCCCGGCTTTTGACTGCCCGGAGTGGACCTATGACAACACCCGCGTGTGGGGTTTCGGCTTTTACGGAGACATCAACGTAGTGGACGGCGCTGTGGTGGCCGAATCTTCCGAGAGCATGGACAGCGGCTGCGCCGTGATTACCCTGGTCCGGTTTGAAAAAGGCATCTTCCAGCCTGCCGTGGTGAAGGAAGGTTCCTTCCAGGACTTGCTGGACCGCGCCCTGGATGGCAGCTCCTACGGCGACGAAGATGACGGTAAATGGTTCCTGATGATCTTCGCCTTCTTCTTCCTGGGCGGCTTCCTCTTCCTCATCTGGGCGGCTATTGTATCGGCCCTCGGATTCAAATGGAAGAAATCCTTCTTCGGCCAGCGGAAAATCACCGAATGGTTCCGCGACGTCCCGCTGGAGGGCAACCTCTTCGCCGCGCATTACACGCTGTGCAAGGGCCGGCGCTTCGAGACGCAGGCTCCCGCCAACAACCTCATCGGCGCATTTTTCCTGCGCTGGATCATGAACGGGCAGGTGAACGTGCTGCGGGCGTCGGACAACGCCAAGCGCGTGGACCTGGCATTCGTGGCCGATACCGTCTCCGAGGATGACGTGGAGGAAAGCCTGTACCAGATGGCCCGCCAGGCCGCCGGCAGCAACCAGGTGCTGGAAAAGAACGAGTTCGAGAAGTGGTCCAAGGACAATTACAGCAAGATGACCGCCTGGCCGGACCGTGCCCTGGCCCGCGGCAAGAGCTGGTTCCACAATAAAGGCTTCCTGATCAAGGACACCACCTGCACTGCGCAGGGCCAGGAAGAAGCCCGCCGTGTCATCATGTTCCGGAACTACCTCAAGGACTTCACGCTACACGACGAGCGCGCAGCTGTAGAGGTGCGCCTGTGGAAGGAATACCTGGTCTATGCCCAGCTCTTCGGAATTGCCGACAAAGTGGCCCAGGAGTTCAAGAAGCTGTATCCGGCACAGTTCGAGGAAGTGGCCCGCAATACCGGCCTGGATCCCACCACGCTGTACTACACCATCCGCTGGACCAACAGCATGAGCACCCGCGCATATACCAACGCCATAACCAAGGCCGGTAACATCAACGGTACCGGCGGCCACACCTCCTTCGGCGGAGGCGGCGGCTTCAGCGGCGGCGGCTTCGGCGGTGGCGGACGTTAGGCGATGGCGGACGTTAGGCACCCCGGGGCGAAACTTTGTAACTAACTGATAATTAACGTTTTAGATATTTTTCTTGATCCCCCGCGGGATCAAGAAAATTTTTTATATACCTGGTAATCAGTGCTTTATGCAACAAGCATGCGGAAATGGAAAACTCTCTGTTTGTGTACGTGCACTCACGAGGCAAGTCCGCCGGAGGGAGTCCTCGGCCGCAGGCTTGCCTGTTTATTCGGTCCGTGCACGGATATGGCCTCTCCGGTGCTCGGACCCTTCATTTTGGGCACTCCGTGCACCGTGGCGCCCGTTTTCGTGCACGGGCAGTGGTGGAGAAATATAATTCTACCAAAATCTAAATCGAGTAGGAGGTAAACGAAAGTAATGGAGTTTATCTCCTACTTTCGTTTACCGACCTCTCACACCACCGTACGTGCCGTTCGGCATACGGCGGTTCCTTACATTCTGTGCAGTTGAACATAGTAGTCCATCAGGCAGG
>JAFWPA010000026.1 GCA_017509685.1 Bacteroidales bacterium
GGCATCTCACATAAATCGTTAGTAAGAAGCCTGTTACAGATTCGTCATCTCAATCTTGTGCAGCCAGGACGGGTTACCGCTGTCGCAGTCGTCGCCAATCCAGATGCAGTTGTTCTTGCGGTCGATGCAAACGGCCTCGGGGTTCCAGTTGGCAAAGTCGCCCACGTAGTAGGTCTTGAGCAGCTGGGAGCCGTCACCGTTGAACAGGTACAGCGTGTAGCCCAGGTACTGCGGATTGTCCTTGTTGGAGTTGGAATCCAGTACCCACAGGCGATCCTTCTTGGCGTCGTAGCACAGGTCACCTACTTCGGAGATGGTGGAAGTGGTGTTGCGCAGGCTCTTCTTCCACAGCTGCGTGCCGTCCAGCTTGTATTCGAACAGCTGGGCGCCCGTCTGCGTACCCAGATAGAGGTTACCCTTGTGCCAGGCGATGCCCTCCACACCGGAGTTACCCATGCTGGACGCCCCCTCCACCAGGATAGGGACATCCACCTTGCTGTTGTAGTCCGGATAAGGAATCTTGTACACAGACTTGGACGTGCTTTCCAGGCCGATATACAGGTCGCCGGTAGCAGTATCTATGGTGATGCCCTCGAAATCGGCCTGATGATACCAGTGCTTCTCGAAGGTACCGTCGAAGTAAATCTTGTACAGGGTTCCCTTGTCGTGGATACCCCAGAGGAAGTCTTCGTCCTTGGACAGGCACAGACCGGAGAGTTCCGGCAGGTAGTCGCTGCCCTTCTGCAGGACGAACTTGGTCACCTTACCCATTTCGGGCAGGGCGTCGGGGTCGATATCCTCGTCGGGACGCTCCCATCGGCCCGGAGGCAGCGGATCGCCATCCATGGCGGCCTTCACCGCGTGACGCAGGGTACCCTGGTTGTTGTCATGCCGATACTCCCAGATCATGGCGCCCAACATATTGCGGCTCTTGAGGTATTCCACCTTGGCGTTGATGGACTCAATGTCCTCGTAGGAGGCGTACATCTTGCCCAGGGCGTCGGCCAGGTAGGGGACCTTAGCCACATCGTCCCATACACGGTAATTCACGCCCTTCACGTCCTTACCGTCGCAGGTGCCCTTGAAGAAGATGTCCTCCAGCATGCTGTAGTCTACGGAAGAAGGATAGCGGTTACCCGTCTTGAGCTTGTAGCCGTCGCCGTGGCCATAGAAAGCCAGGCCGAAGTTCATCATCTGATACGGGATACCCTGCTGGCCATGGAAAATGTCGTCGATGGCCTCGGAGCAGCAGCGGCTCTTGCAGATGGAACTGTGGTACAGCGGTGCATTGTGGTACGGCGGGTCTCCCTCATCATAGGTCATCACATTGATGTAGTCGATGTAAGGCAGTACGCCGTAGTTATCCGTGTACTTACCACTGTCGGAGGCGGCGTAGGACAGGATCTTGTCCGGCATGGCCTCGCGCATCTCCTTGAACAGGGTGACGAAGTTCTCATAGTCGGCCGATGAAGCGCCGTTCACATGGTCTCCGTCCTTGGCCGCATAGGTGGGATACTCCCAGTCGATATCAAAGCCGTCTACGTCGTACAGCTTGCAGATCTGCACGCATTCCTCGATAAAGGCTTTACGCTTTTCGGGGTCGCGGGCCATCTGGGACCAGCCGTCGGCATTCTTGCCCCAACCGCCCATCTGGAGTTTCACCTTGAGCCCGGGATAGCCGTTGTGCTTGTAATCCACGAACTTCTGCACCAGTTTGATGGATGCAGCCGGGATCTCGATGCCCGTACCGTTGTCTTTGTCCTTGAAGCGCACGTGACCCACGTTGATATGGGTAAAGTTCTTCACTTCCTCCAGGGACGGGAAGAGACTCTCCTTGGTGTACTCCGTGTAGTAGATTTCAATCATGGGGGTGATGCCGATGCGCGCCAGGCGGTCCGGGTTGTTCACAATCTCGTCCATGGGATCCACGGGACCGGGACCCGGCGTGGGAGTGGGATCGTCCGGGTTGAACGGATCGCCGTCGGGAATAGTACCCACGTTGGGCTTGGTACCCGGTTCGGGCACCACCATCCCCGTGAGGGTCTTATCCGGCGAGCAAGCACTCAGGAGGCCGATAACGGCGCCCATCAGTGCTACAGTAAGAATTCTAGATGCTTTCATCTTGATACGTTTTAGTGTTTTCTTGGCACCCAAGGGGCGGGTCAGCGCCCCCTGGATGAAAAAGGTTATTCGGCGATGCAACGGACAGATGCAGCATTGCCCTTTCCGCGATATGCCTTATAATACTTGCTGCCAGGATCCTTGGATGTTCTGATATACATGCACTCACCCCTTTGCGTATCATGATGAGTGGCAGACCAGACATAGGTATGTTCCGCACCGCCGCCGGAGCCATACAGGCTGCCGCCGTAGCACTCGACATAACCGGCCAGAGGAATTCTAACACCGTTGGAAGTGTACTCACATACGTGGTTCTCAACATCGAAATTCCATCCCTCATCGGTCTTATTGAACATAGCACCGGCCTTCACGGGAACCTTGTAACCTACCGGGCAAGGGTCGTAGATGGTCTTCTTGCCTTCATTGTCCCACAAATTATCTACGGAGGTAGAATTCCAGTCATGATCGTCGCTGTGTTCGGCGTCGTAGTAAAGGAGGGTGGGGTTCTTGATGGCCTCTTCAATGGAAACCTTTCCTTCAGACTTGACCCAGGCGGCCGTTTCAGGAGTGACGGCAGCCTTTGCCGGATAACTGGCCCATTCAGATGCGCCTACGAACGGGTCCTTACGGCCCCACTGATAAAGGAGACCCAGGGATTCGATCGTTGCCGATCCGGTTGCCGGAACAGCTTCCAGAGCACCCAGGTTCATGTTCATCATGCTGCCGCCGATGAAATCGGTGAGATCGGTAACCGAAACGGCATCCTTGGGAATCCAGATGTGCCAGCTCCAGAGGATAACGCCCTCGCCGTCCTTGGCAGCAATAACAGCATTGCCGGGAACCAGGGTTTCAGGGGTGGAGAAGGTGACAAAACCCTCCTCAAAACCTACCTTGGCAATAATGCTGTTTGCCTCGGGAGCGGTGGCGGTGTTGTTGGTTTCCCAAAGCAGCTCTACAGAAGTGGCAGCAACAGCATCGGTGCCGTTACCCTTCACGGCCTTGAACTTGAAGTCGCCGGCCTTTTCAACGATGTAGCAGTTGGCGTTGCCGTCCTTGCTCAGGTCGGTGACGCTCCCACCGGGTTCGGGATCGAAACCGGGATCCGGAGGAGTGATACCGGACTCGTCGAAAGCGACGCAGCGCACGGAACCGGCACGGGACTTACCGGCATCGGCCTTCGCGTGAGCGGAACCGGCGCGGACGTTCAGATAGGCAGCCTTCGCATCGGAGGAGGCACTGGAAGACCAGTAAGCAACACGGTCATAAGCATGGGTCATGCTTGCAGGACCATAGTCGTCACGATAACCGGCGAACGGGAAGACGCCCAGCGGATTACCCATGGCAAAATGGTACTGAGACGCATTCTCCACCCAACCGGCGGCAGCGGAAGCATCTCCACTGAAGAAATTAGTGTTGCCTTCCAGGGCAGGAACACGGTATCCGGGAGGGCACGGGTCGTAGATGGTCTTCTCGGCATCCTTCCACAGCTCATTGTCGGCGGGAAGCAGCCAGTCACCATTCTTGGCGTGACCCAGGAGGGTAGGATTCTCAATGGACTGCTGCAGGGAAATCTTGGATTCATCGGCCTCGCCGCTACCTTCCGTGGCGGACAGCTCTACGCCAGCGACCAGTGCATTGCTGGAGCTATTGACAGCCTTCGGGCCCACGAACGGGTCTTTACGGCCCCACTGGTAAGTAAGACCGAAAGATTCCACGGGGGCTTCTGCGCCAGCCGTAGCGGCCACCAGGGCACCCAGGTTACGGTCCATCATCTGCGAAGAGAAAACGCCATTGTCAAGATTGGCGACTTCGGTAGCCGGAATCCAGATGTGCCAGCTCCAGAGGATCTTGTCGTTGGCATCCTTGGCGGCAATGAGGGCATTACCGGGCTTCAGGGTCTCGGGAGTGGAGAAGACGATGTAGTTGTTGGCATAGGCAACCTTGGCAATGACGCTGTTGGCGGTCACTTCCTCGGCATTGTTGTAGGTCTCCCACACAATCTCGGCCTTAGCCACTTCACCAACGCTCTGATCGCTGTTACCCTTCACAGCCCAGAACATGTAGTCGCCCGCTTCTTTTACAATATAGCTGTTGGCGGGGCCTTTCTTACTCAGGTTCTTGATACCTTCTTCAGCCTTATTCTGAGCAATGATGATGGTCTGGATAACGTCGTTGCTGCCCTTCTTGGTGAGCTGCACCGCACCGGTACGGAGGGCACCGGTGGTATTGTTATCCAGCGAGAGGGTGATCTGATAGACCTGGGCCTTCACACTGGTCACGTGAATCCATTCGTCCAAAGGCGTCACATCGAATTCCACGTTGGAAACTACGTTGGCGACAACAACGCCATCCTCGCCGTCGGCGATGTAGTTGACATCTTCGCTAACAGGCTCGTCCACCACTTCCACAACTTCGGCCTCGATGGAGATGTTCACCATGGAAGTAAGACCAATCTTGGAGTCGGCATAGACCAGGAAAACGCCGGCGGAATTTGCGGAGAACGGAGTAACCACAATCTTGTCCTCTTCTACCGCCACGGAGAACATCCAGGGGTTGTAACCGGCCACACCTACCACGGTGCCTGCGGTCTTGGCGCTCACGGTGTAGGGAATCTCGATGGGTTCAAGCTCGCTGAACACAATCTTGGTGGCATCGATGTTCAGCTTAAAGGCCTCGGCAAACGGGATATTCACCACGGAATTGTCGGAGAGGGTGAGGACAACCTTGTCCTGCTCTACCTTGATGTCGGTGAAGATACCATCCACCAGGGTGGCGCCACCGGTGGTCACGGGACCCAGGTTCACGGGATCCTGGCC
This sequence comes from Bacteroidales bacterium, assembly GCA_017509685.1. GTDB lineage: Bacteria > Bacteroidota > Bacteroidia > Bacteroidales > UBA932 > Cryptobacteroides. The sequence goes on from JAFWPA010000026.1 coordinate 4,938, forward strand.
GTCGATGGAAACCCAGAGGTTACCTTCGTCGTCGATGGAGAAGACAGGGGTCTGGTAAACGGTGACATACTCGTCGTCCACCATGATGGCTACGCCGTCGATGGCCCATACCAGCTGGCCTGCGCCATTCTTGATTACACCCAGCACGGGACCGTCATAATCCTCCTTGGGAGTGATTTCAAAGTACTTCACGTCGCCGTTGGTATAGGTGACGGTAACGCCGATGGTCTTGCCGGTGTCGGGGTCTGCATACTCCTGTACCTTGGCAACGAACACGCCCTCGCCAATGGCAGACTGGAGAGCCTGGACACTGGATTCCAGCGCGGTGATACGGGTGTCCAGACCGCTGATCAGCTCTCTGAGCCCCGAATCGTCATACTCCTTGGCGCAACCTACCAGAAGCAGCGCCATGGCAACACATGTTAAGATCTTTTTCATAAAAGGTTATTATTTAGTATTAATTGATTTATTCAACCACACAGCGTACGGAACCCAGACGGGCCTTGGGCGCTGAACCGAACGTATAAGCCTTGTCGGAACGGAGGTCGGCACCGGCACCCTTGGCATCGGCGCCGCGGGATACCCAGTAGAGCGTACGGACGCCCACCTTGGCCATGCCGTCCACGGAATAGTCGTCGCGGTAACCGGCCACCGGGAAGACGGCCGATTCGGGCGAACCCAGCTTGAGCCAGCCGGCGGTGAGGTTTACACCCCAACCGGCCTGGGCCGTGAGGTCGCTGCTCCAGAACGGGGCGCTGCCCACAGGCGTAGGAACACGGTATCCGGGAGGGCAGGGATCGTACATCGTCTTCTCGGACTCTGTCCACAGGTCGTTGTTGACCTCCAGTAGCCAGTCGCCGTTGTTGATGTGACCCAGCAGGCGGGGATTGGCGATGGACTCTTCCAGCGAAATCTGGCCGGGAGCCACCTCGTCATCCATACCCACCCAGGTAGCCAGCGTATTGGCGTTGAGCTCACCGGATGCGGTGAACGGGTCCTTGCGGCCCCACTGGTACATCAGGCCATAGGCCCTGGGATCCATAGGCGTATCGGTGGCCTCGGCGGCTACCAGGGCACCCAGGTTGCGGTCCATCAGGTCTTCGCCGAAGACATCGCCGAAGCTGCCGGTCTTGATCTCGGTCTCGGGCACCCAGATGTGCCAGCTCCAGAGAATCTCGCCTTCATCGTTCTTGGCGGCGATAATGGCGTTACCGGGATGAATCTCTTCAGGCATCTGCAGGATGATATAGTCCTCGGCGTAGGTGGCCGATGCCACCACGCTGCCGGCTACCACCTCGGAGACGTCGTTCCAGGTTTCCCAGATCACTTCAGCCTCGGTGGGTTCATTCAGGTAGGCGATGGGAACATTACCCCGCACAGCCTTGAACTTGTAGTCACCGGGAGCCGTGACGATGTAGCAGTTGGCGTTGCCGTCGGTGTCCAGGTCGATCACGTCCGGGGAGAAAGGATTCACGTAGTCCTGCAGTTCGTCGGTGATGTCACCGATTTCCGTCACGGTACCACGGGCAATCTCCAGGGGACCGTCGTTCTTATAAATCTTGACATATTCTCCGTTCTGCATGAGCTTCAGGGTGAAGCCGCTCTCCATGGAAGTACCGTCGGGCAGATAGACGAGGATCTGGGAGCCGTTCATAGGACCGGCGATCTCCAACAGGGGTTCTCCCTTGTACTGGGAGAAGATCTGCTCCTGATCGGTAATCTTCACCTGCAGGAACGCGTAACCCAGGGCTTCCTTCTTGGGCGTGGCCAGGAGGTAACCCTCATAGTCACCTTCCACTTCCATGCTCAGGATGCCCAGAATGTTCTGGAACTTGAAGGTGTCGCCCTCGTTGCACGCAGCCATAATCTGCTGGCCGGTGGTGGAGAACTTGCTGTAGAAGAAGCAGTGGGCCAGATTGTCCACGGCCTCGGCGGGATAAGAAGCGTAGAGATTGCTGGTGCAGTCGTCGCGTCTGTAAGGCTTGAGGCCGTCTACCGTCTTGGTAGCGGTCTTGCCGTTGATGTCACCAGTTTCCAGCGTTACCACAACCTGGTCCTCGGCGTACTCGCCGTGCACCACAATCTTGTCGCCGGCCACCCAGGCTTCCTTGGCGCCGTCGTCGGGCAGCACGAAGGTGAGGGTGTGGGTTTCAGGAGTCACTTCCTCTTTCTGGGGAAGCGGGTTATCGGGTGCGGGAGGGATGACTTTTCCCTTATCACACGCGGCAAGGACAGACAAAACGCTGCAAAGAATGGCTATTTTGTATAATGCTTTCATAATTCGTATCGTTTATTCGTCCCAATTCATAGGTGCGGTGTAATCCCACCATTCCAGTACGGCGCTGCCGGCGGTGTCGCAGCCCAGATACATATTGATGCTGGCTCCCATATATACGGAACGCATCATGTCGGAGGCGCTGTCAAAGCTGCCGGCTTCGTTACCGTTCACTAGGAAGGTGATGTGGCACCATTCCACCTGGAGTTCTTCGGAATCCTTCTTGAAGATACCCGTCTTGCCGTTCGGGGAGAACTTGTAGGTAACCTCCACGGGGGCGGTCCAGTCTACGTCGGTATAGCCGTCGATGCTGGGCTTGTTGCCGTCTCCGGCCACGTTGAAGTCGAAGCTCACCTTGCCGTCGGAAGGACGGATGTCCATCTTCATTTCGGCGCTTTCACCGAAGCAGAACCAGTGGCGTACGCGCGGTCCGCCCTGTTCGGGATGGGATACCAGGTTGCTCCAGTGGAAGGTATAGGTACCAAACGGCATAGTGGTGTTCATACGGCTCTTGGCCTCGAAGTAGATACCATTCAGATCCTTCTTGTACACGGGAGGATTGGCCCAGTCGCCGGTGCCCCAGATGGCGTCGGGAGAAGCCACGGTGCGCACGGGTTCAATCTTGTAGGCCTGCTTGAGGACGATGGTCTTTTCGGCCTGATAGTCACCGGCGGTCTCCACCACGTTCCTGAGAAGGATGTTGGCCTTGCGAATGCCGGAGTCGTCGTTCTGGGTGAGGGTGATGGTAACGGTGTCGTCACCTTCGCCGCTCTCCTTGTCCAGGGTGAACCAGTCATCTCCCAGGGATTCCTTGACAATGGTCCACTTGGTGTTGGACGCGATGTCCAGAGAAACGGTGGCCTGGTCAAAGTCCGTGCGCATCTCGAAGGTGGCAGGATCCAGTTTCACACCGTCCTGGGTGAACTTGGCAACGTACATGGCTACGTCGTGGCGGTCATAAATGGTTACGGAAGCATAACGCATTTCCTGGGGGTTGTCGGTAGCGGTGAGGGTAACGTCTCCCACCTTGCTGCCGGAGGCGCCGTCGCTGATGCTGATCCAGTCGCCTTCGGTAACCTTGGCGGTCCAGTTCTGGTTGGAATTGATGTGGATGGTGTAGTCGCCACCTGCCTTGATCACTTCCTGATCCAGGTCTTCATCGGCAATGGTAAGGAAGGCGATACCCTTCTGACGGACGGTGACCTGCTTACCAATCCAGTATTCGCTCTGGATGGTGATAACGTCCTCGCGGTCGTCCAGGAAGGTATTGTCGTAGTACTGTACGCGGACGGTGGTGATGGGGGCACGGCCAACGTGGAGGGAGTCGGCGTTAACGGCCTCACCCTCTTCCTGGCTTATCATGCACCAGTCCGGGTGCTCGCTGTAGATGACCCACGGATCCGAGGATGCCACCAGGATGGTGAATCCCGGCGCGTCGGTGGCCGGCAGGTCATAGCTGTCGTTCACCCGGTAGCGCAGGTCTATCGTTTTAACGTTCTCCTGCCCCGCGTTCTTCTGGCAGCCCGTGAAGGCTGTCAGAAGAGCTGCGGCTGCACAGAGTATGTATATTAACTTTTTCATTTCGAAGCGGGATTACTGGTAATTCTCTTCGTTAAGGGTGATTTCGGCGCTCTTGATAATGTAAGTGCTGCCGTCGGAAGTGGTGCTGTAGAAGCCGATGGAGTAATTCACCGTGGTGGTCAGATCCCAGTAGAAGGGGTTGGGGCCGGTGTGGCTCTTCACTTCTTCTCCGTCTACATTGAAGAACATGTCCATCTGGGTCTGGTCTTCGGCGTTCTGCTTGAAGCCATACTCATAGGTGTTCATGGCGTTGAGCTGATCCTTGGTGATGGAGTAGGTGCTGCTCTTATAAGCGCTGCTGGCACCGGGATCGGCCATGTTGCCGTCGGTACGGATGCGCTTGTTGCCGTCCAGGGAAAGCTGGTTGTAAATGTTCACGTTTCCAATCTTACCCACGACCCACAGCTGGCCGCCGTCACCGAAGTTCTTTTCTCCCATGGTGAGCTTGACGGTCATCATGCGCACGCCTTCCTTGAGGGTGATCTTGGAACCGCTGGCGCCGCTGAGTTTCACGGAGCCGTCTTCCTGCAGTTCGCAGTTGGAGAGTTCGAAGATGGTGGGCTGGGTGAGTTCCAGGTCGGCGGTGGCGCCGCCGGTGCCGTTGATGCTAACCTTGCCCACTTTGTTCACGAAGAGGCTGCTGGGGCCCATCTTCACCTTGAAGGAGGTGGCGTCGATTTTCTCCACGGTCCAGCCGGCCACCTCGGTGGCGGGCTCCCATGCGACGGAAGCGTTCACATTGAGGATGATCTCACCGCCCATGCCGGCCACTTCCGTGGAGGCGGGGGCTACGATCTCGAAGGTGAAGCCTTCCTGGGACACCTCGAAGTTCTTCTCGATGCCGCCGGACTTGACGGTAACGGTTGCCTTGCGCAGGGCGCCTTCATTGGCCGATGCGGTGGCGGTAATCACCTTGGTACCGGTGCCGGAGGTGGCGTCGAAGGTAATCCAGTCCTTGTCGGCCTCCACTTCCCAAGGCATGTCGCTCTTGACGGTGAAGGTCTTGGATTCACCGGCCGTTGCGAAGGAGTCGGAGATGGCTACAACGGAGAAGTTACCCTTCTGGACCACGTCGAAGCTCTCTTCGTCGTCGCCGGCGATCACGGTGATGGTAGCGGTGCGCTCCAGCACGTTACTGGGGGCGGCGGTAGCGATGATGGTGATGGTGCGGCCATCGGGATCGGGCTCACCGCTTTCGCGGTTGAAGGTGATCCAGCCTTCGCTGGAGTGAACCTCCCAAGGCAGGTTGGTCTGGATGGTGAAGGAGAGCGGGCCGCCTGCGGCGGAATAATCCTCCGGCATCGGGGTCACGTACAGCTTGCCCAGACGGGACTGCTTGACGGTAATGACCTTGGTCAGGGCTATGTTCTCGCCCTTGAGGGTGATGGTGGCGCTGCGGTCAGACGTATAGGGGTTGGCCTTGGCCGTCACCGTAACATCGGCGATGAGGGAGCTGCTGGCGCTGGAGGCGGGGGTCACTTCCAGCCAGTCGGCGCCGCTGGACAGGGTAAGGGTCCAGGGCGTGTTGGAGCTCACGTTGAAGTTGATGCTCTCCGGATTCTGGGCCGGGAGCGTGTAGGAATCCACGGCGCTGCACTCCATACGGATGGAAGCCGCCGCCTTTTCAGGGGTCATCTGCGTGTCGATTTCGTACATCTGGCAGGAAGCCAGTGCACCGAGCACAGCCAGAGGAGCAAAGATTCTTGTTAAGGTTTTCATATGGCTATTGTTTTTATTCAGTGGTTAGACTCCATCCGGTATTTTGGGTGAGGTTGGGATTGTTGAAGGTCTCGGCCTGCGGGATGGGATACAGGTACATCTTGTCGGACCAGGTGCGGGTTTCCACCGTCTTGCGGCTGTAGTCGAAACCGGCGCCGTTCTTGACAATCTCCACGCCTTCCAGTTTATCCATCACGCTGGGAGCAATCTTCCAGCGGCGGATATCCCAGAAACGGTGGTCTTCGAAGGCGAATTCCACACGCCACTCACGCTGTACAGCCGTGCGGAAGGCGTCCTGCGTGCTCACGTTCACGGCAGGCATTCCGGCGTTGGTACGGATCATGTTCAGGGCGTCCAGGGCGCTCATACCCAGCGATGCGTCGGTGGGGCTTCCCAGGGCTTCGTTGGCTGCCTCGGCAAAGGTGAGGATGGCCTCGGCATAGCGGTATACAATCCACTGGTGCTTGTTGGTTACCGTAGCCTCGGGGGTGAAGCTGGTGCTCTCCTGGATGTAGCGGCGCAGGTAGTAACCTGTTACCGTACCCAGTTCGGAACGGGTGGCGCTGTAATCCTTACCACCTACGAAAGTCTCGATGGTGGAACCCTTGAAAGCCATTCCGTTGGCCAGGATGGCCCGGGCGAAACGGGGATCGCGGTTATCGTACGGCTTGGTCACGTCAAAGGCGGGATCGGTGCACTGCCAGCCGTTGGCCTTCAGGGTGACGTCGTAACCATTGACGGTCTCGAAGGCGTCCACCAGGCTCTGGCTGGGGAAGCTGCCGGCCATCGAGGTACGTTCGCCCTCGGTGAAGCGCACCTGGAAGTTGTACTTCTCGAAGCTCTGGCTCTCGGAGCGGAAGATGGCGAAGATCACCTCGGGAGAGTTGCCGTTGTTGGCCTTGTCGGCAGGGTCCAGGATGTACTGGTTCAGGTCCATAATCTCCTTGGCGGCCAGGGCGGCTTTCTGCCACTTGGCTTTGTCGCCGCTGGGATTGAACAGCGGGGAGGCGGCATACAGCAGGGCCTTGGTCTTCACGGCCAGGGCGAAGCCGTTGGTGATGCGGCCAATCTCGTTGTCCAGCATACCTGCATAGGTGGTGGGCAGGTGGGCGGCAGCCTCGTCGCATTCCTTCACGATGAAGTCGATGACCTCGTCGAAAGGAGTCTTGGCGATGGCGTTGGCTTCCTCTGCGGTGAGCATGGTGAGCGGCATGGCGATGTCGCCATAGCGGCGGGCCAGCTCGAAGAAGAAGTAGGCACGCAGTACCTTGGCCTGATAAGGATAGTACTTGAGGTGCTCCAGCCATTTGTTGTACTTGGCGTCGTACTGGTACATGGACAGGTCGAAGGTGGCGTCCAGCCAGCCGGTTTCCTCGTTCAGTACCCAGTGGGTGAGGAACTCGTTGGCGCTGCGGACACCGTAGTAGAGGCTCCACTTGTCATCCACGGTCTGGATAGGGGTCCAGTTACCGTTGGTGAAACGCTGGACAGAGGCGTCGGGGTCGGCGTATTCGGCGTCGTCGCTTCCGCAGCTGCGCAGAGCGCTGGAAACATCGGCAATATCCTTATTGGGCATATAGCCGTAGATGTTGGTGAGCATCTTCTGGATATTGCTGTAAGTTTTGTACATATCATCCCGGGTATACTGGCTGGACGACTCGTCGAAGTCCAGGGCGTTGCAAGAAACGGCCAGAATGAAAGCACTTAAAATATAAACAAGCTTTTTCATATCTCGTATCCCGGTTTAGAAGTTAAACTTGACTCCTACCCAGTAAACACGGGTAGAGGGATAGTAGGCACCCAGCTGTTCGGGATCGGCAAATTTGATGTTGTCCAGGCTGAACAGGTTGGTGGCGGTAACGGAAATGGTAGCGTCACAAATCTTCATGGCCTTGCGGGGAATGGTGTAGGAGATACCCAGATTCCTCAGCTTGATGAAGGAGCCGTCACGGTACCACAGGGAGTTGTTGCGATAGTTGTTGTTGTTCTCCTGGGTGGTGAGACGGGGCATGGTGGCTACGCCTTCACGTCCGGGAGCCCAAGTGATTTCGCGGTCCAGGAAGGTCTTGGAGATGGTGCCGTTGTCCACCAGGGGCTGGTACAGCGGGCTGTCCAGGAGGTTCACGGTGACACCGGTCACACCCTGGAAGTCGGCGTACACTTTGAGGCCCTTCCAGCCGAAGTGCAGGCCGAAGCCGAACTGCAGCAGCGGGTTGGAGCTGCCGAACATCTTCACCACGTCCTGGCTGTCCACGATACCGTCACCGTTCTGGTCGCGGTACTTCAGGTCGCCGGGACGGACCTCGCCGAAGGTCTGCTGCGGGCTGTTGTTGATTTCCAGCTGGCTCTGGAAGATGCCAATCACTTCCAGACCGTATCTCTGACCCACAGGGTTGCCCGCGCGGTACAGATAGTCGTACATCTGGTAGGCCTGGCCGTCGTTGATCACCTTGGTGAACAGCCAGCCGCCGTTGGCATACACGCCGTAGTTGATGTCCCCGCGGGTTTCTTCCCAGTTCAGGGCCACATCCACGCCGCTGTAGCGCTGCTCACCCAGGCTCTGGTCCTTCACGCCGATACCGATGACACCGGAGATGTTGGACGGGGAGATGAGGATGTTGCTGCGCTTCTCCAGGAAGCCGTCGGCGCTGATACCCAGACGGCCGCGGAAGAACTTGGCCTCGGCGCCCAGGGTTACCTTGGAGGAAAGTTCGGGAGCCAGGGTTACGGCCGGCATGTCGCCTTCCTTGCGGCCGCTGGAGCTGCTGCTGCCGGCGCCGTCAAAGTAGAAGCTGTTGCCGCTTACGTAATTCTCTCTCCAGAGCTCGTGCTCAAGGTCGGCGTCGCTGCCGGACATACCGGCCGATGCATAGGCCTTGAGGTAAGGGTCGCCGGGCAGAATCACGGCAGCCACGCTGATGGCGGGATACCAGTTGAAACGCTTGCCCTTGGGCATATAGGCGCTGCCGGAGTAGTTCACCACGGCGTCCACAAAATAGCGGTTGTCGTAGTTGTAGCTCACGGTACCCAGGATTTCCTGCGTCTTGGAGGAGTTGTTCTGACCGCTGAAAATCCAGGAACGCTGGCGGTAGGCCAGGTGTCCCTCCAGATGGTTCTTGCCGAACTCGCGGAGATAGTTCACGCGGGCCTGGATTTCGAACTTCATCTGCAGGTTCTTGAAATAGTGGTCGAAGTCCACCACCTTGGAACTGGTACCATAGTACTTCTGCTCACTGAGGATGTAGCTCTGGTCTCCCTGGGTGGCAACGGTGCTCACCAGTTCGGAATACTGGTTCTCCTTGGAGGCACGCTCGTACAGCAGGCCGATGTAGTCGAAGCCCACCTGGATGTCGGCCGACAGGCCTTTCACCAGCTTGTCGAAGTCCTGACGCAGCATTACGTCGGCCAGCACCTTGGTCTGGGAGAACTGACGCTGACCCAGGCCCTGCATGGTGGCCACCGGGTTGATGTTGCCGTAGAGGGCGGAACCGCCGTACACACCGTCGGCCTGCTTCACGGGGAAGGCTGCCGAAGGAAGATAGTACAGGGTGCTCTCGATGCGGCCGCTGTAATAACCCTGGTTGAATTCGGCCAGACGGGCCTTCACGCCAATCTTCATGGAAGTGGACGGGGTGATGTTCACATCCACGTTGGCCCGGATACCCAGGCGGTTGTCGTAGTGGTTGGCGTTGTAGCGGTTGTCTTCGGTGGCCTTCTTATAAAGGAAGTCGTCCTTGAGGTAGTCCAAAGCGGCATAGTAACGGAAGTTACGGTTACCGCCCTGGAAGGTGAACTGGGCGCTGTGGGTGTCTCCGTGGTCACGGAAAACCTCGTTCCACCAGTTCACGTTGGGATAAGCGTAAGGATACTGTCCGCTGTAGAGGGCCAGCAGTTCGGCGTCGTTGTACTTGGCCGGAAGGCCGTCCAGGCTGCGGGCCTCGTTCACCATGAAACCATAGGTGTAGGCGTCGGCGAATTCCGGGGCGCGGAAAGCCTTCTGGAGACCGTAGGTGTACTGGGCGCTCACTTTCAGCGGGGAGTCCTTACCGCGTTTGGTAGTGATCATCACAATGCCGTTGCCGCCCTTTACACCGTAGAGGGCTGCTGCCGCGGCGTCCTTGAGGACCGTGACGTCTTCAATCTCCAGGTTGGTGAGGTCGTCCAGTTCACGGGGCAGGCCGTCCACCAGAATGAGCGGGCTGTGACCGTGCAAACGAAGGGAGAGTTTCAGCTTGGACTGGTTGGAGTCGTAGGTGCTGGAACTGTTCTTCACCAACAGGCCGGAGAGCTGCCCGTAAAGGGCGTTGGTAATGTCCGCTTCGGGGCTCTTTTCAAAGATCCCGCTGCCGGCCGTCTGGTTCACGTTTGCCTGGAAGTGGTAAGCGTTGCCCAGCTGGATGGAGTCCAGCATGGACTTTTCCTGTGCAAACGCCGTGGAGCCTGCCAGCAGAAGCGGAAGAAGAATATATGTAAACAGTCTTTTCATCTTCGGGTACAATTTTTAAGTTTACCAACCCGGATTTTGAGTCATGCCATAGTCCTTGTTGATCTCAATGGCAGGAATGGGGGCAAAATACCACTTGGTGTCGAAGGTGGCGTCGCTCCACCACTTGCGCGGCGGATAGGCTTCCTTCACGGCCGGCAGACCTTCGGAGGCCTTGCCATAGGTGAAGGAGTTGGCTTCCTTCTGCGTATTACCAAAGGAGGTAAGGCCGTGGAGCTTGGAGGTGAAGGCCTCCTTGATGCCCCAGCGCACCATGTCGAACCAGCGCACTTCCTCGAAGCCGAATTCCAGTTCGCGCTCCAGGATGAGGGCTTTGCGGAATTCCTCCTGCGTCATGCCTTCCGGCAGGCCGGGCAGGCCCACGCGGGCACGTACGGCGTTCACGTAGGAATAGGCTTTGTCGGAGGGACCGCCATCGGCCTCGTTGTAGGCTTCGGCGGCGTTCAACAAAACCTCGGCGAAGCGCATCAGGCACCAGTGCGGCGGGTTGGAACGGTCACCGCTCTGCTGCAGCACGTACTTCATCATGAGGAAGCCGGGGCAGCCGTCGCCGTGACCCTTGGCGTTGTCATAGGCGGGACCCACCTGACCGTTTCTCCAAACGTCGCCGGGAACGCAGACGTTCTCGTACAGACGGGGATCGCGGGTTTCGGTGAATTTGGCGCCGGAAACTTCAAGCGTACCGTTAGGATCGGGGCGGAAGAAAGGATAGTCGGGCCAGTTGGTCTTGTTCTCCCAGTCGAAGTCCTCGGGGAACGGCTCACCGTCGGCCCAGGAGAACTTGTTCACCCAGTCCAGGGTGGCGCCGCAACCGAAGTCGTCCTGCACGTCGATGTGCTTGTCGTGGAAGCTTCCGCTGTTGGATTTGCGCACGGAGATGATGACCTCGGAGGATCCGCGGTCGAAGTAGCCGCTGCGGTAGGCCAGACGGTAGGCGCGCGGAGTGACTACACCCGTGATCGCGTCCGGAACAGCCTGTACCAGGGCGTATCCGCCGTTGGACAGCTGCTCACGCATAAATTCGTCGGCGGCAGCCTTGGCGGCCTCCCAGCGCTCGTGCTTATAGTCGGGATAGCAGGTATAGTCGTCGGCCTGCGGATGGAAGCGGGTGTCGGAGTTGAGGGTAGGAGAGGCGGCGTAGCACAGCATACGCAGCTTCAGGCCCAGGGCGGCGGCGCGGGTGAGGCGGCCGTCTTCGGCGGCAGACACCTTCCAGGGGAGATCCGGGGCGGCTTCGTCGCACATTTTCACGATGAAGTCGATGGTCTCGGCAAAGGTGTTGCGCGGGAATTTCATTTCTTCGTCCGTCTTGATGGCGTGATCCAGGATGGGAACACCGCCCACGTAACGGACCATATTGGCATAGGCAAGGGCCAGGCACATCTTGGCTTCGGCCTTCTTCTGGGCCAGGAGGGCGGGATCGGCATCGGGAATGCGGTCAGCGTTCTCCAGGAACAGCCAGGCGTAACGGATGCAGGTGTAGTCGATCTCACTGCCGAAGCGGTAAGTTTCGCCGCCCACACCGTGACCGGAGATGTTGGGACCCAGGCCACCGTTGTAATAGAGGTCGTTGGGACCGTCGCCCTCGGTGTGCTTGTTGCTCACGAAGTGGTCCGTGATGGATTCCAGGAAGTCGGAGCCCATCTTGCTGTCCAGTTCGGTAACAAGGCCGTAAGGCAGATAGTAGTAAGCCTGCACCAGCACTTTGTCGGCGTCCTTGAGGGATGCAAACAGGGTGTCGATGGTGGCACCGGAGGTTTCCGGAGCCTTGGACAGGCCGGCGTCGCCCAGTTTCATACTTTCACAAGCGACCATACCGGCGCCCAGGAGGGCAATAGCTAAAATTACAAATAATTTTCTCATGGTTCGCTCGTATTAGAAGGTGATATTCACTGCAATGTTGTAGGTCTTCACCAGCGGGTACTGACCGTCGGAGTCGTCGGAACGGGCTTCGGGGTCCTGCAGCTTCATCTTGGAGAAGGTGAGCAGGTTGTAGCCGGTGAACATGATGCCCAGGGAGGTGATACCCAGCTTGTCGAAGAACCTGTTCTTGGAGAAGGTATAGCCGAAGCTGGCGCTCTTCAGACGCAGATAGCTGGCATCCACGGTCCAGAGGGTGGAGTCCATGGAGTTCCAGGGGTAGTTGGTCTTGGTGAAACGCGGCAGGGTACCGTCTTCGCGGCCGGGAGCCCAGTCGTTGTCATTGGGGATCCAGCTGTTTTCTGCGAAGTAGGTGAGCAGTCCGCGGTGACCGGAATTGGTGAACGGTATACGGTAGTCCATGTTCCATTCACGGCTTACATTGGTGGCGGCCACCCAGTTCAGGTTCAGGTTGAAGCCCTTGTAGCCGAATTTCCAGTTGGAACCGATCACGTATTCCGGACGGTCGGGATAACCGTCGATCTTCATATCGTTACCGTCGATGATCATATCACCGTTGAGGTCGGCGTACATACAGTCGCCGGGGTATACGGTGGTATTGGGCTGCGGCAGGTCCGGATTCAGGCGCTGCACGCCGTCGGCATCGGTGTAGAAGTCACTCTTCTGATACAGGCGCACATACTGGTACAGTTTGTGACGGTCTGTGGAACCGCCGGTCTGTGCCTGGTAGTCGTATTCGGGAGCCACCTCGTCCATGAAAATGATCTTGTTGCGGGCAAAGGTGACGTTGGCGCTGATGTCATAGGTGAAGGCACCCACGTGGTCCTTCCAGCCCAGTTCAACCTCGTAACCGGCATTGTCCACAATACCCAGGTTCATGTTGGCCGGGGTAAAGGCAATGATGGACGGCAGGGACTTGGGGGCGATGAGGATACCGGTACGGTGCTCCTTGAAGATATCGCCGCTGAAGTGCAGGCGGTAGTTGAACAGGTCGAAGTCCAAACCGATGTTGGATTTGACGGCCGTCTCCCAGGTCACACCCTCGTTGCCCGGGGTGCCCATGGCATAACGCGGAATACCGTCGCTCTGGCCCGTGCCGAAGTAGTACACGCCGGCCTCGGTCCAGACGCCTTCCATATACATGAAGCGGGCCGATGTACCCAGGTCGCTACCTACCTTACCGATAGAGGCGCGCAGCTTCAGGAAGTCGATCCAGTTGGCTTTCTTCATCCATTTTTCTTCGGAGATAACCCAACCCAGGGAGACGGACGGGAACAGACCGTAACGGGTCTTGCCGGGGGCGAAGTTCTCGGAGCCGTTGTAACCGGCGCTCACGTCGATGAGGTATCTGTCGTCGTAACCATAAGTGGCGCGGCCTACCCAGCCCACGTAACCGCGGGGCAGCCAGGAATACTTGCTGGGGTAGTAGTCGCGGCTCTGGTTGTACAGGATGAGACCGCTCACGTTGTGCTTGCCGCCGAATTTACGGCTGTAGTTGAGGCTGGCTTCCAGGTACCAGCTCTTGTCGTCGCTGGTAGACTCGGAATAGCTGAGGGTAGGTTCACTGCCGGAGAGCACCAGCACGTAGCTGCGGTCGAAGGCAGGGTCGGCGATGCTGAGGCCGCTGTCGTTGGCCCAGGAAGCATATTCCACGGTCTGGTGGTAACCACCGGAACCCTTGTGCTTCTTGGTGATGGACATGGTGGTATCATAGCTACCCTTGACGGTGAACTTGAGGCCCTGGGTAATGAAGTCCAGGCGCTGGGTGATGGTCATATCCAGACCCAGGGTGGTCTTGTACTTGTTCTGGTAACCGGTCCAGTAGTAATACTCCCAACCGTTCCACTTGGTAAGGGCGTCGGGCAGGGCCTGGGTGGATACCACCGTCACGGGCAGGCCATTCACGGTACCGGGGCTGGCGGTAGGATGGGACCACAGCATGGAACGCATCCAGATGTTGTCGGCGCCGGCGATAGGCTCCTGGGTATTACCGATCATACCGCTGATGTTGAACTTCATGTCCGTGGTTTCGGTGAGCTTGAAGTCCAGGTTGGCGCGGTAGTTATACCGGTTGTAGGAGAAGTTGTTGTTGTAGGTTACACCGGGAATCTGCTTGAGCAGACCGTTCTGGTACATATAACCCATGGAAACGAAGTAACGCACTTTATCGGAACCGCCGCTGATGTTGATGTTGTTCTTGGTCTGGAGGAAGGCCTTGCGGAACATTTCCTCATTCCAGTGCGTGTTGGGGAACATCAGAGGGTCGGAGTTGGTACGGTAGGCTTCGATAGCCTCGCGGGTGAAGAACTGCTTGGAGTCCGTGATACCGTCGTTCTGCTTATACACGTTGTAGTAACGGGCATAATCATAGCTGTCGCACTGGGTGATGTAGGCCATGGGGACCTGAATACCCGTAATGGACGAAGCGGTGATCTTGGGCTTGCCGACGTCGCCTCGCTTGGTGGTGATGATGATAACACCGTTAGCACCACGCACACCGAACACAGCCGTAGAGGCAGCATCCTTGAGGATGGACAGGCTCTCGATTTCGTTGGGGTCCACCGTGTTCATCGGACGTTCCACACCATCCACCAGGATGAGCGGGGTGGCCGAGCTTTCACTGAGGGAACCCACACCACGGATGTAAATCTTGGCGTTACTCTCATCACCGGGCTGACCGCTGAACTGCACGGTGGAAACACCGGGCATCTGACCGGCCAGCACGTTGGTAACGTCGGCCACGGGAGCCTTGATGAGGGCTTTGTTGTCGATGGAGGTCAAGGCGCCCGTAACGGTTGCCTTGGTCTGGGTACCGTACGCCACCACCACCGTTGCTTCGATGGTCTGGGTGTCGTCACGCAGCACGATGGTGAAATTGCGCTGCTTACCCACCTTTACCTCCTCGGTCACATAACCGAGGGCGGAAACCTCCAGCACAGCAGTCTCGCCGGGGACGGTTAACACGAAGTTACCGTCGAAGTCGGCAGCCACACCGGTGGTGGTTCCCTTGATGGTCACCCCCGCACCGATTACCGGCAATCCGTCTGCGTCCACAATACTACCTTTGATGGTAATACCCTTCTGGGCCAGGGCCGTAGGGCCCCACATTCCCAGGAGGAGACACAGCACAGCAGCCAGTCTTGCAATTTGGACTACTTTCTGTTTCATTGGTTAGTAAGAGTTTAGTTAATAGTTTATGATAGTTTTTGAGTTATTGTAAAACGGATTCTTTACCGTAAAGTGCATTCACCACAGCCTTGTTGAGGGCATGGTCGGAAGTGTCGTAGCGGTACTCCCAGAACATGGCGCCCAGCAGGCCGTTATTCTTCACGAACAGTCCCTTGGCCGCTACAGACTCGGGGTCGTCGTAGGAAAGGACGTTCACACCCGCCTCATCCGTGAGGAACGGTACCATGGAAGTGGGTTCCCACTGGCGGGTTACCTTGCGCGCCAGCGGCTTGTTCCGGTAGGTTCCCTTGTTCAGGATGTCCGGGATTTCATAGTATTTCACCGAATACTCGAAAATTTTTTCGGCGTCGGTGGGATTCTTCTTGGACTTGCCGTAGAACGGGATGCCCATCACCTGCTTGTCCTTGGGCACGCCGCCGTTCACGTGGGCGGCAATGCTCTCGTCCCAGCTGCGGTGGTTGAAGCGGCCGCTCTTGTGCAGCGGGGAGTTGTGACCGTTGGGGGCCGCTCCCATATCGTAGGTCATCACATTCACGTAGTCCAGATACTTCATGGCCGTCTTCCAGTCCACGTATTTTGCGCTGGAAGAAGAGGCGAAGGAGATAATCTTGGAGGTACCCAGGGTTGCACGCAGCTCTTCAAGCACCAGATTGAAATTCTGGGTGTCGTTTTTGTCATAGCCGGTCTCGTTGTCGGCGCTCTGGGTGGGATACTCCCAGTCGATGTCCACGCCGTCCAGCTTGTGCTTGTCCAGCAGGCTCTTCACGCTCTTGCAGAATTCCGTGCGCTTGTTGGCATCCCGGGCCATCATGGAGAAGCCGTCGGCGTGGGCGCCCCAGCCGCCTATCATCAGGCAAACCTTGAGGTTGGGGTTATCACTCTTGAGGGCCACCACTTTGGCAATGGGCGCCTTCTTGGACTCGGTAATCACGATGCCGCCGTCTCCGGTAGAAGGATTCTTGAACCGGCCGTGGGCATAGTTGATGTGGGTGAGGAGGGTGACGTCGGGCAGGGACTCGTTGTACTCCGTGAAATAGGACAGCACAATGGGAGTCTGGCCGATATCCACGCAGTGGGTGTCGTCGGTCCCCTGCTGCTGGCCGCCCTGATTGCCTTCTCCGCCCTGGTTTTCATTGCCGCCGTTATTGCCGGCACCGTTGTCACCGGAGTTGGGCTTGGTGGACGGAGGCGTAATGACGATACCCTTGGAATCGCCTTTGGTACAGGCGGTTCCGCAGAGGGCCAGAAGCGCAAAGAGGCCTATGATGAGATGTCTTTTCATGCTACAGGATGTCTATTCTGCGCCATTTGTCGGTGCCGGACTTGGTCATCTGGACGTCGGTCTTGTTCCGGATGGAATTCCAGCCGCCAATTACATTATATATATATACGACCTTCACGCTGTGGACGCCGGCCTGCAGGGCAGCCTCCGCGTCCTCGCGGGAGAAGCGTTTCACCTGGTCTCCGTTGTCAATGAGGAGCTTGCCGTCTATCCACACCTGATCGCAGTCGCTGGAGAAGCGGTATACGCCGGTTTCCTTCACCTTGAAGCAGGCCTGGGCCTGGGCGGCGTAGAACTGCAGGGTGTCCGGCATATTGCGGTCGAAGGGCTCCAGCGTGGTAAGGTCACGCAGCCTTTCCACCTTCACTTCCCGGGCGGGGCCGGTAATCTGGGCGGCCGTGACGAAACGGCCGTCGGTACGGCTGGCGCGGATGCCCTTCTGCACAGCCTCTTCCGGCAGGGCGGGCCAGGGTTCCTCCTTGCTCACGGTGATGGTACGCACCGGGCTCAGTTTGCCGTAGGAGGTGAGGGAGGCAATCTTGAGGGTTGTGGTGCGGGTGAATTCCAGGGGTTTCTGGTAACGCTCACTCTTGGCGGTGGGCTCGCTGCCGTCCACGGTGTACACCATGGCGGCCACGGGGCGGGTGGTGGTGAATTCCACCACGGCCTTGTCCGTGAACACCAGGTGGTCACAGGAGCCGCCGGGCTGTTCCGGCAGCGGAATGTGATAGTTCACACCCCGGTCGTCCAGGTCCTGGCAGGCCTTGTCCACGCGCACGCGGAAGCTTTCCCAGTCCTTCCTGTCCTTGGGCGTCCAGGCGGTTTCGGCCACGGCGAAAGCGCGCGGGAACAGCATATACTCCCGGTGGCTGTCGCTGTAGATGTATTCGCTCCAGTTGTTGCACTGCAGGCCAATTACGTGACCGTCCTTGCCGTTGTCAATGAGCTCCTGCGGCACAGGATCATAGTTGTAGGCCTTTTCCAGAGTGGTGTAATTGCCAATGGAAACGGGCTCAATCTTGGGGTCTCCCTGCACGTGGTCCAGGTACATGCCTTCCTTGGAAGGGGTCATAATCACGTCATGGCCCTCCAGGGCGGCGGCGATACCGCCGGCTTCCCCGCGCCAGCTCATCACGGTAGCGTTGGGGGAAAGGCCGCCTTCCAGGATTTCATCCCAGCCGATGAGCTTGCGGCCGTACTTGGCCAGGATGCCTTCCATCCGGCGCACGGCATAGCTCTGGAGCTTTTCTTCGGCGGTACCTTTCTCATCGGCCTTCAGTCCCAGGGCGCGGATGCGGGCCTGGCAGGCCGGGCATTTCTCCCACTTGGCCTTCTTGCATTCGTCTCCGCCAATGTGCACGTACTCGCTGGGGAAGAGCCTTATCACTTCCCGGATCACGTCCTCCAGGAACTCGAACATATATTCGCTGCCGGGGCACATGACGATGTCCGGGGAACCCCAGGTGTAGAAGGTGCTCACGGTCTCCTTGGTGCAGGACAGGCCGGGATAGGCGCGGATGGCCGCAATGGCGTGGCCGGGCATCTCTATCTCCGGCAGCACGGTGACATGACGTTCTGCGGCGTAGGCCACCACGTCCCGGATTTCCTCCTGGGTGTAGTAACCCTGGTGCACGCTGCCGTCAAACTCCGTACGGGTGCCGCCCACTTCGGTGAGACGGGGATATTTCTTGATCTGGATGCGCCAGCCCTGGTCGTCGGTGAGATGCCAGTGCATCACATTCATCTTGTAGGAGGCCATGATGTCGATGAACTTCTTGGTCTCTTCCACGGAGAGGAAGTGACGGCAGGGATCCAGGTGGAAACCACGCCAGGAGAAGCGGGGGTAGTCCTTGATGCTCACGCAAGGGATCTGGCCGTTCTCCTCCAGCTGGTTCAGGGTCTGGCGGGCATAGAACAGGCCGGCTTCCGTGGACGCGAGCGCGCGTACGCGTGTACGCGTTACTTCTAAACTATAGCCCTCGGCCGGAATGCCACATTCCGGGTCCAGCTTGTACTCGATTCGGGCCGAAGAGGCGGGGGTCACTTTAAACGAGCCTCCCCGCACCTGCATTTCTGCGGGGGCGGGAATGAGCTGCGGAACCAGCGCCAGTATGAGAGCGAGCAGTTTCAGCATTACTTCTTGAGGAGGTTAAACAGAATCTGTCCTATTTCACCGTTTTCGTGCACGCCGGCAAAAGCCTCGGCGCCGGGGCCGTAGGCAAAGACCGGCAGGGCGATGCCGTCGTGGCCGCTGGTAGAGAAGTGCACCTTCACTTCACGTTCCTCGATGCTGCCCTTGAGCAGGGTGAGGCCGCCGGTATTGTGGTCACCGGTCACGATTACCAGGGTCTGGCCGTCTTTTTCGGCCCACTCCAGCACGGCGCCAATCACTTTGTCAAAGTCGAAGAGTTCCTCGATGGCGTAACCCACCTTGTTGCGGTGGCACCAGTCGTCTATCTGGGAACCTTCCACCATCAGGTAGAAGCCTTTCTTGTTGTCCAGCATCTCGATGGCCTTCATGGTGCTTTCCATCAGGATGGGACCGCGGTCCAGGGCGGGCTTGAGGTCATATTCGTCGTACAGGCCCAGGAATTTGTCGCCCTGAGCACCGGCAATGTCTTCCAGCTTGTCCACGAAGGTGTAGCCCTTGGCCTGCATTTCCTCGATGAGGTTGCGGCCGTCGGAGCGCTGGTTCCAGAAATGGGTGCCGCCGCCGGAGATGAAGTCCACGTTGGCGTCTACATACTGGGCGGCCAGGCCTTCCTCATCCTTGCGGGACGGGCCGTGGATGCAGAAATCGGCCGGGGTGGCATCGTTGATGCGGCAGGTGACGGTGACGCCGGTCTTCTTGCCCAGCACACGCTTGGCATACTGGAGGCTGGATTCCACGGGGTTGCCGTCGGGGTCCAGGCCGATGTAGCCGTACTTGGTCTTGACACCCGTGGCCAGGGCGCTGCCGCCGGCGCAAGAGTCGGTGACCAGCTTGTCCGTGGCGTAGGTGCGGGAGAAGCCCAGGACGGGCATCTGGTCCACGTTGAGGGCGCCGCCGTTGGCCACCCAGCCCACGCTCCACTGGCTTATGCCGGTGCCGTCGCCAATCATGAAGATGACGTTCTTGATCTTCTTGCCCTTGGGCTGCTGGACCTTCACGGTCTCGTAAGGCGTCTCCACCTTATATTTGTCGTCCTTGGAGAAGGAATAGGTGGCATACTTGGAGCGGTCCCTGTCCAGTTCCTCGGGGGTCTGGGCAAATACCTGCAGGGCGCTCAGCGCCAGGACGATGGTGAGAATCTTTTTCATTATTCGGCGATTTTAGCGTTCCAGCCCGAGAAGCCTATCTTGGCCTGCGTGCAGCCTGCGGGAAGGGTGCAGTGCACGGTGCGGCTTTCGCCGGGCAGCACAGTGAAGAAATTGTCGGTCCAGAAGGTGCCGGGGATGAGTTCACCCTTTTGGTCCAGCGCCTTCAGGATGTTCTGGTAGGCGATGACGTCGGAGTCGTTGGTGAGGGTGACGTCATAGCCGCCATCGGCCGGAACCACCTGCATGCCCAGGGTGGTCTTGGGCAGACGGGTGACGAAGCGCATGTTGGTGTACTTCTCGATGGGGATGCCCCACCAGTCGGCGCGGTGCCATTTGTAGCGGTTGAGCTCTCCGGGGATGCAGTAGAAGTTGGAGGCGTGGTAGTTCTTGCCGATTACCTCAACGGCCAGGAAGCCGGGACCCTGCACCGGGCTGCCCACCTTGCGGGGGTCGCGGGGACGGGAAGTAACGTTGTCCTGCTCCAGATGGGTGAGGTGGCCGTGGCGGTCATATACGCGGAACTTGATCTGGTAGCGGGCGGCGGGCACACCGTCGTTCACCACGTACACGCAGTTGTCGCCGTAGTTGTATACGGCCTGCACGGGCGCGTTGGCGACCTTCACGCCGTAGTAGCCGGCGGTGGGGATGCCGTACCAGTCGTACAGCTGCCAGTAGAAGGAAGGCCAGGCGCTGTTCAGCATCCACTGGACAATGCCGGTAGCGGCGGGCACGTTGGCACGGAAAGCCTCGTACATGGAACGGGTGGCGTCATAGTCCATGGCGTGCGCCTTGCGCATGAAGTCGTCCAGGTCTTCGATGTGACCATAGAGTTCCTTCATAGCGTTCTCCAGAAAGGAGGTGTTGTTCATCACGGAGGAGGAAGCCGTGCAGTGATAGGCCCAGTTGGGGCCCACGGGCCACAGGTCCTTCTCTCCCACCATGCGCTTCACGGATTCAATCTGGGGCATCTGCAGGCCGGGACCGGTTTCCGTATTGAAACCATAGTTGCCGCCGCTGCGGTTGTCAATCCACCAGTAATCCGGTCCCACGTACTCGTAAGGGCCTTCCATCTTCATGCCGGAAGGGCCGGCCAGGCTGCGGAGACCCTTGGCCGAGCACACATAGGGACGGTAATCAAGTTTTTCATAGATGGCCAGATACTGGGTTTCCAGCCGTTTGTTGGGGATGCGGTCGCTGCCGGTGAGCCAGCCGATGACGGAGGGGTGGTTGCGCAGCCAGACCACCTGGTCGTGGAAATAACGCACGGCCAGGGCCTCGGAGGCGGGGTCGTTGATACAGCCATAGCCCTTGGTTTCCGGTAAACCGCAGTAATTTTCCCACTCCCACTGGCAGCTGAAGCCCACCAGGGCCATCAGGCCGTATTGGTCGCACAGGTCGTACACCGTGTGATCCTTGCCCCAGATGTTCTCGAAGCGGATGCTGTTCAGGCCCATGTCGGCCACCATCTTGATCTGAGCCTCGATGCTTTCGGGAGTGTCCTGCATAAAGATGTCGTCGGTCCAGCCGGCGCTCTTGACCAGCACTTTCCTACCGTTCAGGATAAACTGGCGGTGACCGAAGGGCGTGATTTCGCTTTCAATGCTGCGCAGGCCGAAGGTGGCGCTGGCGCTGTGGGAAACCTTCTTTCCTTTGCAGAAGGCTACGTCCAGGTGATAGAGTTCCGGTTTGCCCAGTTCGGCCGTCCACCAGATGCGGGGGTTCTCCACTTCCTGGGTGACGGAGATCTGCTTGCTCTCCCCTGCCGCCAGGGAAACGGGCGCCTGGAACTTGCCGCCCTCATAGGTGCCTTCCACGGTGCCTTCCACGGCCTTGTTGCTGCGGTTCACCAGGGTGACCTTGGCGATGAACTGGGCGGTGGAGAGGTCCGAGGGTTCCACCAGGGGCTGCACATAGATGTCCTGTACCTGCACGTCCGGGGTGGAGATGAGGGTGACGGGACGGATGATACCCATGCTCTCGTCCACGGGACGGGGGTTCCAGTCCACGTATCCGGCGTTGAGGTCTCCCTCGTGCGCGCGGCGCAGGGTAACCTTGAGGGTATTCTTGCCCTTGGCCAGAGCCGTGATGTCGAATTCACGCACGCTGTAGGCGCCGAAGGTGGTGTCGCGGGAGGCGATGAGCTTGCCGTTCAGTTCGATGTCGGCGTAATAGCTGAGCCCCTCGAAGCGCAGCACGTGGCGCAGGCCGCTCTGGGCCTTGAAGGTGGTGGTGAACTCCCAGGGCTGGTCGAAGATGCTCTTGTCAATGGCCTTGTAATGGTCCTGGTCCAGGATATCGGGGCCGAAAAAGCCTGCCTCGTTGAGAGCACCGGCTACCGTGCAGGGGACGGTTACCTGGTAAGAGGTCTTCTGGCCTTCCTGACGGAGGGTCCAGTGGGTGAGCGGGCCAGCCAGAGCGCTGACACCGAGCGTCATCACGAAAGAAAGGAGGAAAAACTTTTTCATGGCGTGTTATGATAAGGATGCCGCGCCCACCAGAGCGGTGTCTTCGTCGGGCATGGCGATGATTTTCAGGCTGTCCAGGGCGTTCTGGTAAGGATAGTTGCAGCGGAGGGCCTCCCACATGGCCTCGCTGAAGTGCGGGAAGGTGTGGGCGATGCCGCCGCCCAGTACGATGACGTCGGCGTCGTAGGCGTACATCACCACGGAAAGGAAGATGCCCAGATGACGGCCGAAATCCGTGAAATGGGCTATGGCGCTTTCATCGGCCTCTGAAGCGGCCTTGGAGAGGGCGCGGGGATCCAGGTTGCGGGCGGTGAAGTACTTCTTGGAGCAGAAGGACTCGTAGTCGGCGCCCTCGTA
>JAFWPA010000027.1 GCA_017509685.1 Bacteroidales bacterium
CCTGCCTGATGGACTACTATGTTCAACTGCACAGAATGTAAGGAACCGCCGTATGCCGAACGGCACGTACGGTGGTGTGAGAGGTCGGTAAACGAAAGTAGGAGATAAACTCCATTACTTTCGTTTACCTCCTACTCGATTGTCAGAAAGTGATATAGCCTGTGAGGATGCCACTGTAGTAATACCGGTCGGCCTTGCCCACGATGTTGACTTTCAGCATTTCGTGTTCCAGGCGGTATCCTTCGATGCGAAGTCCGGAGGGAAGGTATGCCTTCATGATGCCGTCCAGGCGGCGGAGCACTTCTTCTTCACTTTCCCGAACGTTATCTTCCAGTACGATGTGGGCGGCCAGCGGGCTGTTCTCTGTCTGTAGCTGGCACACCAGGGCCTCTTTGACGGCAGGGTCTTGCCGGAGACGGGCGGCGATGTCAAACAGGTATACTTTCTCTCCGTTTTCCGCCACCACGTGCTGGGCCAGACGGCCGTACACGAAGAGTTTGCCGTTGCGGTCCAGCTCGCCGATGTCCCGGGTGTGCAGCCAGCCGTCCTTCAGCCGGTCCCGGGTGAGCTCCGGATCGTGGAGATAGCCGAGGGTGAGGGAGGGGGTCTTCACCCGGATCTCCCCACGCTTGTCGTAGCCCAGTTCCTGGCCGTTCTCATCGAAAACACCCACGGTTACGCCGGGGAAGGGGTATCCTACACACACGACCGGACGCGAGTAGTCTTTGTCGAAGCCTGTGGGCTCATAGTCCACCGTGCTTACGGAGAAGGTCTCGCTGAGTCCGTAGCCGGACGTCAGGGCCACGGTGCTGCCGCAGGCTTCCATCACCTGGTTGATGTGCCGCAGCTCCTCGGGCGTACAGCCTTCGCCCCCCATCACGGGGAAGCGGAAGAAACTCAGGTCCGGGCGCTTGCCTTTCCGGATAAGCCGGTCCACGTGCCTGATCAGCTGAACCCAGTTGGCACCGGTGGCCAGCGTAATCTGCGGCCGGATGGTGAGGATGTTTTTGATGAACTGTTCGACGGACAGCCGGGGATCCAGGTAGACGGTCATATTCTGGTGCAGCGGCGCAATGACCAGCACAAAGAAGCCGGTACACAAAAAAGGCGGCAACTGACAATAGGACTTGCCTTCGCGGAAGGGCGTTCCTTTCCGGTTGAATGCCAGTGCATTCCGGAACATGGCGAGGACAGCCTCGTCACTCATGCCGACTTGGTGGACGGCGTCCTTGCCGGATGTGCCGGACGAACAGAAAATAAAGGACACTTTGCCCTTCACGGCCGATGCCTCTATCGGCCCGTCGTATTGCCCGAACCGCCGGATGGCGGCGTCGGCCGTCATGTATTTGGCTCTTCGATGCAGCCCCCAATGCTTGATGCTGTTCACGGGTGATGCCACCAGCTTGCGCGGATAGCCCATCGAGCGGGTAGCCGACAGAATGACCACATGCTCAAACTGTTCGCGCTGAAGTGTCTTCCGTACGGTCTCTTCCATCCCGTCGAAGACGAAGGCGACGCGGCTTTTTCTCACCATCGAATCCATCGCTTCCGGCATAACCATCAGGTTCGGGATGTTGGTGGTCATTCCCGTCATATCGGCCGCCAGCATAATGTAGATGAATTCCGGCAGGGACGGGCCGAACAGAAGCAACTCATCTCCCTCCTTCAGTCCCATGCCTTTGATGACACGGCCCCAGAGGTGCACTTGCTCCACCAGCTCTTTCCGGCTGATCCGGCGTCCGAAATACACCAGGGCGTCGTGCCGGTTTTCGTCGGCAAGGATGCTTTTCTCCAGGAATTGCCACGTCGTCTGATTCGGGAATTCCTGTTGCAGGATGTCCTCGTATCCACTGGCGTAGAATTGTTTCCAACGCATCTCCTGGGAGGGAAGAGGGGTATTGTTCTGTTGCTTCATACGGTCTATTTAACAGATTTGTACAGCCGCCGCATGTCTTCGGGGTTCTCTGCCAAAGCCATGAGGAGCTGTCCAACAAAAGCGACGACAAAATGCGGTTTCAGGCCGCCTTTGGGGATGAGGCGCATGGAAGGGACAGTCAGCATATGCACCAGGGGATTCTGTTTTTGCTGGCTGGCGATAAGGTAGAACCGATAAGCCTCCTCATACGGAATCATTTCGTCATTCGGGCTGTGGGCCAGATAGACGGAGTGGGCAGGTGTCCAATCGTCCAGATTGTTGTATTTTTTGAGGCAGGACATCCAAGCGCGCATTTTGGGGCTATCGATTGCCACCTCCCCGTCAGCGGTGATTATATCCGGGGCATAAATCTGGTTCATGGACTTCATTTTCTGGAAGTAGGAGTCGGTCAGCTGAGGATAGTAACTGCTGACGGCGTCCAGCAAGTTAATCTTGCGCCCGTTCACTTCGAATAGGGTGTCAAGATACCACTGGGGGACAAACTCTTCGGCTTTGTAGCCACCCAGTTGCGACGGAGTGAAGGCTTTGAAATACGACAGCAGCAGGACGAAGTTGGTATCAATGTCCTCCGGATGCCGGTAACTGTATTGCATCAGTCTGGACAAGTCCACGGCTCCTTGTGCCGAGAAAGTGGACCGTAGCCGCAGGGCCTCTTTAAACCATTGCGGCGCCTCGGTGTCGTACCATTTGGCAAACATCAGGGTGGGAACCGCGTTTTGGGAACTGCCCCAGTTGGTGGTGTAGCCTTCCGGAGCCAGGCTTACGCCGTGCAGGCGCATAATCTCCAAAGCAGCAACGGTGCAATCGGCCAGCTGCCTGGCCATATGGAGACCCGATCCGCCGCCGTCGACCTCTATCCCATAGTTGATGCCCCATTTCTGCAGGTCCGGTTCAATGACGGCCGAATCCCACAGGACTTTGAGCGGCGCAAACATCAGGTTCTTGGAAGGGGCCCATTCCTCGTGGAAGAATGCCTGGTGCATATGGAGCGAGATGGTTTTAACCTGGTGGGGTGTACCTTCTTCTTTGTTGTTCGGGAAGGTGACACGCCCCGACATCTCTATTTCACGGCCGTCCACCGTCTGGCTGCGGTAGGAAAAGGTGTAGCTTTGGATTTCCCAGCATTGCTTTTTGCCGCACTCCTTTTTAAAACGGGCGTTCAGGCCGGGCTGGTGATAATGGACTGTGGCCTTGAGGAGGGCGCGGAGCAAGGGAAGGGTTATGGGCTGGGTACTCTTCATCAGCCCCCAAAAAAAGGGGGATCCCAGGGCATCGGTGAATGCTTTGGGCGTATAGTGATTCTCTTTCAGGATGCGTACGAGGCTTTTCCTGGAGAGTTCGTGCCGATCTTGCTGTGACGTATGGTCTTGCTTCATGGCTTAGTGGTGAAAAAACAAAGTTAGAAATATTATTCAAAATTGCGTATATTTGCAAGATTTTTCGATTTGATAAACGAACTACTATGCAGGATATCAGAAACATCGCCATCATTGCCCACGTAGACCACGGCAAGACCACCCTGGTGGACCGTATGATTTATCAGGCCAACCTGGTGCGTAAGCCCGAGGACCTGGGCAACCTTATTCTGGACAACAACGACCTGGAGCGCGAGCGCGGTATCACCATCCTGGCCAAGAACGTATCCGTGACCTATAAGGGCGTCAAGATCAACATCATCGACACGCCCGGCCACAGTGACTTCGGCGGAGAAGTGGAGCGCGTGCTGAATATGGCCGACGGCGTTCTCCTGCTGGTAGACGCTTTCGAGGGTTGCATGCCCCAGACGCGCTTTGTGCTGAACAAGGCCATCGATATGGGCAAGAAACCCATCGTGGTGATCAATAAGGTAGACAAGCCCAACTGCCGCCCCGACGAAGTGCAGGAAGAGGTATTCGAACTGATGTTCAACCTGGGCGCCAACGAGGACCAGCTGGACTTCAAGACCATCTACGGCAGCGCCAAACAGGGCTGGATGTCCACCGACTGGAAAAAACCCACCAGTGACATCAGCGCCCTGCTGGACACCATCCTGGCCGAAATCCCCGCCCCCGAGATGCGTGAAGGCACGCCCCAGATGCTGGTTTCTTCCCTGGAATACAGCCCTTACGTGGGCCGTATCGCCGTGGGCCGCATCACCCGCGGCAGCCTCAAGACCGGTATGCCCGTCAGCCTGTGCAAGCGCTACGACATGGTGGAAAAGAGCAAGATCAAGCAGCTGATGGTGTTCGAAGGCCTGGGCAAGGCCAATGTAGACGAGGTCCAGTGCGGCGACATCTGCGCCGTGGTGGGTATCGAGGGCTTTGAGATTGGCGACACCATTGCCGATATCGAGAACCCCGAGGCCCTGCCGCCCATCGCCGTAGACGAGCCCACCATGAGCATGCTGTTCATGATCAACAACAGCCCCTTCTTCGGCAAGGATGGTAAGTTTGTGACTTCCCGCCACATCAAGGAGCGCCTGGAGAAAGAGCTGGAGAAGAACCTGGCCCTGCGTGTGAAGCCCGGCATCAATGCCGACAGTTTTGTGGTGTACGGCCGCGGCGTGCTGCACCTTTCGGTGCTCATCGAGACCATGCGCCGCGAAGGCTTCGAACTGCAGGTGGGCCAGCCCAAGGTGCTGGACAAGACTATCAACGGCCAGCGCTGCGAACCCATCGAGGAACTCTCCATCGAGGTTCCGGAGCAGTTCGTGGGCGCCGCCATCGAACTGAGCACCCGCCGCAAGGGCGCCCTGGTACGTATGGAGCCCCGCGGAGACCGGACGCTGCTGGAGTTTGAGATTCCCACCCGTGGTCTTATGGGTCTGCGTTCCAACCTCCTCACGGCTACCCAGGGCGAGGCCGTGGTCGCCCACCGTTTCAAGGACTACCAGCCGTACAAGGGCGATATCGAGATGCGTACCAACGGTTCCCTGGTGTCCCTGGAAACCGGCGAGGCCATTGCTTACTCCATGAACAAGCTGCTGGACCGCGGCCGTTTCTTCGTGGAGCCCGGCGAGGAGATTTACGGTGGACAGGTTGTGGGAGAACACACCCGTGACCGTGACCTGAACATCAATATCTGCAAGACCAAGAAGCTCACCAACGTGCGTGCTTCCGGTTCCGACGAAAAGGTGGTTCTGCCCCCGGCCATCAAGTTCTCCCTGGAGGAAGCCCTGGAATATATCCAGGAAGATGAGCTGGTGGAAATCACCCCCAATCACATGAGGATGCGCAAAATCCAGCTGGATCCGCTGGATAGGAAGAGAAATTCCGCCAACGAGGATTGATTTTCCGAAAATTATTCGTATCTTTGCACCCCTTAATCTGTTTTTGTGGCAATGAACGCAATAGTCATACCCCTGAACGGTTGGGCTGCCGGGGAGCGTAAGTTTCACTCCCACGCAGATTTAGAGTTCTTTCAAACGTTTGACAACACAGAAATCCTGGACGCCGATGTAGACGTGGAAATCAGGGTGGTCAAGAAGGAGCGGAAGGTGGAGGCCGAACTTCACTTGAGCGGAACCGTCACGGTTCCGTGCGACCGCTGCCTGGAGCCCCTTGCCGTTCCCGTGGAGGCAAATCCTTCCGAAGTGCTCAAGCCCGAAAGCTTGGCCGAGGACTGGGACCTGAGCCAGGCGGTATATGACTACATCTGTCTATCACTGCCTTTGCAAAGGGTCCATCCGGAAGGGGAATGCAATCCCGACACCGTCCGGTTTCTGAGTCAAGGGGAGCGAACGGACGAGGAGGCTGAGGCTGAGGCGAACAGCCCGTTCGCCGCTCTGAAAGGACTTTTTGAAAGTAAATAAACAATTAAAGTATATAAACAATGGCACATCCGAAACACAAACTCTCCAAGCAGAGAAGAGACAAGCGTCGTACGCACGACTTTGCTCCCGTCCCCACGCTGAGCGTATGCCCTAACTGCGGCGCCACCGTGATGTATCACCGCGTTTGCCCCGAGTGCGGCTACTACCGCGGTCGTCAGATCATCGAAAAGAGCGCCGAGTAATCAGCGCTTTTTTTCGCTCCGGCCGAAAGGCCCTGGCCCGGCCCGGTAGTTCAACGGATAGAACGGAAGTTTCCTAAACTTTAAATAGAGGTTCGATTCCCCTCCGGGCTACAGAAATTCCCCGTAAGTTGCGTTTAATCACGGACTTGCGGGGAATTTTGTGTGTTTTAGTGGAACGTTGGTGGAACAAATCAAGTATCGGCTCTGCTTTTTAGCAGATTTGAAATGTTTTCCAGATAGGTTTTAGATACGGGAACCGTTCCCTGAAAATCGGAGAAATGCAGCTCTCCTTTGGAAGAAAAACCTTCCAGGTACGAGACGTTGTTGATGTTTACCAGATAGGCACGGTGGCATCGGACGATTTCGGGATAATTACCAACGGCTTCCTCAAATTGTTTTAGCGTTAATCTGAGCGTATTGGATTGCACTTCTGTCCCAAGACTCACAACGTTCAGATAGTTGGCATCGGCCTCCACATACAGCAGCTGGTCTATATTTAATTCCAGGCTGCTGTTTTTTGCGTTGCCTTGCAGGGATACCTTTTTATTCTTCGGTTGCCCGGTTTTGTCTTTTGACACGTTGCGGGGCAGGGAATTTACCACAATTTCCCGCTCGTTGCTGGCCCCCATAAACTGGATGACGGAGATAATGAGTATTCCGGCCAGCGTGATTTTCAGACTCATCAGAAGCTGAACCGTGTTCAGGCTTCCATCCTCCTGAAAGAAAAAGGCCGAAGGAGAATAGCCGAAAGCAACGGAACTATATAGAACGGCAGGAATGATGATGATCGCAAAAGAAACAAGGGGAATCAAAAGCCATTTGAAAGTGAGGGGACTTCCTTCGGTCCAATGATAACGGAAGGCCAGATAAAACACGGGGACGTTGCAAGCAAAGGCTAATGCTGCGTAGCCTAATGCTATCCAAGGCGTCATCTCGTTAATGGAATCCCCAAAAAGCATAAGCACAAGAAGGCAGAGCACCGCAAAGACTGCGGCGTTCTTGATAGCCAATAGCCAGTATTTCCTATTGCGATCCATCAGTGCAAAGATAAAAAATTCGTCCCTAAAACGTGCATTCCATCCCTGAAAAATGCTTCTATCCCTTAAAATGGG
This sequence comes from Bacteroidales bacterium, assembly GCA_017509685.1. Classification (GTDB taxonomy): domain Bacteria; phylum Bacteroidota; class Bacteroidia; order Bacteroidales; family UBA932; genus Cryptobacteroides. Next base: position 7,042 of record JAFWPA010000027.1, read on the forward strand.
GCTTCCATCCCTTCTGCTTGCGCCGGAAAGAGGCCCTATATACTTTTGTACAAAACCACAAAAACATGAAACGAATCCTTCTCGCCCTGGGTGCACTGCTTCTGCTCTGGAATGCAAACGGACAGTGCCTTCCGCAAGACAAAACCATCGAAAGGAAGGTGGAGAAAATCCTCCGCCGCCTTAGCCTCGAAGAGAAAATCGGCCAGATGATTGCCCTGGAGGTGAGTCTTATTACCGCCGATGACCCGGCCTACCATGCCGAAGTGCTGGGGACGATGAATGAGCAGGAACTGGATGCTGCAATCCAAAAATTCGGCCTGGAGAAAAAGTACAAGGCTGCCGATATGGTGCTGGACCTGAACAATATCGACATGGACCGCGCCCACAAGATTTACGACCTGTCTCTGGACATTGCCGCCCGCGGTGATTTCCACCTGGACGAGCCCGCCCTGGATTCCCTGATTGCCAAGCACAAAACCGGTTCCATTCTGAATCCGCCCATGATGGCGGCCCAGCGTCCGGAACTCTGGAATGAGCTGGTGGCCAAGATTCAGGAAAAATCCATGAAGGAACTCGGCATTCCCTGCGCTTATGCCCTGGACCAGATGCATGGAACCACTTATACCCTGGGCGGTACCCTGTATCCTTCGGCCATCAATATGGCTGCCACCTTCAACCGGGACCTGGCCTATCTGATGGGGCAGACTACTGCTTATGAAACGCGCGCGTGCGGGATTTCCTGGGTTTACGCTCCGGTGCTGGACCTGGGCCGTCACCAGGCCTGGACCCGCCAGTATGAAGGGTTTGGAGAGGATGTTTACCTGGCCGGCCAGATGGGCGCTTCCGTCATCCGCGGCATGCAGGGAGAGGATCCCAATCACTTAGATAAGAATCACGTGGCGGCCACCCTCAAGCATTTCTTTGCTTATGGCATTCCCGACAATGGTTTGGACCGCACTCCTGCCACCATCAGCGAAATGGAACTCCGCGAACGCCAGTTCGCCCCCTTCCTGGAAGGCTTCCGTGCCGGCGCCCTGAGCACCATGACCAATTCTTCTATTGTAAATGGAATGAACGGCGTGGCCAACAAACGCTTCCTTACCGGATGGCTCAAGGAAGAACTGCAGTGGGACGGTGTAATCATCACCGACTGGGGTGATCTGGAGAATCTCCGGGTGCGTGACCATATTGCCGCTACCAAGAAAGAAGCGGCCTGTCTGGTGATTAACGCCGGCGTGGATGTCCTGATGGTTCCCTCGGAATACTCCTACAGTTCTATCCTGAAGGAATTGGTGGAAGAAGGAAGCATCCCCATGTCCCGTATCGATGACGCCGTCCGCCGAGTCCTGCGCATGAAATACCGTCTGGGACTGTTTGACAAGCCCATGACCACATTGGACGAATATCCCGACTTCGGCAGTGAAAAGTTTGCCGATTATGCCCGTCAGGCGGCACTGGAATCCGAAGTGCTCCTGAAAAACGAAGACAACGTCCTTCCTCTCCGTAAGGGCGCCAAGATACTTGTCACCGGCCCCAATGCTAACTCCATGCGTACGCTCAACGGCGGCTGGAGCTACACCTGGCAGGGCGCGAACCAGGAACGCTATACCGGGCAGTATAATACCATTTATGAAGCCTTGGTCAACAAATTCGGCGCTACCAATGTTACCCTTGTCGAAGGCGTTTCTTACGACTGGGGCGCTGACTGGCAGGCCGAAAAAGACATCCAGATTGAGAAAGCCGTTGCCGCCGCTGCGGATGCCGATTACATCATTGCCTGCGTGGGTGAGAACACCTATGCCGAAACTACCGGCAATATTGCCGACATTACCCTCTCCCGCAACCAGTTGAACCTGGTCAAGGCCCTGGAGGCCACCGGAAAGCCGGTTATCCTGGTCCTGAACGAGGGCCGTGGCCGTATTATCTACGACATCGTAAAAGGTGCGAAAGCCATCGTCCACACCATGCTTCCCGGTAACTTCGGTGGCGATGCCCTGGCCGAACTCCTTGCCGGCGACGCCAATTTCAGCGGCCGTATTCCTTATACTTATTCCGCACACACGAACGCCCTGGTCAAGTACGACTACAAAGCCTGCGAGCGCCGGGAGGTGATGAGCGGCGTCTATGATTACGATGCCAAAACCTACCAGCTCTGGTGGTTTGGAGAGGGACTGAGCTATACCTCATACGAATACAGTAACCTGAAAGTGGACAAACCCAACTTCAAACAGGGTGATATCCTTACTGTCACCGTGGAAGTTACCAATACTGGAAAAATGGCCGGAAAGGAAACGGTTATGCTCTTCTCCTCCGACCTCTACGCCAGCGTAATGCCGGACAACCGTCGCCTTCGCGCCTTTGAGAAGATTGACTTGCAACCCGGCGAAACCAAGACCGTCACGTTCCGCATCAAAGCCTCCGAACTGGCCTTTGTGAACAACGACAACCGCTGGATGCTGGAAGAAGGGGACTTCACCCTCACGGCAGGCGACCAGACCGCCCATATCCGCTGCATGGAAACTTATACCTGGAACACTCCTAATATCCCTCAAAATGAATAAAAGATTGGTTAATAGTTTGGTTATGGTTGGCCTGACGCTGGCTTCCTGCGCAAGCGCTCTTGCGCAGGAGGTTACCGTCCGGTTCAACCTCAATTACAAGACCAAGGAAAAAGCCCCTGTGGCACTGACCGTCAAACAGGGCACAGCGCTTCGTCTGCAAGACAAGCCCATGCCCGTGCGTGAAGGCTATCGCTTTGCCGGCTGGTATGCCGACAAGGCCTGCACCCGCGAATGGCTCTTCGGAACCAAATCGGCCGGCTGGATGCAGCCCGCCGCAGATTCTATGGCCGTGACATCTGCCATGACCCTCTATGCACGCTGGACCAAACCCTTGCATATTCAGGATGCCAAGGGTCTTTCCGCCATCCGGGAAGATTTGTACGGCTGGTATGTGCTGGATAAAGACATTGACCTCTCCTCTGAGGCCGACTGGAATCCCATCGGCTCCTACGAGGCAGACTATGAGTTTGCCGACGGAGAGTGGTGGACAAACGCTTTCAAAGGACGCCTGGACGGCAATGGCCACGCTATTAAGAACCTGACCATCAAGAGCATGGACCGGGAGAAGAAAGCGCTATTTGGCGCAATGGCCAACGCCGAAATCCGGAACCTTACCATGGAAAACACCCGCATTCATGTGAGCGGAGAGGCTCCCTATGTGGCGCCCCTTGCCGGAATCCTGAAAAGTGATGGAAACGGCGTGGTGGACCAGGTCCGCATTACCGGAACCGATATTGTTTTGGATGTCCGCACCGACCGCGGTGTGTTTGTGGCCGCTACCTCTCTGGTAGGCGGCGCCTGGGGCGGAACCATTTCGAACTGTCACGTTGAAGGAGACATTACTGTGAACATGGCAGGAAAAGGCGGCGGCGAACTCCTTGTGGGCGCTTATGCCGGAGAAGGCTACAGTTATACCACCGACTGTACCTCCGATATGGATATCCGTGTGAATTATGACCGTCCGGCCGGAAGCGAGGCGCTGCAAAGCGCCATTGGCGGATTACAGGCCAGTGCCACGGAACTTCACCATTGCCTCTCGCAGGGCAGTATCCGCATCAGCGGCAACAGTAGCGAGGGCAAAGTGAACGTGGGCGGCATCGTGGGCAGCGAGCGCTACGGAAACGTAGAGGACTGTCAATCCTATATGAAGCTGGACCTGCAGGGAAAGCACAACGCCTCTGCAGGTGGCATAGCCGGTGAATTCAGCGCCCAGTATGCCATGATCGGTGCCATGGGCGGTGTCACGGCCACCAAGATAGAGAACTGCTTTGCCGGTGGCTCTTTCCTCGCCGAGAAAGGCATGTCCCTGCAGAGGGGCGCCATCTGCGGCTCCGGCAAACCGGACGCAGTGCAGTCCTGGGGCCTCAGCATGGGCTATGAACTCAATAACAACAGCTACGCATTCTCCGACGATGCCGCATCTGTCGATTATGTCGATGCTCCTTACGTCAAAGAGCGTGAGATGGATGCTTTTGTTTCGGCCCTCATGAGCAAGATGACGCTGCAGGAGAAGATTGGACAGCTGAATGTGGTGGTGGGTGGTGATTTTGTCTCTGGCGAAAGCTTTGGCGAGGAAGGAGACTCCACCTATGTGATGATTACGGAAGGAACCCTGGGCGGTTTCTTCGGTTTCAACGATGTCCATAAGATCAAGGCATTGCAGAAGATTGCCGTGGAGCGCACGCGTCTGCACATCCCTCTTATTTTCGGCTTCGATGTGGTTCATGGCTATGACCTTTCTTTCCCCATTCCGCTGGCCATGTCGGCCTCCTGGGATATGGATCTGATTGAGAATGCGGCCCGCACGGCAGCCATTGAAGCCGCTGCCGATGGTGTGCACTGGGTTTTCTCGCCCATGGTGGACATTGCCCACGATGCCCGCTGGGGCCGTGTAGCCGAAGGTGCCGGAGAAGACCCTTATCTGGGCGGTGAAATTGCCAAAGCCATGGTCTGGGGCTATCAGGGACGCGACAATGACATGAAGCGCCACGACAACGTCATGGCCTGCGTGAAGCACTATGCCCTTTATGGCGGCGCCGAAGCCGGCCGCGACTACAACACCGTGGACATGAGCCGCCAGCGTGCCTTCAACGAATATATGTATCCTTACCAGGCAGCAGTCGAGGCTGGTGCCGGCAGCTTTATGTCTTCTTTCAATGAATTCGAAGGCCAGCCTGCCACGGTGAATAAGTACCTGCTGGACGATGTCCTCCGCAAACAATGGGGTTTTGACGGCTTTGTGGTTACGGATTACCAGGCCATCATGGAGACCACCCGTCATGGAATCGGTGACGAGGAGACGGTGGGCGCACGTGCCCTGGATGCCGGCGTGGATATGGATATGATGAGCTTCAACTTCGTCCGCACCCTGGAAAACAGCCTGAAGAAAGGTCTGGTGAGCATGGAATTGATTGACCAGGCCTGCCGTCGCATCCTGGAAGCCAAGTATAAACTGGGTCTGTTTGACGATCCTTACCGCTACTGCGATGTTGACCGTTCCCAGAAGACCCTGGGTAATGCCGCCTTTGTAAAGCAGACTCGTGAAACGGCAACGGAAACCTTTGTGCTGCTGAAGAATGAGAAAGACCTGCTTCCTCTTTCCAAGGACGCCCGCATTGCGCTCATCGGCCCCATGGCCGACCGTGCCAACGATATGGTGGGCAGTTGGAGCGGCTATTCCAAGACTGTTCCTTCCGTATCCATCCGGGAGGGTGTAGAGAAGGCCCTGGGCCACAGCGTTCCCTACGCCGTGGGCAGCTGGCTGGTGGAAGACCGCGAACTGGAAGTGGTGCTGGAAACCCGCGAAATGGGCCTGAACCGCACCAATATCGACCCTGCCACCATTCACGCCCGCAGCGAGGAAGACCTTCTGAAAGAGGCACTTGCCGTGGCCGATAAGGCCGATGTCATCCTGGCAGTCCTGGGAGAAAACTTCAACATGAACGGAGAGGGTTCTTCCCGTGCCCATCCCATTATTCCCGAGCCGCAGCAGCGCCTGCTGGAAGCCCTGACGGCTACCGGGAAACCCGTGGTGGTGCTGCTGGTAACCGGCCGTCCGCTGGTGCTCACCGGCGCCGCCCAGAAAGCCGATGCCATCCTGAACGTCTGGTTCCCGGGCATCCAGGGCGGACACGCCGTTGCCGATGTGGTCTTCGGTGACGTGAACCCTTCCGGAAAACTCACTATGAGTTTCCCGCGCAGCATCGGCCAGCTTCCGTATTCCTACAACCACAAGAATACCGGCCGTCCCTGGGGCGATGACGATTTCTATTTCCCCACCCGCAGCAACTACATGGACGTGGTGAACGGCCCGCTCTATCCCTTCGGCTACGGTCTCAGTTATACCAGCTTCGCCTACAGCGATTTCGCGCTGGATACCAATCATATCGGGATGGATGGGAAAGTGACCGCTTCCATAACGGTGACCAACACCGGCAAGCGGAGCGGGAAGGAAGTGGTGCAACTGTACATCCGCGACATCTACGCCACTTCTACCCGTCCGGTGAAGGAACTCAAGCGTTTTGCCAAGGTGGAATTGCAGCCCGGTGAGAGCCGCAGGGTGGAATTTACCCTTTCTGCCGAAGACTTGAAATACTATAACCACGAGCTGGAATATGTCTGTGAACCCGGCGATTTCGAAATCATGGTGGGACCGGACAGCAAACAGGTCCAGACCTTGAAACTTACAGTGGAATAATTGTTTAACCCTAATTAATATGAACAAAAAACTATCCATCCTTACTTGGGTCCTGGTACTGCTGATGGCAGTCCCCGGCCTGGATGCCTTGGCGCAGGTCAAGGTGAAGGGTACTGTTCTGGACACGGCCGGAGAACCCCTCATCGGGGCCGGCATCTTCGAAAAGGCGAACCCTTCCAATGGCACCATTACGGACTTTGACGGTAATTTCGAGATTTCGGTTCCCGAAGGATCCGTTCTGGTCTTTTCCTCCATCGGCTTTGCCAGCCAGGAATTGCCGGCTTCGGCCGTCATGAATGTGACGATGGCCGAAGACACCGACCTGCTGGACGAAGTGGTGGTGGTCGGTTATGGCGTCCAGAAGAAGAAACTGGTTACCGGTGCCACTTCGCAGGTGAAAGGCGACGACCTGGCTGCCATGAACACGGTAAGTGCCCTGGGCGCTCTTCAGAGCCAGACTCCCGGCGTGAACATTACGGCCAGCAACGGCCAGCCCGGTGAAGGTTTCAAGGTGAATATCCGCGGTCTGGGTACCGTGGGCGACTCCGAGCCGCTCTATGTGATTGACGGTGTGGCCGGCGGCGACATCAACAGCCTGAACCCTTCTGACATCGAGAGTATCGACGTACTGAAAGACGCCGCATCGGCTGCCATTTATGGTGCCCGTGCCGCCAACGGCGTTATCCTGGTGACCACTAAGCAGGGTAAGGAAGGGAAAATGCAGGTGTCGTACGATATGTACTTCGGCTGGCAGAATATGTATAAGCGTCCTGCAACGCTTACGGCACAGCAAACCATGATTATCGCCGATGAGACGGCATTCGTGGAGGGCAATCCCGCCATCAACTGGCAAGGCCGTCTGGGTGAGAAGACTTGGAACAAGCTGCAGAATGGCTGGACCGGTACGGATTGGGTGGAAGCCATCCGCGTGAAGAACGCTCCTACCCAGAACCATGCCATCAATATCGCCGGCGGCACCGAAATTTCCAAGTTCTCGGCCGGTTTCTCCTATTCTCAGCAGGAAGGTATCCTGGGCAAGCCCGTCGCATCCCATTATGACCGCTTTACCGCCCGCCTGAACTCGGATCACGTCATTCTCCGCAATGGAGACCGGGATATCATCAAGGTTGGAGAGAATATCACGTTCTTCTACAGTACAAAGACCGGTATCGCACAGCTTATGCGTGATTACAATGACGTGCGCAACGCCATTATTGCATCTCCGCTTCTTCCGATGTACAACGATGCCGGTGAGCTCTATTCCCGCAAGGACAAAGAAGCCGACGGCTGGGTTTATTCGTCCAATGAAGCGAATCCCGTCCTGGTGATGCAGTCGGCCCACGGCAACAACCTGAGCCGGAATTATGGCCTCAATGCTACGGCATTCGCCGAAATCATGCCTGTATCCTGGCTCAAATACCGTGGGGCATTCAGCTACAGGATGACAGGAATGACTTCCCGCAGTCTTACGGTTCCTTATGCCGCCGCCGGCAACACGGCTAGCGATTCTTATGTGGTGAATCAGGGCG
>JAFWPA010000028.1 GCA_017509685.1 Bacteroidales bacterium
AGCGGCCCAGCTCGGCCTTGCGGTTGCTATAGCCGATATGGAGGTCGCTGGCGAGGACAATGGTCAGGGGCCTGTCCAGCTGCTTTTCTGTCCGGATGGTCAGCTCTTCCCGGTATTTGTGCCGATAATGGATGCCGCCCGCCGTGAGCACGACGGCAATCACGCCCAGCATACTCACCATTGAAATGGCGTTGCTGATGAGCCAGTCTTTGGGAATGAGCCGGACAAGCACCCCGATATCGGCCAGGATGAAAACAATCAGTAGATACAGGAAAGCTATCATCCAGGGGTGCCCCAGCTCGTAGAGTGCGGTAATGGTTGAAATCGATGCCTTTTTTCGGAGAAACATGCTGGCGAATGCCGCAGCCATCCAGAGAAGGAATAATACGGCAACCACCAGTTTCGCGACCCAGCCGCCCGGCGTGATGCGCCACAGATGCCACGTCACATATGCCACACCCAGCATGGCCCCAAGCAGAATAATGAAGATTCCCGTTTTCAAGATGATTTACACTATTTCACAGTAAGGGTAACCATTTGCGTATCCCGGCTGTTGGGACCGGTCATAATCTCAAAGTCTCCGGGTTCACATACCCATTCGAGCTCGTGGTTATAGTAGGAGAGATCCTCTTTGGTGAGGGTAAAATCCACTTTGACGGATTCTCCGGCAGGAATATGAACCTTCCGGAAGGCTTTCAGTTCCTTGACGGGGCGGGTGGAGGTGGCGAAGATGTCGTGGATGTATAGTTGGACAATCTCGTCACCATCCCGTTTGCCGGTGTTGGTTACCATGACGGATGCCGTTACGCTGCCGTCCACGGGCATTTCCGTGGCGCTGAGAACAGGCTCAGAGTAGGAGAAAGCGGTATAGCTCAGGCCATAGCCGAAAGGATAGAGCGGTCCGTTGAGCTCGTCGGTGTAGCAGCTGGTGAACTTGCGGTAGGGCTCGTAGTCCGGATGCGGACGGCCGGTGTTCTTGTGGTTGTAATACAGCGGCAGCTGACCCACCGAACGGGGGAATGAGGTGGTGAGTTTGGCCGATGGATTAACATCCCCGAAGAGCACGTCGGCTACGGCGTGGCCGCCCTCGGAGCCGGGACTCCATACATTGAGAATGGCATCGGCCAGCGGCTCCACGGCGGTGAGGTCCATCGGACGACCGCATACCAGGACAACCACCAGCGGCTTGCCGGTGGCCTTGAGGGCCTTGAGCATTTCTACCTGCGTATCGGGGAGGGTGATATCGGTGCGGGAAGCGCCTTCTCCGTTCATCCCGGGGATCTCACCCACGCAGGCCACTACTGCATCGGCCCTGCGGGCCTGGGCCACGGCTTCCGCTACCAGGGCCGCCTGCGGCCTGGCATGAACCGGCGGGATGGGGGTGCCGGGGGCGAACATGCGGATGAGGCCGTAGCGCACCCCGTCCTCTATGGCGGCGTCCCGCAGCAGCCAGCTGCCTTCGGCAAAAGTGGTCGGCGTGACTTCGGAGATGCCCTGCCAGAGCGTGACGCTTTCTGCGTTATGGTTCGACTGCGACCATGTGCCGGCCATGGAGGAGGCGTCGGCGGCCAGGGGTCCTACTACGGCCACTTTCGCGCCTTTCCGGAGAGGCAGCACGCCCTCGTTTTTCAGCAGTACCTGGCACTCCTGCGCCACTTTGCGGGCAAAGGCCAGATTCTCAGGCGTATATACTTCCGTGGCATAGCGCTCCTCAGAGAGGTAGCGGTAAGGGTCTTCAAAAAGCCCCAGCTTGTATTTGGCTTCCAGGATGCGGCGGCAGGCGCGGTCAATATCGGCCTCTTTTACGCGGCCTTCTTTAACCGACTGCAGCAGCGTGCCTACGAAGCCGTCGCTGTTCATGTCCATGTCCAGACCGGCCTGGAGGGAGCGGGCGCTCACCTCCTGCAGGTCTCCGATGCCGTGCTGGATTTCTTCCGCGATGGCGGTGGCGTCGCTGACGATGAATCCGTCAAAGCCCCAGGATTTGCGTAATACATCGTCCATCAACCATTTGTTCATGGTGGCGGGGATGCCTTCGAACTCATTGAACGAACTCATGTAGCTTCCGGCTCCGGCTTCGCAGGCCGCCTTGTAGGGATGCATGTAGCCGTTCATGGCCTCCTGGCGGCTCAGGAACACGGAATTGTAATCCCTTCCCGCCAGGGCGCCGCCGTATAAGGCGTAGTGCTTCACGCAGGCCATCACGTCGTCCGTGTCATAGACGTCATCCCGGCCCTGGTAGCCATATACCATGGCTTTGGCAATCTCTCCGCCCAGGTAGGGATCTTCGCCTCCTCCCTCGGCAATGCGGCCCCAGCGGGCGTCGCGGCAGATGTCCACCATGGGGCTGAACACCCAGTTGATGCCGCAGGCCGACGCCTCCCGGGCGGCGGCACGGGCCGATTGCTCGATGAGTTCCATATTCCAGGAAGTGGAAAGCCCCAGCGGAATGGGGAACACCGTCTGGTGCCCGTGAATCACGTCCATGCCAAAGATGAGCGGAATGCCGGCACCGCTTTGGAGGGCGATGTCCTGGTATTGGCGCAGGATGGTCATATTGGTGGCCCCGTAGACGCCTCCCAGCAAGCCCTGGTTCAGCAGTTTGGCGTTCTCATCCTCTTCTATCACCTTTTCGGCCGAGATGAAGCCGGGGGCGGAGTGCAGGTTAAGCTGGCCGATCTTCTGTTCCAGCGTGAGCTGTCCCATCAGATTGTCTATGTACTTGTCCATGGGAGACTTGCTGGTGCATGCTACCAGCACTAGCAGGCTCAGAGATATAATCAGAGACTCTTTCATATTGAATATGTTATGCTTTTACTTGCGTATTCTGACGGCTTCACTTTAATGGTGTTCTTGCCGGGTTTCAGCGGGCCTTTGTATACAATTCTGTAGGGCGCCTTCCAGAGGAATACCTTCAGTGTTAAGAATCCGCGCATGTGGTTAGTTACGATTTAATCGTAACAAATATAAGCAATCTTTAGCACTTTTCCCGCCTGGCGAAGAAACGGGCGACGACAGCGCCACTGATGTTGTGCCAGACACTGAAAATGGCACCCGGAACGGTGGCCATGGGGAAAGCGGCGAAGTGAAGCGTGGCCAGCGACGAGGCCAGCCCGCTGTTCTGCATGCCAACCTCCACGCTGATGGCGCGGC
>JAFWPA010000029.1 GCA_017509685.1 Bacteroidales bacterium
ACCTGCCACTCCTCTTTCTGCAAACGGGATATGCGGATGCGGCGCGCGGTGACCGTGTCATCCGTGTCGAACCACAGTTCGTACTGCCGGGCCAGGCCGCTGCGCATCCAGGCCTTTTCCATCGCCTCAACAAAAGAGGGCTTCATCTGGAAAATGCCGATGGAAAAATCCGGTCCGCCGCCAGTGGTGATGTAGGTGCCGTAATTGGCAGCCGTTTCCATCACATCCTGCAGGCGGGAGTAGCGCTCCATCTCCGGCCACACCACGGCTTCGGCCACCAGCGGGTCCACGTCGAAGGAGCGCCAGACATCATACCAGGCAGCGCCCCCGGAAGAGGGCGCTGCAAGTATGAGCCAACTCAGTATTAGAGATAATAAGTGCAAAGGACCACCTGGTACTTGTAGTTGCCGTTACCGGTATCTTCCGTAGCTTCGTGTATCCACTCCAGCTTATTCCCATTCTTCCTCCAGACGGTGGGGAAAGCCTGGTCGCCTTCGGGGAGCTGAAGGAAGCTGCCCTCGGCATTGTAGTAAACGGTGCGCTTGCCGTCACTGGAAGTCCAGCTGGCACTCACGGGCGCGGCAGGTTCCTTTTTCTTGCCGTTCAGGGTCTTGAATTCTTCGTCCGAAACAGGCACCCAGTTACCGGAGACAAAGTGATACACCTTGCCGTCCTCGTCCATACCATAGATATGCTTACCGCCGGCAATGGCGTCGAACTCGGCCGGGGAGAACACGGCGAATTCCGGCCACCAGTGGTGGATGGCCTTGCCGCCAAATGCGCCGGCCCCCATCTTCACTTCCCTCACAATCTCTTCCTTGTACATCTTGGGATAGTCGGAGGGGAATTCGCTGTAGGCGTCGGCCAGGATATCACCGGCCTGGATGACCACGTTCAGCGGTTCACGCCAGAGGGCGCATTCCGGGATAACGCCGTCGGCAATGGCCTGGCGGTTCACCTTGATCACCTTCGGAAGGGCTTCCTTCTTGGCGTTGAAACGCTTCTGGACGTCGGCGGCCCATACCTTGGCAGCACGCTCACGGTAGCTCATGATGGACTTGAGAGCCTGCAGATACAGCGGATTGTATTCGGAAGGGCTGGGATTGGCACTGCTGTAAATCTTGTTCTTGATCTCCAGCACTTTCTTGCGCTCGGAAGCGGCGAAGGAATAGTCGGCATCCGGTTCGGCAGCCGGGAAGCAGGCGGCCAGATTGTCCTGGTACTCACGCAGTTTGGCCTGCATTTCCATGAGCGGGGACATCTTCTTGTTCATGTTCTCCTGCATATCCATGGCAGCGCCCATGGAGCCCATCATACTGCGGGAACTCTTCATGGAAGCTTCCCGGAGCTCTCCCTGCAACTTCTGCTGGAATGCGTCGGCCTCCTTCTTGAAGGAAGGATTTTTGGCAGCCTCGGCCTTCTGGTAGGCCTCACTCTTTTTCTGGAGGGCGACCATCTTGGGGCTGGGCTTGTCGGGGTTCTTGGAGCTCATCTGCTCGCGGGCAGCGTCTTTGAGTTCGGCCACCGTTACACCCATATACTTGTTGATATCGGAGGCGTTACGGTCATACACGGCGAACTGGGCCTCCAGAGTCTTGTTGCCCACAGTGGCCATCAGTTCTTCCTCGCTCATGTTCTGGTATTTGGCGGCATCGGCCTCCATGGCATTCACATCCATACCGCCCAGCATGGCGGCGGCCATTTTGTCGGAAACGCGCTGTTTGTCAGCCTCCGAGGCGTTTTCATCTTCCAGGATAGCCAAATCGGCGTCGGTGAGGCCGAAAGCACTCTTAAGACCGTCGTTGGTCTTTTGGCGCCACAGGAGTGTCTCTTCATCCTCGCAGGTGGTATCGGCGTTCAGTTCCTCAGCGCGCAGGGTAACCGCCTTGATGGCCTTATAGTACTCTATCTGTTTGGCCTCTACGGGGTTGATCAGGTCCTCGGCCGACGGAACGGCGGGAAACTCGTTCATCAGGGGTACCGGGAATTTGGCCGATGACGGAGTCACGGGGCCGTCCCACCCGAAGGTGCTGGCGCGCTTGGCCGGCAGGGCCCGTTCGCCGGTAATCACAGCGTTGGGGTCATCGTTTTGGGACTGAGCGGCCATCTGCTGGGCACTTTCCGTGGTAGGGGCACCCAAAACATTTCCCAAATTGCCGCCTATGCTCTGTTCGGCCTTTTCTTTCAGTTTGTTCAGGAAACCCTGAGCCTGCGCCGGGGCGCACAGCAGCGACAGCGCTGCAATGGCAACGAATAGTTTTTTCATAGCTTATTTCTTTACAAATTCAACTCTGCGGTTCTTGGCGCGGCCTTCATCCGTGCTGTTGGTGGCGATGGGAACGTGCGAACCCTTGCCCACGGGGGTGAGACGGGATTCGGCGATGCCCTGTTCTACCAGAGCGGCCACAATGGCTTCGGCGCGTTTCTGGGACAGCGGATCGTTCACCTTATCGGAGCCCGTGGCGTCGCAGTGGCCCTGCACCTCGAATTCAATGCCGGGGTTCTCCTGCATCAGCTTGGCAATGCGGTTGATTTCCACCATGGATTCGGGCTTGAGGTCGGCTTTACCGGTCTCGAAGGTGATGGCATAGGTGATGATCTTGCCGTCACTGGAGAGGCGGTCATACAGCGGAACGGCACCCTTGGCCAGACGGACGTTGGAGATGCAGGCATATTTGTATTGACCGCCATGATTGAACCAGAAATGCGAAGGCACTTTGGCGGTGGGTACGTTCATTACCCGTACACCGTTCACATAGCCCTTGAAAGCGCGCTTGTTGAACGAGAAGGCAAAGTGATTCCAGCCGTCCTTCAGAGGGGTGCCGCTCTCGTCGAGGCTCAGGAGCTTTTCGCCAGTGATGTCATCGCCCCCGTTAGGCTTTTGAACGGTCCAACCGTAGCGGGAATAGCCGTCGTCGCGGAACGAGACAACTACATACTCAACGCGGCCGTTCCAGTTGGGAAGGTCCGGGTTGCCAAAGGCGATTTCCAGTTCGTCCCCGCCCAGGCCGTCGCCTGTCTGCAAATACATATCGAATTCCAGCGTGAACACGTCTGGCAGGAAGTGCTGCTGGTCATTCATCAGGGGCTGTATTTCGGCAAATCCGTCATCCGTAAAGGCAATCACCTTACGTCCGTCCACGGATCCCACTTCGGCGTAACCGGACATCAAATCCCACTGAGCAGGGAACTCTCCCATCTGCTCATTTTCAAATGTATCCTCGAAGAAAATCTCATCTCCCGGCACAAAGTCGCTCTTGGCGTACTCAGACGCTGTCTGCTTCTTGGG
>JAFWPA010000030.1 GCA_017509685.1 Bacteroidales bacterium
GCCTTGTCCGGCAGGAACCGGCTGGTGATATAGCGGTGGCTCAGGTTCACGGCGGCGATGAGGGCGTCGTCCTCGATGCGCACCTTGTGGTGGTTCTCGTAACGCTCCTTCAGGCCCCTCAGGATGGCGATGCTTTCGGCGGGCGACGGTTCGTCCACCATCACCATCTGGAAGCGGCGCTCCAGGGCCTTGTCGGCCTCAAAGTACTTCTGATATTCGTCCAGGGTGGTGGAGCCGATGGTACGCAGCTCGCCGCGCGCCAGCGCCGGTTTCAGGATGTTGGAAGCATCCATGGCGCCGGAGGAGCGGCCCGCGCCCACCAGCGTGTGGATTTCGTCGATAAAGAGGATGATCTCTCCGGCGCTGTCCACCACTTCCTTCACCACGCCCTTCAGACGTTCTTCAAATTCACCCTGATATTTTGCGCCCGCGATAAGGGCACCCATATCCAGGGAGTAAACCTTCTTGGTTTTCAGATTCTCGGGCACCTGCCCGTTCACGATATTTTGGGCAATGCCCTCGGAGATGGCCGTCTTGCCCACGCCCGGCTCGCCCACCAGGATAGGGTTGTTCTTGGTGCGGCGGGACAGGATCTGCAGCACACGGCGGATCTCGTCGTCACGGCCAATCACAGGGTCCAGTTTACCCTGCGCGGCCCGTTCGTTCAGGTTAATTGCAAACCTGTCCAGAAATGTGTTGTTGCTGTTATCTGCCATAATTGTTTTCTCCTTTTTACCCACAATAGGGGCATCTCGCTATCATCAATCTCCGTTCCGATAGCGATGTACTGACAATTTGGCAGAAGCCTGTTTGCTAAGTGCTTGATTATCAGGCGTATTTGGAATTTTCTTTAGGCTGTTTGGGCTAAAGAAAAACAGCAACAGCGTTAATAGTCAATAAGTTACGAAATCGCAAAAATAACGGCGGCCCTAGGAGAAGGGTCGCCGTTAGGGGCTTCTATGACACCAAGCTTACTCTTCCGGATTCTCCTGTGAGACGGGGAAGGCGGGCATTTCGTCGGCCTGCTCGGTCTGGTTCAGGATCTCGTTGGAGATGACGTCGTTGGTGCCGCGCTGGGTGCCGCCACGGGCTACGAAGACGGTGATGACGGACATGACCAGGATGAAGGATACCAGGTACCAGGTGGCTTTCTCCAGGATGGTGGCCGTCTGGCGCACGCCCAGAGTCTGGTTGGCGGAAGTGAAGTTGGTTGCCAGGCCGCCGTCCTTGCCGTTCTGCAGGAGGACGACCGCAATCAGAAGGATGGCTGCGATGATAATCAGAACAACCAGGATAGTGAATGCTGCGTTCATGTATTGTAATTTTTTATTAGTCTAATTGATCCAATTTCTCAATAAGGGATGCAAAGTAAGCACTTTTTTCCGGAATTTCCAAAACCAGACGGGAGTAAATGCGCTTAGCTTCCTCAAAACGACCCTGTTCCACAAAAATTCTGGCCAGCGTTTCGGTGGCAAAACGGTCTTCGATCCGGGTGTCTTCATCCACCGTTATCACGGTTTCCGGCTGGTTGGTGTGGCTGGCCATCCGGGAGAAAATGCTGTCGCCGCCTTCCCGTACCTTGTCATACTGCGCCTGGGAGAAGTAATCCCCGCCCACTACGCGTACCTGATGGGTTTCGGCGGCGGGTTCGGCCGGAGCGGCCGGCTCCAGGAAAGCCGCCAGCAGGGCTTCGGCGTCTTTGTCCTGGCAGTTCACCTGCCGTTTGCCGCGCACCAGGTCCGAAAACTTACCGCGGTCGGCCATATACAGCGCCTGGGCGGCGAATTCCTCCGGGCTCCAGGCATTTTCGCCCATGGCGAACATGCGGCGGCACAACTCCATGCGGGCGGCGGCGAACCAGGGATACAGGTTCACTACCCCGGTGAGTTCGTCCAGGTTCAGGGCCTGAATATCTATATGAGCGGCGTTTCCTACCATTGGGCGACGGTTGCATTGAAGATGTCTTCCACCAGTTTCTCGATGATGGTTTCGCAAAGGGTGCCTTCCACCGCATCCAGGGACATGGTGGCGTCAAAATCCTCGTAGGCGCTGAAGCTCTTGGAAACGTCGTCTTCGGGGTATTTGCGGTTGGTGAATTCCACTTTCACGGTAACGGTGAGGCGGTTCTGCGCGGCCTGTTCGTCGGCCGTCACGGCGGTTGCCTTTACGTCGTAACCGGTAATCTCGCACACCAGTTCCAGGTCTCCGTCCATATCCACCTGCTCCAGGCGGGTGAGTTTGCGGAATTTGTCCTGCAGGGCGTCGGTGAGTTCGCTGGACAGGGACGGGTTCACGCGCAGGGCCTTGTACTCCACGTACGGGATGGTGATGGTGTTCACGTCGGCCTGGATGGAAGTACCTGTGAATGAATAGATTCCACAGGCGCTCACCAGGGCGGCCAAAACCAGTATGTGCGCGATTCGTTTCATTATTTCTTGCGGTATTCGGGCGGCAGTTTGCGGTACAGGGTGCGCTCGCTCATGCCCAGTTCCTCGGCGGCCTTCTTGCGGTTGCCGTGGTATTTCTCCAGCGCCTGCCGGATGAGTTCTTCCTCGTTGCGGCGCACGCTCAGGTTGGAGAAATCCTCCTGCTCCTGCCATTCGGCCTCCTCCTCTTCG
The DNA here is from genome assembly GCA_017509685.1 of Bacteroidales bacterium. Lineage (GTDB taxonomy): Bacteria > Bacteroidota > Bacteroidia > Bacteroidales > UBA932 > Cryptobacteroides. The sequence goes on from JAFWPA010000030.1 coordinate 2,619, forward strand.
GGAAGCGGCGTGGTGCTCACGGGCAGTTCGGGGCGGTCCAGGCGGGCCTTCAGGGCATCCACATCCTGCTTGAGGTCGAAGATGGCCTTGAAAATAGCCTGCCGCTCCTCTGCGCTGAAGGAAGAGCCGGCCGATGCCCCGGGCCCTTCGTATACCACCGGGATGGGGTCTCCCTGTTCCCGCGGCATAAAGGGCTGGAGTTCCCTGGCGTCCAGTTCGATGCGCTGGAGCGTGGGCGTCACCTTCACGGACACCTGGGCCGTGAGGCTCTGGGTGAAACCCTGCAGCTGGCGGATGTTGCCCGGCCAGCGGTACTCTTCCAGCATATGGATGGCGTCGGGGCGAAGCGATATCTTGCACATGCCGTTCACC
>JAFWPA010000031.1 GCA_017509685.1 Bacteroidales bacterium
AGATGTGGCACTCTCTCCAGAAAGATAGCGTCTTACCACTATCAACTTTTCTTCTAATGAATGTGTTTTCTTAGGCATAAACCCCGAAAGTTATGTCTAACTTTTGGGGGTCACATCACGAGTATAGGGGGAGGGGCCCGCTGGATACAAGCCCCGGAGGGGCGCAGGAGACAGTGGGAGGGGCCGGAGTGAGCGAAGCGAACGGAGTTCCGCAGGAAGGAGTCTCTGCCGCAGGGCAACAATCGAAACCAAACGAAATGCTAAACGCTTTGAAGGGGTTTCGAATACGAAAAAAAAAGGTTACATTTGTGGATAGTTAAGGAAAACTATTCCACATGAAAAAGACACTGATTCCATTAGTTATCTTTATTTTGGCAGCGGTTTCCTGCAAGGAGAATGAAACCGCGCTGCAGTATTATGCCACTCCTCATACTTACGATATCGTAAAGGTTCAGGAGCCGCCGCAGAGCAATGAGGTGCGCAACATCATTTTCCTCATTGGAGACGGTATGGGACTGGAGCAGGTTTCCTGCGCCTGGGTGCTGAATCACGGTAAACTGAACCTGGACAATATGTCCCACATCGGCCTGTCCCGCACTTACGCTACGGATGAGCTCATCACCGATTCCGGTGCGGGCGGAACGGCGCTGGCGGCGGGCGTGAAGACGGCCTATAGCCACGTGGGTACGGCGGCCGATACCACAGACCTCTACTCCATCCTGGTGGATGCCGCCAAGGTGGGCAAGAAGACCGGTACGGTGGTCACCTGCCACTTTGCCGATGCTACGCCCTGCGACTTCTGCTGCCACAACGAGTACCGTTATAATCAGGACGACCTCATAGCCGACTATGTGACCTGCGGCGTGGATTACCTGGCGGGCGGCGGCCTGGACTGGTTCACCGTGAACCGCAAGGACGGCCGTGACATCACCAAGGAAATGGCCGATGCCGGCTACACCGTAGCCCTTACCGAGGAAGAACTGATGCAGGCCGAGTTGCCTGTCATCGGCATCCTTTCCCCGGACAACCTGCCTGTGGCTCAGGAGAGGGGAGACCTCTTCCGCCGGATGGTGGCGCAGGGCCTGAAGGAATTGTCGGCCAATGAGAAGGGCTTTGTGATGATGATTGAAGGATCCTGCATTGACGACTGGCTGCATGGCAACGACATTGAGAAGGCCATGGAGGAGCTCCTGGACTTTGACCGCACTCTGGGCGACGTGCTGGAATTCGCCGCCAAGGACGGACATACCCTGGTCGTGGTTACCGCTGACCACAGCACCGGCTGCCTTACCCTGCAGGATGGTAACCTGGAGAAGGGGGAGATTGGCGTTTTCTTCGCCAGCGAGAGCCACAACGGCATCGCCGTGCCCGTGTATGCCTGGGGCCCCGGCTCCGAAATGTTCACCGGCATCCGTGAGAATGCCGAATGGGGACAGCTTGTAAAAAGTTTTGTAAAGTAATATGACAGAGAAAAAACACAACTGGCTGCTGTATGCCCTGATAACCATGATTACCTGGGGCATCTGGATGACGTTCTCGGACCCCACTATCGGGGAGATCTATCTGGGAATCCCCAAGGATTTCCCGTCCGAGATGGTGTATGTGATCTGGGCGCTGTCCATGATTCCCTGCGCCATTTTTGCCTTGATTAACATCAAGTTCAAGTTGGACACGCGGCCCAAGTCCGTGGCGCTGAGTATGGGCGTGGGTCTGCTGGGCGCGGGCGGACAGCTGGTGCTGTTCCTGGCGCTCAAGTACGCCCCTTCCTATCTGGTGATGCCCATGATCAGCGTGGCGCCCATCGTGACGGTGCTGTTATCGGCCACCTTCCTCAAAGAGAAAGTGTCCAAACTGGGCATTGTGGGTATTATACTGGCTTTTGTGGCCATCATCTGCTTCGCCATTCCCAGTGACACCGAAGGCAGTGCGCAGGGCTGGCTGTGGATCCTGCTGGCGGCCGTGGTCTTCATCTGCTGGGGCATCCAGGCCTTTGTGATGAAGTTGGCCAACAACCATACCCCCGACGCTGAAAGCGTGTTCGTGTACATGGCCATCGCCGCCGTGGTGCTTATCCCGGTGGCGTTCCTGCTCAAGTCTCCGTCGGCCCTCACCGAATACGGCATGGCGGTACCTACAAAGGTATTCTTCGTGCAGATCCTCAATGCCATCGGCGCCTTCACCCTGGTCTATGCCAACCGTTACGGCAAGGCCATGGTCATTGCTCCGCTGGCCGATGCCTGTTCTCCCGTGATTTGCTGCCTGCTGTCCATTGTGCTGCTGCTCATCGCCAATATGGACGCCCTGCCCACCGTGTGGCAGATTACCGGTATGGTGGCGGCTATCAGTTGTGTATTTATCTTCAGTAGAGAGTAAGCCCTATGAAACGTATTTTCCTGCTGCTGGCCCTGGCCCTTCCGCTGGCCGCCTGCGCCCCCCGCGAAACCGTCGTTCCCGTTCCCGCGGGCATAGAAGACAACCTGTTCCGTACGGGCGTGAACACCAGCCCCTATGAGTATTTCCCCCAGGCCGAGACGCCGGTTCCGGCCGGTTACAAGCCTTTCTACATCAGCCATTACGGCCGCCACGGCTCCCGCAGCGACTGGGGTGGAGCGCATTACGAGAAAGTGCTGGAAGCCTTCGGCAAGGCCCACGAGGCCGGTGTGCTCAATGAGGAAGGGGAGAAGGCCTATGGCACCATCCAGGAGATCTTCCGCCTGCACAATGACATGAACGGCCGTCTTACGCCCCGCGGCGCCCGCGAGCACCGTGCCATTGCCGGCCGTATGTACGGTAAATACAAGAACGTGCTGAAAAGCGGCCGCATCCGTGCCGTTTCCAGCACTGTGCCGCGCTGCATCGTGAGCATGGCCGCCTTCACCGGCGAGCTTCTGTCCCGGAACCCTAAGCTGGATATCGGCTGGGATACCGGCGAGCGCTTTATGGAATACTGCAGCAGCCACGAGCCCAAGGACCTCACCGTGGACGCTTACAAGCTCATCACGAAGCACGCCGAATCCCAGAAGCCGGACACCGTGACCTTCGCCTCCCACGTGTTCAATGACGTGGATGCCGGCCGCGCCGCCGTGGGCGGTTCCATCGAGAAGCTCCTGGACGGCACCCTGTCCTTCGCGGCCATCTCCGGCGCCTTCGACCAGGACGACAACCTCCTGCGCCTGTACAATGTGGCCGATCTGGAGCACTATTCCCGCAACGTGTCCCTGAACCTGTACCTGCGCCAGTGCAACAGCCTGGAGTTCGGTGACCGCCGTATGGCCGTGGCCGAAACCGTGAACTGCGTGGAGGACGTCATCGCCAAGGCCGATGCTGCCATCGCCGACGGCGAATATGCCGCCGACCTCCGCTTCGGCCACGACTACCAGCTCCTGGCCGTTTGCTCCAAGATGGGCGTCAAGGGAATCGGCGAGCGCATGGACGCCGACGAAGCCGTGAACTGGCCCTGCTGGCAGTACAGCCCCTTCGCCGGCAACCTGCAGATGATTTTCTACAAGAACGCCGCCGGTGACGTGCTGGTGAAGTTCTACATCAACGAACGTGAGACCGGCCTCCTTGGCCTGGAAGGCGGCCCTTACTACAAGTGGGAAGATGTCAAACAAATATGGAAACCCAATGAATAAGATAAGCCTTACCATATTGGCCGCCCTGGCCATCGCCTCCTGCGCCTGCGGCCCCAAACAGGACGTCCCGAATCCCGATCCCGGCACCACAACGCCGGAAACGCCGGAGACCCCGCCGGAGAATTTTGAAGTCCACGTGCCGTTGAAGTCAGAGGTTACCCACGTGCAGCCCATGACGGGTATCGTGCTGTGGAATACCAGCAGCTCGGTCAAAAAGGATTATGTGCAGCTGGAGTTCTCCTATATGCTGTACAGCGACGTGTGCAAGGAGAAGGACGTCTATGACTGGACGCCCATGGACAAACTCCTGGAGCAGGTGGCGGCCCGCGGTCACCAGGCCGTGGTGCGCTTCCGCTATACCTATCCGGGTTATGACCCCGGTGCCGTTCCGGAGTATATCAAACAGTGGGAAGGCTACGAGGCCACACACGCAAAGAGTGAAGGCCGCATGACTGAATTCCCGGACTGGCGCTGCGAGGAACTGCAGCGTTTCCATATGGAGTTCCACAGGCTCTTTGCCGAACGCTATGACAAGGACCCCCGTCTGGCCTTTGTGGAAACAGGTTTCGGCCTTTGGGCGGAGTACCATATCTATGACGGTCCCTGCATCATTGGCAAGACATTTCCTTCGCACGAATTCCAGGCGCAGTTCCTGCCCAAGATGGACGAATGGTTCAAGGATACGCCCTGGCTTATCTCCATCGACGCATCCGACATCAAATACGCCCCCTTCCGCAAACAGAAGGACCTGCTGAACCTGAAATTCGGCAACTTCGACGATTCCTTCATGTGCGAGGACTGGGACGGCTACAACTGGGGCTGCTGGCGGTTCTTCGGCGAAGACCGTTACAAGAAGGCTCCCGCCGGCGGTGAGTTCAGTTATTATACCAGTTATGACCAGAAGCACGCCCTGGACCCTGCGGGCATGTATGGACGTGTGTTCGAAGACGTAGTGGCCAAAGTGCATATGACCTTCATCATCGGCAACGACCAGCCCGGCAAGCAGACGCCGGAACGCATAGCCGAAGCTGCCATGTCCATGGGCTACCGCTTCGAAATCCGTGATTTCGTCATCGGCGAAAACAATACGGCCCGCATCCTCATTGCCAATGTGGGTGTTGCACCCATCTACCGCGATGCCTTCGTGGAGCTGGACGGCGTGAAAGGAGAGCTGAATCTGCGCACCCTGATGCCCGGCGACGAAGCCTGGATCACCTTCCCCCACGCCACGTTGGAATCCGTTCCCCACATCGTCTGCGACCACTTGGTCGAGGGCCAGGAAATCCAATACCAAGCCGATATCAATCTTTAAAAAAAGCTCGCCAAATCAACGGCGAGCTTTTTTTGTATTTGATGCTTACAGCTTACTGGAGCATGTTGGCTTTGAACTTGTTGATGTCGTCCTGGGAGATACCAATCTCAAGCAGGTAGGCGTTCACGCCGTCCTGGAAGGAACCTTCACCGGCATAGCCCCAGATGACGTTGGCGGCGCCCTTGTAATCTACGCGGCGGGTCATCTTGGTCTTTTCACCGTCGGAGGTGGCATAGCCGTGAGGAGCGAACTGGGTGATCTCGTATTCCTGGGAGATGTCGCCTTCCGGAACGCCCAGGATACCCAGGGTGAGCATGGCCACGGTACCGGTACGGTCACGGCCCAGGGAGCAGTGGAAGTACACGGGCTTGTTCTGGTCCACCATATCAAAGATGAACTGCATGCACTGGCGGGTCTTTTCCTTATCCTGCTGGAGCATCTGGGAATAGCCTTCCTCGATGACGGGAGCGCAGAAATCGTAGTCGTCCACAATGCCCTTGAGGGAACTGTCGGAACTTACATCGCTATGGCCGCGGAGGTCCAATTCGGCCTTGAGGCCTTCTACCTTGATGGCGTTCTTACCGCTCTTGGCCAAGCCGTCGAAGCGGCCGCCACGGTATACCATGCGGTATTTGATGGTTTTGCCGTCCGTGGTCTTCCAACCGCCCAGGTCTCGGCTGTTGCGCATATTCTTGAAATAAACCTGGTGCAATTTACCCACGGTGTCGAAGCTGCCCTGCTTAATCACCTTGCCGTTGGATTCCACCTTGAAGGTGTAGTGCGTGTTGGGAAGCAGGTTGGTGATGGTTACATAGAGATTGTTGGCAGTGGGAGTGTAAGTCCATTCGCGGGTGGGTTCCGTTACGGTAACCACTACGTTCTGGGCCGTCTGGTCGGTCCAGCGGATGGTGTATTCCGACGGTTTGTCGGACTTGCCGGGGCATACGTCCACATTGTTTTCTTCGGCCCAGGTGAGCAGCGAAGTGAAGCTGCAGTCGTGGGTGGGATACTGGATGTCCGTGAGGAATTTCTCCACATTGGCGTTGGTGGCCAGGATGTCCGTGGCACCGTCTACGATCTCCGGGGGGATGTCTGCCGGCGGCTCGGGAGGAGTGACGGCCGATACGGTAACGGTGATGGTGGTCTCTGCGGCGGTGAACTTGCCTTCCACGGCGGCTACGCTGAGCTTGAGGTTACCGTTGCCGGCTTTCACACCGGTAACCAGACCGGTTTCGGATACGGTGTACACGCCGGATTCGTCGGGGGTATAGACGATGGGGGCGGTGGAGTTGGTAGAAGCCGTAATCTGGGCGGTGCTGCCTTCCTCTACGGTGATGTTACTGGCGGTGATGGTTGCCTGTACCGGATCCGGCTGGGGTTCCGGAGTAGGATCCTTCTTCCCGCAGCAAACAATCACGGGAAGGACCAGAAGGGTCACAAATAAATAGCGGAATTTCATGGTATAAATTAGTGATTAGTAGTTGCGGTTGTCCCACAAAGATAGTGATTATCCGTTTCATTTGTTCCATTTGGAACGGATAATCGCAAACAAAACGTTTCGTTTGCTTTCGTTTCTTCTGTGCAATATATTTACAAAGTCCTTGTTTTTTGTTAATTTTGCATAATAAAGTTATACGCCAATGAAAGTTCTGATTGTAGACGATGAGCGCGCCATCCGCTATTCCCTCAAGGAGATTCTGGAGATGGAGAATTACCAGGTAGAAACGGCCGAAAACGGCCAGGAAGGCCTGGAAAAAGCCCGGAAGGAGAAGTATGACGCCATCTTCTGCGACATCAAGATGCCCCAGATGGACGGTACCGAAATGCTGGTGAAACTCATCGAGGAAGGCATCGAGTCCCCGGTAATCATGGTTTCCGGCCATGCCGATATCATTACGGCGGTGGACTGCATCAAGAAGGGCGCCTTCGATTTCATCGAGAAGCCCCTGGACCTGAACCGCATCCTCATCACCCTGAAGAACGCCACGGACAAGGCCAACCTGGTCAAGGAAACCAAGATCCTGAAGAAGAAAATCTATGGCCGGGAGATGGTGGGGGCATCGGCCCCTATCGGCCACCTCAAGGAGATGATCGGCAAGGTGGCGCCCACCCAGGCCAGCGTCCTCATCACGGGCCCCAACGGGTCCGGCAAGGAGCTGGTGGCCCAGAGCATCTATCAGCTTAGCGACCGCTCCATGATGCCTTTCGTGGAGGTGAACTGCGCCGCCATCCCGTCAGAGCTCATCGACAGCGAGCTCTTCGGCCACAAGAAGGGGTCGTTTACATCGGCCATCCGGGACCACAAGGGCAAGTTTGAGCAGGCCGATGGCGGCACCATCTTCCTGGACGAGATTGGCGATATGTCCCTGCCCGCACAGGCCAAGGTGCTGCGCGTGCTGCAGGAGCGGAAGCTCACTCCTGTGGGCGGCGACAAAGAGATCACCGTGGACGTACGCGTGATCGCCGCCACCAACAAAAACTTGCAGGAAGAGATTGCCAAGGGCAATTTCCGCGAGGACCTGTACCACCGGCTCAGCGTGATTGTGCTGCGGGTTCCCGGCCTGGACGAGCGCAAGGAGGACATCCCCCTGCTGGTAGAGCACTTCGCCGGCAGCATCTGCGCCGAAGCCGGCAAGCCCGGCGTCACTTTTGCCGATGATGCCATGAAGCTGCTCCAGGAGCGCTCCTGGCCCGGCAATATCCGGGAACTGCGCAACGTGGTGGAACGCCTGCTCATCCTGGGCGGCAACCCCGTCACGGCGCAGGACGTAAAAGACTACGTCATCTTCTAAATGAAAGTAGGGAAGGTCATACGGAATGTACTGATTGTCCTGGTGGCCCTGGTGCTGCTGGTGCTGGTTTCCTATCAGATTCTGCTGCGGCCCAAGGTGCTCACGGGCATCGTGAACAAACTGGCGGCGGAATATGTAGAGGGAACTGTGAACTTTCGGGAAATCCGTGCCCACCTCATCAAGAGCTTTCCCCATGTTACCATAGACGCCGAAGACTTTTCCATCACGTATCCGCACCAGCGGTATGCCCGCTATGACAGCGTGTACACGGAGAACACCCGGCGGCGGTTCAGCCTGCTCAAGGCCGGATGGGACAAGTCCGGTGAGGGGATGGATACCCTGGTGGCGTTCAAAAAGCTGAGCGTGTCGCTCAACTACATGGCGCTGATTAACCAGAACCTCATCCACGTGCACAAGCTGGAACTGGCCCATCCCCGCATCTTCGCCCATTATTATGATGAAACCGCCGCCAACTGGGACATTCTTCCCATCGGCGGAGGAGAAAAGGATACGGCTGCCAAGGAAAGCAAGCCGCTGCCTCCCATCAAGCTGGAAAGCATCGCGCTCACGGACCGGCCTTTCATTGTTTTCACCAATCCCAAGGACACTCTGCACGGTATGTTTACCATGCGCCGGCTGGTCCTGGACGGCTCGCTGGAAACCGACCAGCTGTACCGGTCCCGGCTGCAGCTGGCCATTGACTCGCTCATGGTTTCCGGCCGCCTGCCCGCCGATACGGTGTCCCTCCGCCTGCAGAAGTTGCGGGCCCAGGCCAAGGACCGGAACTTCACCCTGGACGCCGACGCCAGCGTGAGCCTTCGCACCGGAGACTACGGCCGCGTGCGCCTGCCCGTCCACCTGGACGCCGATGCAGACCTGCCGGAACATGAGGCGGGGGAGCTGGAAGCCGTGGTGAACAGCCTGAACCTGAGCCTGTCTTCCCTGAACCTGGAGGGGAAGGGTACCCTGTACAGGCACAAGGACGGCATCCTTTCCGTGGACCTGACGGCGGCCGTGCGGGACTGCCCCATCGGCCAGATGGCCCGCGATTTCCAGGATAATGTTCCCGCTTTGAAAGAACTGCCCACCGACGCCATTCAGGCCAGCGTGAGCGCGCAGGCAAAGGGTGACTGGGGCGGCGGTAGGATGCCCACGGTAGACGCCAGCGTGGACAAGCTGGTGGTAGACGTTTGGGGCTCCCACATCCGGGCCTCCGGCAGCGCCAAGGACCTGCTGGGCAAGGACCCGCTCGTGAACCTGGACGCATCGTTCCGGGCCCGCGTGGATTCCCTCACGAACGTGTTTACCCGGGAGATGGGCATCACGGGCACCGGCACCCTGGACGGCCAGGTCAAGGGCCGCGCCCGGCTGTCGCAGCTGAATATGGCGCGCATCGGCAATGCTTCTGTGTCGGCCGATATCGCGGCGCAGGATCTGGACATCCGGGGAGACTCCCTGAGCGCCCTCATCCCGCGTCTGGCGCTGAATCTGGAGTCCAAGGGTAACACCATTGACAGGAGTCTCAAGCAAGGGGAGCGCGTACTGGCCCTGAAAGCCGATGCCGACACCCTCAGCGTCACCCTCAAGGATATGTTCGTACGCAGCGGTCCGCTGCAGCTCCTGGCGCAGAATTCGGCCGAAATCCTCAAGGGTAGCAAGAATATGACGCCCATGATGGGCATCCTCAAGCTGAGCAGCCTGCGCATGCGGGACTCCGACGGTATGAGCGTGAGCCTGCGGGACAACGTAGAGACCATCCGCATAGAGCCTCCCACGGAGGGCAGGCCCAATCCCAAGCTTACCGTCCGCTCCAAGACTGGCAGCGCACGTGCCCGCCTGGCCGCCGATATGGTGATGCTCAAGGACTTGAAACTGGATGTATCGGCCAGCCGCCATACCCGGCGTCAGCCCAATGAAGAGCGTCGGACCCGTCTGCTGGACTCCCTGCAGCGCGTGTATCCGGACATCCCGCGGGATTCCCTGCTGCGGCATTCGCTCCGGAACCGCCTGGCGCAGGAAAGCCGGGACGCCTTTGCCGCCAAGGACGTGAAGATCAGTCTCTCCGACGCCCTGAAGGGGTATGCCAGGGACTGGGACTTCGAAGGGAACATCGGCCTGGAAAGCGGCCGTCTTCTCATGCCCGCCTTCCCGCTGCGCACCGCCGTTTCCGCGGTGAAGGGTTCCTTCGACAACGATACCCTGGATCTGAAGAACATCACGGTGAACGCGGGGGTGTCGGATTTGTCGGCCCGCGCCTGTCTCACCGGTCTTCGCCGCGCGATGCTGGGCCGGCGCCGCAGCCTCCTGAAACTGAAGGCCGACGTTACCTCCAACTACATAGACGCCAACGAACTGATGCGGGCCTATGCCTATTCCACTACCTATGAGCCGGAGAAATCCCTCTCGCAGGCTTCCGACGCCGCCGTTGAGGCCGCTGTGGAGCAGGTGGAGCTAACCGAAAGCACCGGCAGCAAACTGCTGGTGATTCCCTCCAACCTGGAGGTGGCGTTCACGCTGGAGGCCGCCGGCATCAAGTACGACAGCCTGGAGGTGAGCTGGGCGGCGGCCGACGTGGCCATGCGGGAACGCACGGTGCAGGTAACCAACGCCCTGGCCGCGTCCAATATGGGCGACATCTACTTCGAAGGCTTCTACACCACCCGCAGCCAGGAGGATATCCGGGCGGGTTTCGACCTGAACCTGGTGGATATCACGGCCGAAAAGGTGATTACGCTGTTCCCGGCCATCGACACCCTGATGCCGCTTCTCACCACCTTCGTGGGAGACCTGGACTGCGAGATGGCCGCCACCACGCAGCTGGATACCATGATGAATGTGATCCTGCCTTCGGTAGACGGCATTGTCAAGATTTCCGGCAAGGACCTGGGCCTGAAAGAGAGCCAGGAACTGGCCAAGATTGCCAAACTGCTGATGTTCCGTAACAGGAAGGAGGCGCACATAGACAATATGTCGGTGACGGGTATCGTCCAGAACAATATTTTGGAAATCTTCCCGTTCGTGCTGGACGTGGACCGCTACCAGCTGGCCGCTGCCGGCACCCAGCACCTGAGCAGCGAGTTCGACTACCACGTGTCCGTAATCAAGAGTCCGCTCATCCTCAAGTTCGGCCTCAATGCCTGGGGCCCGGATTTCAGCGACATCCATTACAGCCTGGGCAAGGCCAAGTTCCGCAGTGCCAACGTGCCCGTTTACACCAAGGAACTCAATACGGTGCAGTATAACCTGATAGGCGCCATCCACAATATCTTTGACGCCGGCGTGGAGAAAGCGCTGGAAGAGAACCGTACGGGAGCGTACTTCGGCCAGGTGGCCGTGGGAGAGGCGCCCGCCCAGGAAGACTTCCAGGCCGAATCCCTGCAGGGGATGGAGGTGTTCCTGGCCGATGTCCTGGAGCAGACCGCCACCCGCCGCGAAGCCCTCAAGGAAGAAGTGATCCGCCTGGAAACAGAAGCCGCCAAGAACCATGAATAGTTTCGATTACCTGGAAGTTGCCATCAGGCTGGACCCCTTCACGCAGGAAGGGGCCGATATCCTGATGGCCGAACTGTCGGACCTTCCCTTCGACTCCTTTGTCACGGAGGAACCCTGCCTTAAGGCCTACATTCCCCGGGAGCAGTACCGCCCCCAGGACGTGAAAGTGGTCCTGAGCGGCTATGATTTCGTGGCCGATTTCAAGGCCTTCCCCGTGCAGGGCCGCAACTGGAACAAGATATGGGAGGATTCCTTCCAGCCCATAGTGGTAGACGGTACGGTCACCGTGAAGGCGCCGTTCAACACAGATGTTCCCCACACCCGGTACAATATATGGATAGACCCGCAGATGGCTTTCGGCACCGGCTATCACCAGACCACCTATATGATGATGCAGCGGATGCTGGGCATCCCCATGCGCGGCCTGTCTGTGGTGGATATGGGCTGCGGTACGGCTATTCTGGCCATCCTGGCCGCCAAGATGGGCGCCCGCAAGGTCTTTGCCGTGGACATTGACGCCGTGGCTGCCCATTCGGCCTGGGGCAACTGCCGCTGGAACAAGGTGGGTACCCGCGTGGAAACCGCCTGCGGAGACGCTTCTTTGTTGCAGATGGGTACTTATGACGTGCTGCTGGCCAATATTCATCGTAATATCATCCTGGAAGACATGGCCACTTATGTGCGTTCTTTGCGGCGCGGCGGCCACCTTCTCCTGAGCGGGTTCTATGAGGCCGATGTCCCTGTTATTCGGGAGTCCGCCGAGGCTGCCGGCCTGGCGTTTGCCGGCCAGTCCTCCCGCGAAGGCTGGGCCTGTGTAGAGTTTGTGAAAGCTTGATGTTGTTATGCGTAACGTATTTTCAGGCCTGATAACCTGCTGCCTGCTGCTGGTTCTCTCCTGCGCTCCCCGGGTGACTCCCGAGAGCCCGCTGGACATTGTTTTCCGGAAGAACTATCCGCTCACATATGCCCTGGAACAGAATCCTTCCCTGGTGCAGGCCGATTCCACCCTGCAGGCCCTGGCCCGGCAAAAGTACGAAGCCCTTTCAGGCGCCGCGGACGGATGGGAGGCGGTGCGGCAGAGCCGCTTCAGCGAAGAGGAGATGGCCTTGTCGGCCGCCCGGCTGGGTGCTTTGGCCCCTCAGCTGCCGGGACTTGTCAGCTTTCTGAGGGAGAAGGGCTACTATTCTGTTTTCAATGATTTGCCGGACGATGCCTTCCTGGAAGCCGCCTGGAAACAGGATGCCGAAGGGATGAACCATGTGCTGGATGTGTACGCGCTGGGGGAGTCGCCGCGCTATGCCGCCATCGACCGGATTACCGCTTCTCCGGACGGCCAGGAAATGGCCTATGTCCGTAACCTGGCCTGGTCCAACGTGCTGGCCGTGGCCAAGGATCGTCCTTTTTATGCACTCACCCTGGAAAGCGCCCTGGCCTGGCTGGATGCCAACGACCGGTTCGAGGCCGCCGATTTTGAACCCCTGGAAAACGGCATCAACGCCAAGGCTTATCAGGCTGTAGGCAAAACCCGCTGGGAGCAGTATCCCTATTCAGTGATTCTGGTGCTGGGCTGTGGCCCGGAGCGGGAAGGGGAGGCCATCAGTCCCCAGAGCCGTCTCCGCACCAAGTACGCGGCACAATTGTACCAGGATGGAAAGGCGCCTTTTATTATGGTAAGCGGTGGCCGGGTTCATCCTTTCAAAACGCCGTACTCAGAGGCCTTGGAGATGAAACAGTACTTGATATCAGTCTGCGGTATCCCGGAAGAGGCCGTCATCGCCGAGCCCCATGCCCGTCACACCACCACCAATGTCCGCAATGCCGCCCGCATGATGCTGCGCCTGGGTATTCCCGGATTTGGCATCATTACTTCCGGAGAGGAACATATAAACTATGTGACCGGAGAAGGCTTCCTGAACAAATGCAGTCAGGAAATGCTCACCGTTCCCTTCACCCTGGGCACCCGCCTCTCTCCCCGGGAAGTCACGTTCTCTCCGCTTCCCTCCGCCTTCCAGGTGACCCCGCTGGATCCCCTGGACCCGTAGCGGCTATTTCAATTATTTTTCCTATCTTTGCAATCCCATTGCGGGTGTGTTGGAATTGGTAGACAACCCAGACTTAGGATCTGGTGCCTTACGGCGTATGGGTTCGAGTCCCTTCACCCGCACGAACTTACGCTATCGCACAGGGCCGACGCTTCGTAAGTCCGCCCACGTTACCCTCTCCCTAAATCCCTCCCCTCGGGGGAGGGACTCGGCGTCAGAAGACGCCGTTCGGCCCGTCCCGGGCCTCATATCACCCGCGCGAAGCAAAGCCCCGGCATGCAATTAGGATGTCGGGGCCTTTTCTTTTCTATAAACAAGGGATTTATAGACATAAATATCCTTTCCTTATTACCCCCTCCAGAAGGGTTCCGGGAATGATGCGCCTGACTGCATTCACCACGGCATTCAGTTTTGCCTCGTGAATGTAATCGGTGCGGATAACAAGGGAGATGGTCCTGCCTGGCACGGGATCCACGATGGGACGAAGGCAATTCTGCTGGCTGTACAGGATGAAGTTGGAATGCGTCTCAGGGATGATGGTAATGCCCCCATTCTCGTTGACAACTTGAATAAGGATGCCCACGCGGCCTCCCTCAAAGAATCGGTCGTAAGTGATTTCACCAGATTTCAGTTCCGACGGATCCAATTGACGAAGACCGTCACGGATAATCCAAACTGGCTGCTCTAGAATGCTTTCCATGCGGATGCTTTCCTGTGCGTATACGGGATTATTGGATGCGACATAGGCCAAGAAGCGTTCGTGATAAAGGGGAATCTCCAACAGATCCACATCCCGTACCGGCCCCGCCATTATACCCATATCCACCTCGGCTTTCCTGAGTTTGTCCTTGATGGTATCAGTGAGCATTTCCTCCGTTTGAAGGGCAATAGAAGGATAATTCTCGCCGAAGTATTTGAAAAAGCCAGGAATCAGCACCGGCGCCACCGTTGAAATTAGGGCAATCTTCAGTGGCCCGGTCAGCGTTTCTTTTTCTGTGCGGGTCATTTCGGAAATCTGCTCCACATTATAAAGAACCACCTTTGCACGGTCAATGACTTTCCGGCCAATCTCGGTGGGCGCCAGTGGATGGGCATCCCTGTCAAAGAGCCGTACGTCCAATTCTTCTTCCAGTTTCTTGACCATCAGGCTAAGAGTGGACTGAGTTAAGCCGCAAGCCTCGGCCGCTTTCCCGAAGTGCCGATAATCGTCGATGGCGATGATATAGCGCAGTTGCTGAAGAGTCATAACCTTTCCGTTAATTGATTTTTTCAATGCAAAGATAAAAAATTTTGTATTGATAAATGGATTTTGGCAGAATATCTTTGCCCCGTCAATTCATTATTTATGAACTGGAGGCTCATCACTTGGTATTTCGGCGTCTCGTTGCTCCTGGTAGCAGCGCTAATGACCGTGTCCGGTATCGTGGCATGCTGTACAACCGGCGATGAAAGCCGCACGCCACTTCTTTTCTCAGCCTACCTTACCGGTACGGTCGGTTTCTTCCCGTTAATCTTTGTACGCAAAAGTCAATACAGACTCAGTTTCAAAGAAGGAAACTGTATCGTGGTAGGAGCCTGGCTACTTTCCTGTCTGTTTGGGATGCTGCCCTTCCTCTTCTACGGCAGGGAGTTTACTCCCATCAATGCACTCTTTGAAAGCGTTTCCGGTTTTACTACTACCGGAGCCTCCATCCTGAATGACATCGAGTCTCTTCCGCGCGGCCTGCAATTGTGGCGCATTTCCACAGCCTGGGTGGGCGGCATAGGCATCGTCACCCTTTTCTCTATGCTCGCCGGGAAGTCCGACAAAACCACTTTGTCCGGGGCCGAAATTTCCAATGTCGCACGCGAATCTCTGGCCGGGGAAAAGAATGGAAGCTTTGCCAACCGGATGCTCATCACCTATATCGCTTTGACGTTCGTTACACTCTTTTCCCTGAAACTCACCGGAATGGGATGGTTCGATGCCGCTACAAACGCCATGTCCGCATGTAGCACCTGCGGTTTTTGCACCCGGAATACAAGCATTGCTTTTTATGCCAATCCTGCAGCAGAGACGGTCCTAACCGTCGCCATGCTTGCCGCAGGTGTCCATTTCGGAATCCTTTTCCTGGCTTTCCTTAAGGGCAGACCCCGTTTCATCTGGAAGTCCGAGACTATCAAGGTTTTCCTCTCCTTGGTAGGCATTGCCATCGTCATCGTCACGACTGATCTTATGCTCAGAGGGCATTACTCCTCTTTTGCCCAGGCTCTCCGTGACGCCTCCTTCCAGGTGGCATCCATATCAACGACTACAGGCTTTGCTACGCAGGACACCACGCTCTGGCCCCCGCTCAGTATGTCAGTACTGATCATCTGTTCACTCATCTGCGGTTGTTCCGGCTCCACCTCCGGCGGCATCAAAGTGGACCGGGCCATTCTGGCGGCAAAGGGAATTTACCGGAAAGTGAAACTGACCGTGGAACCCAACGGAATCTACTTTGTCCGGGTGGACGGCAGGGCACGTTCAGAAGAACAGATAAGCGATGCCTATGGCTATATTTTCAGCTACCTCATCCTGATGGTCGTTTTCGCTGCCGTCAACATCGCATTCGGAGAGGACTTTACTACTGGCGTCACTGCTTCCATAGCCTGCATCGGCAACGTCGGCCCAGGTTTCGGCGACGTTGGATCCATGTCTAATTATTCAGATTTCCCGGCCATTCTAAAGTTTACCGGAATGATAGAGATGCTCATCGGACGACTGGAGATATTTCCGGTGCTTTACCTCTTCCGCTCAATCAAGAAAAGTTGAAGCAATCAACTAGTTCCCGGTTCGTTGAAAGAACAAACTTCATTTAATCTTGGAAACTCTACCCTGGACACTAATTTATATCCATCTGAATACCAAATAGATACACAGCTATAAAGTCATCAAAATTGGTTAGATAATTGTCCCGTTGCCCGCACGCGAATTCGCCCGGCCCTTGACGGCCGGGCTTTCGCGTGCCAGGGTGAAGGGACTCCGTTTTTACGATCTTAGTCCAAAAAAAGGGGACAAATCAGATTAAGATCGTCAATAATGACAATCTTAGTTTAAGTCTAGCGCGATTTCAAAACTAAGATCGTCCGCAGCAGCAAACATGACAAGGAGAGACGCCGATTATTGGATTTCAGGGGTGTTTGTACCGGTGTCCAGAGCGGGTTTATCCTTGGCGTTTAGGGAAGAGATTACTGTGCCACCCACACGTTTTTCAATGTTTTCACGGGCATCTCCTGCAATGATGCCTCCCTCCTTTGCTATCTGCTTGCTTTCCGAGAAGGTCTCTGGTTGACGAGCCTGGGATATGGCCTTGGTGGAGACCTCGGCCAGCATGTTCAGGACCAGTTCTATGTCGGTCATATTGTCCCGGAGGTTTTCCTTCTTCAGACCCTTTAGGTCTTTGTATTCCCTGACAGTCAAACCGCTCCAGGCTATGGTCATTTCGTTTGTGAGAATGGCATACTCTTTTTCCTTCTGGATGCCGCGAGCCTTCCATTCATCTGTCAGTTCTTTCCGCATCCGGATCGATTGAAGGCGCTGGTTGATCCATCCCTCAGAATAACCTTTTGCCCTATAATATTCGGCACCACGAAGTATGGCTAACTCAGGATCTTGAATCTCATCGATACGCTCGCTGGCGACCTTGGCAATCCACTGTTTGAAGGGTTCGGCCTTGGGAGATGGAATGGACTGGATAAGGCGGAAAAGTTGCTGCTGATCTGCGACATCGGTCTGGCGCATCTTGCCATCGGCAGCGCGCATTTTGAAAGCGTGACAATTTGTCACGGTTTCATTCCCCTCCTTACGCAGCCTCTCTTTTAGCTTCCTCCAATATGCCGCCGCATCAACACTGTCAGTCAATGCTGCACATACATCCACAATCGAGAAATACCATTTCTCCTCTTCCTGATTCCAGGCTGTCCTGATTCTCTTTTCTCCGAATAACTGGAGCGCTTCTTTATTTCCCATAACTCACTTCAATTTCTACGAAGATAGCCATTCTTTACTGTAGAAGCAAGAATTATAATCCGCATTCCTTCTTAATATTTTTAAAAAACACCAATCGTCTGTATACCAAATAGATACACCATATTAAAGTCCTCAAAAATGGTTAGAATTTTGTTAACAACCCCGCACGCGAATTCGCCCGGCCTTCGACGGCCGGGCTTTCGCGTGCTAGGGTGAAGGGACTCACTTCGTTCAACCCCCGCTGCTTCGCAGCTGCCCCCAGGGGCCATTGAAGGGGCTGCGCCCCCTCAAACACCCCCAAGTCGGCCTTCCAGGCCTCCGAAGTCCCTCCGCTGGTTTTGCCTCGTCGACACGGCAAATTAGAAATTATTAGTATCTTTGTGCATAATGTTGAGGTTTGCCATTTATGAAAAGAATTATCCTGATTTCAATGTTATTCCTTTCAATGACCGCATGCATCATCATGCCATCGAAAAAAACGGCGGAGTATAAGGATATTTCCTTCTATTATATTCCCAACGTGAATATTGGGATAGGCGTCTATTCCAATGATACTCAGCAGACCGTTCGTGTTTTTCATAAGTCCGAACAAGTTACGGAGCGCCATGAAGGGATTCCGGAAAGCAGCGACAAACAATCTACGGGCATCTCTTTCAGAATAGATTCCAGTATGGTTCTTTCTTTAACGGACTACTATCGTTTCCCCAAAGTATATCTGCTTTCAGGTTATAGCGAGGCCTCAAAAATCAGAGTTAATCCGCAGTATGGCTATGTAGTTTTAGCGAAGAGCATGCAGTCTTACCCTGAAGGGGTTCGTTATGTAAACGTTTCATTACCTGTCAGAAATGACCGGTTGGAATACTCTGACATCGACGGAATAAAGTACGAAATTCTTCCACTCCCGATAGACACACTCAAGCTTCGTCTGGCCAGTACTCAGGGCACTCGTTCTTATGCAAAACCTGGCGATTTCCACTACCTTCCCGAACTTTTCGACAACGCCGACCCCGAAGCAGACCTGGATTCACAGTTAACCCTTTATCCTGATAATCGTTGTTTCGACTATAGAGGAACCACAGTTAAGACTAGCCCCAATCTACATTCAGAAGGATGGTTCTATAGCCAAGGCTTTTATATTAATCCGAAGGTTCCCAACTATATATTCACCAGTCCATTCGATTATTTCAGCTTCACTGGCGATGTTCGCATCGTCATTTCTGATATCGTCGGAATGGTAGTGGAATACGAAAGCAGACCTGATCGCATACGACATCCGAGAGAACCTTGGGTCTGGATAGATTGGAAGGATAAAAAGACACTTTACTTCCGTCAATAATCAATGCGCATAGCCGTTATTTAATTGAACACCAAATAGATACACGGCCCTAAAATCGTCAAAATTGGTTAGATATTTGTCCCGTTGCCCGCACAAGCCGGCCTTTTCGAGGGCCGGTTTTTTTGACAGAAATTTTGCAACCTGTCAAAATTTTGCTATTTTTGACAGTTGAAAAGAAAACTGTCAAAAATGGAAGCATACGATAGATATACTCCCTTCAATCAACTTCCGCCCCTTCCACCTGACCAGGCGCTGTACATGGATGCGGAAGTGGGAACAAAACTGGTGCAAGCGAGCAGGCGTCTGGCCGAATTGAAAGGCCTTGCAGCCACGCTCCCCAACCAGACCATCTTCGTAAATACCATTGCCCTGCGGGAAGCGAAAGCCAGTAGTGCCATTGAGAATATTTTCACCACGGACGATGAACTCTATCGTAGTTTATCCTACCAGGAAGACGACTACCTGGAAGGACCGGCCAAAGAGATTCTGCATTACAGGGAAGCACTCTGGAAAGGTTTTCAGAACATAACCAAAGAGAAAAACCTCAGTGTTGAAACAGTGGTGGACGTCTTTCGTCAAGTAAAAAAGACGCACGAAGGGATTCGTCCCTACCAGGCAGAAATTGTAATCAAAAAAAGAGGCTGGGGGTCTTTGGTTGCGGAAACCATCTATACTCCTCCAAGAGGGAAAGGAATAGTAGAAAAAAAGATGGCCGACTGGATTGACTTTCTGAACGACGATTCCGCCTACCCCGTTGATCCGCTCCTAAAAATGGCAATGGCTCACTATCAGTTTGAAGCTATCCATCCATTCAGGGACGGCAACGGCAGGACAGGCAGAATCCTATGCATTATCTATTTGATCCAAAAGGGGCTTCTGGACCTGCCCATCCTATACCTTAGCGCCTATATCCTCCAGAACAAAGATGCATACTACTACGCCCTCAACAGCGTGACGGGACTCAGGGACTGGAAGGCGTGGATTCTTTATATGCTCGAAGCCGTTTCACAAACATCGGAATATACTATTGATAAGATAAACCGTATCCGTTCTTTGATGGAAAAGACGGAAAGAATCATCTTGGAGAACAAACTCTCCCTGGCCAGACTCAACCTTTCCAAGCTGTTCGAACAGCCCTACATCCGTCCCAAGAATCTGCTCTCGAGTACAATTAAGAGCGTAAATACGGCCAAGAAGTACCTCAGTCAGCTGGAGGGCCTGGGCCTTCTCACAAAAGAGCGAATCGGCAAGGAGTATATCTGGTTCAACACCGAGCTGATGGCTATTTTGTCAGATTAATGATTAACCTGCAATCCCAACAAATACACAGCCCTCAGCTCTTCAAAAATGGTTCGATAATTGTCTCATTGCCCGCACAAGGCCGCTTCGGAAAGAGGCGGTACTTTTTTATCGGCTCCAGCCTTCCAGACAATAAATTTTGCTCGTAAGTAATCGCCTTTCGGAAGAACCTTTAGGAGTGAATATCAAATCTATTCTCACAGCATAGGGCTCTCCCCAACTGCCATCATACAAGGTGGCTTTAGATGATGCCACCTCCCCAAATGCAGTATGTCCTGAGATAGGATAAATAATGGGTTTATGATTGACATAAAAATCCAATTTGTAATTGGACGTAATCTCATATGACTCCAGAGCAATTTCACCATCTGGCAATTGAGGTGCTGACAATCGGTAATAATAGACACCAGGTTGTCCTTCTTTATCCTCAAGCAGAATCCAAGTAGTGGAATCTGACGGATTGGCGGGGAACCCCTTCTCCTTAGGAAGTGAATACTCCAACCCTTCAGGGATAGGATGCCTTGCCCCAAAATGGTCATGCATTCCCGAAGTATATATAGAAAAGAAGCTAAAAAGTAAGAAGATAATGACAGAAAAGACAGTTGCAGCTAATGAACGCCAGAAAAGTTTTCGCTCCTTCATTATCAAAACAACGAAGGGCAGAATGAGTATTAGCATCAACGACAGTCCAAATAGTATATAAATTATATTAGGGAACCAATATTCCTGAAAAGGGTTGCCGTTGAGATAGACTATAATAATCAAGAAACAAAAGTAGGCTATATAGAAAGCCTTCCAATACCTGAACGTATTCTCTTTGATTCTCATGAGTGCAAATGTACTCTTTATTTTTGAACGGAAAACCAACGACATCTCCAAATTGTTGCAATTTTTCTATTATTCGTATTCGGGCATGGGAATCCAACGGTCAGTATTACTTCGACACCCCATCAGGGGCGCGATACGTCGCGTACTTTTTGGATTTGTCTTCGTTCGCAGAGAACCTATACACTTTCAACTTCGATAGAATCCAGGACGGTGCCCCCAATAATGCAGACAGCAACGTTTTTGACACCATTTGCGCTATCCTGCAGGGGTTCTTTGTAAAGCATCAGAATTCAATGCTGCTAGTATGCGACACAATAGATGGAAGAGAAGAAGCCAGAATGAGACTATTCAATTCATGGTTTATTAGGATAGTTCCGGAAGGACTAACCAAGATTGACAGAAGCGGCAAAGCAGAAGCATACAACCTGTTTGTCTCACTCCTTGTCTGGGCCGATAATCCAATGCGCGACGCCCTAGTCTCTATCCTTGAAGAATACTGTCAAACTATGCTTCAATAAGCCGTAAACCAAACAGATACAGCACCATAAAATCCTCAAAAATGGTTCGATAATTGTCCCATTGCCCGCACGATATCTTTCCGCAGGCATCTTCCCTTTAGAAGACGCTGTTATTTTCTTAAAAATTAGTACTTTTGCACTGCTATCACGGAGTAATAATTGTCAATTGTAAATCACTATGAATAAAAACACCCTTTCCGCCTTCGTAGCAGTCGTTCTAGCCATCCTGCTCACTGCATCCTGTTCTTCCGGCAGTTCCTGGGTCAAAGTGCAGGGAAACAAGTTCATCGGCCCGGACGGGAAAGAACTGGTTTTTCGCGGACTTTGTTTCTCGGACCCGGTCAAACTGGTGCGCGGCATCTGCTCCTCCTTCACCGAACCCGTTCCCGGCCGCCTTCTGGCAAAGATATAGCTACAAAATAGTAAAATTAAATCAATACTAGAATATGAGACTTGGCCGAATTATCATCATAGCAGGTTTATTGCTGGCGCTGGCCGCCTGCAAACACGAGAATCCTGTTTATGTCACCGTCAATGAAGAGTTTGATGTCGTTATAGACAACACAACGGAGTCTGTAAAGATGGTTATCGAAGGGGGCTTCAACCCCCATATCAGGCAGGTGGTTTCCAATGCCGACTGGCTTCAAGTCCGTTATTCCGGAACCATCAAACTGGATGAGTTCAAAGACCCTGATACGGGCTTCTACTGGCTCAGCGGAGGGGAATACCCCCAGTTCGAACTCTCCTATACAACCTATGATTATCTGGATGAGTATGACGAGAGGGATACGGATGTGATAATCACGACCGAATCCGGCAACACACTGACACTTCACGTAACCCAGGGCGACCGGAGCCTGGAGTCTGACGAAGAAAAACCCAACTACTGCTTCGTGCCCACCGGACAGGGCGTCTTCCTGGTGCTGAACACCGGAGGCGGTATGGGCGGTCCCAGGTTGAGCGATATCAAGTCTGTCAATACGGACTTTGAAGCCGACTGGACCCAGGAAGAGGCCATCTACCTGTTCGACGGGAAAGGCCCTGAGGTAGTGAACGGCATCAAGGGATATACTATCGTACCGCTTCCATGGGCCGACATCAACGAATCCCATCTTCCGGACGGGGAGGCCAAGAAAATGCTGAAGAACGGCCAGTGGAAGCTGGTGCTAAACTACACTGGCAACCGCTCCCTCCCGAATTTCAACTACTTCGCAATGTATAATCCTTATGTGGGCAAGCTACGTTTCTTCTATTACCTGGCAGGCGATGCCAATATGAAGGATATCAACGACCATCTGTGGGCCGTCACCGTTCCCAGCGAGTGGGCGGCCGCTTTGGAACGCCCCTACGCCCTGGCTTATGACTTCACCGACCACGGCAAACTCAGCAATTACCGCAACAGCCGCTTCACGTACCTGACAACGCCTTATACGGACGACGGACGCTTCGGCACTTCCGGCAACATCATTCCGGAGAGCGGCTGGTGGGCCATAGACATAGATATCCCCTCCATGGCCCAGTTTGACCGGACCGCAATCGCCAAGAAAGATATCAGCCTCAGGATGCTCACCTTCAACAAGGACCACGTTTCGCTCCAATCCCTTGTCAAGGCCGACATCAACGGCTCTTTCAACGGGAATCTGAATCTGGATGCCCTCTGGAAGAAGCCTCGTTCCGTCAGCAGTCTGGGCACCGTACTTTCCACCATCACCGGCCTGGGATCCGACTTGACTGCCGACGATAATTTCAGCGCTTACTTTCTGGATGCTATGGACAAGGCCAAGACGGCCGATCCCTATGCCCTGGGCCTGGCTGTGGCCAGCATCGGTTTTAAAGCCATCTCAGGCGTAATAACGGGATTGGACGAGGAGGAGGAGCCCGACATCTCGAAGACCGGACAGATGGAAGGGACCATCAAACTGGACCTCAAAGGGACCATCGACACGGAAGGCTTCATAAGGGGAGACCGTCAGTCCGGTCTCAAATTCCCGACGTTTACCGTGGACAAATTGGCAAAGGATGCCGGCATAGGAGAAGGCATTTGGAATTTGGAAACCGCCCCCGTTGCTTATTATACCGCTGCCTGCCTTTATTTTGAAAAAGAAGAAGACCGGGAACACTATCTGGGCAACAGTGCCTCTTCCGGGGCCGTGGACTACTTCTTCGATCCCTCTTCGGTGCGTATCAAGCTGAATGAGAGACTTTTCCCGGCTAACCAGATTCACTCCATGTCCATCAGGATGACGCCCGAAATTCCCGTGAAGGAGGCCAAAGCCTCATGGCCTTCCAGAGAGGCGATGGGCATTCCGTTGAAGGCGCCCAGGGTGGATTACATGGCAAGGAAGAGGAAAATCTATAACCTCGAGAACGACGGTTATCCCGGAATGCCCCTTCCGCAGGAAATGATTCCGAAAATCAGCAGGCTGGGCTATGTCAACAAGGCCCTGATGTTCTATACCAAAACGGAAGAGGAAGACCCGTTCAACCCGGATATGAACCTGTGCGGCCTGGGTGTCCCGAAACAGTTCCTGTCCTGGCCGTTCTGGCTGGATTATTCCCTGCCGTCCGACAAGGAAATGTACCTTCCGGAGTTGTCCGTAATCCTGAACCTCTATATTCAGTTGAAGGACGGAACCCGGTGCACCTATACCAGAACCTATCCGGTCCGGTTCCAGTATGTAGAATCCTTCGACGAGTACAATAATTTGCTTCGGGGCGCTGTTGACCGGTTGGGAAAGGTTCCTTACGCGAAATTCCTTCACCAGAACGACCAGACGGCCGAGAAGATGGTTCAGCGGGAAATAGGATTGCGGTACTATTGGGAATATTAAACAAAAACCGCCCACCGGATTTAGGGTGAGCAAAGAACGTTGTAGAGAGATTCTGGACAAGACAAAAGAATTACAGCTATGGATAAAAGACAGGTTATAAAAATCGTCAAACGGTACAAGGAGGCAGTAACTGCCAAGTTTGGGCCGGTTACTGTCTATTTGTTCGGATCCTATAGCAAGGGTAACGCCCGGGAGGACAGTGATATTGACGTTGCAGTTATTGTCCCGGAAGTTCAAGGAGATTTCTTGAAAGAGTCTGCAAAACTGTGGCGTATCACTTTGGAGGTAAATACCTTGATTGAACCCATTCTTATTGAGTCTTCGCATCCGTCTCCACTATATGAAGATATTCTTCACACCGGAATCATGGTTGCATAGTCACATCTATTTGTAAGCCAAATGAATAGACCGCCATAAGGTCTTCATAATTGGTTAGAAATTTGTTAACAACCCCGCACTTTTGAGCGACATTTTTGAGCGACATGGCTTGGAAGTGTCGCTCTAAGTTTGTAGTTTTGCAGGGAATAAGATAGTATTATGGACGATCATCAGTATATCAACCAGCAGGAACCGGAGAAAAGCAGGAGATACGTCAACTGGCAGGCGGCAAAGGGACTGCAGGACGTAGATGGGCTTAAGACTTCTGACTATCTGGACAAGGTTGCGGCAGACAACATTGAGGGTAAAATATCGGCCTATGAGGCCAAGGACCTTATTGATACCTACTACGATGCCAAGGAGGACAGGGAGAAGGATTCTTTGTACGAGGAGGCCGACAAGGTAGCTTCCATGATAAACATCCTTATCGGCGAAATAGGCTTTTCACTATCGTCTGAAGAACTGAAATCCATTCACAAACGCCTGTTTGAAGGGGTATTTGAGCATGCCGGGACATACAGAAAAAACAACATCCTCAAGCACGAATGGGTTCTTGACGGCGATACTGTCACTTACGGCAACGCATACAATCTTGAAGACAGCGTTGAGAACTTGCTCCGTGGAGAAAGACTCACGCCGTTTAGGAGTCTTGACGAAAAAGAGACCGTATGGCACATCTCAAAGTTTGTCTCCGAACTCTGGAGAATACATCCGTTTGCAGAAGGCAATACCAGAACCACGGCTGTATTTGCAATAAAGTACTTACGGATGTTGGGCTTCGACGTGGACAATTCCATCTTTGAAGCACATTCTCGCTTTTTTAGAGATGCCCTCGTCAGAGCCAATTATGCCAATATAAGAAAAGGCATATACGAAGACAGGGATCCGCTGGATGACTTCTTTTCAGACCTTATGATTGGAACGAGGCATGAGTTCCATAGCCGATATCTGCACATATATGCCGATAAAGCCAAACTAGAGACCAAAGATATTGACACCAGCATAATGGAAATGGTCAAAATGGATCGGCATGTAACCCGACAGAAGATAGCCGATACCCTTGGCGTCAGCGTCAAAACCGTTGAACGTCACATCAAGAATCTACCGATTCACTTCTCCGGCCCGGCAAAGACCGGAGAGTGGGTGTGTGTGGAACAGTAGCGTTTTCGTTAAGTGACTAATATTCGGCAGTTTATGCATTTTACTCCCAGCAAAACCTCCTGGAGTAAAATGCGTAAGTGATTTATTATCAATGAATTACGATTTACGGGTCACTTGAGGGAAATTCAAACTTTTATTTGTAGATTTGTACTATCCTTCACGGAAGGGGTAATGAAAAAAGCCATCATACTGTGCATTTTTGCCGCGCTTGCATTCGGGTGCAGGCCGATGGATGCCCCCGCCCCGCCGCAGGAGAAGCCACAGGACAAACAGGACGAGTCCGGTAGGCCCGATGAACCAGACAAGCCTGATACACCGGACGCCACGGACCCCTTTGAAAGCGCCGCGGAAGCAGTCCTCAACATGGGCGCCGGCTGGAACCTTGGCAACACCTTGGATTCAAACAGCGGAGACACCAACAATATGTGGATAGAGGCCTGGACCTCCCGCACACCAAAGGATTACGAAACCTCCTGGGGGCAGCCGGAGACCACCCGAGAACTTATCCATATGTTCAAGGAAGCCGGTTTTGGGGTAATCCGCGTGCCCGTAACCTGGTACCCCCATATGGGCACAATCACACTCCACGGCCAGAACAAATGGAATCCCGCCACCTGGATGGGTACAACTGTGGACCCAGTGTGGATGGCCCGCGTGAAGGAAGTTGTGGACTATGTGATTGACGAAGGGATGTACTGCATCCTCAACGTCCACCACGACACAGGATCCGCCTCCACGGCGTGGATAAGTGCTTCAGAAGCAGGTTTCAACGCCGCAAAGGACCGCTACAAGGTTCTGTGGCAGCAGATTGCCATCACATTCAAGGACTATGGGGAGAAACTCCTCTTTGAGTCCTACAACGAGATGCTGGACCAGTACGACTCCTGGTGTTTTGCCTCATTCGCGGCCCCCGGAAACTATGACGCCGCCGTGGCCCAGGGTGCCTACAAGGCCATATACAACTACGCAGCACTGTTCACACAGACAGTGCGTGCAACCGGCGGCAACAACCTCTACAGGAACCTTGTGGTGAACACTTACGGCGCCTGCAGCGGCGACGGCACCTGGAACTCCCACCTCAAGGACCCCATATCCAGCATCCAGATTCCGGAAGAACCCGGCCACATAGCCATAGAGGTGCACAGTTACTGGGATGCCGGGAAATTTGCGGCGCAGAAGGCCGATATCGACCGCCTGTTCACAAACCTTGACACATATATTGTAAAACGTCTTGGGGTACCCGTAATCATTGGCGAATGGGGCGGCGGGACCAATGACGACAATGACGCCAACGTCACCTTTGCCGGATATTTCTCCGGAAAAGCCAGGGAGGCCGGAATTGCCGCCTGCTGGTGGATGGGCCTTTCCGACGGAAGTGACCGCATCGTCCCCGCCTGGGCAATGCCAAGGACCAAGGACGCCATCCTTCAAAAATAAGGCCCTGTCGTTTCGCTCCAAAGGTCCTTCGATTCGGCCTTCCGTGCACGAAAACCGGCTCTACGGTGCACGGGGTGGTCAAAATCGGCCCTCCGTGCACGAAATCACCCTCTCCGGTGCACGGGGACGGCTCTGGCAAAACTTCATTTCCATATTGTCTATCGTTTAATTTCCAATCTCAGGACCCTCATAGGACGGTCGGAGCCGGCCAGGGCTTCATCTATGCAGATTTCGCCGGTGGGGACGAAGCCGCACTTTTCCATTACGCGGCCGCTGGCGGGGTTGTCAATGAAGTGGCTGCTGATCAGTGATGGGATGTCCGTTGTCTGGCGGATGTGGTCAATCATCAGCCCAAGGGCCTCTGTGCAAATGCCCTGGTTCCAATAGGGCTTTCCCACCCAATAGCCCACTAACGGCTCGCCCGGGCGGGACGGGAGATTGTTGCCCTCACAAGGTACATATCCCATTGCGCCGATGGCTTCGCCCGACTCCTTGAGTTCGATGGCCCAGGTGGTGTCATTGTGGAAAACGGTCCGGATCACTTCCAGGCTTTCCTTCACGGATTTATGCGGCGGCCAGCCTGCACGCGTCCCCACATCCGGGTCGGAGGCATATTTGAATAAAGCATCGGCATCATTTTCGCGCCAAGGGCGGAGTATAATCCTTTCTGTTTCCATCACTAGTTCCTTTTTACAAACTTACTCATTTTACGACACATTATCAAACCAGGACAAAATAAAGCCCCGGCATTCCATCAGGATGTCGGGGCTTTGTTCTACTTTGCCGGTTCCCACTTGCAGCGGACGGGGGAGACGATGGCGCCTTCTTTCTTCAGTTCGGCGAAAGCCTTGTCTACCTCTTTTCGGTCGATGCCGGTGATTTCTGCAATCTTGCCTGCGTTCACGGGAGCACCGAATTCGCGCATGGCCTGTAATACTTTTTCTTTCATAACGACAGTGATTTGGTTATTGTTTGAGTTGGTCGATGATGTCGTCCAGCATAACGAATAGCCCGGGGAAGGTTTCTGGAGTCACGCTTTCGCAGAGGACGGCGTTGCCCACGGTCTCGGGGACATCGGTCAGTTTCTGTTGAAGGTCACGGCCCTTTTTGGTAAGTTTCACAATCATCTGGCGGGCATCTTCTTTGCCCTTGCTGCGGGTCACTATACCCTCGGCCTCCATCCTTTTCAGCAGGGGAGTGACGGTGTTGGTTTCCAGCAGCAGGCGTTTGGCAATGTCGTTCACCGGCTGCGCATCTTTTTCCCACAAAACCAGCAATACCAGGTACTGCGGGTACGTAAGCCCGTGCTCACCCAGCAGCGGATGATACGCTTGGGTGAGCAGACGGGATGCGGTATACAGCCTGAAACAGAGCTGGTTTTCCAGTTTGAATTTTTCTTCCATTAAAGCATTTGCTCAATGTCCTTCTGCATCTTTTCCGGAGTCACAGTAGGTGCATAGCGTTTGATAACGGTGCCGTCCCGGTTGATCAGAAACTTGGTGAAGTTCCACTTGATGGCATTGCCGAAAGTGCCCTTGGCTACGGATTTCAGATACTTGTAAATGGGATGTGCATTGTCCCCGTTCACGTCAATCTTTTTCATCAGAGGGAAAGTGACGCCGTGGTTGAGGCGGCAGAACTCGGCAATCTCTTCGTCGGAGCCGGGCTCCTGATGGGCGAACTGGTCGCAGGGGAAGCCGACGATGGCCAGTCCCTTGTCTTTATACTTTTGGTACAGGGCCTCCAGGCCGTCGTACTGAGGGGTAAAACCGCACTTGGATGCGGTGTTTACAATGAGCAGAACCTTTCCTTCGAACTGTGCGAAGTCAAATTCAAGACCCTTGTTATTCAGGGCTTTGAAGTCATAAATCTTTGCCATCTTACAACTGTTTTACAAGCCAGTTCTGATAACCAATCTTTTCGATGAGGTCCAGCTGTTCCTCGTCCCAGTACTGGTCCTCTTCCTCGTCCAGCAGATAGGCCTTGGTAAGGTCGTAGGTAGTAGGATCGGCGGCGAGAGCGGGCATGGCCTTGTAGAGCGTCTCAACGCCTTCCTTCTGCAGTTTGTGGTCGGCCTCGATGTAGGCTTTGGGATCTTCGATAAGTTTGGCCTCGCTGCATACCTTTACTTCGGGAACTACGCCAAGGTCCAGAAGGCGGTCGGTGTATTTCTCCACCCAACCCATTTCCTCTGTATAGTGGCCGATGTACTTCTCGCCCAGCTTGGTGAAGCCCTGGCTCTTGAAGAGTTGTCCCTGCATCTTGTGTACGAAAGCGCTGCCGGCAAGCTCGTTGATGATCATCTGAGAGATCTGGATAGTGTTAGTAAAGTCCATGATGTTTTGTATTTTATTGTTAGTTTATATCGTTCACGATGCAAATATACGACTTTATTTTTATATCGCAAGCGATAATTTAAAAATGAACGATTATTTTAAACGTCACATTCCGTCCCATATTGGCGATGCCGATGTACTTGAGCCGGCTCAGATGGGGCATATAGGCCTGGTCGGTAAGGTTGGAGCCGATGATATAAAGGGACAGGCGCGTCTTCCCCTTGATGACGATGTCCGTTCCGGCCGATGCACCCAGCAGCAGGTAGGCGGGCGTGGCCGTTTCCGTGCCGCCGGCAGCATAGAAGTGGTTCTGCGCCATGTTCCAGTCCAGGTTCAGGGAAACGAAGGCATTGTTGAACAGCCGACCGTCGTGGGTAATCTCCCATTTTACCTCTGAATACAGGCGGGGTGCCGGAATCAGCGGGAGGTCGTCGCCGTTCTTCTCGCGGGCATAGACGCAGGAGAAGGCACTGCTCAGGTGCAGGGCGTGGATGGGATGGATATCGATGCCGATTTCCCCGCCGCCCAGATGCGCCAGCCCGCTGCGGAAGGCATAGACCGGGAGGCCTTCATCGGACACGGCCCCGTTGCGCGCCGCAAAGATGTAATTGTCTATGCGGCTGATGAATACGGCCGTCTGCACAGAGACATACCGCGACGTGAAATCCAGGCCCAGGTCTCCCTGCAGGCTGTATTCAGGTTTCAGGTCCTTGTTGCCCAGTTCAAAGCGGAAGGTGCCCTCGTGTTCTCCGTTGGAGCCCAGCTCGGCCAGGTTCGGGGCGCGAAAACCCCGCGCCACGTTGGCCCTTACGGTGAAGTGTTTACCCAGCGGCCGCACGGCGCCCAGGCTGGCGCTGATGCCGGGGAAACGGCGGATGAAGTCCTGGAACCGTCCCGCCAGGGCTTCGCTGTGAAGCCAGCGGATATCGGCCCTCAGGCCTCCGGACAGGGTCCATTCGCCAAGGGTTTTGGTGGCGGTGGCAAAGAGGCCTGCGTCGAAGAGACCATAGGCGGGAATCAGGTATTCTTCGCCCAGGTTATCGCTCTTCTGGCCCATTCCGGCCAGTCCGAAAGCGGTTTTCCAACCGCTGCCGAAGGTGGCCTGGTAGCGAAGGTCGTAGTTCACGGTGTTCAGCCGGAAGTCCAGAACGGGGGCATCGGCGCTCTCCTCGAACTCCTGCCGGCGGTTCTGCTGCCAGCCCAGAAGAATCTTCAGACTGCCGGGGCCCAGGTGGAGGGTGTTGTCGGACACCACTTTATAGTGGCGCACGTGCTGGAAGGGGAGTGCGGGCGTATACCCATAGTTGGCCCCTTCGCCCTCTATCATGCCGGGCGTAAGATGGAAATAAGTGAACCGGAGACGGGAGTAGCCCCAGGAGCCGTTCCGGCCTAACATGGCAGAGGCGGCCCGTTCGCGATAGCCGGAATTGGCCACCTGGCCGTTGAGGGTGTTCCTGTATGCGTGGGCATACTTGTCGGAGAAACGGCCGCCAATCAGCCAGCCCTTGATGTTTCCATCGGCCGCAAGGGAATAGCCCAGCAGGCCGTTGTTGGTCTGATATTCGGTCGACAGGCTTCCGCCGAACTCGCCCGGTCCGCGGACGGGCTCCGGACGGAAGATGAGGATGCCGGCCAGGGCGTCGGAGCCGTACATCAGCGAGGCGGGTCCCTTGAGGATTTCCACGGAATGGATGCTGTTGCCGTCAATTTCCACGCCGTGCTCGTCGCCCCACTGCTGGCCTTCCTGGCGGATGCCGTCGTTCACCACCACCACGCGGTTATAGCCCATGCCACGGATGACCGGTTTGGAAATGCCGCCGCCGGAGGTGATTTCGCTCAAACCGGGTTCGGCGGCTATGGCGTTGATGATGTTGCTGCCTGCGCGGGCGGCCAAATCGGCCGGCCGGATTACCGAAACCGGCGCGGGCATCTCTTTCATTTTGCTGTCACCGGCCAGGCCGGTGACCACAATTTCATTAATCTGCAGATGCTTGTAAAACACATCTGTAGAGTCCGGATGATTCTCCTGAGCGGCCGCCGCCATGCAAACGCACAGCAGCGGCAATACAATGATTGTCTTTTTCATTCTGTTTAGTTTTAAAGGTTGATGACTGACTAAAAACAGAATGAAACGGGCGGTGCTCTGGGAGAGGATTGAGAGGTGAAACGAAGGATGACATCACCGGATATGCCATTGACCACAGTGATGCAATCCGAAGACAACAGATTGGCAACCGGCCCGGCGGTGGGCACATATACCTGCGCCAGTAACTGACATATCAGACATTCGTCCGTGCCTGGCTGTGCAGTAAGGTGTCCCTGGTGCGGCTGGTGATGTGCGCAGTCATCACAGGAAATTTCCTGCAGAAGCGGTTCGTCGTGATGATGAAACGGCGCCAGGAATACTATCGATAAAACTATCGACAGCAGGAGATTAGCCGATATGCGCCGGTTCAAAAGCATTGTGGTTGCAAAGATAACTAAAAATGCCTATTTTTGTAGCATGAAGGCTAAGTATCTGTTTTTATACATGCTTGCGGGAACGGCATTCCTGGCGGTTTCCCTATGGGTCTATCTTTCGGGCGGGAAAAGTGCCCGGGCGGTGAATGCCAAGTACAGGCTGGGCGGTATTCTGCTCACGGCCTGGTCCGTCCTTTCCATGGTTTCCTGCGACGTGCCGGGAGTGCCCCCCACAGACGGAACGGACGAAGGCTTGATCATGTGCTATGACCCTGCGCCGGACAATTATGTCTCTTTGTCCATGGTGCATAAGAATCCTTCCGCGTCCTATCAATATTCCCAGATCAGTCCGGGAGATGACATTGTGGTTCAATTTTACAATCCACAGTTTAAGGACTATGTACTTGTGGTTAAGGCCGATGATGAGAAAACTGTTTTGCAGCAAAGCGAAATCAGTATTAAGGACCCCGGCAAGTTAATCTACAATATCCCTTTGTCCGACGAAATCACCTACAAAGGCCAGGCCGTTATATGGGTAGAGGGTGTGGCAGACACACAGAATACGCTCTGCAGCTATATGTCCATTGAAATCATCTGATGCCGCGTTTTCACATAGAAAACATCGTCTATGAACTTACCGGAGTCTGCAACCAGTGTTGCAGGGTCTGTTATAACTATTGGCGGGACGGCAAAACGCCCATCCCCGCACCGGACCCATCCCAGGCGCGTAAAACCCTTCGCAAACTGCTTTCCCAGGCATCTGTGGACACGTTTTCTTTTTCCGGCGGAGAGCCGCTGCTACTGAAAAACGTGCACGATCTGGTCCTTCAGGCCCGCTTCAAGGGCTGCAAAGTGAACGTCCTCACCAACGGAACCCTCCTTACACAGGACAGGCTGGACAATTTCCAGCGTCTGGGTATCAGTGCCCTTCAGATCCCGCTGCTGAGTGCCGACCCCGCCATACACGACGCCCTCACCAGCCTTCCCGGCTCCTGGGAAAAAGCCCTGGATGCACTGCGCAGGGCTGGCGAAACAGGAATCGGCGCGGCCGTACTGGTCATTACAAAAGTCAATGCCCCGGGAATAGCGCGTACCCTGGACCTGATCCGGGACTGCGGCATCAGAACCGTGATGGTGAACCGCTTCAACATCGGCGGCCAGGGAATCAAGAACGCCGCGGAGCTGGTTCTGGGCAAAGAGGAACTGGCCGATGCCTTCCGCACCGTGGAAGCGTTTGCCGCCGCCCACCCTCAGATGCGTTTTGTGAGCGGGGTGTGCACGCCGCTTTGCCTGCTGGAAACATCGGCCTTCCCGCATATCAGATTCTCTACGTGCAGCACTGACCTTTCCCGCCGCCCTGTCACGGTGAACTACCGCGGCGAGGTGCGTTTCTGCAACCATTCCCCAAAGGTCCTGGGAAACATCTTTGAAAGGCCGATAAAAGAAATCCTCACCGACGAAGAAGTGGGCCGATGGTACTCCGCCGTCCCCGAAAAATGCGCCGCCTGTCCCCTCCTGTCCCGTTGCGCCGGTGGCTGCCGCGCCGCCTCGGAGCAAGTCTTCGGCACCTTCGCCCACGAAGACCCCGTCCTTACTTACCCATAATTGGTGATTCTTTTTGTGAAGAATTGTTGGTAACTTTGTGGTGAGAAACATTGCACATTATGAAAACCATAAAAGAAGTCCTTTACGATTGCCAGGCCAAAAAGACGGCGGTGCTGGCTACCAATTTCTACAATTACGAGACCCTTATCTGCGTTGCCAAGGCCGCACAGGCCATGAACGCGCCGGTTATGCTGCAGCTTACGAGGTCTTCCATAGACTATATGGGACTTCATACGGCATACAAGATGGGCCGTCAGGTCATCGAGGACTACGGTCTGCAGGGATACATCCACCTGGACCACGGCCCCTCTCTGGAACTGGTGCAGAAGTGCCTGGACGAAGGCTTCGACTCCGTAATGATCGACGCCTCCGAAAAGCCCTTCGAGGAGAACGTGGCCACATCGGCCAAGGCCGTGGAGATGGCCAAACCCTACGGCGCCAACGTGGAGGCCGAACTGGGATACGTGGCCAAGCTGGGCCAGGAGCAGGGCGGCGGATTCACCACGCCGGAACAGGCGGTGGAGTTTGTTAACCGCACGGGCGTGGACGCCCTGGCGGTGTCCATCGGATCGGCCCACGGCTTCTACAAACAGCCGCCGCATCTTGACATCCCCCGCCTGGCCGCCATCCACGCCGCTACGCCCGTGGCCCTGGTGCTGCACGGTTCCTCCGGCATCCCGCACGACCAGGTGAAGGAAGCCATCGCCAACGGTATCGTCAAAGTGAACCTGGCCACGGAAATCAAGGACAACTTCATGCGCGCCCTCAAGCAGGTTCTCTCCGAAAGCGACGAAATAGACCTCCGCAAAGTCTTCCCCAAGGCCATGCTGCCCGTGGTGGAACTCCTCAAAGAAAAGTATTCCGTCACCGGCGCAAAGGTTCTTTAAGCCCTCGTTTTTGCTAAACATTTGATTAGTAACTATTTATACGAAGTCCTCCGGGTGAAAACACCCGGAGGACTTTGCATAATGCGTTGTAAAACAGACATTTAACAAAAACGGCCACCTATTTGTTCTTAAAGGATTCTTTTTTTACATTTGTAAAAACTATGGATATGAAAAAGCACATTCTTTTCCTGGCGGTTGCGCTGCTGTTGGCAGTGCCGTCTTTCGCACAGAACAAACTGGCCATGGGTATTGACCAGCATGTGGGTATCGGCCTTGGCGGGGCAAGTCCCGTCGTGTTCGGTAACACTTCCTTCGTGGTGCAGTACACGTTTGCACAATACTTCCAGGTGGGCGCCGGCGCCGGGTTGCGTTATGGAGTTCCTACTTACAGCTATGACCTGACCACCGGGGACAAGAAGAGGGCGTTTGAGTTAGACGTGCCCATCTTCCTGCGCGCTGGTGTCAAGTTCTCCATCGTGAGCGTCAAAGTGGACGTGGGATACGCCGTGGGTTTGAAGGCATGGGCTTTAGTCAGCTTAAAGGAGGGCATAAGTCGTGACTTGCATTACAACGGCTTCTTCCTGGAACCGCACATTGACCTGGGCGGGGACCACAATGCCGTGGGTGTGGGTATCCTTCTGCAAAACGCCAGTTATCTGGAAACCCAGTCCAATACGGATGGCGGTTCGGCGTCCGGGTCCGGTAACAACGTGAGCAAGCTCCTGCCCGCCATTACGCTGCGGTACAGCCGCTATTTCTAGTGGCCATTTCCCAAAAAAATTGTATCTTTACAAGATAATTCATAACTGTCACGAAAATGACTAAAACTGTGAAAAAAACCTGTATGTGGATTGCCATCGTGGTGGCAGTGCTGTTTGTCTGCGGTTTGGTGATCAACGGCATCGCGGGCGCCCAGCTTCGCAAGGTGCTCTCCGGCGTACCCGGCGGCCAGATTGATTTCGGGCGCGTGCACGTAGCCCTGCTGCGCGGCAACGTGGAAGTCAAGGACGTGTCGGTGACGCTTGAAGACAGCACCGAAAACCATATCGAAGGCTTCGTCAAGTCCATCCGGCTGGAAAAGATCCTCTGGACCGATCTCACTAAGGGAGAGGCTCTTGCCAAACGCCTGGTGGTGAAGGACGGCAAGATTGGCATGCATAACCCGAAGAATTCCATGAAGGTTTCCGCGCAGGGAATCAACGTTTCCGTACACGATGTGGGCTATATAATCAAGGAAGGCCGCGTAGAGTACAACGACAGTCTGTACAGCGTATCCCTGGACAGCCTGGACTATATTGACGAGCTGGGTGTCTCCCGCATTCAGATAGGTCACCTGGCCACTGCCGATGCCGGTCCCGTGGAAGTGTTGGGCATGCGCTTTTACAACTGCGTTCCCCAGGAACAGCTGGCCGAAAAGATGGGCAAGGTTTCCGTGATGTGGGTTGATGCCAAAATGGACAGCTTGAGCACCAGCCCCCTTAACATTCCCCGTCTGGTTACCAGTAAGAACATAGAGATTGACAAGATCCGGCTGGTTAGCCCGGAGGTGGTCCTCCTGCAGGACGACCGCTACCCGCCGGCAGTGCCGTATCCCACTTTCCAGGAAGGAATCAACACCCTGAAGACACCCCTTCTGATCAAGGAAATCGACGCCAGCATCAAGGCCTTCACTTTTATCTGGGAAACCACGCACGTGAACCGCGGTACCTTCCCCATGCACAATATGCAGCTTTCCGTCAAGTCGGCCAGCAACGCTCCCAACAACCTGATGGAAATGAAAGTGAAGAGCGGCCGCAAAGACAAGGCCCGCCTGGATTTCACCCTGCGTGTGCGTAACGATAAAAAGGAGAGCACTTCCGGCAGGATGCTCATTTATGACCTGGAAGGTTCTACCCTGGATCCTTTCATGCGGCCGCTGTTCGGCGCCACCGCCCAGGCCGATATCCACCAGATAGACGCCCAGTTCAAGGGAGACAAGAGCCAGATGACCAACGACTTCCTCATGCTGTATGACAACCTGGCCCTGAAGGCCTGGGACGATGTAGACGCCCCCTACAAGATTGTCTCCAAGAACAGCGGTGTCATCAACTTCTTTGCCAAACTGGTGGTGCCCAAAGCCAATCCCGCGGTGGCCGGCAAGGACCCCAAGAAGGTGGAAACCTCTTTCGAACGCAATACCTGGCTGCCGTATCCGTCCTACATCATTCAGGCCCTTACCACCGGTATGCTGCACACGGTTCTTCCTGGCAGCACCGTCAAGAAGAAATAACTATGACCATTCCGGATATCATCATTGCCATAGACGGCTATTCCTCTACCGGTAAGAGCACGTTTGCCAAGCTGGTAGCCTCTGAATTCGGTTTCCTATACCTGGACAGCGGCGCCATGTACCGTGGCGTCACCCTTGCGGGCCTGGAAGCCGGCGTCATTGCCGACGGCAAGATTGACGAGGAAGCCCTGCTGCCGGTGATGGCTCCGCTGGAGCTGCATTTCCAGCGGGAGGACGGCGCCACCAAACTCTTTCTGGGAGAGCGCTGCATAGAAAAGGAAATCCGCGGCTGGGAGGTGTCCCAGTACGTGTCGCCCGTGAGCGCCATTCCGCAGGTGCGGGCGTGGGTAGACGACAAGCTGCACAAGTTCTCTGAAGGCGGCCGCGTCATCATGGACGGCCGGGATATCGGCACCACCGTCTTTCCCAACGCCGAACTTAAGATTTTTATGACGGCCGATCCCGCCGTGCGCGCCCAGCGCCGCTACGACGAACTCCTGCTCAAGGGAGAGAAGACCACGCTGGAGGAGGTAGAGGCTAACCTGAAGGACCGGGACTACCGGGATTCGCATCGGCCCACCTCTCCGCTCCGGCAGGCGCCCGACGCCTTTGTGCTGGACAATACCCATATGAACCTGCACGAGGAACTGGTATGGATGCTGGGCCTGCTGCAGGGTAAGTTCGGCCTTCTGGAAAGCCCCGGCCTGTCATGTTAAACGTTGAGATTGATACCGGATCCGGCTTCTGCGGGGGAGTGATCCGCGCCGTTACGCGCGCAGAAGAAGTGCTGGCCCGCGGCGTGCGCCTGTATTCACTGGGCGCCATCGTACACAACGAAGAAGAACTTTCCCGCCTTAGCAAGAAGGGACTGGTGACCATCCAGCAGGTGGCCGATATCCCCGAGGGGGAGACCGTCCTCATCCGCGCCCACGGAGAACCCCCTTCCACCTACGAGGCTGCCGCCGGCCGCAAGCTGGAGGTGATTGACTGTTCCTGCCCCGTGGTGCTGCAGCTACAGCGGAACATCCGCGAGGCCTACGCTCGCCTGCACGCCGACGGTCAGCACGGGCAAGTGCTCATTTTCGGCCGGGTGGGTCATGCGGAAGTGCTGGGCCTGCTGGGCCAGGTGGGGGGAGACGCCCTGGTGCTGGAAGACGCCGCCATGCTAGAGGAAGCGCTTCAGAGCGGCGCCATAGACTTGTCCCAGCCGCTGGAAATCTTCTCCCAGACCACCAAGAGTCCCGACGAATACGACGCCCTGTGCCAGCGGCTCATCTCCCGTGGTGCAAAACTCATGGTGCACGATACCATCTGCGCGCAGGTGGCCTCCCGTCACGAACGGCTGTCGGCGTTTGCCGCCGGGCACGACATCATCCTCTTCGTCTCCGGCAAACAGTCCTCCAACGGCAAGGTGCTCAGCGACCTCTGCCTTAGCGTGAACCCCCGCACCTACCTCATCGGCGGCGCCGCAGACCTGGATGCATCCTGGTTCCGTGACGGGCAGTCCGTTGGCGTTTGCGGCGCCACTTCCACCCCCAAATGGCTGCTGGAAGAGGTGGCCGAAGCAGTAAGAAATCTAATTATATAATATATGGCAGTAGAATTCAAATACGCTCCTATGTTTCAGTTGGGCAAAGATACCACTGAATACTACAAGATTCCCGGCTCCGAGAAACTGGTCTCCACGGCCGATTTCGAAGGGCACAAGATGCTGAAGGTGAGCCCAGAGGCCCTTACGCTGGTGGCTCAGCAGTCTTTCCACGACTGCGAGTTTATGCTGCGGCGCTCCCATAACCTGCAGGTGGCCAAAATTCTCCAGGACCCCGAGGCCTCCGAGAATGACAAATACGTAGCCCTGCAGTTCCTCCGCAACGCCGAGACTGCCGTGAAGGGCATCCTGCCTTTCTGCCAGGACACCGGTACGGCCATCATCCACGGCGAAAAAGGACAGGGCGTATGGACCGGCTTCGAAGACGAAGAAGCTCTTAGCCTGGGCGTGTTCAACACCTTTACCAAGGAGAATCTGCGCTATAGCCAGAACGCTCCGCTGGATATGTACAACGAGGTGAACACCAAGTGCAACCTTCCCGCCCAGATAGATATCGAAGCCGTGCAGGGTAACGAATACCATTTTATTATGGTGGCCAAGGGCGGCGGCAGCGCCAACAAGACCTATTTCTACCCCATGACCAAGGCTACCATCCAGAACGAAGGCACCCTGCTTCCGTTCCTGGTGGAGAAGATGAAGAGCCTGGGTACGGCGGCCTGCCCTCCTTACCACATCGCCTTCGTGATTGGCGGAACATCGGCCGAGAAGAATCTCCTTACCGTGAAGCTGGCCAGCATCAAGTTCTACGACAACCTGCCCACCACCGGCGACAAAACCGGCCGCGCCTTCCGTGACGTGGACCTGGAGGAGAAGCTTCTGAAGGAGGCGGCGAAGATTGGCCTGGGCGCCCAGTTCGGCGGCAAGTACCTGGCTCACGACATCCGCGTGATCCGTCTGCCCCGCCATGGTGCCAGCTGCCCCA
Source organism: Bacteroidales bacterium (assembly GCA_017509685.1). Lineage (GTDB taxonomy): Bacteria > Bacteroidota > Bacteroidia > Bacteroidales > UBA932 > Cryptobacteroides. The sequence continues at coordinate 39,141 of JAFWPA010000031.1, forward strand.
TCGGCATGGGCGTGAGCTGCAGCGCAGACCGCAACATCAAGTCTAAGATCAACGCCGACGGCGTGTGGATTGAGAAGATGGACACCAACCCGTCCGAACTCATCCCCGAAGAATTCAGCCGTCCCGGCGAAGGCCCTAAGGGTATTGTGATTGACCTGGACAAGGGAATCGATGCCGTGCGCGCCGAACTTACCAAATATGAGGTGGGTACGCGCGTGAACCTGCAGGGAACCATCATCGTGGCCCGCGACATCGCTCACGCCAAGCTGAAAGCCCGCCTGGATGCAGGGGAGGGGCTGCCCGCCTATTTCAAGGACCATCCCATCCTGTACGCCGGCCCGGCCAAGACCCCGGAAGGATATCCTTGCGGCTCCATGGGCCCCACCACGGCCAACCGTATGGATCCGTATGTGGATGAGTTCCAGGCCAACGGCGCCTCGCTGGTGATGATTGCCAAGGGCAACCGCACGCAGCAGGTTACCGACGCCTGCAAGAAGCACGGTGGCTTCTACCTGGGTACCATCGGCGGTGTGGCTGCCGTTCTGTCCCAGAGCTGCATCCGCAGCATCGAATGCGTGGAATACCCGGAACTGGGCATGGAAGCCGTGTGGAAGATTCGCGTGGAAGACTTCCCGGCCTTCATCCTGGTGGACGACAAGGGCAACGACTTCTTCAAGAAGTTGGGGCTCTAGTAACTGAAAATCTCGCGTTTTAGCGAGATTTTTTAATTTTTTACTACTTTGTATTGCAAAGTACCAAAAAATATTTATATCTTTGCAGTGAAAAATACTTTGCAAGATGAAAAAGGTAGTTAATGTTTCGTTGGCAGGGCGCAGTTTCACCCTGGAAGAAGATGCTTACAAGCGGCTCACAGATTATCTGGAGCACTATAAGGCCCGTCTTACGGTGACCGACAGCCAGAAGGCGGAGGTAATGGATGAGATAGAGGGACGCGTGGCCGAACTCTTTTACCAGTCGGTAGGAACGGGGGACCGCGTTGTTTCCCTGGCCCTGGTAGAGCAGGTGGCCGATGCGCTGGGCATGCCCGACGGCTCCGCCGAGACCCAGCGCGTGTACACGGAAGAGGCTACGGCCGAAAAGAAACTGTTCCGGGATCCGGACAGCAAGAAGCTGGCCGGTATCTGCAGCGGCCTGGCCATCTACCTGGACGTGGACGTCACGCTCATCCGTATCCTGATGCTGCTGGCCATCATCTTCGGAACGGCCGGCATCTGGATTTACATCATCTTCTGGATTGCCGTCCCCGTGGCCGATACCCCTGCCAAGAAATGTCAGATGCACGGCCTGGCCCCCACGCCGGCCAATATGTCCCGTTTCAGCACTTATTCCAAATAAGCTATGGATACCACCAGTGAAAATGTCCGCTCCCAAATGCGGAAAGGTGTGCTGGAATATTGCATCCTGCGCATCCTGAGCCGGAAGGAGGCCTACGCCTCCAGTATTCTGGAAGAGCTCAAAAACGCCAATATGCTGGTGGTGGAGGGTACCCTGTACCCCCTCCTCATCCGGCAGAAGAACCAGGGCCTGCTAAGTTACCGCTGGGAAGAATCTACCCAGGGTCCGCCCCGCAAATACTATGTGATAACAGACAAAGGCCGGGACCAGCTGGCCGAAATGGATGCCGCCTGGCAGGAATTGGTAAACAGTATTGAAACCTTAAGAAAATGAAAATAACGGAGCAATTGAGTATCGGCGGATACGCCTTTACGGTAGAAAAAGACGCTGCTGCAGCGTTACAGGAATACATTGGCGCCCTGGAGAAGCACTATCTGTCCCAGGAGGGTGGCAAGGAAATCATGGATGGTATCGAGGAACGGATGGCCGAGCTCCTGCTGGACAAGGCGGGCCGCGGCGGCGTGGTCACGCTGGATCACGTGAATGCCGTCATCAACATCCTGGGCCGGCCGGAACGCATAGAGGCCGATGACCCCGGTCCGGAGACCGCCCACAACGAGAAAGGCACCCGCAAACTGTTCCGGGATATGGAGAACAAGCGTCTGGGCGGTGTGTGTGCCGGCCTGGCCACCTTCTTCCAGATAGATGTGGTGTGGCTGCGCCTGGCCTTTGTGGTGCTCACGCTGGTGGGCCTGTTCGCCTTGTCCAGCCGCGGAATGGTCACCCTGGGCATGCCGGTGGTTTACTGCATCCTGTGGATTGCCATGCCTGCCGCCAAGACCGCACAGGACCGCTGGGCCATGAACGGGGATTCCGGTACGGCCGATGAAATCCGCCGCAACGTGCAAGCTGGCCTGCACGAGATGGGCAACGCCGCCCGCGAAGTGGGGAAGTCGGACTTCTTCCAGCAATTCGGCAAGCTCATCCTGCTGGTGGTGGGCATCGTGCTACTGGTATCCGGCACATCGGCCATCGCCTCCCTCTCCATCATCAGCCTGAACAACCTGCCGGTGATGGGCCTTTCCTGGGAAGGCTGGCTGGACCGTCTGGCAGAGGACTTCCCCTGGCTGGCCGAATGGCTGGGCCAACCCTGGGTGCTGTGCCTGCTGGCCTTGTCCGTGCTGCTACCCCTCGTGGGGATGGTGTATGGCGGCGTAATGATGGTGTTCGGCTTTAAATCTCCCTCCTGGCGCCCCGGACTGGTGATTTTCATCCTGTGGCTGGTGGTGCTGGTGGTGCTCTCCGTCACGCTTGTCACGGGCTCCATGGCCGATTATTTCAATTTTTCTTGCTAACTTTGGGGAAACACTCATCATTATGGCCATCAAAATCAACCTGCAGGAAACCGAGACCGAACTCTTCTGCTCCTCCAAATGGTGGGGCGACCCCGACCTTCCCGCCGATATGGAATATCCCACGGCCCAGGCCGAAGAGGACGGGGAAACCTTCGACTACCCCCTCACCTTCATTTGCCAGATAGACTGCGAAGACATCGCCCCCTTCGATCCGGAAGGGAAACTACTCCATCAGGGCATGTTCTATGTCTTCGCCGGCCTGGACGAATACCTGGACCTGGACAGCCCCTGGCACAACGGATTAGGCCTTTGGGACAAGAAGCAGGTGGTGGTCAAATACACCAAGGCCATCAACTTCGAGACCTTCCGCAGTGCCATCCTGGTGGACGACGATGACCAGCCGCTTACGCAACCGGCCCTGAAAATGACGTTCGAAGCCTGCCCGGACAACGCCGACTGCACCAAACTCCTGGGCTTCCCCTTCTTTGAAGAGGTACTCCAGGAAATGGAAGGCTACGTGAACTTCCTGCAGATTGACTCCGACACCGCCGGCCTCCGCTTCTACGACGAAGGCATGCTGAATCTCCTATACAAAAATGCCGACCTCGCGGCCGGCAAATGGAAGTTGGTAAAAGGCTATATGACCTCCTGCTAGGAGTGTTTACTTGATAAACTCGTGGCTGGCGGTCATGGCCTTGGGATCCAGGGCTTCGTCCAGTTTTTCCTTGGTCATGAGACCGTGCTCCAGGACCAGGTCGTAGACGCTGCGGCCGGTTTCCAGGGCTTCCTTGGCCACCTTGGTAGAGGCTTTGTAGCCGATGTAGGGGTTGAGGGCCGTCACAATGCCGATGGAGTGTTTCACCATCTCGTAGCAATGCTCGGCGTTCACAGTGATGCCGTCGATGCACAGGGTGCGCAGGGTGTTCATCACGTTGATGAGCCAGGTCTGGCTTTCCAGGATGCACTGTACGATGACGGGTTCCATCACGTTCAGCTGCAGCTGGCCGGCCTCGGCGGCAAAGCACACGGCGGTGTCGTTACCAATCACCTTGAAGCATACCTGGTTGGTGACCTCGGGAATCACGGGGTTCACCTTGCCGGGCATGATGGATGAACCAGGTGCCATGGCAGGGAGGTTGATCTCGTGCAGGCCGCAGCGGGGACCGGAAGCCATCAGGCGAAGGTCGTTGCAGGTCTTGGAAAGCTTCACGGCCAGGCGCTTGAGGGCGGCCGAATAGCTCACGTATGCACCAGTGTCGGGGGTAGCTTCCACCAGGTCGGGTGCTTTCTCGAAGGTATCGCCGGTGAATTCGGTGAGGCGCTTGGTGCAGAGTTCTGCAAATCCAGGAACGGCGTTGAGGCCGGTGCCGATGGCAGTACCGCCCATATTAATCTCCTTAAGCAGAACGGCGTTACGCTCCAGGTTGGCGATTTCCTCTTCCAGGTTGTTGGCGAAAGCGTTGAATTCCTGGCCCGACGTCATGGGAACGGCGTCCTGCAACTGGGTACGGCCCATCTTGATGATGTCCTTGAATTCCTCACCCTTGGCACGGAGGGAAGCGATGAGGTCCTGCAGGGCTTTCTCCACGTGCTTGTTCATACGGAAGAACGTGTAACGGAAAGCGCTGGGATAAGCGTCGTTAGTGCTCTGGGCGCAGTTCACATGGTCGTTGGGAGAGCAGAACTGATACTCACCTTTCTTGTGACCCATGAGTTCCAGGGCACGGTTGGCAATAACCTCGTTGGCGTTCATGTTCACGGAAGTACCGGCGCCGCCCTGCATCATATCCACGGGGAACTGGTCCCACAGCTTACCGTTCACAATCTCCTTGCAGGCCTCGATGATGGCCTTGGCGATGTTCTTGTCCAGGGCACCCAGTTCGGCATTGGCACTGGCCGCCGCCATCTTCACATAGGCCATGGCAATGATGTACTCCGGATAGTCGTACATATGCGTGGTGGAAATCTTGTAATTGTTGATGGCCCGCTGGGTTTGTACACCGTAGTAAGCATCAATGGGAACCTGAAGTTCGCCGATAAGGTCACTCTCGACCCTGAATTTGGTTTCAGCCATAGTATTGTTATAGGGTTATAATAATTGTTTCCAAATCTATCATACAAATGTACGCAATATTCTTCAACAAAAAAAGCACCCCTCTCCGTGTGCAAAACAGGCCTCCTATGCACACCGAGGCCTCCAAAACCACCTTCCGTGTGCAAAACAGGCCTCCAGTGCACACGGACATCTGGGAGAGGGTGCTTGATGCCTGTGTATGAGAGAATTCGGAGCGAAGCGACCGAGCCTGCAGGCGAGCGGCGTCTTCTGACGCCGAGTCCCTCCCCCGAGGGGAGGGATTTAGGGAGGGGGTAACGTAGGGCATGTTGGTGCACTCGGCACCCGGCCGAGTGCACCAGTTCAACAGAAAAGGAGCGCTTTTGCGCTCCTTTTCTGTTGAACTGCAGCGATTCGAACGCTGACTGAGGGAACCAAAATCCCTAGTGCTACCATTACACCACAGTTCAATACCGGGCTGCAAAGATACAAATAATTCCTTAATTAGAATAAGGTGGGGTGATTTTCTTCCAGTTCGCTCAGGACTTTGTTCATGATGGCTTCGCGGAAGAGGACGGATTTGGCGTGCACCTTGAAACGGG
>JAFWPA010000032.1 GCA_017509685.1 Bacteroidales bacterium
TCTATAAGAACTCGACAACTACAGTTAACTCTGGCACTGACGAAACAAAGTGGCCAAGAGGTGCTAGTGGAATCCCTAACAACTGGGAGGTGGAGAACTATACCGAATAAGCGGCCTGGATATTCCAGACCGCTTTTCTTGTAAATATGTGAAGAGGGACGTTGTTACGGGAGTGTTAACTCGTACATATCTTCTTCTCCATAGGTGGGAATAACACCGTAAGGATCTCCATAGTTGGAATTATCCGTGTCGTCGCTATTATCTTTGAATATATCATCCAAGACAACACCAATCTTTACGGTGCCGGCACTTGCGAATGCGGGATCCACACTACGTTGCATCCGAATTTCGTAGTACCAGACATTTGGATGCATCAGTAAGTTGGATGAATACGCATCGCTGCTATTTGTTAGGAAGGCAATTATTCCATCTTTAGAGGCCCATTTGTCATGGGCGGCGTCTATTTCGGAGTGTTTTATCCATTCCCCCTCTTCATAATCGTACCAATACATGGTAGAACCTGACGCATTCTCTTTATACAAGTGGAATAAACTGTCATAATCGTGCTCAAGGCACATAAAACCAGGAAGAGCTTCTATATATAGGTAAATATAGGTGGCATCGGCCGTGGCTTTTAGCTTTCTTAGGGCATGACAAACATCAGAAGAGTTGGTGGCCTGAGGAACTCCGCTCCAGTCGATATTGTAAGCAGAGTGGAAACTGAGGTTTAGTCCCGGTAAAACGGCAATCTGATTCTTATGGATGCTGATGTTTCCTACGTGGGTATTGTTGTAAAGGACCGTATTAGTGGCGACGTCTATAAGTTGAAGTGTGCTGGGCCCCGAAATGGTGCCTTGGGTGTAAGGTAAGTAGAAGGAGACGCTGTTACCGACCACGTCACCATAATAGGTAACCGTTTTTTCTGAATCATGGGCTGCGTCAGCGGCGTCCCAGTGAACGTCTGAAGCATCGGCCTTGTTAATGCTGTCAAACAGCAGGCTGTAAGTGCCGTTGAGTTTAACGCCGGGAACAGTGTAAACCATTTTCACTTCAGAACAGGGGACATTGGTGAAGGTGAACTTGGCGGCGCCGGTGAGGTTGGAGAAGGCGTAGGTGGCATCGTCTGCTCCCCAGGCGAACATGGGGATGGCACTCTCCTGGTGACCACCGGACGAAGCGAGGAAATCCCTTTCGGCCGGAATGTGGAACGATATATCTCCGGAAGCCGCGCTGGTAAATACATGGCTGTTACTGGCCGGATACAGCGCTACTTTACTGCCGTCCAGAGCTCCCATATTGATATTATCGGCAACGGTAGCCTTGAATTTGGAACTGGTAGAAGCTTCTTCTATGTCGAAGGTTTCCCAGAGGTTCTGGGTTCCGTCGTTGCAGATGACCGATATCTTGTCACCCACGCTCCAGGAGAAAGTTTTATCTCCGGCATAGGATGTCTTGGTGACATCGGCCTTCTGGGCCGTGATGGTAAGCACTTTATAGCCGGTAGGCTGGCTTTCTTCTTCGGGGATGACGGGAACGTCTTTCTCCATTTGCGAGCAAGATGCCAGGAGTGCCAGGATGGCAGGAATGAATAGTTTCTTCATAGCCGGTCCTCCTATAATTCCATTACGCCAAACGGATTCTGTCCCGTATCCGGATCTAACATATCGCTGCCAGTTCCTGTTCCGCCCGACAAGGGTAATAACAGCCCATCCTTCGGGCCCAGCTCCAAAACCTCCAGCTCCGGAGCAATGTACGTGTTCTTCATATGTGGTTAGTGTTTTATTCGGCTTTTAATGCGCTGTCTGCAGATATAGGAAGAATCTGCTGAAATAAAAACTCCCGCTCCTAATGGAAACGTGCTCGTGGGTTAAGTGCTTGTCCGTCAGTGACTTGGGTTTTTCTCTTTAGGCTGGGTGGTATAAAGAAAAATGATTAAAGTATTGATAATCTGCCAATTAGGGGCGGTGCATCATAAACCATTATTTGGAAAAGTGTTACTTTTGCATAACCATAGACAAGGATTATGTTAACATAGATGCCGCAACGATATGAGAAAGAGTTTAGACCAAACGAGGTATGAATATGCGCTCCGTCGGGTGGAAGAACTTCTTCCGCTGGTGGGAGAGGATACTTCGGCCAATGACCCTCTGGCCCTGGAGCTGGCCATCATGTCAGATTTCGTGATTGCCTATGAAAAGGAGCACTATCCCATCGGAAAACCAACCGTATCACAACTGATTCAACTGTCATTGGAAGAGCAGGGTATGACGCAGCGGGACCTGGCAAAAAAGATTGGCGTGAGTCCTACCCGCATCAATGATTATATCTCCGGCAGGGCCGAGCCCACCTTGAAAGTGGCCCGTCTGCTATGCGCCACACTGGGCATTGCCCCGGTGTCGCGCCTAATTCCCGTTTTGTTATGTATGATTAATTAAAAAGTGTTAAATTTGCATGGATAAGGAAAAATCTCTTTTCATCGTGGCTCGTAACTACATCAGAGTCCAAAAAGGTAATGTCGAAGCAGTATTAGATGTATTCATCTATGAGAATGACGGCTTCCAGGTAGTTTATGCCCCTGCCTTGGATCTTATGGGATACGGGAAGACGGAAGAAGATGCCAAATCCTCTTTCGACATTGTGGCAGAGGATTTTTTCGAATATACCATTGTCAATAACACGTTAGGCGAGTACCTGACAAAGCATGGTTGGGTGGCCAGGAAAACGTCGGCGAGGTTCGTCCCGCCCCAGATCGAAGTTCTTCTGGAACATAACAAGACTCTTAGGGAAATCTTTAAAGTTGATTTTAGAAAGCAGTCTGTCCCGTTCAATTATGCTTTTTCGGCTTGCTGATGGGACGTTTCAGTAATATCTCTGTCGCGCGGTATCGCAGGCTTCTTTCTGCCATGGGTCTAAAACTGAACAGGACGCATGGCGGTCACGAAATGTGGATCAAAGAAGGGATGCTCCGTAATGCTGTTTTTCAAACTCACGAGGAACCGGTTCCTAAACAACATCAAATAGAATTCTTACTGGCACCTCGCCGCGTTATTTCCATTTTTTTGCAAAGATAATAAAATGTACGTATATTTGTACAAAATTATGTACTATGCAGGTGACGTCCATATCGGCCTTCCGGGCCAACATCAAGCAGTATTACGATGAAGTCCTCCTTACAGAGGAACCACTTATCATCACCAAGGGGGACACGGGGGCCGTGCTGGTGCCCCTGAAGGAGTTTAATGCCATGCAGCGCCGCCTGGAGATTCTGGGTAATTCGGCCGTGATGAAGGATATTCGGGAAGCTACCCTTCAGATGAAGGCTGGGCAGCTTATAGAGATAACTGATATCGACGCCCTATGAAACTGTATTTCAGTCCCAAAGCAGAGTATCTGTACCATGCCCTCAAGGGGAAAAGTGTCCCGCACGCAGAGCAGGTAAAAGCCCTCCTGCGGGATATCCAGGCGCATCCGCAGGAGGGAATCGGCTCGCCGGAGGTGGTAGACTCCTCCCTTCCCGGCTACTGGGAACGCCGTTTCAACGGGAGCGGCATGATTACCTATTATTATGAGGATGACTATGTGGTTATCATTTCCATCATGAATGAGCTGCTGCCGTCGTTTGAGGAATTGCCATCAAAGCTTCGGGAAACCTCCAGGGAGGACTATGCCCAGATGATCCGGCAGATGGAGGCCAACCGGGGCCATGCAGATGATCCTAAAGTGGGCATCTTCTGGTATAACGTGGCTTGGAAGGAACTCTTTGGCGTGGTATCTCATCCGGTCCGTGATTATACCAAGGCCAATGCTTCGGACGGCCGCATTACCTGCTCCGAGTTACACGAAGACGTCTGGCGCAAGGGGTACAATCGGCAAAAGCATCACGGGGACGGCTCTGGCCCCTTTATCGGCCCGTATGAAAACAAGCCCCGCGGGCGGGTCTTCTATGTGATGGCCGATGACCGCTTCGTGGTGATGACAGGAAAGTGGCTGGAAGAAAACCCCGATGCCCGCGCCCTTATTCTGGATGAATTTGACCTTCCCGCAGACAGAACCTCCTTCGAATACGCCGTCCACTGGGATATAGGCCAAACTTGGAGATAAATATGGAAAGCAAAAACAAAGAACACAGGGAAAGAATTACCGTACGATTGAAAACCAGCCTTTATGAAGAGCTTAAAAGAAGAGCCCAACTGGCGCATATGTCTATGAATGCATATGTTGAAATGGTGTTGGAGGAGCGCTGGGGTTCTAAGGCGCAATCGTAAACCGCACAAATGCCGTATTGCCTTCGTCGTCTACTATGGTGAGGGTGTGTTTGCCGGGGGTGGGGGCCAGGAGGAGTTCGTGCCGGAAACGGGTTTCGCCCACATAGGTGTTGTCCAGGTGCCACCACAGGGTGGCATCGGCACTGTGATGCGCTGCGCGGAACACCACGCCCTCCTTTTCGCCGCCCAGCTGGCGGGGGATGGCCAGCACCGCCCCGTTCTGCGGATAGATGAACTGCACGGCATTTTCCGTTTGGGCCCGGGTGGCGCCTTTGTACTCCGGGTGATGCGGCTTGTAATACCATTCCATCGCCGGTGGCAGCACGAACTCACCTGTGCTGTGATACGGGCACGGCTCGCTGTCCAGCCCCGCCGCCGGAACCAGCAGTTCGGTTTGGGGACAGTCCGGCCCTGCCAGCATCCCCGAATCCGTGCACACGGCCGCCCAAACCGCCTTCCCGTGCACAGAATCGGCCGTTTTCGTGATCGGCGAAACCTCATCAGGCTCGGCGAACCAGGCGTCGTCGTACGGCAGCAGGTTTAGGATGTCGAACAGCACCGGCCCGGCCGTGCGGGCACCTGTGAGGCCCGGTACGCCGTGGCCATCGGCATTACCGGCCCATACGCCAATGGTGTACGCCGGCGTCATTCCCACGGCCCAGGCGTCCCGGAAGCCGTAGCTGGTGCCGGTCTTCCACGCGGCCTTGCGGACAGAGCGGATGAGCCGCCAGTCCAGTTCGTCGGGCCGATTCACCTCCTTCAGCGCCTCCAGCGTGTACCAGGCGGCAAGGTCGCCACCGACGAAGCAGTTGGAATAGGCCGATGCAATTTCGTCCAGCCGGGCTTCGGCACCGCCCAGGATGAGGGACAGGCCGTAATGCTCCGGGGCCTGCGTCAAGGTGGTGAGTCCTGCCTTCTGCAGCAGGGAATGGAACTTGGGCACGCCGTACTGCCGCAGCAGGAACACGGCGGGGACGTTGAGGGAACGGGCCAGGGCCTCGTTGGCGTGCACGGCGCCGTAGTATTGTTTGTCGAAGTTCTGGGGCGCAAAGCCGCCCAGGTTCACCGGGATGTCGGGTAGCAGGGTGTAGGGCAGAATTTCGCCCTCGGCCAGGGAGGCGGCATACAGAAACGGCTTCAGAATGCTGCCGGTAGAACGCGGGGAGGCGGCGATGTCCACCTGCACGCCCGGGCGCTCACGGTACGTCGACGCATTCCCCACATACGCCACCACCTGCCCGGAAGCGTTGTCGATGACCACTGCGGCCATATCGGCAATCCCTTCCAGCGCCAGCTCGTCGGAACGACGGTTCACGGTGGCTTCTACGGCTTTCTGCATCGGCAAGTTCAGGGAACTGCGCGTGCGCACCCCCTTGGGGCAGCCCTCTACGAAGTGCGAGGCCCACGACGGCAACGGCAGGGGAGCATCGGGCAGCGGTTCTTCCAGTGCCGCCTCATAGCTGTCGGCCGATAAATCCCCGTGCTCCAGCAAGCGCCGCAGCAGACGGTTCCGCTTGGACAGGAGCTCGTCCCGCCCGCGGCTCAGGTGCAGGGTGGCGGGGGCGTTGGGAAGTACCGCAAGCGTGGCGGCCTCGGCCCAGGAAAGCTCCGACGCAGGACGGCCGAAATAGCGCCAGGCTGCGGCCTCCAGCCCCACTACGTTGCCGCCGAAAGGCGCGTGGGAGGCATACAGCGCCAGGATGCTTCGTTTGGAACAGCGCAGCTCCAGCCGCGTGGCCTGCACGGCCTCAATCATCTTCTGCCACAGGTTGCGCTCCTTTTGCCGGGACAGGCGAATCACCTGCATGGTGATGGTGCTGCCGCCGCTCACCACGTGGCCGCTTTTAGCGTTGTCTATGGCCGCACGCACCAGCGCCCCCGGATCCACACCGGGGTGCCACCAGAAGTGACGGTCCTCGAACTGCACCAGCGCCGCGGCAAAACGCGCGGGCACGGTGTCGCACGGCGGGAAGCGCCACTGCTCATCGGCCGCGATCCGCGCCCCCAGCAGCTCCCCCTCCGCGCTCTCCACCACCGTCGAGTAGCTCACACCCCGGAACAGCTCCCGCGGCAGGCACAGCAGCCACGCTGCGAACAACGTGGCTGCTACTGCAATGAGTATTTTCTTACCGCGTGACACGGGCCGTACCGCTTGCCGTAGCAGCGGAAACCGTGGGATCGTACATGGCTTCGCAAACCACGGAAGGCAGGGTGAAGGAGCCTTCGTAGGCGGCGCGCAGCTGCACCGTAAAGGTCTTGGAGCGGCCTGCGGGCAGGGCGAAGTACCAGAGCACTTTGTCGTCCCGGATGTCCTTGTAGTCATAGCCGTCTTCGGTGGTGGCGGAACCGGTGAGGCGCTCGTTGATGATCTCCCAGCCGGACGGGATGCCAAAGGACAGGGCCAGATTCTCGTGGGAACGCACGGCGTCTCCCTTCACGCGCACCTGGGCGCTGAAGCGGGTGCCCTGGGCCATGGCCGAAGGATTCACGGTGGCGCCGTTCTCACCCACGTACTTCACCTCCAGGCCCAGGCCGTTGGAAACAGCCTTGGCAAGGCCGGAACGGGATACGTTGAGCACGGTGACGTAAAGCTTACCCGCGCCCAGGTTCTCCACGGCGGCCGGGCCGTCCAGCGGCAGGGTTACCACCGAAGAGGCGCTTGCCACTTCCTTACCCGCCACCTTGGCGTGCACGGCTTTGTCTCCCATCACGGTATACAGATGGTTCAGGGCCACGGCGGCGAAAGCGCTCTCCTGCGTAGAGAGTCCCCGGGCGGGAAGGTCAGTGGCCAGCGCCAGGGCATCGGCCACGCGGTCGTTCACCACCAGGGCGTCCATGGCAATATACTGGTCCCGCAGCGCGGTACCAAACGTAATATTATAAGGTTCGTACTCCGGGAAGTCGCGGCCCGTGCCGTCCAGAATGTCGGCAGCCAAAGAAGCCTTTCCGCTCAGGGCATAGGCCGATGCCAGCATCCACCGGGCGCGGTCGCCGATATCGGCGGCCTCCCGCAGACGGTTCATGCCGGCAATGTTGGGCGCGCCGGCCACCGCCAGGGCGTACAACCGGTAGGCCTCGTCCAGGTTGGTGAACAGGCTGCTGCCCGCCACGCGGTAGGCCTGGCTCATCTTCTGCTGATAGCTTTTCCAGCTGCTCAGCACGCCGCCGTTCACGTCAAAGCCCGCTTTGGCGGCCTGCGCCAGGAACTGGCCGGCCATCGAGGAGACCCACGTGTTGGAACTGGCGCCCACCCAGTAGCCGAAGCCGCCGTCGGCGTTCTGCCGGGCATACAGCTGGGAAATGACCGTGGGAATCAGCGTCTTGGCATCGGCTGCGTCGGAATCGGCCAGCAGAGGCAGTATGTTCAGCAGCACCAAACCCTTGGCGCTGAGCTGCTCGGTGCAGTTGTACGGGTAGTTCTTCATCTTCAGGAACATCTCCCGCACGTCCACGGCCGGGAAGGCGGCCAGTTGCAGGGAAGTGCCGGAAGCGGTCATGGATGCCTTGGGCTCCAGCACGGAATGTTCTACCGTGGTTACCGCCGGATTGGGGTTGCGCACCTCCAGGGCCACGGTTTCGGAGGCCTTGTGCCCGCCGCCGGTAGCGGTGACGGTGATGTGGGAGACGCCCTCGGCCTGGGAAGCCTTGAGCGGGAAGCGCAGCAGCTGGTCTCCCTTGGCGCTGAAGTTCACTTTCTGGGTGCTGCCGCCGGAGAGGGGACCGTCGGCCTTGAGCGAAATGCTGGCCTCGCCGATACCGTCCTCCATGGCGAACACGTTCACCGCGGCCTGCACTTCCTCGCCGCTGCCCATTACGCGCGGCAGGGTGGTCACCACCATCAGGGGGTTCTGCACGGGCACGGTCTTCTCCAGGTTGCCGTAGGCGCCGTCGTGGCCGGCTACCAGCATCACGCGCACGCTGCCCACGTACATGGGAAGCTGCAGTTTCAGGATGTCGGTGCCCTTCTGGAGGGTGCGGGGCGCCTGGAACAGCACCACGGGGTTGAAGCGGTTGTCCTTGCGGGCGTTGCGCACGGCATCCTCGTCACCGCCGATGGCTGCCAGCGGGGAGAAGGAACCGTTGAAGGCGCCGATCACCTGGTCATACAGATCCCAGGTATTCACGCACAGAGCTTCGTATTTGTACATCCGGGACCAGGGGTCCGGGGTCTTGAAAGCCGTGAGGTCCAGCAAACCCTCGTCCACGATGGCCAGCGTATAGGTCATGGGTTTGCCGTTCTTTTCGGACACTTTCACCAGGAACGGTTCCTCCGGGTGAATCACATCAGGCAGCTGGATCACCGGCTGCAAGTGGGAGGCGGGGTTCTCTACCTTGATGCGCTGTACGCCGTACAGGCGCAGCGGAAGGTCGTTGGCGCTTTGCTTATAAGGCTGCAGCAGGCTCACCTGCACGTAGATGTTGGGCGCCATCTCCGGGGTTACCGTAAAGGTCCAGGGCGTGTCCTGGGAGCCGATGGAAACCCACTCGCGGGTGATGACGCCGCCGGCGTTCATCAGCTCTACCAGCGCCTGGGCGCCGGCGGCCGCAGGGATGAAGACGGTGGCCTTCTCACCCACCTGGTAGGCGGGTTTGTCGGTAGAGAGGGTAATCATGGTGAGGGCCTCGGGATCCCTTCTGTCGGCGCGGCCGCGGTATTCCGGCCAGTCCACGGTGAAGGTGGCGCCGCTCACGTGACCGGAGGTGAGGTCCTGGGCCAGGACCAGGTATCGGCCCCAGGCAGGATAGTCCACCTGGAAGGAGAAGGAACCGTCCTGCGCGCCCACGCTGAGCACGCCGCCCTGCACTTTCTCCACGGAACTGCCGTTCACGTAGGCGTCCAGGCTCCCGCCGGCATTGTCCCACCACCAGTTCCAGCCGGTCTTGTATACGGCGTATTCCACCTGGTGGCCTTTCACACGCTGCCCCGCGGCATCCACCACGGCCAGTTTGAAGTAGTGGGCCTTGTCGGTTTCCAGATACTCGCCGTCGGGGACGCGCACGCCCACATAGGCGCTGTAAGGGGAGTAGGGGATGGTCTCGGTGGTGAAGCTCTCGTCCCCACCGGGTTCCTCCACCGAGGTAACCACGAAGGCCTGCAGCAAGCCGGGGGCGTTCTGGGCGGCCGGCAGCGCTATCTTGGCGCTGATGTTGCCGCTGGCATCCAGCCGGCCCTTGAAGAGCTCCTGCTCATCGGCGCTGAAGGCGGCCGACGGGGCGAAGAAGCTGTATTTCTCGAAGCCCGCGAAGGGGGTGCCCGACGCTTTCTTCAGCGACATCTGGGCGCGCACGGGCAGGTTCCCGGCCACGCCGCCGCTAAGCCAGGCAGCGCCGATGGGAACGCTCATCGTCTTTCCGGCCTCCATCAGGGCGGGGTAGCCGGTGTTCACCTTGAGGCGGTTGGGCTTCACGGTCTCTACGTGCAGGACCTTGTTGAAACTGCTGCCGCCCACTTTCAGGTAGGCGTTCCAGTAGCCGGTGGGGTCATCGGCCTTGGTGGGGATGTCGAAGCTGAAGAAGCCGTCGGTGCCCTTGCGGGTGTATTTTCCGTAGAAAGCGCCGGCCGGGGTATAGATTTCCAGCGTCGCAGGGTGGGCCGATGGCAGACTCTTTCCCTTCTCTGCCACGATGGCAGTCACGTGCAGGGTATCGCCGGGGCGCCATACGCCGCGCTCGCCGTAGATGAAGGCTTTGATGCCCTGCTGGAGCACCTCGCCGCCCACGTCGAAGCGGCTGGTGGAGCGCTGGTCGCCGTTGGTCACCTTGAGGTAGGCGGTGCTGCCTCCCGCCTTGGCTACCACGGCGAAGGGCTTGCGGGTCACTTCCACGGTGGCCAGGCCGTTGGCGTCGGTCTTGCCGCTGCCGATTTCCTGGAGCTGGTAGTCGTACACTTCCAGTTTGGCGCCGCTCACGGGTTTGGCGGTGATGAGGTCGGTGGCCGCAACCCACAGCTGCTTGCCGCCGGCGTAGTCGGCCATCAGGCCCAGGTCGCTGGAGAGCAGCTGCACGGCCGGGAAGCGGGAAGAATCCATATAGTAGGAAGGTTTGTCGGGGTCGTCGGCCTCTTTCCAACTGTACAGATCCCAGTCATAGAAGTTGTCCCAGTAGTAGCTGTTGGGCGTGTCCCATTCAGCTTCATCGGCCTGACTGGGCTTGCCGTCGGGCTTGTTCATCGCCTGCATCACTTCCTTGCCGCCATACAGGCTCTGGTCCAGGCGGAAGTTGATACGGATGCGGTAGATGGCACCGGGTTCCTGTTTGAACAGGCCGCTCAGGTCTATGCTGTGCGTGTTCCACTGATGCAGGTCCTTGGTGGCGTCCAGCGCAATGTCACCGCGGTACACCAGACGGCCGCACCGGCGCAGGCTGCTGCTGCCGCCCAGGTCGTTGTCCTGCAGGAACATGAGGATGTTCTTCTCATAAATCTTGATTACCCGCACTTCCACGGCACTCAGGTTCACGGCGCGGAAGGGGAGGATGAGGTTCTGCCTGTCCGGCAGGATGTTGCCCGTGAAGGGGAATTCCACGGCGGGCTTCTCTTCCTGCTCCTTGAACACTTTCACGTAATCCTGCTCTAGGGTGGCTCCACTGTCGTTTTTCAGGCTCTTGTCCAGGGTGAGCGTAAGGTCTCCTTTCCGGCCCTCGAAGTGCACCTTGACCAGGTTGCCCTGCACCTGCACATAGCTGCGGGCCGCGCCCTGGAGTTCCACCATACCCTTTACCGTGGCGTTGGCCGGGACATCGGTGAGTTCCACTTCAATGGCGCTTTCTTCGATGTGCGCCTGCACCACGCGGAACGGGAGACCGTTGTCGGGCTCTGGTTCGGCCTGGGCTTCCGGTTGCGGCTTGCCCTTCACGGTGAAGCCAAAGTCAAACTGCTCCGGCGCACCGGGGATGAGTTTCCCCAGGGCCAGGCTGGCCTGGTAGGTTTGGCCCACTTTCAAAGCACCATCGGCCGGGATGAAACTCACGCTCTGGGCGCCGTTCCACTTGACGTTTCCCTTCAAGGCGGGCTTGAAACTGAACAGGCCCTCCGTGGGCATCTGCGTGGCGTCCTCGGTAAGGTCTACGCGGATGGGCGTCTCCTCCGTGACAATACCGCCGGTAAAGGCTTTGATGTAAGAGGCGAAATCCTGGGCCGACGGCTCTTGCACCGTCTTTTTAGGCCCGCAGGCCGCCAGCAGTAGGACGGCTCCGGCAAACATGCAGAAAAAAGCGTTTTTTCTAAGCATTTGATTATGAGTTTGTTATGACTTTTCCTCCGGGAGAATTTGCCCGGAGGAAAAGTTGTATGTAATTGTTATTCAGATAGTTGCGAAAAACGGTAGTCCAGAAACCCTTCACGGAACCGCTCCAGGCCGTCCAGCAGACGGGTTCTGGGGCAGGCGATATTCAGGCGCTCGAAGCCTTCTCCGGCGGCGCCGTAGATGGTGCCGGTGCTAAGGACCAGGCCGTGCTTTTCCCGCAGGTGGTTGGCGAAGCGTTCGCTGAAGCCGGCCATCGGCTCCCGGGGATTTCGGGCGGCGCGGCAGTCCAGCCACATGAGGTAAGTGCCTTCCAGAGGCAGCACGTTCATCTGCGGCAGTTCGTCCTCCAGGTAGCAGGACACGGTGCGGGCGTTGTGCCAGAGGTAGTCCCGCAACTGGTCCAGCCAGGGACCGCCTTCGTTGTAGGCGGCCTGCAGGGCGGTAACGCCGAATACGTTCACGTCACAGCACTCGTTGTCGTTGATGGCCCGGTCCATCTTGGCCAGTACTTCCGGATTGGCGGCGAAGATGTTGGCAATCTGGATGCCGGCAATGTTGAAGGCCTTGGTGGGGGAGATACAGGACACCGACCGGTCCACGTACTGCGGCGGCAGGGTGGCCCAGGGGGTATAGTCGTGACCGGGGTAGGTGAGTTCGCAGTGGATTTCATCGGCAACGACAAACACGCCGTTCCGGCGGCAGATTTCTCCCATCAGCAGCAGCTCTTCCCGTGTCCAGACACGCCCGGCAGGGTTGTGCGGGTTGCACAAGAGGAACACCTTGGCTTCCTTGGTCTTGGCCTCGAAGTCGTCCCAGTCCACGATGTATCGGCTGCCGTCATAGCGCAGCGGGTTCTCCAGCTGCACGCACTTGTTGTTGCGGATAGCGGGGAAGAACGCGTTGTAGCACGGCGTCTGCACCAGCACTTTGTCTCCGGGCTGGGTCATGGCCTTGATGGCCGCACTGTATGCCGCAATCACGCCCGTAGTGGGCACAATGTTCTCCCGGCCGATACCCTCCCATCCGTGCCTTTGCGAAAACCATCGGCCGATAGCCTCATAGTAAGCATCGGGCACCAGCTCATAGCCAAACACGCCATGGTCCAGTCGCTTCTGAAGCGCCGCCTTGATTTCCGGGGCTACCTCGAAGTCCATATCGGCTACCCACATGGGCAGCGTTCCGGGATGCAGGTCCCATTTCACGCTCTCTGTGCCCCTCCTGTCCGGGCACTGGTCAAAGTTGTAAATCATTCTTTTCTATTATGCAATTTCCGGGCTGTTTGATGTTTTGGTCCAGAATAATTTCGCCGATGCTGCCGGCTTTGATGAAGCCGGTTCGGGGATTTTTGACGGAGACGATGTGGCCTTTGACGGTGGCTTGGACGCTGCTGTATTCAAAGGCGAGGTCTGCGTCGGGCTCGAAGGTGCAGTCTTCCAGGATCAGGTTTTCGCAGTAGCAGAGGGGCTGGGTGCCGCCAATGTGGCAGCGGACCAGTTTGAGGTTCTTGGCATACCAGCCCAGGAATTCGCCTTGGATGCGGGAATCGTACACGGTGACGTTCTCGCTTTCCCAGAAGGCGTCTTTGGTGTCCAGGTCTGAATTGCGGATAACCACGTTCTTAGAATACTGGAAAGAGTAGTTCCCTTGCAGTTTGAAGTGGTCCACGTCTATGTTGTCCGTGTGCATGAAGATGTAGTTGGCGTTGGAGGCCTCTACATGGCGCAGGGTTACCTGGTCACAGTCCCAGAAAGTTTCCAGGGCGTCGGGGATGCGCACGTTTTCCAGGTAGCAGTCTGTGATGCGGCGGAACATCTTGGGGGCTTCCACCAGCGTATCGTACATCTTGCAGTGGCGGGTGTACCACAGCGCGGCCCGGGCGCCTTCGCGGAAGATGCAGTCCCGGATAACGAAACCGTCGCACTCCCAGAAGGGGTACTTGCCCTTGAATTCGCATTTCACCGCTTCTACATCTTCGCATTCCTTAATGGCCGATTCTCCGGGGCCGATGACCACCCCTTCCAGGCGAAGACCGTCCCGCCGGCAGTACAGCGGCCGTTCTCCTTCAAAGAATTTGTTAATGATTGTTTCCATAGAATACAAATATAGTACACGCGCGCGTGAAAAGCAAATGCGCCTGGCTGACAAATTGGCAGTCTGACTGCCTTGGCACGGGCATTGATATTCCTTCCGGCAGAAAATATTCAAAAAACAAACAATATTATGCTGAAACCTTTAGGAACAAGAGTGGTACTGGAACCCAAAGAGGCCGAGACCATGACCGCCGGGGGTCTTTACATCCCGGACAATGCCAAGGAGAAACCGCAGCAGGGCGCCGTTGTAGCGGTGGGCCCCGGTGCCAAGGATGAACCCATGGAAGTGAAAGTGGGTGACATGGTGCTCTATGGCAAATATGCCGGCACGGAAGTGACCGTGGATGGCAAGAAGTACCTCATTGTGAAACAAAGTGACATTTTAGCAATCCTGTAATTATGGCAAAAGAAATCAAATTCAATACTGACGTCCGCGCCGCCATGAAGGAAGGCGCCGATGCATTGGCTAACGCCGTGAAGGTAACCCTGGGCCCCAAAGGCCGCAACGTGGTTATTTCCAAGAAATTCGGTGCACCCCAGATTACCAAGGACGGTGTCACTGTAGCCAAGGAGGTAGAACTGGAAGACCAGTTCCAGAATATGGGCGCCCAGATGGTGAAGGAAGTGGCCTCCAAGACCAACGACCAGGCCGGTGACGGTACCACCACGGCCACCGTGCTGGCCCAGGCCATCATCAACGTGGGCTTGAAGAATGTGGCCGCCGGTGCCAATCCCATGGACCTGAAGAAGGGTATCGACAAAGCGGTGAACGCCGTGGTGGCCGAACTCAAGAAGCAGAGCCAGCCCGTGGGCGAAGACTACTCCAAGGTGGAGCAGGTGGGTACCGTAAGCGCCAACAACGACGCCCATATCGGCAAACTCATCGCCGATGCCATGGCCAAGGTCAAGAAAGACGGCGTCATCACCGTAGAGGAAGCCAAAGGCACCGAGACCGAGGTGAAGGTGGTGGAAGGCATGCAGTTCGACCGCGGCTACATCTCCCCTTACTTCATGACCAACGGTGACAAGATGGAAGCCGTCCTGGACGACGCCTACATCCTGCTCACAGACAAGAAGATCTCCAACATGGAAGACCTGATGCCCGTGCTGGAGCCCGTGGCCCGCGAAGGCCGCAGCCTGCTGATTATTGCTGAAGATGTGGAAGGCCAGGCCCTTACCACCCTGGTGGTGAACCGCCTGCGCGGTACCCTGAAGGTAGCCGCCGTGAAGGCCCCCGGCTTCGGCGACCGTCGTAAGGAAATGCTGCAGGACATCGCCGTCCTCACCGGCGCCGTGGTCATCTCCGAGGAGCGTGGCTTCACCCTCCAGAACGCCAACGTCCAAATGCTGGGCAAGGCCGAGAAGGTCACCATCACCAAGGAAAACACCACCATCGTAGGTGGCGCAGGCCTGCAGGCCGATATCAAGGACCGCGCCGATCAGATCCGCGCCCAGATTGAGACCACCAAGAGCGACTACGACCGTGAGAAGCTCCAGGAGCGCCTGGGCAAGCTGGCCGGCGGTGTGGCCGTGATCTACGTAGGTGCCACCACCGAAGTGGAGATGAAGGAGAAGAAGGACCGCGTGGACGACGCCCTGAACGCCACCCGCGCCGCTGTGGAAGAAGGTTACCTGCCGGGTGGCGGTGTGGCCTACATTCGTGCCGCCGAAGCCCTGAAGGGCCTCAAGGGCGAGAACGACGACGAAACCACCGGTATCCGCATCATCGAGCGCGCCATCGAAGAGCCGCTGCGCCAGATTGCTGCCAACGCAGGCGTGGAAGCCTCCGTCATCATCAACAAGATCCGTGAAGGCAAGGCCGATTTCGGCTACAACGCCCGCACCGACGAGTACGTGAACATGTACCAGGCCGGTATCATCGACCCCACCAAGGTAGCCCGCGTGGCCCTGGAGAACGCCGCCAGCGTAGCCGGCATGCTCCTCACCACCGAATGCGGCATCGTGGACATCCCGGAGCCCGCTCCGGCCGCCCCCGCCATGCCCGCCGGCGGCATGATGTAAATCCGGGAACATCCCGTAACGAGATTTAGACTTTTTTTTCGTAATGCCAGGATCCTCGGATCTTGGCATTACGTGTTTTTGCCCCCAAACGGGTTACGGGACGTTCCGCCCAAGCACTTACAGCGCATTCACTACCGCCGCCTTTACCTCGAAGAAATTGTTTTTTCCAGAGGTGAGGAGGCGGTATTCGCTGTGGTTGCCCCAGGAGGCGGGGTGGTCGGAGATGGACATGTCCTCTCCGGTGTCGTTGGAGACGTACGGGCTAATGGCCTGCTGCCAGGATTGGATGCGTGCGGCGGCTACATCGGCCCGGAAGTTTTCTGCGCACAGCTGCTTCAGGTAGGAGATGTAGAGCCGCTTCCATTCTTCGTTCTGCAGAAGTTTGGAGATGAGCGGGTTGCTGTCGCTGCCCCAATGGAGCGGATTCTGCCGGCCGGCGTCCTGCTGTACGCCGCAGTTGGCGCTGGTGCCCAGGGTGTTGTCGTAGTCGTAGGGAATGAAGTAGAACTTTCCGGCGGGGCTGAAGTAGAAATAGAAGTTGTTGGTGTTGTTCCAGTAGTCGTCCCACATGCCCACGGCTACGTTTACGGCGTAGGTTTTCAGGAGCAGGGGCACATCCATGGCTTCCCGGGCCCAGTTGAAGAAGGCCTCTCCGGACAGCCTGTTCAGCCGGCCGATGAAATCCTTCAGCTGCGCCTGGGCGGCGGAGAAGTCTTCGGGGTCCGACTCCAGCTCGTAGGTGAATTCGGACTTACCGTCATCGGCCCCCATCCAGGCGTCGGCGTCGCGGAAAGAGGCACCCCAACGGGCCTTCCAGAGATGTCCGCCGTGCCCCTGGAATTGCGGATTGCGGCGTTTGAGGTAGTCTCCTCCTACGTGCTCCAGGAGTTCGTATACGCCCATATAGGTCTCTTTCCCGCCGATACTCACCCACAGGCGGGCGTATCCGGAAGTGGGGCTCGTCCACACGCCGAAGCGTTGGAAGAGGTCGTAGCAGAAAACCTCCCGGCAGTAGGCGGGGTCGTCCTTGAACCACTTGAGGTCCAGGCGGGGAGAGCCCAGCAGGGTAGCGTCCGGTTCGTATTCATCCAGGTGCAGGCCGAAGTGGACGTGGTGCAGGTTGCCGGCCTCTCCGGGATAGCGGCGGGAGGTGTTTCCCTTGAGACGTATGCCTGCATGGGCCACGGACTGGAACTTGCCGCCGCCGGAGTAACTGACGTCGCAGGGGATGTACAGCCGGGTGCCGTTGTCTTTGTTATAGGCAGTGAGGAGGGTTTTCCAGTCCTGTTCCCGGATGCTGATGCGGATCTGGGGAACGCCGCCATCCTCCTCCAGCACGGAAACCAGCCGCTCCGGAATACCGCCCGTTGCGGGTTGGTCATCCAGGATATGGCCTTTCTGACAAGAGAAGGCCAGCAGTAGCAGCAGTATGCCCAAAACGCGTTTCATCCGTACAAATATAAGGTAAAATTGTTAACTTTGCCCTCATGAAAAGAGTATTATTATATATGGTATGCCTGCTGGTGACCGCCCTGGGTGTGCAGGCGCAATCTTACAAGTTGGTGCTGGCCGATGACATTCCGGCCGATGCCGCCCAGGTGCTTGAGCAGCGTTTTACCCAGATGCTGGCGGGCGGCGGGTTCACCGTGGCCGATGAGGGAACGCCCCTCACGGTATCGGCCACCGTCACCAGCCGGGAGCAGACGGGCGGCGCGCTGGGCCAGGTGGCCCTGGAGATAGACATCCTGGCAGCGGCCGGGGAAGCCTCCGAGACCTTCTCCATCAAGGGGGTGGGAGACAACGACGCCGATGCCTGGCTGCGGGCTGTCAAACAACTCCTTCCGCGATCAAAAAATGCTTCAAATTTTCTTGAAAAGCTTAAATAACTGGTTTTTAATCATTTATAAAAATTTTTAAAAATTTCTTTGAAAATTTGTTCGAAAAAATTTGCTAGTTCAAAAAAAGGTAGTACCTTTGCAGTCCCGTTCGGAAACGAGCGGGTTTTTAACGCCCAAAACCGAAAGGCAAGGGCCACTAAAAAGCTCATTGAAAAGACTGAAAGGAAAGTACAAGCAAGTACAAAACGAGCGTCAGTTTCTTTAGGAAACTAGAAGCGTCAGGAACAAGCTAAGCATTATAAAATATACAATGAAGA
>JAFWPA010000033.1 GCA_017509685.1 Bacteroidales bacterium
CTCTCACTGCCCGCCGCATCCTCTCCTATGAGGGTGTCCTCCTTCGCAAACACCTGGCCGAAGGCGTAGCCAAGGGTGCTCTCACCGAGGCCCAGGCCGATGCCAAGTTCGCCGCATGGAAGGAAGAACGCGACAAGAAGATCGCCGCCAAGAAGGCCGGCATCAAGAACGATGAGCTTGCCAAGGCAAAGGCTGCCAAGGCTGCCGAGGCCGAAGTAAACGAGGCCCGCGCCAAGGCTATCGCCGCCAAGAAGGCCGAAGCTGAGGAAGCTGCCGCCAAGGCCGCCGCAGAAGCTGTGGCCGAGGAAGCTCCCGCAGAGGAAGCCGCCGCCGAAGCACCCGCAGCCGAATAATGCAGCGGATTGCCCAGGTATTGAAATCCAACGGGACCGAAGGAGAACTGCTCATCAGTTTCTTTGACGTAGCCCCGGAGGATATCGACCTCCAGGAACCGGTATTCATCGAATTCGATGGACTGCCGGTTCCATTTTATTTTGAATCGTTTGTGCAGCGCGGCACTTCCCGCGCCCTGGTGCGCCTCACCGGCGTGCATTCCCTAAAAGACGCCGACGAACTGGCCGGCGCCTCCGTCTACGCCGATTACTTCGAAGAAGAGGAAGAAGAAGACCTCACCGGCTGGACGGTGAAGGACGCCCACGGCACAGTAGTGGGTACCGTTACGGACTACGAAGACATCCCCGGCAACACCTGCCTGTGGGTCAAACGCTCCTCCGGCGACGAAGTCCTGCTCCCCTTCCACGAAGATCTCATTGTAAGTCTGGCCGACGGTGTTCTCACGCTGCAAATCCCGGAAGGCCTGCTGTAGCCCCTGTGCCTAACGTCCCACCCAACGGACTGTTGGGAATTACTGTCCTTATTGTGTGATTCCACACCGACGCCACCGGTGTACGTACACCTGGAATACCGTAGAAGCCCGTTTTTGTGTACGTACACCGGTGGGAGGCTGAACAACGGGAACAAAAAGTGGCAAAAATGCATGATTTGGCGTATCTTTGCCTGCATGAAAGTACCCCAACTGATAGTTATAGCGGTTCTGGTGGCGACATGCCAGCAGGCGCGGCACGCGAAAGAGCAGGCGCAGCCTCTTACCTTATATTATGACAGGCCGGCGGCGTTCTTCGAAGAGGCGTTGCCGCTGGGGAACGGCCGGTTGGGCGCCATGGTGTATGGCGGGACGGAGGCCGAGCGCATCTCCCTGAACGACATCACGCTGTGGACCGGAGAGCCGGAGCAGGAAAAGGACGAAGACCGGACGGCGGTATTAAAGCAGGTGCGGGCTGCGCTGGAGGCCGAGGACTATCCCAAGGCCGACCTTCTGCAGCGCGGGCTGCAGGGGCATTACAGCCAGAACTATCAGCCTCTGGGTACGCTGTGGCTGCATTTCCCAAAAGACAGCATTACGGACTACCGCCGGGAGCTGAACATCTCCAACGCCACGGCGCGGGTATCCTACAAGAGAAACGGGAAGGCGTTCACGGAGGAGTATTTTGTATCGGCGCCGGATTCAGCCATCGTGATCCGGATCACGTCCGAGGCTCCGATTGAGGCGGTCATCGGCCTGGACAGCCAGTTGCCGCATGAGGTATCGGCCCAATACGGTATCCTTCGCAGCGAGGGGTACGCCGCCTACTGCTCCTATCCCAATTATGTGAACGTGCCGGAGCATTTCCTCTATGACCCGGATCGGGGCATTCACTTCCTCACCGAAGTGTGTTGCCCGCAGGCTGTGGCCGAAGACGGGAAACTGCATATAAGCGGAGTAAAGGAAACGATACTGGTGGTAAGGAACCGGACCGACGAAGCCGACCTTGGGGAGATAAGCTTCAACTGGAAAGAACTGAAAAAACGGCACGAAAAGGACTACAAGGCCTATTTTGACCGCGTATCGTTATACCTGGGAGCCACCCCCGACAGCATCAAAGCCCTTCCCACGGACGTACAGCTGAGGCGGTACGCCGACGGAGAAGCCAACCCCGAACTGGAAGCCCTGTACTTTCAATATGGCCGATATCTGCTCATCGCATCGTCTCGCACGGAAGGCGTTCCGGCCAACCTGCAGGGCTTGTGGAACGAGAGCATAGAGCCGCCTTGGAGCAGCAATTACACCACCAACATCAACCTGGAGGAAAACTACTGGCCGGCCGAAGTGACGGCCCTGCCGGAAATGCACGAATCCCTGCTGGGGTTCCTGCACCGCACGGCCGCCAACGGGGCTATTACCGCCAGGGACTACTACGGGGCCGATGGCTGGTGCATGGGCCACAACAGCGACATCTGGGCCATGACCTGCCCGGTGGGCCTGGGCAGCGGAGACCCCTCCTGGGCCAACTGGAACATGGGCGGCGCCTGGCTGGCCACCCATATCTGGGAGCATTGGCTGTTCACACGTAACCGGGCCGATTTACAACGCGACTACCCCGTGCTGAAAGGGGCCGCCGAATTCTGCATGAGCATCCTGGTGGAAAAGGACGGCGAGCTCATCACTTCGCCGGCCACATCTCCGGAGAACCTCTATATCACGCCGCAGGGATACATTGGCGCCACCGCCTACGGCACCACGGCCGATTTGGCCATCATCCGCGAATGCATGCAGGACGCACTGGCGGCCGCCAACGAGCTGGGAGACATAGAGTTCGCAGAACAGGCAAAAACCATCCTTCCCAGGCTTAGAGGCCATCATATCAGCGCCAAAGGAACGCTGCAGGAGTGGTACCACGACTGGGCCGACCAGGACCCGCACCATCGGCACCAGTCTCACCTGATTGGCGTATACCCCGGTCATCAAATCCAAGCGGGCAGCCCGGAAGCCGAAGCGGCGCACAAGACGCTGGAGGAGCGCGGGTTTGAAACCACGGGCTGGAGCTGCGGCTGGCGGGTGAACCTGTATGCCCGGCTGGGAGACGGCGAGAATGCCTACCGGATGTATCGGCGCCTGCTGCGCTATGTGAGTCCGGACGGCTACATCGGCCCCAATGCCCGGCGCGGCGGCGGCACCTACCCCAACCTGCTGGACGCGCATTCGCCCTTCCAGATTGACGGCAACTTCGGCGGCTGCGCAGGCGTAGCCGAAATGCTGCTCCAAAGCACGCCGGAGGGCATCACTCCCCTCCCCGCCCTGCCATCGGCCTGGCCGGAAGGCTACGTAAAAGGCCTGCGCACCCGCACAGGCCAAACGGTGGATCTGTATTGGAAAAACGGAAAACTCTCCAAGTTTACCGCTTATACCCCGCAAGGGAAGCGATGATGGGAGCAATTTGGGCGTTGTCCTTCACGGGAATAAAGGCTTCGGAACCAGCGCCAGTAACATATAACCCCACGGGAGAGCCGGAGTGGGAGCCGTAGCTGAAGCGGTAGCCGGCAGCACGGTCCAGTACCTCGAAGGCGTCGTACACCAACTGGGGATTCACAGAATACAGATTGACTACACCCTGGGTTTTGTTGCCGCCTTTGCCGAAAGTCTTTTCATAGGTATCTTTCAGTTTGGCTTCATCGGTCTGGCTCACCTCAACGGTATCCCAAAGGCCCAGATACTCCTTGGCGAATGCCTTCACATCCTCCCAGGAAGGTGTTTTGTAAGGTTTATCCTCCGGGAAGAAAGCTTCCCCAAAGCGCTTGGTAACCCCCACGATAGACAGTTTTTGACCGGCCAGCAGTTCCGGATGAATCTCGTATCGGCCCGCCCCCAGCATAAGACCGCCGGTCTCGTGGTCGGCCGTGACCAGAATGAGGGTTTCCTTGGGATGCCGGGCCAGAAATTCCAAGGCAAGGTCAATGGAATTGGCCATGTCTGTGAGCTCCTGGAAGCACGCGGCGGCGTCATTAGAATGGCCGGCATAGTCAATTTTTCCGCCTTCCACCATCATGAAGAAGCCCTTTTTGCCAAAGTTACGCTCCATATACTCAATTCCCGCCTGCACAAAGTCCGACAACCGGGTGTCCCCTTCCTGCCAGTCTATGGCATAAGGCAAGTCTTGCTCTTCCTTGCCGCTCAGGCACAGCACACGGCCCGAAGCCTGGGCAACGGCCTGGAAGTCCGGTCCCTTGAAGACGGAGATGCCGGCATCGGCCGCCATCTGTTCAAATTCGGCCGGAGTACGCTGTGACCGACGGTTCATAATGAAGCCTGCGCCCGCGGCAAAGTCCACGGAGGAGTTGACATACTGGGTGGAAATGTCTTCATAATTCTGCCGACGGGTGGTATGGGCGACGAAACAGCCCGGCGTGGCGTGGTTGATGCCCACGGAGGTGATGACCGCCGTGCCAAATCCGGACGCCTTGGCCCATTCTGTGAGGCTGGAGACCGCGACGGTATCCATATCTACACCGATGGCGCCGTTATACGTCTTGACGCCTGTGGCCAAGGCAGTACCGCCAGCGGCGGAATCCGTCACCAGGGAATTGCCAGACACCGTGGTAATGAAATTGCGCACCGGGAAATGTGCAAAATTGATGGTCTCAGGTCCATTACCGGTAGCCTTGTTATACTGCTCGGTACCCATGACCTGGTTGATACCCATGCCGTCACCGATAAAATAAAACACATACTTCACCTTGGGCTGGGAAGTGCAGGAGATGGCTACCAGTGCCACCAAGAGGAGTTGGAAGAATCGTTTCATATACATGTAAGTAATTGGCAGATAAAGATACGAAATATTTTGTACATGGGCACTACGAAGACGGTCCTAACTAACGATTCCTATAAATCTAACTATCATTTCCTTAAATCTTGCGCAGGGCTCTTGTGCGCAAGAAGGCGTTGTGCTACCTTGCAGTAACATTAAACGCGATAACCATGAAAAAAGCCCTGTTTATCTCGCTGTGCGTCCTGCTGCTTGCGGGCACCGGCTGTAAGAAAAATGTGGAACCCGAGCCGCAGAAGGTGGCCGTAACGGGTGTCTCTTTGAAGCCCAACACGCTGTCGCTCAAGGTTGGTGAGGCCGAAACGCTCTCCGCCGTCGTCATTCCGGCCAACGCCGACAATAAAACCGTAAGCTGGAGCACGTCCGACCCTTCCGTTGCTACCGTGGCCAACGGCCTGGTGACCGCCGTTAAAGAAGGCTCCGCCACCATCACCGTCACCACGGCCGATGGCGGCAAAACCGCAACGTGCGCAGTAATCGTGAGCGCCGATGTCGTTCCCGTGACCGGAATCACCATCGATCAAGGCGCCACCGCAGAAGTGGAAGAGGGCAATACCATCACGCTCACGGCAACGGTCCAGCCCGAAAACGCCACGGACAAGACCGTAACGTGGGCCAGCGCCCACGAGTCTGTTGCCACTGTGGTCGATGGCGTGGTAACGGGCATTGCCCCCGGCCAAGCCATTATCTCCGCCAAGGCGGGAGACAAGACTGCCACCTGCACCGTAACGGTAACTCGCTCGGCCGTGGCTTACGAAGCCGTCGACCTGGGCCTCAGCGTCAAATGGGGCAACAAGAATATCGGGGCCAGTTTTCCGGAGGATACCGGTAACCTCTATGCCTGGGGCGAAACAGAGCCCAATAAAGCTTCTTTCGATTGGGATACCTACCAATGGGGCAACAGTGAGACCAGCCTGACCAAATACAATCACCTTTCTGACCGGGGAGTGGTAGACAATAAACTTCTTTTGGAAGCCGACGACGATGTGGCTTCTACGACGCTCCAGGGAGAATGGCGTATGCCCACCCATCCGGAGATGGAAGAGTTGTATGCAACCAACTGGAATCCGGACTACCAATGGGAAATGAAATCAGGTGGATGGAAGGTCACGTATCTGGTAAACAATAACAGCATCTTCATTCCCTTTTCGGAAATGTGGACTTCTTCCCTGCATTACGGAAATTCTTCCTTCGCGTGGATTTTCCGAATTGACGACGTGAATTATTATGGCAGCTGGGGTATGGGTCAGCGGAAGCGTCACCTCGGACTGTCCGTACGTCCCGTCAGCGGTCCTCGACCGGAACCGGCAGACGGAAAGCTCATGAAAGAAGTAACCGCCGAGGATTTGGGGAAGGTGATTGGCTCGGACGGGAAGGTGTATCCTTCCACAATGTCTGCCGTTGCATCCGGCGCAGTAGCCACTGCCGTTATCGTCTATGTGGGTAGTGAAACAGCCGAAGGCGGCTTTGCGCACGGACTGGCCATGTCCATGAGAGATGCCGCCAGAAGCGGTGGCCTTACATTCAAATGGAAAACTGTGGCCGGGAACTATGACAACCCCCAGAGCAGCAGTGACCTTCATACGCTTCTGGGATACAAAGAATCCGGATACGCCCTCACAAAAGACCGGGGAGAATCACCTTGGGAGGCTTTCGCCGCTGCAAAGAACAATACCATTTATGATTGCTACGGCATAAGTGCCACGGCTCCTGAAGGCACCTCGGGCTGGTTCCTGCCCTCTATGTACCAGTGGCAGCAGGCCATCCACGCCATGACCGGAAAAACAGAGGAGTTGAGTCTGTACGAAGCGAACCCCAACTATGTCAATGACTATTTCAACGCCAAAATAGCCGATTCTGAAGCCTTCCTTACCAAGAACTGCTATGCTTCCAGTTCTGAGTTTGACGATACCTACAACTGGCACTTCGACTTTAAAGATGGCATTGCCCGGCGTAACGCTAAGTATTGTGATTACTACGTACGCGCCTTCCTTGCATTCTACGGTGAGATCCTGCATCCCACAACTGTGAAACTGAATAAGACCGAGGCCTCACGCTATGCAGGAGGTGTTGTTGACCTGAAAGCCAATGTAATTCCTGCCGGAGCTACCAACAAAGACGTAACCTGGAGCAGTTCCAACGAAGGCGTGGCCACCGTGGACGCTAATGGCCATGTTACCGTTTTGGGCGAAGGAGAGACCACCATTACGGTCACTACCGTGGACGGCGGTTTCACGGACCAGTGCAAGCTCACCGTGAACCCCATCCCCGACGGGGCTGTCTTTTCGGCAGACGCTTTCAACAGTTCTACAGATGAAGAGCCCCTGCTGATCCTGCAACAGGATTTGAGCAATTCCTCCGTCTATATCAGGAAATCCAGCGGAACCATCGATTTCAACGGACATACTGTCAAGTATTTATACATGCAGAACAATGATCCGGACAAGGTCGTCGGCCTCTGCAATGGCATCATCAGCCAGCGGCTGGACGGCGATTATGGCTGGCGTATTAAAGGATACCACGGCAAAGTTATGCTGGAAGAAATGGAAGTGGGCGAGGAGTTCTACACAGACGGTCACGTCTATATCATCAACAGTGGGTATTATGAAAGCGTGGACAGCTATCGGAACGGCAGCGCCCTGGGCGACGTCTATATTTACGGAGGCCACTTCAAGGCATTTAACCACAATCCCGACACGCGCGACTACCAGGGAGACATCTACCTGTTCGGCGGCAAATTTGCTATGGTCCCGTCGTCAAGTTACGTCAATCCCACGAATCCCCGCGCAAACAACCGTTTCATCATAGCCGAGGGCTATTCCGTGAAGGAGAACACCGATGAAGACAAGGAGGAATACCCTTACATCGTTTCGAAAGACTAAGATTATTCGTAACTTAGCAGGGTGAAACTGCTGCTGCTCATAGCTCTGGTCCTGGGCGTGAAGGGAGTTCCCTTTACGCCCATGGAGGTGGAGCGGCTGCCCGATCTGAACATCCCGCGGGAGGCGCACGGAGTGGCGCTTGCGGGCGGGGAGTTCACGGTGTTCGGCGGGCATACCACCGGCTTTGTGTCCACCCCTACGGCCGAGTACTACCGCCGCGGGAAGTGGCACACGGTGAATATGTTATACCCGCACGACGCCGGCTTCTGCACGCTGCTCTCCAGCGGAGACGTCCTGTTGGGCGGCGGGTACAGCGAGGCGTTCGGCATCGGCCAGACCTGGGGCGTGGAAGTGTATCACCCCGCCACGCACAGTTTTTCCTATCTGCCCATCCTGGACCACAAACGCACCCACGCCACCGCCCTGGAAATGAGCGATGGCAGCATCCTGGTGTCCGGGAACTGGTATTCGCCAGACGCTCTGGAGCAATACACTTCCGGAGGCCTGTTCGAGCAGGTGAAAGCGGTCACCTCCCCGCGGGACCTTCCCTTCGTGCTGCAGGTTTCCCCGGACGACGCCTATGTTTTCGGATGGGCCGATAACTACGGCAATCCCCTGCCGGACGGCTGGGTGGACCGGCTGAACGGAGACCCTTTCCAGGAGCCTCTGCTCCAGGAATGGTCCACGGAGAACCTGCACCTTCCCAACCCGGCGGAGCAGTACCGGACGGGGGAATTCAGCTATCTCATTCCAGTATGGAAGGACGGAGAACTGGCGATCCTGCAGCTAAAGGAGGGCCGGTTCAGTCTGCTGGAAACCGCCCTTCCCCTGCCCCAGGAGAGCCCCTGGGGCGCCATTGAGTGGGCATCCGGGCTGCAAGTGGAGCCGGAATCGGCCACTGCCTGGAAGCAGGGATGGGACGCCGACGGCCGGCTGTTCCTGCTGCAAATCTCTTATGCGGAAATACCCGCCGAAGTGGAAGTATTCTACTCGGCCCCCATAGAAGACCTGCCCCGCAAAGCCCGGTGCCTGGCCCTTCCCGGCGGCCGGTACCTGCTGACGGGCGGCGCGGTGAATGACGCCTATAACACCCGGGGCACGGTGCTCCTGTGCTACACGCAAGGGGACCGGCCGCGCGGCATATCTTACTGGCTGGGGTTGGTTTGCGGCAGTCTTATCGGTATTCTCCTCTTCCTCTTGGGCGTGTATCTGCGCCGGAGAAAGACGCCCGCACAGCCCAAGCCCGAAAAAGAGATCCCGGACCTGCAGGAGCGGATTGTGGACCTGATGGAGAAGGAGGAGCTCTTCCGCAAGAAGGACCTTCGCATCGCCGACATCGCCACGCAGCTACATACAAACACCACCTATATATCGGCCACCCTGAACAGCGGCCTGGGGATGTCTTTCCCGCGCTTCGTGACGTCCTACCGCATCCGTTACGCACAGGAGCAGATGCTGCGCTTCCCGGAGAAAAACCTGTCCAGGATTGCCGATGAGGCCGGTTTTGCCAACGAAAATTCCTTCTTCCGAGCCTTCAAGACGGAAACCGGATTAACACCCACAGAGTGGCGGGAAAAGCAATCTTCTTAAAATAATTTTGTATCTTTGTGTCTGCTAAAACCTTTAGAAGAAGAGCATGAAGATTCAAGGAAAAACCGTTCTCATCACCGGAGCTTGTTCCGGGATTGGGAAAATCATGGCGCGCCGCTGTCTGGAAAAGGACGCCAAACAAGTGATTATCTGGGACATCAACCAGGAGGCCATCGCCGCCACCGTGGAGGAGCTTTCCGAGTTCGGCCACGTGCACGGCTTCAAGGCCGATATTTCCGACCCCGCTTCCATTGACACCGCCTTCGAGGCCACCCGCATCGGCTGTGGCAGCGTGGACATCCTCATCAACAACGCCGGTATCATCACCAACAACAAGACCTTCGTGGAGCAGACCGACGAAGATATCGACCGCACCTTCGACATCAACACCAAGGGTGCCATGTACATCACCCGCCGATACCTTCCGCTGATGCTGGAGCGCGGCAGCGGACACATCTGCAACATCACTTCATCGGCCGGTATGCTGGCCCTGCCCAAGATGAGCCTGTACGCGGCGTCCAAGTGGGCGGCCATCGGCTGGAGCGAAAGCGTGCGCATTGAACTGGAGCGGGCCAAGAGCCCCGTGAAGGTGACCACCATCGCGCCGTACTTCATCAATACGGGCATGTTCGAGGGTATTCATTCCTTCTTTAAAATCCAGGATCCCGAGAAGGTGGCCCGCAAGACCGTCCGCGCCATCCAGTGGGACAGGGGCTACAAGGGCATCCCCTTCAGCAAGCACTTTATCCGCCTGATGCAGGGCATCTTCCCCAACCGCACTTTCAACTGGCTGTTCGGGGACGTGTTCGGCCTGTACACGGTGATGGATCACTTCACAGGACGGAAAAAGCCGGCCGTAGTGGAACCCGAGCCGGTAGTAGAGCCCGAGCCCGAAGTGGTGGAACAGGTGAAGGACGCAGAAACTGAATAAAGATATGGCACTAGAGAATACATCGGCCGAAAGAATCCAGGAACTGGTAGAGAAACAGCGTGCGTTTTACGCCACTGGCACCACGCGCGACGTCAAGTGGCGCAAACAACAGCTGAAGGCCTTCAACGCCGGTCTCAAAAAGTGGGAGAAGCCCCTTTGCGACGCCCTGTGGCAGGACCTGCACAAGAGCTATGAGGAAGCCTTCATGACGGAGCTGGGCCTGGTGTACGGGGAAATCGGCGAAGCCATCCGCAAGGTGGAGAAATGGGCCAAACGCCGGCGCAAGGGAACGCCGCTCACCGTAATGCCGTCGGCCAGCTATATCGTGCGCGAACCCCTGGGCTGCACGCTCATCGTGAGCCCGTGGAACTACCCCGTGCAACTGCTGCTGAACCCGCTGGTGGGCTGCATCGCCGCCGGCTGTACCGCCATACTGAAGCCTTCCCCTTACGTACCCAATATCTCTAAGGTAATTGAGGCTTTTATTGCCGATACTTTCCCGGAGGAATATGTGGGCGTGGTGCAGGGCAACCGCCTGGTGAACGGGGAGTTGTTCAAGCACCGCTATGACCTTGTGTTCCTCACCGGCAGCCCTTCCCTGGGCCGGATTGCCATGACGGCGCAGGCGCAGTACCTCACGCCTATGGTGCTGGAACTGGGCGGCAAGAGCCCGTGCATCGTGGACAAGGACGCCAATCTGCAGATTGCCGCCCGCCGCATTGCCTGGGGCAAGTGTTTGAACAGCGGCCAGACTTGCATTGCGCCGGACTATCTGTTCCTGCACGAAGACATCAAGGACGCTTTCATCGAAGCCTTCCAGAAGGAACTGGCGGGCCTGTACCCGGACGGCACGGAGCACTCCGACAAGTTTGTGCACATTGTCAAGGACAGCGCCTTCGACCGGCTGGTCGCTTATCTGGCCGATGGCAAGATAGTAGCCGGCGGGCATTCCGACAAGAGCCGGCTGTGGATAGAGCCCACCCTGCTGGACGGCGTGTCCCCCGACGCGCCTGTGATGCAGGAGGAAATCTTCGGCCCCATCTTCCCCATCATGACTTTCCGCGACCGTGAAGAAGTTGTGAAGTTTGTGAACGGCCGTGAAAAGCCGCTGGCATTCTACTATTTCGGGGCCGAGGCCGACGGCTGGGATATCATCGGCCGCACCACCTCCGGCGGCGCCTGCATCAACGATACCATCATGCACATTGCCAACCCCAACGTGCCCTTTGGCGGTGTGGGCAACTCCGGTATGGGCAGCTATCACAGCGAGCGCAGCTTCCTGGCCTTCAGCCACGAACGCTCCGTGATTGCATCCCCCACCTGGGTGGACCTGAAATTCCGCTATATGCCGTACAAGCTGTTCGGCATCATCAAGAAGATGCTGCTGATCAGCGCCGAATAATATGTTATGGCCGATAATTATCTGGAAAAACGCCAGCAGGAGTTGGCCGAACGCCGGCCGAAGGTGGTGCATCCGCATCCCTCGCTGGATTCCCTCCTGAAACGCAACCGCAGTTACCGCGGCTACGACGCTTCGCGCAAAGTTACGGAGGCGGATCTGGAAAAGCTGCTGGAAGTGGTGCCCTGGGTGGGCTCCGGCATGAATGCGCAGCCGCTGCGATTCAAGCTGGTTTTTGGCGCTGATGCCGCGACGGTGCATCCCCTGGTCCGGCTGGGCGCCGCGCTTCCTCAGGAGCACCTGCCGCACCCCGGCGAGGAACCATCGGCCTATATTGTGGTGTGCTCGGCCGCTTCCGGCCGGGTGGTGGACATCGATCTGGGCATCGCCGCGCAGAGTATTCTTTTAAAGGCCGTAGAAATGGGCCTGGGCGGGATTTTTATTCTGAACTTCCGGGCGGCCGAGCTTCAAGCGGCTCTGTCTTTGCCCCTGGAACCCCTTGCCGTCATTGGCATCGGCAAACCCCTGGAGCGCATCTTCCTGGTAGACGCCAAGCCCGGCGACTCACTAGATTATTATAGGAAAGACGGCGTGCACTTTGTGCCTAAACTGCAACTGAAAGATTTAATTATATGAAACTGGACGGAAGACGCGAAAGCAGCAACGTAGAAGACCGTCGGGGACTGTCCGGCGGCGGCAAGGCCGGACTGGGCCTGGGCGGTATTATCATTGTAGGCCTCCTCACCCTTTTGATGGGCGGCGATTTGGGCGACGTGTTCAAGGCGGTCAGCCAGAACGGCGGTTTTCAAACGGAAACCTCCTACGAGCCAACGGCCGAAAACGAAGCCCTGGCCAAGTTCTCCCGCCAGATCCTGGCATCCACCGAGGACATTTGGGGCCAGTATTTCCTGGACAACGGACTAGGCACCTACAAGGCTCCCACCCTGGTGCTGTACACCGGCAGCACCTCCACCGCCTGCGGGCAGGGGCAGGCCGCCATGGGCCCGTTCTACTGCAGCGCCGACGAAAAACTGTACATTGACCTGAGCTTCTTCTCCAGCATGAAACGGCAGTTGGGGGCCGACGGAGACTTCGCCTACGCTTATGTCATCGCCCACGAGGTGGGACATCACGTACAGCACCTGCTGGGCACCCTGGACCAGGCCCACAAGCAGATGGCACGCATGAATACGGCCGATGCCAACCGCGTGAGCGTACGCATCGAACTGCAGGCCGATTTCTACGCCGGCATATGGGGACACTATGAAAGCGCCCTCTTCGGCTCGCTGGAAGACGGAGACCTGGAGGAAGCCATCCGCTGCGCTTCCGTCATCGGCGACGACTATTTGCAGAAAAAGTCCCAAGGCTATGCCGTTGAAGAATCCTTCACCCACGGCACCGCCGCCCAGCGTATGCGCTGGCTCAAGAAAGGCCTCTCCACCGGCGACATCCGCCAGGGAAACACCTTTGAATTAAAAGACAACCAGCTGTAACGGCAGGGCGGGAGATGACTATCTCCAACGAAAAAAACCACGACCGTAAGTCGTGGCTTTTAGAGTGGAGATAGTCGGATTCGAACCGGCGACCCCATGCTTGCAAAGCATGTGCTCTACCAGCTGAGCTATATCCCCGTTCAATAAAAAAACGCCGGTCTGGTGGCCGGCGTTTTGGTAGGCCCTGGCAGAGTTGAACTGCCGACCTCTACATTATCAGTGTAGCGCTCTAACCAACTGAGCTAAGAGCCTGTATAATAATGAAAGACTAAAAGGCAAATTGCCTTATACACAACGAGCAGCGTCAGTAAACAAAGCTCCAAAAAGGAGGTGTTCCAGC
>JAFWPA010000034.1 GCA_017509685.1 Bacteroidales bacterium
AGGACGGTGCCTCCTACACCTCCCTGGGCGAAGTCCTTCCCTTCGGCGCCTCCATCTGGGAGCAGGACGCCGCCATCGGAACCGGCTGCTGCATTTACAACGAGGCCGACCAGCTGTACTACATGTATTACACCGGCCACAACGGCAACTGCACCAACCGTGAAGTGGTGCTGCGCGCCACCTCTCCGGACTTCAAGACCTGGACCAAGGATTACCTCTGGGCCCTGAAGGGCGACGACTTTGGCTTTGCCAAGGACGACTTCCGCGATCCGCAGATTTTCAAGGCCGATGACGGCAAATGGCACATGGTCATTTCCAGTAACCTGCGCTTCGCCGACTTCGTTTCCAACGACCTGAAAGACTGGACCCTTGTGGGCGGCTTCAACATGGTTTGGGACCGCATGTGCGAATGCCCGGACGTGTTCAAGATGGGCGACTGGTGGTACTTCATCTACAGTGAAGGCTACCGCGCTCCCTGGAGCCGCAAGGTCAAATACATGATGGCCGACTCCTGGGAAGGCCTGAAGAACTGCTTTGGCGATCCGGGCGCCCACTGGCCGCAGGATATGCACGAAGGCGTACTGGACAGCCGCGCTTTCTATGCGGGCAAAACCGCATCGGACGGCGAAGACCGTTATATCTGGGGCTGGTGCCCTACCCGTACCGGTGCCACCATCTTTGACCGGAACGTCAATGTAGGCGCCGCCAGCGAACCCAACTGGTCCGGAGCCCTTGTCTGCCACAAGATTCTCCAGAAGGCAGACGGCACCCTCACCCTGGGTGAAGTGCCCGCAATCGCCGACAAGTACAACCAGGCCAAGACGCTGAAAGTGATGGCTTCCAATGGCTTCACGCCCGCCAATGGCACGGACGGCAAACTTTCCGGTGACAATGCCTATGTGCTGTATAACCGTCTGGGCGCCCACAACCACATTGCCTTCACGGTGACCACATCCAACAAATGGGACAAGTTCGGCATCTCCCTGGTACGCGGAACCGACTCCAAGAAGTACTACACCATGGTGCTCAATCCCGAATGGGATGAGGCGGTTGCCCGCAAGGTAAACTTCGAGGAAGAAGGTGAAGAAGGCAAAGGCTTTATTGAAGGCATCGACGGCTACATCTTCGCCCGCCCGGAAGACAATGTGTACAACATCGACATTTACACTGACAACTCCGTAGTTGTCATGTACATCAACGATGTATGCGCCTATACCCAGCGTATTTACGGTATCCAGAAGAACTGCTGGAGCATCAATAACTACGGTGGGAACATCACGGTATCCGATTTGGAAGTTACCCAGTATTAATTCCGGAGTTTTTTAGCTAACTTTGAAGCATGAAAAGACTCTTAACGCTTTTGGCTCTGTTGCT
The DNA here is from genome assembly GCA_017509685.1 of Bacteroidales bacterium. Lineage (GTDB taxonomy): Bacteria > Bacteroidota > Bacteroidia > Bacteroidales > UBA932 > Cryptobacteroides. The sequence continues at coordinate 1,375 of JAFWPA010000034.1, forward strand.
CCCGGTGGTTGCCGGGGCACAGAGCCTTACCATTACCCACCTGAGTGAAACCCACAGCATGGTGCAGGTGAGCGGTCACAACCGCTACATCCTGCTCCCTGTGCAGGAGACGGCCCAGGAGGCTGTTGTAAAAGTTTTGTCCAATGGAACAGTGGTCCTCAAGGCCAATGTTTCCCTGGCTATTGACAAAACCGATTACCTGGTTCCGCTGGACCTGGGCGAGTGGAACGGCAGCAGTATCCTGCTGGACATCACCATGCGTCAAGGCCGCGGCGTGCGCCGGGATCCTTCGGACGATGTGTGCTGGAGCGAGATGACCACAGCCCCCGCTTTCAACTTTGCCAACAAGGAGAAGAAATACCGTCCTACTTACCACTTCTCTCCCGACTGGGGCTGGATGAACGACCCCAACGGCATGGTGTACAAGGACGGAGAATGGCATCTTTTCTTCCAGTACAACCCGTACGGCAGCTTCTGGGGCAACATGCACTGGGGACACGCCGTTTCCAAGGATCTGGTGCACTGGGAGAACCTGGGCATTGCCCTGGCTCCGGACGATTTGGGCGCCATTTTCAGCGGCAGCGCCATTGTGGACAAAGAGAATGTGGCAGGTTTCGGCCGCAATGCCATCATTGCCATGTACACCTCCGACGGCGACAGCCAGACCCAGAGCATCGCCTATAGCCTGGACAACGGCCGCAGCTTCACCAAATATGCCGGCAACCCGGTAATTATGGCGGAAGACACCCGGGATTTCCGCGATCCCAAGCTGTTCTGGGACCCCCAGAGCAAACAGTGGAAGGTGATTCTGGCCGCCGGACAGGAAGTGCAGTTCTGGTCGTCCGACAACCTCAGGGACTGGACCTACGACAGCAGCTTCGGCCTGGCCTATGGCAACCACAACGGCGTGTGGGAGTGCCCGGACCTGGTCCGTCTGCCTTTCGAGGGCAAGGACAAGTACGTGCTCATCCTCAACATCAACCCCGGCGGTCCCTTCGGCGGCAGCGCCACACAGTATTTCGTGGGCAGCTACGACGGCAAAACCTTCAAGTGCGACGACCTTCCCACCGTTACCCGCTGGATGGACTATGGCAAGGACCACTACGCCACCGTTACCTGGAGCAACGCGCCGGATAACAGGACCGTAGCCATCGCCTGGATGAGCAACTGGCAGTACGCCAACTCCGTACCCACCACCCAGTTCCGCAGCGCCAACTCCGTTCCGCGCGACCTCAGTCTCATCCGCAAAGGCAAGGAAGTGCTCCTGAAGAGCACCCCGTCCCCGGAAATGGAAGCCCTGCGCGGCAATCCCGTGCAGATGACCCTCTCCACCGCCCCGGTGGAGCTGTTCGACACGCCGCAGCGTGCCTATGAACTGGTCATCCGCTTTAACCTTTCCAAAAAGGACGATGCCACTTTCGTGCTTTCCAACGAGACCGGCGAACAGGTGGTCCTTTCCTACAATGCCGCCACGCAGACCTTCTCCATGGACCGTCGCGGCAGCGGCACCGTAAAGTTCTCCAAGTCCTTCGCGGCCGTCACCACCGCCCCCACCGCCGTGGGTGGCAAGATGGAGCTCCGCCTCCTGGTAGACAGCGCCAGCATCGAAGCCTTCGGCGAGGACTTCGCCATGACCAACCTGGTGTTCCCCACCTCCCCGTATAACATCCTCAAGATGTACGGCAATACCAAGGCCGACGTAACCCTTTATCCGATTGCAAAATGAACAAGAAACTGCAACTGATTCCGGTGATGCTCTGCTTCTTCGCCATGGGGTTCGTGGACCTCGTGGGCATCGCCTCCAACTATGTGCAGCAGGACCTGAACCTGTCAGACTCTGCCGCCAATATCTTCCCCTCGCTGGTGTTCTTCTGGTTCCTCATCTTCTCCGTTCCCACGGGCATCCTGATGAACCGCATCGGCCGGAAGAATACCGTGCTGCTTTCCCTGGTAGTGACGGTCGTCTCCCTCATCCTTCCCATTTTCGGAGAAAGTTACGGCCTTATGCTGGCCGCCTTCTCCCTGCTGGGCATTGGCAACGCCCTCATGCAAACCTCGCTGAACCCCCTTATTACCAATATCATCAAAGGTGACAAGCTGGCCAGCACCATGACTTTCGGCCAGTTCGTGAAGGCCATCGCTTCCTTCATGGCACCGTACATTGCCATGTGGGGCGCCACCGCCGCCATGCCGTCCTTCGGCCTGGGCTGGCGGGTGCTGTTCCCGGTGTATGGTGTCATCGGCATCCTGGCAGCCCTGTTCCTGTCCCTCTCCCCCATCGAGCGGGAGCAGGTGGCCGACAAGGCTTCCGGCTTCGTGGCCTGCTTCAAGTTGCTGGGAAAACCCATCGTCCTGCTCAGCTTCCTGGGCATTATGTGTCACGTGGGCATTGACGTGGGTACCAATACCACCGCACCCAAGCTCCTGATGGAACGCGTTGGCATGACCCTCACGGAAGCCGGTTTCGCCACCAGCCTGTACTTTATTTTCCGTACCATCGGCTGCCTGAGCGGCTCGTTCATCCTGTCCAAGTTCAGCCACCGGAAGTTCTTCCTGGTCAGTGTCATCCTCATGGCCCTTTCCATGTGCGGCATGTTCTTCGGCACCACCAAGGCCATCCTGTATGTGGCCATCGCCCTGGTCGGTTTCGGTAACTCCAACATCTTCTCCATCGTGTTCTCGCAGGCCCTGCTGGCCGTTCCCGAGAAACAGAACGAGGTGAGCGGCCTCATGATCATGGGCCTGTTCGGCGGTACCGTGTTCCCGCTCCTGATGGGCTTTGCCTCCGACGCTATCGGCCAGGCCGGCGCCATTGCTGTCATGGCCGTGGGTGTGGTGTATCTGTTCACTTATCTGAATAAAGTTGGGAAATAATTATGAGTAAATTCGTTATAGGTATCGGAGAAGCCCTCTGGGACATGCTTCCCGAGGGAAAGAAACTGGGTGGAGCACCCGCCAACTTCGCCTACCATGCCAGCCAGTTCGGGCTGGAAGGCCTGGCGGTGAGCGCCATCGGCCAGGACAAATTGGGCGAGGAAATTGTGGAGGCCCTGGAAGAGCACCATCTGCCCTACCACCTGGACCGCGTGGATTATCCTACCGGCACCGTGCAGGTGACCCTGGACAGCCGCGGCGTTCCGCAATACGAAATCAAGACCGGCGTGGCATGGGACAACATCCCGTACACCAGGGAACTGGCCCAGCTGGCCCTGCAGTGCCAGGCCGTGTGCTTTGGCTCCCTGGCCCAGCGCAGCCCCGTTTCGCGGGAGAGCATCGGCCTGTTCCTGGACGCCGTACCGAAAGACTGCCTCAAGGTGTTCGACATCAACCTGCGCCAGGACTTCTATGACAAGGAAGTGCTGGAGGCCTCTTTCCGCCGCTGTGACATCCTGAAAATCAACGACGAGGAACTGGTGGTGATGGCCCGGATGTTCAACCTGCCCGGCCTGGCCCTGGAAGAGAAATGCCGTTACCTGATCAAGGAATACGACCTGAAAATGCTCATCCTCACCTGCGGCGTGAACGGCAGCTATGTCTTCTACGAAGGCGGCATGTCGTTCCTGGATACCCCCAAGGTGAAGGTGGCCGACACCGTTGGCGCCGGAGATTCCTTCACCGGTGCGTTCGTCGGCTCCCTGCTCACGGGAAAAACGGTCACCCAGGCCCACGAAACCGCCGTCAAGGTATCGGCCTTCGTGTGCACCCAGAGCGGTGCCATGCCCATTGTTCCGGATAATCTCAAGTAAATGACCAAAAAGCTTTTACTACTCATATCAGCGGTACTTCTTCTCACCGGTTGCTCCGGTGGGAAGAAGTCTCTGGTTATAGGCGTATCGCAGTGCAGCGACGACATCTGGCGCAGCAAGCTGAACGACGAACTCTCCCTCGCGGCCCGCGTGGAGGGGGTGACGCTGCGTTTTTCATCGGCCGATGACGACAGCCAGAAGCAAATGGCGCAAATCCGCCGCTTTGCCGAAGAAGGCGTGGACCTGCTCATTGTCTCGCCCAACCAGTCGCACACCATTACCCCTGCCGTAGAAGAAGCTTTTGACGCCGGCATCCCGGTCATCCTGTTCGACCGGAAAATCGACTCGCACAAATACACCGCCTTCATCGGGGCCGACAATGTGGAGATTGGCCGCATCATGGGGCACTACATCGCCGATTTCCTGAACAAGAAAGGCCGGGTGGTAGAAATTCCGGGCCTGGAGGGTTCCTCCCCTGCCGATGACCGCCACAAAGGCTTTGCAGAGGCACTTGCGCAGTATCCCGGCATGACGCTCACCGTGGCGCCGTACGGCGGCTGGCTCCGGGAAGGCGGCTTTGACGCCATGGAAGAGGTGATGGCCCGCGGCATCCGGCCCGATGCCGTTTTTGGCCAGAACGACCGCATGGCGCAGGGCGCGCGGGAAGCCCTGGGCTCCCCTGCCGATGTGGCTTTCTTTGGCGTGGACGCCCTGCCGGAAGCCGGCCTGCAGGAAGTGATTGACGGAGAGCTCACCGCCTCCTACCTGTACCCCACCCGCGGCGACCTGGTGATGGAACTGGCCTTGAATATCCTTCGTGGAGCGCCCTTCCAGCGGGAGAACCTGCTGGAGAGTGCCCTGGTAGACAGCCGCAACGCCCGCATCCTCAAGATGCAGGAAGCGGAAGTGGCCAACCAGCGGGCCAATGTAGAGAACATCAACGCCCGGCTGGACACCTTTCTGATGGAATACAACACCCAGCGCATTATCATGTGGCTGGTGATTGCCTTTGCCTTCCTGGTGGTATTGATTGCCGCCCAGTCCTACTGGAGCTACATGCGGACCCGGGAACTCCAACAGAAACTGGAAGAAAGCACCGCGGCCAAGCTGCGTTTCTTCACCCAGGTGAGCCACGACCTCCGGACGCCCCTCACCCTGGTTGCCGGGCCGCTGGAGCATGTCCTGGAAGGCCCGCTGTCAGCGGACCAGCAGCAAACGCTCCTGATGGCACGCCGCAATGTGACCGTTCTTCAGCAACTGGTGAATAACATTTTGGATTTCAGGCGGATAGAGAGCGGGAACCGTCCGCTAAACGCCTCCCGCTTTGACCTCCCCGCCGCCGTGCGGGAATGGATGGGCGGGTTCAGCGGCACCTCCCAAAGCCTTACCTACGAAGGCTTCCCGGCCCTTACCGTCGAGGCCGATATGCGCCTTGTGGAGCGGGTGCTGTTCAACCTCCTGGGCAACGCCATCAAGCACACCCGGCCGGACGGGCACATCACTGTTTCCGTGAAGCAGGAAGGAGCATCGGCACTCCTATCCGTTGCCGATGACGGAGAGGGCATCCCGCCGGAAAAACTGCCGTATATCTTCGAGGAATTCTACAAAGCCAATGAGTCCAGTAACGGTACCGGCATAGGCCTGGCGCTGATAAAAGCCGTAGCGGAGCTGCACAAGGGCAGCGTGAGCGTGGAAAGCACGCTGGGCAAGGGCTCCACCTTTACCCTGCGCCTTCCGCTGGTGCAAAAAGGCGCAAGCGTGAGCGAAGGCAAAGCGGCATCGGCCTATACGGAGCGCTACGAGGAGACCTATCTCCGCGAGGACAGCCACAAGCAGGAGGCCGCCAGCCGGGTGAGCGAAAGCGACCGTCCCACCATCCTGGTGGTGGACGACAACGCAGACCTTCGCCGCTTCATTGGCACACTGCTGGAAGGCGAATACCGCATCCTGAGCGCCTGTGACGGCCGGGAGGCGCTGGAAAAAGCCACGCGCGAACTGCCGGACCTGGTGGTTTCGGACGTGATGATGCCCGTGATGGACGGCCTGGAACTTTGCAAGGCGCTCAAGGGGCAGCTGGCCACCAGCCACATCCCCGTCATCCTCCTTACCGCCAAATCGCTGGAAGACCAGCGCGCGGAGGGCTACGATTCCGGGGCCGATGCCTACATTTCCAAACCCTTCAGCGAACGGGTGCTGCTTTCCCGTATCGGCAATCTCCTGAAAAGCCGCATCCTGCTCAAGGAGCATTACCTGGAAACCGGCGAAAGCGCCGCCCGGCCGCAGGAAAACGACTTCCTGTCCCGCTTCCGCACCCTGGTCCGCGGACGCCTGGGCGACGAAGACTTGAGTGTGGAACAGTTGGGTTCCGAACTGGGTCTCTCGCGCGTGCAACTGTATAGGAAGGTGAAAGCCCTTACCGGCTACTCCCCCGTTGAGCTGGTGCGCATTACGCGCCTGAAAGCGGCGGAACAGTTGCTCAAAACCACGGACAAAACCGTAGCGGAGGTCGCCTATGCCGTGGGCTTTGGCACACCGTCTTACTTCAGCAAATGCTACAAGGAACTCTTCGGCCATGTCCCGGGAGAAGAACGCTAGGTTTTTGCTGCGGAAAAATTTGTGATTCTGAGAATTATTCGTATCTTTGCAGTCCATTTTTTGAGATGACCGCTAAGCTCAGTCAAGTCCCGCCCGTGAGGGGCAGGCGCTTACGGCCGAAAACTTTAACAAGTTTTTATAGCATGTACGCTATCGTAGACATTGCAAGCCAGCAGTTTAAAGTGGAAGCTGGCATGGATATCTTCGTGAACCGGCTCGCGGCCAAGAACGGAGAATCCGTAGAGTTCGACAAAGTCCTCCTCGTAGACAATGAGGGTAAGGTCAAAGTCGGCACCCCTTATGTGAAGGGCGCTAAGGTTACCGCCACCGTCGTAGACGATGACGCCAAAGCCAAGAAGGTGCTCGTATTCAAGAAAATCCGTCGCAAGGGTTTCCAGACGCTGAACGGCCATCGCCAGAAGCTCACCAAAATCCACATCGACGCTATCGCTTAACTTTTAAAGACTGAAAGATTATGGCACACAAGAAAGGTCAATCCAGTTCTAAGAACGGTCGTGAGTCGCATTCCAAACGTCTTGGTATCAAGAAGTTCGGCGAGGAAGTCGTAAAGGCCGGCAACATCATCGTGCGTCAGCGCGGTACTGTTCACAACCCTGGTCTCAACGTGGGTATGGGTAAGGATCACACCCTCTACGCTCTGGTAGACGGCACCGTGAAATTCACCCGCAAGCGTGAAGACAAGTCTTATGTTTCCGTTCTTCCCTTTGAGAACTAAGAAATGCTGACATTAAAACTTTTGCGTGAGTCTCCGGATTTTGTAATCCGGAGACTTGCTGTTAAAAACTTCGACGCCAAGGAAATCGTCGAAAAAGTGATTGCGCTGGACGACAAGCGTAAGGCTCTCCAGACCGAGAGCGACGCCCTCCTGGCCCAGCAGAAGAAAGCTGCCGCCGCTATCGGCCAGCTGATGAAGGAAGGCAAGAAGGCCGAAGCCGAAGCCGCAAAGGCCGAAGTGAGCACCTTGAAGGAACGCTCCAACGCCCTCCTCAAAGAGGCCGATGTCACCATCGAAGAACTCCAGAACCAGCTGGTCCTGCTGCCCAACCTCCCCTGCGACATCGTTCCGGAAGGAAAGGGCGCCGAGGACAACCTGGTGGTGAAGATGGGTGGCCCGGAAGTGAACCTTCCCGAAAACGCCCTCCCGCACTGGGAACTGGCCAAGAAGTACGACATCATCGACTTCGACCTGGGTGTGAAGATCACCGGCGCCGGCTTCCCTGTATATAAAGGTAAGGGAGCCAAGCTGCAGCGCGCCCTCATCAACTACTTCCTGGACCGCAACACCGCCGCCGGTTACAAAGAGGTTGAGCCGCCCGTGATGGTGAACGCCGCCTCCGGTTTCGGCACCGGCCAGCTGCCCGACAAGGAAGGTCAGATGTACCACGCCAACCTGGACGACTTCTATATGGTTCCCACCGCCGAGGTTCCCGTCACCAACATCTTCCGCGACGTGATCCTGAGCGTGGAGCAGTTCCCCCAGAAGCTCACCGCCTATACGCCCTGCTTCCGCCGCGAGGCCGGTTCCTACGGCAAGGACGTGCGCGGCCTCAACCGCCTGCACCAGTTTGACAAGGTGGAGATTGTGCGCATTGAACGGCCCGAGAACAGCTATGCCGCCCTGGACCAGATGGTAGCCCACGTGGAAAGCCTGGTGAACGAGCTGGGTCTGAAGTACCGTATCCTTCGCCTCTGCGGCGGCGATATGAGCTTCACATCGGCCATCACCTATGACTTCGAGCTGTGGAGCGCCGCACAGGGACGCTGGCTGGAGATTTCCTCCGTGTCCAACTTCGAGAGCTACCAGGCCAACCGCCTCAAGTGCCGCTTCAAGGACGAGGAAGGCAAGATGCAGCTGGCCCACACCCTCAACGGAAGCTCCCTGGCCCTGCCGCGCGTAGTGGCCGCCCTGCTGGAAGACAACCAGAAAGACGGATACATCGAAATACCGGAGTGCCTGAGGCCCTACACCGGTTTCGACCGCATCGACTAAAAAAAGTCTCGGACTTACTCCGAGACTTTTTTTATGAACGTTTCCATTCCCTTGGTGGCCACATCCTGGATAAAGGTAACCCGGGGATCGGCCAAAGGAACCGGTTTGGGGTCGATTACGTAGATGGGGCAGCCATTGGGCGCATAGCGGTACAGGCCGGCGGCAGGGTAAACCTGCAGGGAGGAGCCCACGATGAGCAGGATATCGGCGCGGGACACCAGGTCGATAGCCTTTTCGATATTGGGCACGGCCTCGCCGAAGAAGACGATGTGGGGCCTTAACTGACTTCCATTAGGGGCCAGGTCTCCCAGAATCACGGGACGGTAGCCCACGTCGATGACCTCGGCCTCGGAGGCGGTGCGGTCATAGACGCCGTTTTCAGGGCGCACCTTGGTGAGTTCGCCGTGCAGGTGCAGCACGCGGGTGGAACCGGCGCGCTCGTGCAGGTTGTCCACGTTCTGGGTAATCACGTCCACGTCATAAGACTTCTCCAACTCGGCAATGGCGAAATGCGCTGCATTGGGCTTGGCGGTGGCCAGTTGCTCCCGCCGCTGGTTGTAGAAGTCCAGCACCAGCTTGCGGTTGCGGTACCACCCCTCGATGGAAGCGACGTCGTTCACGTCATACTGCTCCCACAGGCCGCCGGTGTCGCGGAAAGTGGCGAATCCGCTTTCGGCCGATACGCCGGCCCCGGTTAAAACGACAATGTGCTTTTTCATCAGTCTTTGATTTCAAAGTAATACTTGCGCAGCCAGTACTCGAACAGAGGGTCGACGACGGAGGGTTTCTCGTCCTCGTCAAACTGGAGCACTTCCTTCTTCATCAGGGCGTCCTTCACGCGCTTGACATTGGCCGATGAATTAAGCGCATAGTTGCGGATGACATCGGCGCTGGAGAAGCGCGTGACGCCGTCTACGGTGGCCCGCAGCAGGCTAACCTGGTGTGTGGTAAGTCCGTTCACCATATCCTGGAAACGGGGTTCGTGCACGGAGATAAGGGCGTTCAGGGCATCCACCAGGCCGCTTTCCATCAGGAAACCGCGCGTCATGCCGTCGCAGATGGAGGCAAAGTGGTTGATGTACCAGGCATGCCCCTTGAACAAGCGGCAGGCACCCACCAGCAGGTCCTTCTCCACCACCTTGCCGGCAGTGGTGAAACCGCGGTGGATGTGGTCCGCCATCTCCGTCTCGTCCAGCGGGGAGAGTTTCACGGGCTCTACCAGCCGATGGAAAAGGAGGCTCCCCTTGAAGATGCCCTTCATGGCGTTGACGCCGGAACCGCAGAAGATATAGGAGAAACGCTTGTTTTCCCGGTTCTCCTTGAGCGAGGCGCTCAAGGGACGCAGGATGGCGTCGGGGTCGTCCAGCAGCGTGACGCACTGGAATTCGTCCACGATGAGGATAAGGCGGTCTCCCCGCTCCTGTGCCAGACGGAACGGCAGGCTGAGGAGGGCGGTGACATCGGCCGGTTCCAGGTCCCAGTTCAGGGAAAGGAGGCGGCCTTCGTTCTCAAACGCCACGGGGTCGAAGACGAAGTGGGTGCCGCCCAGGAAACGGGCGGTGAGGTCGGCGTATTCGGCCGGCGTATGACCCACCATCCGCAGGACGGTGGAACCCAGCCGGAGCAGGAAGGCTTCGGGGGTGCGGATATTCAACACACTGAACTGCCCCACAGAGAAAGTGAACGCCTTCAGGCGCAGGGAATACAGCGTCTGCTGGACCAGGGAGGTCTTTCCGGTCTTGGGCGGTTCACTCAGCACCACGTGCTCGCCCTGGGAAAGCAGGTTTCCCAGGACGGTGACGTCGGTGCGGCGGCCGACAAAGTTCTTGCCGGTCACGTATTGGTCATAGGGGAAGTAAGTATCCATTACCAAATCTTAACGATGCCTGTGCCGATAACAAAGCCGGCGGCGATAAACAGCAGGGCCAGGATGAAGATGATCCAATGACGGACGCGCTTGGAGCGGGCCTCGCGATCCACAGCCGTGAGTTTGGGGAACTTGGCCAGGGAGGTGAGGGTCTTGCCGAAGCGCACGTTCACCAGGGACTTGGCGTTGATGGCCCATCCGTTGGCGTTGAGGATGGGACCCAGGTCACGCTTGCGCAGTTTCCTCCAGGCAATGAACATGGACGGACCGGAAATGAGCAGCATAATGCCAACAATCACCAGCAGCAGCTGCCAGAACTTGAGCGAAGCGGCACCTTCCACCAGTTTCACCAGGAATTCCCCGATGAAGCCGATAGCCATGCCGATGGCGGCGAAGATACCGGCGAACTTGGCAATGTCGAAGGACGAAGTGATGGCGGTGGCGGCCTCCTTGCCGTCTCCTTCCAGCTTGGTGGAGGTAGCGGTTTCGGTGGCCGATGTGAGCCCGGCCATGGACTTCTCGTTCTTTTCGGCGGCGCTCTTGTCAATCTTGTCGCTGATCATGCGGGCCACCTTCTTATAGGGGCTCCAGAAGGCCTGGCGGATGGAAACGGGATTGTCCACGATGGCCACCACCTTGGCGGTGTAGTCGTTGCCATCCCTGTCATAGAACACGGCGTTCTTGCCTTCGCGCAGGCCGTCCACGTCGCCGTCGGTGAGCACGGCGGCAATGTTGAAGCTCTTGCCCAGTTTCTCGCTGGTGCAGGCGCAGTACAGGATGAACATCCCGCTGAGGGAAGAGATTTCCGGAGCGGGACCGGCCACCTTCACGCACAGCTGAGTGCTGCGCTGGTCGATGAACAGGGTACCGGCCTGGAACATGGCCTTGCGGTCCTTGTCATAGAAATCGGCCAGCACCACATAGTTGTTCAGGAAGCGGAAGAAGTATTTGTTAAGACGAAGGACCTTGTCCACTTCTTCGATGGAGAGGGCGTTGGCTTCCTCGGCCTTGTCCTTCTCCACCAGCTCCAGCAGGGCGGCTTTCTTGTCTTCCTTGAGGATAGCTTTCACGGCATCCAGGCCCAGGCCTTCCACTTCAGCGCCCTTCTTGGCGGCCAGCCAGGTGATGTAAGGGGCGAATGCGGCCAGCAGGCCTTCCCAGTCGGCCTCGGTGACGGGCTTCTTGGCGCCCAGGCCGGTGAGGGAGGTCACGGCCTCTACGGCAGCCTTCCAGGCGGGGTTCACAGCCTTCAGGTCCAGGAGTCCCTGCGGATTGGGCTTGGCCAGCGGCTGCTGGGCAATGAGGTCGGCGGCGTCGGCCAGGTTGCCGTCGATACCGGCAATCTTGTCCACGTTAACGTCCACAGCGCCGGCCAGTCCGGCCTCGAAGCCGATGAGCTTGCAGCGCATGAAGAAATCGGCCACCTTGTTCTGGATGGCCTCCACGGCGGCCAGGGCGTCGGCGGTCTTGTCCCCGAACGGGAAGACTTCCTTGGTGGCGGCGGCCTGCCAGGCTTCAAAGTCGGCGCAGGCGGTGTAGAAGGCTTCGATATGTTCGGCGGTGATGCCGGCCGCACCGCTGCGGTCTACGGCCGATGCGATGGAAGCAATGGTCTCGATGAGCTTGGCAGTGGTCTCGTCGGACGCGCTGGAGGGGGTGATGATGCCGTCCCCGTTGAACTGGGTATCGGCGAAGATCTTCACGTTGTCAGCGGTATCCTCCAGGGCAATCTCGTCCTTCTCCAGGCCCAGATTCTTCAGGATCTGGCGGGCCGATGCCTGCAGGCGGGCACCGTCGGGATCATCGACGTTGAAGTCTTCCAGTTTCAGGGCATCGGCCTCGTTAAGGAGAATATCGGCATCCTTGATGATGCGCGTGAGCCATTGGGAGGTCTTGATGACTTCATCCACGCGGATTCGGCCGTCCTTGTCGATGTCGATCATCTGCAGGGCCTTGGTGTCGAATTCCAGGCCTTCGGTGGGACAGCTGAGGACCGTCCACATCTTGCGGTCCAGCTGATAAAGGTTGCGGATGTCCTCGCCGCAGGTAATCTTTACGCGGACCGTGCCGCCTACGGATGAGAATTTCCAGGGATAGGTTTCGGTTTTTTTCTTCATATCGTAGTGTGTTTTGGTTATAATAACAATGTTGTTTCACAAAAATAGTGATTTTTTTTCTTATTTTTGTGCGATTTATACATTTATATTCTATGAAGCATCGTTGGGTATCTATATTTCTCGCCTTCCTGGCGTTCTCCTGCGCGCTCCCGGAGAGCGAGAGAATCCCGGAAGTGATGGAGATGTTCCTGACGGACGAAAAACCGTCGGCCCTTATCTCCAGCATTAACGTACAGGTCAAGTGCGACCTGCACTGGACCGTAGAACTGGAAGACAAGTCCTGGGGTTCCGTGGCCGTAACGCTGGTGAGCGAAGGCAGCGGCGGCACCTGCACCGTCACCCTGGGTGTGAACAAGGGCCGGGAAGCCCGGGAGAACACCCTTATCCTCAAGGCCGGCAAGGGAGAACTGCGCAAGACCATTACCCAGCAGGGAATGGCAGACTTCTTCAATCCCGAGCAGGTTATTCTGGCGGGTGTCCAGGAGACGGCCCTCTCCTTCCCCGCCCCATCGGCCTGGACGGCCGCTGCGCAGGAGGACTGGATTGTCCTGAGCACCACCTCCGGAGAAAAGGGATGGGCCCGGTTGAACGTGAGCGCCAGGGACTTCAACAAGAACCTGGGTGACCGCGAAGGGAAAATCACCTTCACCATCGACGGAAACGACTATGACGTCCCCGTGGCGCAGCGTCAGACCGACGTCATTCTCTCCGACGACACGGACGTCAGCTTTGCATACGAGGGAGGAGAGTTCACCGTTACCACCCGCTACAACGTAGAATATGAGATAGAGGTGTCCGACAGCTGGGTCACCCACGTGGGCACCAAGGCTCCCCTGAACCAGAGCACAGAGACTTTCTCGGTGGCCCTGAACGAGAGTCCCGAGGCGCGTACCGCCACGGTGAGCTTCTCCGGGGCCGATGCCGGCACGCTGGTCATCACCGTTTCGCAGGAGGGGAAAGATCCCGTACTGAACATCATCCAGCCCGGTTTCTACGGAATTGACGGAACAGACTTCGTGCTGGGCGCCAATGGCTGGAACCAATACTCCACCCTGGTGAGTGCCGAGGGCGGCATGCGCTACCGGCTTCTCAGGGCCGCCACCCTCTCCTCCGTGGACCTGGAAGGCCTTGACACTTACCTTCAGAAAGGGGATACTACCAGTGTCACCGTGAAGAGACGCAACATCGACGGCGGGGGCTTCAAGACCAACAACTATCAGGTTCTGATGCTCGAAGAGAAAGAGGGTCTGGCCTGGTTCAAGGAAAACGGCGGTACCGCTTATTTCATCGTTAAAGAGTAAAGGAGGAACTGCAGTATGAAGAAGATTCTTGTATCCCTTGCCGCTCTCCTTCTTTCCCTGAGCGCGCTGGCCATTCCGGCCAAACCGGGCGTCTTCACCTATACCCAGCCCGACGGCAGCGTCGTGCGCCTGGAACGCCACGGAGACGAATTCTATAGCTGGACCACCCTGGCAGGCACCACCCAGGCGGTAGAGCTGGACGCCGATGGTTTCTGGCGTCCCGTCACGCTGGATCCCGCCGTCCGGAATACCGCCCGTGAACGCCGGCTGCAGGCCAACCGGCAGCGCAGCGTTCAGCTCCGCACCCACAACGACGACCCCATGACCCACGGTACCCGGCACATCCCGGTGTTTCTGGTGGAATTCCAGGACGTAGCGTTCAAACTGCAGGATCCCAACAGCAAGTTCAACGCCTTGCTCAATGAAAACGGATATTCGGCAAACGGCGGTACGGGTTCTGTCCAGGACTTCTATCTGGACAACTCCAAAGGTGCCTTCCAGCCCATCTTCGACGTCTACGGACCGGTGAAACTGCCCGAAAAAATGTCCTACTACGGCAAAAGGAGTGGCCGGGACAACGATGCCCGCCCCGAGATTGCGCTCTACCACGCCGCCCTGCTGCTGGACAGTACCGTAGACTTCAGCCAATATGACTACAACAACGACGGCTATGTGGACATGACCCTGTTCTACTATGCCGGGTACAACGAAGCCGAAGGCGGTTCTACGAACACCATCTGGCCTCACCAGTGGAGCCTGCAGTATTCCTCCAACCAGGAGGCACGCGATGCGCGCTTCGACGGATTGGGCCTGGACGCCTATTTCTGCACATCCGAGCTCAAGGGATATCAGGGCACCAATATGTGCGGCATCGGCACCACTTGCCACGAATTCGGCCATTCCCTGGGCCTGCCGGACTTTTACGATACCGACTACGAGGAAAACGGATCGTGCTCGGCCCTGAGCTCTTTTTCCACCATGTGCAGCGGCTCCTACAACAATGATGGACGTACGCCGCCCTATTTCAACGCCGAGGAACGTGTTTACCTGGGCTGGATGATTGACAGCGACATTCAGGATCTGCCCGCGGGAGAGATTTCCTTCGGCTCCGTCAAAGACGACATCGCTTACCGAAGCTACACCGACGTGGAGGGAGAATACTTCCTGTACGAATGCCGGGATGGCAACGGCTGGGACGCTCCCCTTCCCAAAGGCCTGCTGGTATACCACGTAGACAAGTCCCAAGTGCGCAAAGTGGGCAATATCACACCCTACGAACACTGGACCCACTGGAGCTGGTACAACCAGATCAACGCCTACGGAGACCATCCCTGCTTCTATGTGATTCCGGCGGCCGACCAAAGCAATCTTCAGTACAACAACTCCTTGGATTACTGGGTGTTCCCCGGAACCAAAAAGGTCAAGAGCTATGTTCCTGTAGACTGGAACGGAAGCACCACCGACACCAGTCTGAGCAACATTGCCTATGCAGACGGAAAGGTGAGTTTCACCGCCGTCATCAACTCATCCAAAATCATCTCGGGACAGGTTACCGACATGAGCGGCCATCCCCTGGAGGGAGTGCAGGTGGTCCTGACACCCAAGGAACAGTCTTCCGGCGCTCCCAGCCTCAGAAAGATCTCACTGCGCACCGTCTCCGTTGAGGCCGGCACCGACGCCAACGGTTACTTCAGTATGGAAATAGACGGATTTGAAGCCACCCTGGGACACCTGACTTTCTCTCTGGAAGGTTTCCAGACCGACGGTATGGACGTAGAACTGAACAAGAAAAAAATCACGGTTCAGTTCCAGCTCAAACGCAACGACGAGGGAGAACTCATCCTTTACCGTTACTGGGACCCCGGCTCCGACAGGTATGTCTTTGGCGACGGTGAAAACAATTCCCTCATGGCCGCCATCCGTATCCCGGCCGAAGAAGTCCCTCAAAATGGTGGCACCCTCCTTTCCGTAGCCTTCACTCCTTTATGGACGGCCAAATCCCACTATGTCATTGTAGACGCCGGGACCGAGCGCCTGTATACCATACCGCTTCATTTCAATGAAGAGGAATACGGAATGCTGGATGTGGACCTGAGCGACTACAATCTCACCGTACCCGGCGGCAAAGACCTGTACATTGGCTATGGCTTGGAGGAGGCTCAGCCTTATTACGGCTACGATGGGTACCTGTTTATGGGCGTTAATGGACAAAGTAATTACTACTTGGGCAGCCTGAACCTCCAGCATAGTGATTGGGACAGTATATCAGATGTTGCCCTGATGCTGGACGCTTATATCCTGGAAAACAAGGACGGCGGCTCCGGTGGAGATCCCGAAGAACCCAGCTTTGCCAAGATGGGCATCACGGCCATCCAGGATCCTGGCCTGGGAACCTACCAGGCGGGGGATGTGTTCCAGTTGGAGTTGGAAGTCCCCGAAAACGAGCAGGTACAGGTGAGCTGGAAGTTCGACGGTCTCACGGTTACCGATCCCGTCACCCTCCAGGCTGGATCCCACGTGGTCACCGCCACCGTGCAGCATGCCAACGGAGACGTTGAAACCCTGGAACTTCTGATTGAGGTGAAATAAATTTGCAAGGGTGAAAAATTATTTCTACCTTTGCACCCCAATCAGAAAAAAGGAGGTGTAAAAGCATGATCATCGTACCCGTAAAAGAAGGCGAAAACATCGAAAGAGCCCTGAAGAAATTCAAGCGTAAATTCGAAAAGACCGGTGCCGTCCGCGAGATGCGCAACCGCAAGAACTTTGAGAAGCCTTCCGTGAAGAAGCGCATGGCGCTCCAGAAGGCTATCTATGTTCAGCAGCTTCGTCTTAAGGAAGAGCAGTAAGCTTTTACCACCTTTTATTATAAAACAACCTGTTTCGCAGGTTGTTTTTTTTTGTTACCTTTGTGTGTTATGAGTGAGTACATTGTATCGGCCCGCAAATACAGGCCGGATTCCTTTGAGAGCCTCATCGGCCAGGATACCATCGCCCGCACGCTGTCCAACTCCATCAAGAGGGGGCAGTTGGCGCACGCATACCTGTTCTGCGGTCCCCGTGGCGTGGGCAAGACCACTACGGCGCGTATCTTCGCCAAGATGATCAACTGCGCCAACCCGGGTCCCAACATGGAGCCCTGCGGCGAATATGAATCCTGCGTTTCCTTCCAGGAGGGCCGAAGCTACTGTATCCACGAGCTGGATGCCGCTTCCAACAACAGCGTAGAGGACATCAAGACCCTGATGGAGCAGGTACAGGTGCCGCCGCAGGTGGGACGTTACAGTGTGTATATCATCGACGAGGTCCATATGCTGTCGCAGGCGGCCTTCAACGCTTTCCTCAAGACGCTGGAGGAACCCCCGGCACACGCCATTTTCATCCTGGCCACCACGGAGAAGCACAAGATCCTGCCCACCATCCTGTCCCGTTGCCAAACCTACGACTTCAACCGGATCTCCATTCCGGACATGGTGCGCAACCTGCAGGGCATCGCGGCCAAGGAAGGCGTAACCATAGACGACAAATCCCTGCACGTGATAGCCTCCAAGGCCGATGGTGCCATGCGCGACGCCCTCACCATCTTCGACCAGACGGTGGCCTTCTGCGGCAAGGACGTCAAGTACGAGGACGTCATCCGCAACCTGAACGTGCTGGATTACGAGTTTTGCTTCTCGCTGGTGGACAACTTCCTGGCGGGAGATTATGCCAGCGCGTTCCTCACCTTTGACAAGATTTTAGCCAAGGGCTTCAACGCCCTGCACTTCGTGGGCTCGCTGTCCACGCACCTGCGCAACCTGGTGGTGGCCAAGACCGGCGGTCTGGAACCGCTGTTGGAACTGCCCGACTCCCTCAAGAAGGAATACGCCGCACAGGCAGCCAAGTGCTCCCATCAGTTCCTTTTCGAAGCTCTGAGCCTCACCACCGCCTGCGAAACCGGCTACAAGGCGGCTGTCAATCCCCGCCTCCACATAGAATTTACCCTGATGAAGCTAAGCTATCTGATGGGTAAGCCCACAGATAAACCGGTGGCTGCTGTGGCGGCTGCACCGGTGGCCGAAGTGAAACCGGCGCCTGTAGCGGCTCCTGTTGCCGCGCCTGTTGAAACTTCTTCGCCCGCTCCCGCTAGACGTCGCGTAGCCAAAGGATCGGCCCTGAGTATGAGCGCCATCATGGAGGAGAAGCCGCAGGAGGAAGTGGCCGAAACGGCGGCTCCGCAGGAGGTCAAGCTGCCCGACGACAACACCCTGAAAATGCAGTGGAAGGAACTGGCCGGGCAGTATGGCAGCAAGCCCAGGCTGGCCAGTATGCTCTCCAGCGGCAAGGTAGAGGTGAAGGAGGAGAACGGCATCAAATTCGTAGAGTTCTTCGTGACCAACGACTCCCAGAAGCAGTGGATAGAGGAAAAGATGCTGCGGGAACTGGAAGGCAAACTCCGGGACCTGACAGGCTGCCTCAAAATCAATGTGCTGGTTTCCGTCATCCCCATCGAGGAAGGCGAAAAAGTGCCTTATATGCCGGAAGAGAAGGCCAAGGACTTAATGGAAAAAGAACCCTCCGTGCGGGAATTCGTTGCTGCCATGGGGCTGGATACTAAATAGTTATGAAACTAAGAGCAGAAAAACTGGTGAAGAAATACGGCGTCCGCACGGTTGTGAAGGGCGTTTCCATGGAAGTGGAGCAGGGAGAAATTGTGGGCTTCCTGGGCCCCAACGGTGCCGGCAAGACCACCAGTTTCTATATGATTACGGGCCAGATCAAGCCCAACGACGGCCGCATCTTTCTGGACTACGACGACGGCACCACCGTAGAGGTGACCAAACTGCCCATGTACCAGCGCGCCCAGAAGGGCATCGGCTATTTGCCGCAGGAAGCCTCCGTGTTCCGCAAGATGAGCGTGGAAGACAACATCATGTCTGTGATGGAAGTATCCAAGAGCACCCGCGAAATGACCAAGGAACAGCGGGTGGCGCGTATGGAGCAGCTTATTGACGAGTTCAACCTGTCCAAGGTGCGCAAGTCCCTGGGCATCCAGCTCAGTGGCGGTGAGCGTCGCCGCTGCGAGATTGCCCGCGCCCTGGCCGTAGACCCCAAGTTCATCCTGCTGGACGAACCCTTCGCCGGTGTGGACCCCATTGCCGTGGAGGACATCCAGTACATCATCGCCAAGCTCAAGTACCGCAACATCGGCGTCATTATCACCGATCACAACGTGGGTGAAACCCTGGCCATCACAGACCGCGCCTATCTGCTGTACGAAGGCGTCATCCTCCAGGCCGGAACGCCCGAAGCCCTGGCCGCCGACGAAGACGTACGCACCAAATACCTGGGCTCCGGGTTCGTCCTCAAGCGCTCCAAATCCGTGGAACGCGCCCGCAAGGAAGTGGAAAACGAACACAGGGTATAAAAAATGGCGACTCCTACCGAGCCGCCATCTTTTTACCAATATTAACTAAACCAACTAAAACTAACCTTGACCCTGTAATTGCAAGTGCCGTGCCAAACTTTATAGCGTTTTGAGCGCTTCTTCCACGGTGTTGTCTACGGGCAGGTAGTATTTATAGAAGGCGTTTTCGCCCAGCTTGGAGTAGCGGGCCACCAGGGCGTTGAGCTGGGGCACCAGGTAGGAGGCGGTAGCGTCCCATTCGGCCTCGGTGCACTTGATGCCGTCCCTTTCACGGGCGAAGGCGGGGAATGCCACCTTGAAGTTAAGGCTTTTCAGGAAGCGGTCCATGTCCGGGTAGTTGTCGATGGCCGACAACTCACGCGCGTGGCGGTCGAAGACGGCCGATGCGAAACGCATCTGGGTGGCCTTCTTGTTGCAGGCCACGTAGAAGTTGCTGGCGCGGGTGGTATCCATGGGCACGAAGACATCGGGCATAATGCCACCACCGCCGTATACGGTGCGACCGCTGCGGGTATGGTGTACGTCGGTGCTGTCCAGGCGCACGCTGTCGGCGCTGAAGACTTCACCGTCGGCGTAGCGCTGATAAATGTCGTAGGCGTAATCCTTCTCGCCGTTGTAGGGCTTCTGGATGCATCGGCCGCTGGGGGTGTAATACCGCGCCACGGTGAGGCGGATGCCCGAATTGTCGCTGAAGAAGAAGGGCTCCTGTACCAGGCCCTTACCGAAGGAACGGCGGCCCACCACGGTGCCGCGGTCGTTATCCTGGACGGCTCCCGCGAAGATTTCGCTGGCCGACGCCGTATTCTCGCTGATGAGCACAGTGAGGCCTACGTCCTGCAGAGAGCCCCTGCCATCGGCCTTATACACCTCGCGGGCGCGATGACGGCCCTCGATGTACACCAGGGTGTCACCGCGGGAAAGGAAGTCGTTGCACAGCAGGAGCGCCTGGTCCATATAGCCGCCGGTGTTGTCCCGGAGGTCGAAGATGAGATGCTTCATCCCCTCCTTCTGCAAGCCGAGAGCGGCTTCGTGACACTCCTTGAAGGTAGTGCGGGTGAATTTGGCCAGCCGCAGATAACCCACGGTATCCGTGAGCATGAAGGCGGCATCCACGCAGCGTACCGGAATTTTTCCACGGGTAATCTCGAAGGGAATCACTTCGCTCCCCCGCTTCACGGTAACGGTCACCTTGGTGCCGGAAGGGCCTTTGAGGTGGCGCACCATACTGTCCTGCGGGAACTTGACACCGGCAATCACCAGGTCGTCCACCTTCAGCAGGCGGTCTCCGGGCATCAAGCCCACCTTTTCGGACGGGCCGCCGGCAATCACCTCCAGCACGATGGCGGTGTCGTTGGGCACGTTGAACTGGATGCCGATTCCGTCAAAATTCCCGGCCAGTTCTTCCTCGGACGCTTCCAGTTCCACGGGCGGCAGATACACGGAATGGGGGTCCAGACGGGACAGGGCCGCGCTAACGGCTGCGTCCGTCATCCCCTTCCGGTTCAGGGTGTCCACGTAGTTTTTCTCCACGATGTCCAGCACCAGGTTCAGCTTGCCCCAGTCTGTATAACGGGTTTTGATGAGGTGCTTGGCTTCCCGGTAGCGCACGATAGACAACGTGACCAGGGCGCCAATCACAACGCCCAGCACCACCTGGAGGACCTGCCATTTGCGGAACTGCATAACTTACTGACTTTGTTCTACTTCCACGCCGGCCCGCTTGAGGAGGTCGATGCCGTCCGTGAGACGGTAGGCATCCCGGTAAACCACCCGTTTGATGCCGGCCTGGATAATGAGTTTGGCACATTCGGCACAGGGAGAGGCCGTAACGTAAAGCGTGGCGCCCTCGCTGCTGTTGCCGCTCTTGGCCACCTTGGTGATGGCGTTGGCCTCGGCGTGCAGCACATAGGGCTTGGTGACGCCGTTCTCGTCTTCGCAGATGTTCTCGAAGCCGGAAGGCGTTCCGTTGTAACCGTCACTGATGATGGTGCGGTCCTTGACCAGCAGGGCACCCACCTTCCTGCGCTTGCAGTAGGAGTTCTGGGCCCATACTTCGGCCATTTCCAGATAGGGTTTGTCGAACTTACTGGGCATTAGTTTCTCTGGTACAGGTAACGTTTGATGCTCTTCTTGGGCGTGCGCTCGAAGTCTTCGGGCATCAGCTCGATCTTCTTGATCTGGGCATACTTGGGCAGCTCATCGTTGATGGCGGGCAGAAGGCCTTTGATGCGCTTCTTGAACTCGTCGCGGGTGAAGCCGTCCAGTTCTCCCTGATGCCAGTCGGGATAGATGAGGGCAGTGAGGCCGCCGTCGTCCTCCACTACCAGGGAATCCACCACGTAGTTGAAGTTGTTGATGGTTGCCTCCACTTCTTCCGGATAGATGTTCTGGCCGGAAGGACCCAGCACCATGCACTTGGAGCGGCCCTTGAGGAAGAGGTAACCGTCTTCGTCCACCACTCCCATGTCGCCGGTGCGGAACCAGCCGTCGGACGTAAAGGACTCCTGGGTGGCCTTTTCGTTCTTGTAGTAGCCCAGGCACACGTTGGGACCCTTCACCTGCACTTCGCCGGGGATGTGGCGCGGATCGTCTGAGTCGATGCGGATCTCCATGTTCAGGGCGGCACGGCCGGCCGATCCCACTTTCACCTTGCTCCAGTGGGCATAACAGATGATGGGGCCGCACTCCGTCATGCCGTAACCCACCGTGTAGTGGAAGCCAATCTTGTTCAGGAATTTCTCCACCTCCGGGTTGAAGGCGGCACCGCCCAGGATCACTTCTTCGAACTGACCGCCAAAGGCGTTGGTGAGTTCCGTGCAGAACTTCTTCTCGATGGTGGGACCCAGGATGGGGATACGGCGATAGAGTTTGGTTTTGTCGATGAGGGGCTTGAGCTTGCTCTTGTACACCTTCTCCATCACCAGCGGCACAGCGATGATGATGTCCGGATGGACCTCGCTGAATGCCTGCATGATGATCTTGGGGCTGGGCACGCGGCTCAGGAAGTGCACGTGCATGCCGATGGTCATCTCGAACAGGAACTCGAACATCATGCCGTACATATGGGCCGACGGCAGCATGCTCACCACGTTCATCCCGGCCTTCAGCATAGGACAGGCGTCCTTGGCGGCGAACTCGATATTGGAGTACAGGGCCCTGTAGGGCAGCATCACGCCCTTGGAGAAGCCCGAAGTACCGGAGGTATAGTTGATGATGGCCAGTTCCTCGGGGCTGTCCTCGTAGTAGTTGATGTCCGAGGGCTCGAACTCGTTGGGATAGCGCTTGCCGAATTCCTCGTTCAGGTGTTCGCGCACCTGGGCCAGTTCTTCCGTGGCGGCATACAGGAACTTGAAGTTATTGATCTGAACCACCACGGCCAGGTCAGGCATCTCTTCGGCCGACAGGCCTTCCCAGATAACCTCGTCCACAAACAGGACACGGGCCTCCGAGTGATTCACCAGGTAATGGATATTGCCGGGCTTGAATTCGTGCAGGATGGGAACGGCTACGGCGCCGTAGGTAATGGCTGCCAGGAAACTCACGCCCCAGTTGGCCTGGTTGCGGGAGCAGATGGCCACCTTGTCCCCTTTCTGGAGACCGCATTGCTCGAAGGCAATGTGCAGGTTGGCGATTCTGCGGGCCACATCGCGATAGGCCAGGGTCATACCGTGGAAATTGGTAAGGGCGGGACGGTCCCAGTTGCGGACCATACTTTCCTGTAGCGCCTTGTTAACAGATGAAAACTCCATATCTTCAGGTAGGTTTTTAGTTCAATTTGATTTCGCGCACCTTGCCGTCGTAGCACTCTGCGTTCACGCCCTTGGACGTGGGCTTAAGGATGGCGTCCGGTTTGAGCATCTTGCCGCCGTCGGCCTTGTACAGGGGCTCACCGCCCTCGAAGGGATAGATAAGCGTCTGGATGGAGGTGCGCACCACCCAGTAGCGTTTGCCGCCCAGCTCCAGGAGCTCCGGCAGGTTCTTGACGGTTTCGGGAGCATGGATGCCCTTCCAGCCTGCCACGCGTTCTCCGTGCAGGTTGTATCTTTCCAGGGTGTTGTCCGTGTGCAGGATCATCACCGTATAGCCGCCGGCTCCGGTGAAATCATACACGTCGGGGCCCAGCAGGACGGTCTTCTTCAGGGTAATGGGGAAGCCGTTCACCCAGCGGCCCAGCCGGTCCATCAGGTACATCTTGCTCCCGGCGCAGAAGAGCCACTGCAGTTTCTTGTTATTGTAGAAGTCGATGGTCTGTACCCGGCCACAGATGGTCTCCTTGAAGGGAACGCCCCAGACATCCTTGTCGTTTTCGTCGCGCAGGCAGATGGACTTGTGGGCGTTCTGGTACAGATAATTGGTTTTTCCGGTGGCAAAGTTGGTCACGGGGAACAGGCCGCCGGGCACCACTACCACGGTATCCCGCTCCAGAACCTGCACCTTGGTGCCCTTCAGGGCCCGGGTATCCACCTGGATGCGCATGAAGGGACGTTCTCCGGAGAGATCCAGCGCAGCGGCGGCGGGTGCGAAGCCCGCACCTTTCACATAATCCTGCAGCGGTGCGGCCAGATTGTCGGCAAAGATTTCGGTGGCCGTGCCGGGAGCATCGGAGAAGGAGGCGTAGGCCACGAAGCCGTCGGGCAGGGACACGGAAGCATCGGCCAGCCGGCTCTTGAGGGGATATTCCAGGAAGGATTTGTCGGCGAAAAGACGCACGGTGGGAAGGTCCCCGAACACGCTCCAGCGACTGTTCACCGCGGCACACACGCTGTCCTGCACGGCAAAGCCGTCTCCCAGCACGGTGGCCAGGCAGCCGCTATATGCGTTGGCCGATTCACTCCCCAGCTTGAGGTCCTTGGCGCTGCGCACCAGGACAGCTTCCCGCAGCACGCCGTTGGCGTCCTGGAAGGAGGCTTTCACCACTTCCCGGGGCTGCAGGCTGGTGAACCACTCTTCGGGGCTCAGGCTGCGGCCGCCTTTGGCCTTGAGGACCCTGTTGTACTGCACCAGGTTGGCGTTACCGTCTTCCTGGGCACGGCGGGCGGCGAAGAAGGCCGCCACATCGGATACCGGCACAGACACGGCCTTGGCGGTGAAGTACGGAAGGACTTCTGGGAATTCCGGCTGAAGGGCCGGGGTGCCGTCAAAGGCGGCGAAATAACTGCCGGAGCCCTCTCCGGGGAGGGCCTGGCCACTCAGGACCAGGTGGTTATTGGACATGGACTGCACGCTCCAGGCGCTCCAGGCCGTGAGGTTCTTCACAAAGGAAGCCTCTTTCTGCAGGCCCTTGGCGGCATACATCTGCATTAGTTTGGGGGCATGGGAATGGGCTACCAGAATCACTTCGGGGCCGGAAACTGTGTTCACCAGGTCCTGCAGATGGCGGGTACCCAGGATGGAATGGCCGCCTTCCAGCTGGCGGGCGCCGGCGTTCAGGAAGGTTTCGCTGCGGGAGGCCAGCAGGAATCCGTTGGAGCGCATCAGCTTGAGACCGGCCTTGGCGGCCAGGGCCTCCAGCGTGGAATCGGCCAGTTCGGATTCGGCCGCCACCAGGGGAACCAGCGAGCCGCTGTTGTGCAACGAGACGGCCACCTTGCGGTGACTCAGGGCATTCAAGTATTGCATGAAGGCGGGATTGCCCGGGGCCAGGAAGCCCTGCAGGAAACCGGTGGAGTCGGCCATGAGCCCGGCCGCACGGGAGGAGCCGTCAAACACCACCACGGCGGTGGCGTCTGAAGGAACGGCGCCCAGTACGTTCCAGGAGGCCGCTACCTGCTTTTCGGCAGTGCCAGGGCCCGCTGGTTTATATAGCCGTATCACAGCCAGCGCAATACCGGCCAGAAGCAGAGCCAAGACGGTTACAGCCACTATGGTTGACCTTTTTCCCATATCATGCAAAGATACGCATTTTTTCTCACTTTATAGCCTTACCGCGCCCAAAGTTCATCTATAAAGATGAAGCCCGGAGCGCCGGCACCGGGATGCCAGGCAGGAATGGTGCCGATATTCCGCGCATAAACCTTCACGTAACGGGCGGTGCAGTCCACGGGCAGTTCTGCATCCCACACCTGAACCTGATAGTCCTGTTCATCCACGGTGGTATCCAGCCGGCCCGCCGGGGTAAAGTGTTCGCCGTCGGAAGACACGGAGAACTCCACCCACCGCGGCATCCATATCCAGGAACGGGCGTCCTGGAGAAAACCGGCTCCCAGCACGCACAGAGGCCGTTCCTGGAGCAGGTCCAGCACCGCCTCGAAGTCCGTGTCCTGGTAACCCTGCCAGCCGCCCGTGCGCCAGTTGAGACCGCCGCGGGTGCTGTCAATGAGACCTTCGTCCCCGCCTGCCGTGTACTGCCTGCTGTAACGGGAATGGATGGAAACGGCGCGGTCTTTCTGCACCTGCCGCACCCGGGAGCGGGTGACGAAACTCTTCTTGCCGTCCTTCACGGCCCAGGCGGTGAGTTCACACGGCTCCTTCACGGTGAAGGGGCCCTTGTACAGTTTGTGCGAACCGCCGCCCACGGTGTAAAACAGCAGTCCATCCCCTTCCAGGTCCACTTTCAGGGAGTCCGTGAAAATGTCGTTCTCCATCACGAACGCCGGATTGGTAATGATGGCCGGCACGGCGGGCTCCTTTTCCGTCATCCCCGGACAAACGGGGTATTTGCCAATGGAAGAGAGCACGTACCAGGCGCTCATCTGGCCGCAGTCGTCATTGCCGCACAGGCCGTCGGGGGCGCTGGAATACAGCGTTTCCAGAATCTGCTCTACCCGCGCCTGCCGCTTTTCCGGCTTACCGATGGCATCGTACAGATAGGCCACATGGTGACTGGGTTCGTTGCCGTGGGCATACTGGCCGATGAGGCCGGTGATATCGGCCTGCGTGCGTCCCGTGGTCTGCTCCGGCGCTTCAAAGAGGGCGTCCAGCCGGGCCTCGAAGGCTTCCGGCCCGCCCAGAGCTTCGATGAGCCCGGGAATGTCATGCGGCACGAAGAAACTGTACTGCCAGGAGTTGGCCTCAGTATAGTGGTTGTTCACTTCGCGGGGGTCGAAGGGCGTAACCCAACGGCCGTTGAGCCGTGCGCGCATGAACTTGGTCTCGGGATCCAGCACATTCTTCCAGTACTGGGCGCTTTGCATAAACTCCTGATATTCCTGTATATGCCCCAGCCGGAGGGCCACCTGCGCCACGCACCAGTCGTCGTAGGCGTATTCCAGCGTCTTGGACACGCTCTCGTGCTCGTCGTCGGCCAGCACCAGACCGTTTTTCCGGAAGCTGTCCAGGCCGAACTCGGGATTGTGGGCCGATGCCACCAGCGCCTGGAAGGCATGCTCATAGTCGAAGCCCGTGATGCCGCGGGCCATGGCATCGGCGATCACCGGCGCGCTGTTGTAGCCTATCATGCAGTTGGTTTCCCAGCCGGAGAGCTCCCACACGGGCAGTTTGCCGGCCTCGTCAAAGATGGAAAGCATGGACTGGATGAAGTCCACGGTGCGTTCCGGCTCTATCTCCGTGAGCAGCGGATGCAGGCCGCGGAAGGTGTCCCAGAGGGAGAAAACGGTGTAGCGTTCCCAGCCATCGGCCTTATGCACTTCCCCGTCCATGCCGCGATACTCCCCGTTTACGTCTGAATACAGGCTGGGGTGGATGCCGGTATGGTATAGAGCGGTGTAAAAGCGGGTTTTGTGCTCCTTATCTTTATAGGGGCAGGGCACTTTGGCCAAATAGTGTTCCCAAGCCTTTTCGGTGGCCTTTTTCTGGGCTTTCAGGCTGGAAGGATACTCGCTGTAGAGATTGGCTTTGGCGTTTTCCACGGAGACCGAGGAGATGCCTATCCGCACTTCCACGTGGTGGCCCGGGAAGCAGATATCGGCCACTTCCCCCTGGATATCGGCCCAGACGGGGGAATCGCTGAACTCCATATAGAAGTACACCCGCTGATGCCGCGCCCAGCTGTTGGAAACGCGGTATCCGTAGCAGGCATTCCCATCAACCTGGATGTCGTAGTCCTCCAGCGGGTCCCGGTGCTTGAGGTCTACGGTGATGGTTGCCTTCTCCTTAAACCGGTACTGATGCAAGGCGCTGCGGCGGCCGGCACTTAGTCTGGCCTGCACCTGCGTGTCTTCCAAATACACCTCATAGTAGCCCGGAGAGGCCTTTTCCCGGCTGTGGGAAAAGCGCGAGGGTTTGCCACCGGGGGTGATGAGGATGTCACACCAGTCGTCGCAGCCCGTACCGCTCAGGTGCGTGTGCGAGAATCCGTAAATGATACTGTCGCTGTAATGATACCCGCTGCAGCCGTCCCAGTCCCCCGGGTTGGGCCGCGTGTCCGGGCTCAGCTGAATCATGCCAAAGGGGTAAACCGCCCCGGGAAAAGTGTGTCCGTGCGCATCCGTACCCACAAAGGGATTCACGTACGGCAGCAGGGATACCAAAAGGACAATCAGTGTATTCATACTCCAAATATACGATTTTTTCACTAACTTTGAGGTATGAAAACACAACTGATCACCCTTGCCGTGGTTCTGACGGCGGCCGTGTGCGGCTGCGCGGAACCCACTCCCCGCCAGAAGGCGGAAAAAGAAGCCCAGATCAAAGCCCAAGCCCTGCTGGAACAGCTTACGCCGGACGAAAAGGCATCCCTGCTGCTGTATACTTCCCCAGCCATCGAGCGGCTGGGCATCCGGTCCTACAACTGGTGGAACGAAGCCCTGCACGGCGTGGGCCGCAACGGCAGCGCCACCGTGTTCCCCATGCCTGTGGGAATGGCGGCTTCCTTTGACGAACCCCTGCTGGAAGAGGTGTTCACGGCGGTGAGCGACGAAGCCCGCATCAAGCATCATCTGGCTCCTGAAAGCGGCTGGTACCAAGGGCTTACGTTCTGGACGCCCAATATCAACATCTTCCGGGATCCGCGCTGGGGCCGCGGCATGGAAACCTATGGCGAAGATCCGTACCTCACGGGCGTGATGGGCATGGCGGTGGTGCGCGGCCTGCAGGGAGACCCCGATTCGGCCGTGGAGAAACTCCACGCCTGCGCCAAGCACTTTGCCGTGCACTCCGGAACAGAGCGCAACCGGCACCGCTTCGACGCACAGGTGAGCGAAAGGGACCTGCGGGAAACATACCTACCCGCCTTCAAGGACCTGGTCACCAAGGCCGGCGTGAAGGAAGTGATGACGGCCTACAACCGCTTCCGGGGCGTTCCCTGCGCTATGAACGACTATCTGGTGAACGATATCCTGCGGGGCGAATGGGGTTATAAGGGACTGGTGGTATCGGACTGCTGGGCCTTGTCCGACGCCTACGTTCCCGGGCGGCACGACTATTCGGCCGATGCGGCCATCGCGGCTTCCCAGGCCTTGAAAAACGGCGTGGACGTGGAGTGCGGCGAAACGTATGCCTACCTGCCGGAAGCCTACTCCCGCGGCCTGATTGACGACAAAGACCTGGACAAGAGCCTGCTTCCCGTCCTGAAGGAACGCTACCTGCTGGGCGAAATGGACGGCGCGTCCCCCTGGGACAACCTGGATCCCGCCCTGGTGGAAGGCCCCGAGCACAGGGTCCTGTCCCGCAAGATGGCCACAGAGTCCCTGGTCCTGCTGCAGAATGGCGGCGTCCTGCCCCTGAATGCAGACTTGCGCCTGGCGGTGGTTGGCCCCAACGCCGACGATGAAGAAATGATGTGGGGCAACTACAACGGCGTGCCCAACGAAACTATCACACTGTTGGAGGCCCTCCGGGAGCGCATCCCCGGCATCCCTTACATCAAAGGCTGCGGCTGGGTGGACAGCCCGGAGAAAGACGTGCTGAAGAAGCTGGCCGATGTAGACGTGGTCATCTTCGCAGGCGGCATCTCGCCGCGCCTGGAAGGTGAGGAAATGCCCGTGGAGGTGCCTGGATTCGATCTGGGAGACCGCACCAGCCTGGAACTGCCCGCCGTACAGCGGGAACTGCTGCAGCAGCTGCACAACGCCGGCAAGCAGGTGGTGCTGGTGAATTTCTCAGGCAGCGCCATGGGCCTGGTGCCCGAAACCAGGAGTTGCAACGCCATCCTCCAGGCCTGGTATCCCGGCCAGGAAGGCGGTCCCGCCATTGCCGACGTCCTGTTTGGCGACGCAGCCCCATGCGGCAAACTTCCCGTCACTTTCTACAAGAGCGTCGAGGACCTGCCGGAGGTGGAGGATTATAATATGGAAGGTCACACTTACCGCTATTTCCGCGGAGAACCGCTGTTCCCCTTCGGTTTCGGTCTCAGCTATACCCGCTTCGAATACGGAGAGGCCCGGGTGCACAAGGGCGAGCTCATCATTCCCGTAACCAACGCCGGTTGCGTGGACGCCACGGAAGTGGTACAGCTGTACGTGCAGCGGCCTTCGGATACGGCCGGCCCCAACAAGACCCTGCGCGGTTTCCGGCGCGTGACTATCCCGGCCGGCGAGACCGTGGAAGTAACATTCCCCCTGAACGCCGACACCTTTATCTGGTGGAACGAGGAGGAGGAGGATATGCTTCCTTTACGGGGGGCTTACAAACTGCTGTACGGCGGCGACAGCCAGCACGTGAAAGCGCTGGACTTCAAGTACTAGACTTACATCATTTTCCAATGCGGACCGAATCGCTCAAAAGCGGCCCGGTCCAATTTTTCGCGGTCGTCGGGATGGGCGATACCTATGAGCAGCCGGGCACGTTCCTGCAGGGACTTGCCATAGAGATTGGCGGCGCCGTATTCGGTCACCACCCACTGGACATCGGCCCGGGGGGTTACTACGCCGGCACCGGGCTGGAGCACGGGGACAATCTTGGGGAGGCCCTTGGCGGTGCGGGAAGCCATTGCGATGATGGCCTTGCCGCCTTCGGAGAGCTTGGCGCCCCGCACGAAGTCCAGCTGGCCGCCGGTGCCGGAAAACATCCGCTCCCCTATGGAATCGGCGCACACCTGGCCCGTGAGGTCTATCTCCACGGCCGAATTGATGGACACCACTTTGGGATTCCGGCCGATGACGTAAGGGTCGTTCACGTACTTGATATCCCGCATCAGCACGGAGGGGTTGTGGTCGATGAAATCGTACACCTTCTGAGAACCCAGGAGGAACGACGCCACCACTTTCCCCCGGTCCAGTTCCTTGTTGGCGCCGTTGATGATGCCTTTCTCAATGAGGTCCAGGGCACCGTCGGCAAACATTTCCGTGTGCAAGCCCAGATCCTTGTGGCCGGTGAGGGAAGCGCACACGGCGTTGGGCAGGGAGCCGATTCCCATCTGCAGGCAGGCGCCGTCGGGCACCAACTGCGCGCAGTTTTGGCCGATGATACGGTCGGTTTCAGACGGGGCCGCATACGCCTTGGTGAACAGCGGCGTGTCGTCGGAGACCAGGTAGTCGAAGCGGTCCAGCGGCACCAGGTCCCCGTAGGCGAACGGGACGTGGGGATTCACCACGCCTATCTTGAGTTTGGCTACGTCCAGGGCTGCGATGGAGCAGTCCACGGAGGTGCCCAGGGAGACCATCCCGTTTTCGTCGGGCGGGGAAACCTGCACCAGCGCCACGTCGCAGGGTAGGGCGCCGGAGCGGTACATCGCCTGGGTCTCAAAGAGGTGGGCGGGGAGGTAATCGGCATACCCGGCATTCACGTTGGCGCGCACGTTGGGTCCCACGAAGAACCCCTGCTCGAAGAAGACGCCTGCGTACTCCGGAGCGCTGTAGGGGGCCGGACCTTCCGTGTGGAAATGGTGGAAGTGAAGGTCCCGCACCTCACCGGCATCGGCCCGTTTCTGCAGGGCGCGGATGAGGATATGGGGGACGCTGGCCACACTGCCCAGATGGATGTGCGAGCCGCTTTTGATCCGGGAGACCGCCAGGTCCGGGGAGACGAAATTTACCATCTAACCGAGAATAGTCTAGGATTCACCACCAGGGAGAACCAGCCCCAGCGGGCC
Organism: Bacteroidales bacterium; assembly: GCA_017509685.1. Classification (GTDB taxonomy): domain Bacteria; phylum Bacteroidota; class Bacteroidia; order Bacteroidales; family UBA932; genus Cryptobacteroides. Next base: position 32,348 of record JAFWPA010000034.1, read on the forward strand.
TGGCTGCTGCCACCCTCCTGTTTCAGGCGGGCCATGGTTTCCGTACCGAACATATGGGTATAGCCCAGCACCAGGGAAACGTCCTTGGTGAACTGATAGCTCAGTTCCACTTCGATGCTGTGACCCAGCGTCATGGACAGGTCCTGGAGGTGGGTGGCCACCGCCAGATAATGGTAGGTGAGCTTACCGTTCAGCTTCCCCACGGGATTGCCGGAAACGCCCACGAAGGCATTCTGGAGACCGGGCGTGAAGCCGTTAATGTAGGCGCTCTCATAGAAATAGTCCAGGATACCGTAGAACTGGGTACGGGAGCCGTACAGCGGGGAGAAACCTTTATCTACGTCGTGTCTGATCATGCCTAACTGGCCGCCGTAGGGCACCGGGACGAAGTCGTCGCCGCTCAGGTGGTCGTAGCCCAGTTCCAGGCCCCATTTATCGCTGGGCTTGTAACCGGCCTTCACGCTGGCCATCCAGGCCATCACGCGGCGCGCACGCATTTCGTCGTTGACGTGTTTGCCGGACTGGCGGTAATAGGAAGCCTCCAGGGAGAACTGCTTGGGATGGAAATTCAGGTAACCACCCCAGAACTGCATATACTCAACGCGGGGCAGATTGTCCGGCTTGTCCGGATCGCCGGCCTGCAGGCCCATATTCATAAACAGCAGGGAGGCGCCAAGGGGGAACGTGGGCAGGTCATAGTGATACCACACTGTTTGCATGGACTTGTACAACTGCGATCCGCCCGTATAATAGGTACCGTAATAGACGTTGTTTCCGTTCTGGTTGAAGGAGAAGATGCCGTGTACCTTATGGCCGTGCCCTTCGTATCCCACGCGCAAGGCGTCGTGCGAGAGGGCGGCGGCGGCAAAGTCGTTGGGGCCGATGATACGTCCGTCGTCGTAGGACAGCGCAATGCGGCCCACCTGGGCGAACAGTCCGCCGCGGCTCTTGAACTTGACCCAGCCCTCGTACAGGTTGAGGGCCTGACTGCCGCTCATTCCCCAGACCGCCAGGTTCTGTACCACGGCCTTGGACTCCAGCCATGTGTTGTCAAAGGTGAGAACAAGGCGGGTACGGCCCAGAAGAAAGGCCGACCGCTGCTCGGTAGACTGGGCTGCGCGGGGCAGACCGCCGCCGCAGATTTCCCCGTGGGCCAGGAAGTTCAGGTCCAGGTTCACCTGCCGCTTCTTAAGAGTATCCGTCTGTCCGAAGACAGGGGCCGCCAGCAGAAGGGCTGCGGCCAAACAGGCCATTATATGGAAATGTAGCTTCATCATATATACAAAATTAGCATTTTTCTCGCATTAGGCAAAAAAATTAATCAATACTAACCGGATTAAAAAGAAATATCACTATATTTGACATTATGGAAAAATGGTTGACCACTTGTGTGTTCTTCGTCGCTGTAAGCCTGGTGCTTGCCGCGCAGAACAACCCATACGGTATCGATGACGACTGTTATGCCCTGTACCAGAAGACAGAGAACCAGCTGGGGCAGCCTGGCTTCCGGAGAGCTAACGAGGAACTGCTGAGCAAGGCAGTGGAAAAAGGGGACGCGAAAGCCCAGACGCTCTATTATGTAGAACTTTTGAAAAACAGCACGGAGGTGCTGAAAGACAAGCCGGTAACCACTCTGGAAGAGGATACCGCCGTCCTTGCTTTGATGGAACAGGTAAAGAGCGTGGCCTCGGACCTGAACCAGACACAGTTATTCTATTACTCCTACGAAATCGTCCAGAATTACTTCTACAGCCACGGCAAACTGGTCCATACCATGGAACTGGTCCAGGCCATGCAGGAAGAGGCCATCTCGCGGAAAGAGCCTTATGGCATCTGGATGGGAGACCGCTACCTGATAGCGCTTTACATCGGCCAGAATGACTATATTTCGGCCAAGAAATACATTAAGGAGGCCCTCCAGGTCTATGAGACCACCACCGACCCCGTCATCAAGCGGGAATCGGCCACACGCCTGTACTGTGACATGTCGGACACCTTCCCCATCGGCAACGACTCCGTCCCCTATTTCCTGGATAAAGCCGACGCCGCCCGTCTCTTCCACATGGACACGCTCCGCTGCGAATACCACCACGCCAAGCTGGCCGCTTACCAGCGGGACGTCAAACGGTATGAATCGGCCCGGGACTATTGCCTGTCCGATCCCCACCTGGCGCAAATCAGCGCTACCGCAGCCAAGATGTTCGGCTATATCGACAAGCTCGTTTACGGGGAGCAGATCGAAGACTTTGACATCGTGACCATGTCCAAACACCTCCGGGAGGTCAAGTATATCGCCAACATTGCAGAAGAGTACAACTACAAGGAGCTGGCTTTCAACATAGAGAAGCACCTGGTGGCATACGAGGAACAGGTCCTGGCATCGGCCAATCAGTCCAGGCTGTCGGAAATCGAGGCCAAGATGGGCAACGATGTATTGTCGGCCCAGATCAGCGAAGAGACGCATCGCACTCAACGGGCCATGCGCGCGGTGATGCTCCTTATCATCGTCATCCTCATGGTCATCTCGCTCTTCCTGTTCATCTATACCAGCAATCTGCGAAGGACCAACGAAAAAGTGAGGATGGCCGATGCCGCCAAAACCCGTTTCGTCCAGAACATGAGTCATGAAGTCCGCACGCCCCTGAACGCCATCGTGGGCTTCTCCCAGTTGCTGTCCCTTCCGGATGGCAGTTTCCCCGAGGAAGAGAAGGCGGAATTCAGTTCCCACATCGTCAACAACACCAAGATGCTCACCATGCTGCTGGACGACATCCTCAATGCATCGGCCATGGACAGCGGGAACTACAGCATCCAGTATGAGGAAGGGGAAATGAACTATATGGCTTTGGCCGCCATATCCAGTTCGGAACACCGTCTGCAGCCCGGCGTACGCATGTATTACGCTCCCGAAACAGAGGGACCTTTCACGTTCATGACAGACCCGCGCCGTGTGCAGCAAATCCTCATCAACCTGCTCACCAACGCCTGCAAGCATACGTCTTCCGGAGAAATCAAGCTGTCCAGTTCCCTGACGGAACATCCCGGCATGGTCACGTATGCCGTCACGGACACCGGCCCTGGAGTCCCGCCGGAACAGGCCGAAAAGGTTTTCGAGCGCTTTACCAAGCTGAATGACTTTGTCCAGGGCACCGGTCTGGGCCTAAGCATCTGCCGGGATATCGCCAGCCGCATGGGGGCCAAAGTCTATATGGATACCACCTATCAGGAAGGCGGCGCCCGCTTTGTGCTGGAGTTGCCCTGTGAGCCCAACCAGGAACAAAAGAAATGAAAAAGTTTGTCCTCATACTGATGCTTCTGGCAGTCGCTTTTACGGCCGCCGCCCAGAACAATGCATATGGAATTGACGACGCATGCTTTCCATTCTTTACCACGGCCGAACACTCCGTGGACGACTTCGAATCCGATGTCTTTGAAACGGCTATGCAACAGTTGCTGGAAACCGCCGTCCGAAAGAAAGACACCAAAGCCCAGACACTGTATTATGTTGATCGGCTCAAACGGACATCCCACCTGGCCCAGCATGAACGGAATAAGGACCTGGGGGCATGGGACAGCCAGGAATGGAACCGGAGGCTGGAGGAAGACAAGGAAACCGTCCAGCGCATTGCCCGGGCCACCGGGTATATGCAGTATTACTATTATGCCTCCGAGCTGTGCCAGACTTATTATTATAATACAGCGCAGAGTGTTCAGGCATCGGCTATGCTCAGTGACATGATGGCCGAAGCCAAGGAGACCGGGGACCAGTACGCCATGTGGAAGACCCTCATCTACCTGGCCAAACTGTATCAGCGCACCAGCGACCGTATCAGCACCCAGAAGTACTTGCTGGAGGCCGTGCACATCTACGAGACGTCTCAGGATCCCACCATCCAGCGCCAAAGCATGACGCTCCCCTTCTGTGACCTGGCCGATACCTATCCGGTAGCCTCGGACTCGGCCCGTCTCTTTTACCGGAAGGCGGAAGACTGCCAGGCAACCCGGTATGACACCCTGCGGGTGAATTACTACAAGGCCCAGCTGGCCGCCTGGGACAACGACCTTCCTGCCTACCGCCTCAACCGGGACTATTGCCGGTCCGTCACGTCGTTCCCCAGTCTCATCCGGGGCGGCAGCGCCTGTCTGGACTGCATGGATAAAATGCTGGCGAAGGCGCCTTTTGGACAATACCGGGACAAGATTCAGGAACTGTATTCCCGTCAGCAGCTGGATTTCTTATCCAGCCTGGCCGCGAAACTGGAACAATGGGAGGCATCGGCCACCATACAGGTCCGGCATGTGTCCCGCCTCTATTTCGATATTTATTTCATTGACAGCCAACGCCTGGAGGAGTTGTCGGCCCAGTACGGACATCATCGTCTGTCCGAAGACCTGGAGCAGGCATCGAAAAGGGTGACACGGATTTCCATTCTGGTGGCCGTGCTGCTTATCCTGCTGGCCTCAGGCATCTTACTAATAACCAAAAAGAAATGATTCCTTTCTACGCACAAGACCACGACTATTCCCGGTTCAACGTACTGGCCGTGGACGACATTCCCCTGAACCTGCTGCTGGTTCAGAAGATGTTGTCCCGATTCAATTTCAAAATCCGCACGGCAACGGGCGGGCAGCAGGCGCTGGACGCGGTGGCAGAACTGAAACCCGACCTCATCCTGCTGGACCTGATGATGCCCGGCATAGATGGTTTCGAGGTCATTCGCCGCGTTCGGGAGAACCCGGAGACGGCAGACATCCAGATTGTCATCCTGAGTGCCCTCAACTCCCAGGAAGACGTAGTAAAAGGCTTCAACGCGGGTGCCAACGACTTCATCATGAAGCCCATCATCATGGAAAAACTCCTCACCTGCGTAGTGACACAGCTGCAGATTGCCGAAAGCAAGCGATCATAGATGAAAAGGGCCTTGACGCTGCTCCTGATGGTTTTTCTGTGCCTGATTTCCCAGGCGCAGATTGTGAACCGTCTCCGAGTGGACCAGGTCACATTCCAGCGCTATGCCCGGGGACGCATGCAGGAATTCAATCCCGATAACCTGACACTGGCCGATTCCCTGTATGCCGAAGGAGTACAAAAGAACGATTTCCGCTACAAGTGCCTGGCGCTGTCGCTGGAATTCCCCGTCTGCTATGCTACCGAAGACTATGAGCGGATGGATGCGGCCGTGCAGGAAATCAAGGAACTCATCGGGGATCGGAAAGACCTCCGGGAGTTCTATTTCCCCACCCTGCACGAATACTGCCAGTTCCTGGTGCATATCGGCCGTTCCGGAGACGCCCTTCTGGAAGCCCGCTCGATGGAGCGCATTGCATCGGCCGAAAAGAAACCGCTGGGCAAGATGTACTCCTACCGCATCATCGGCCTCATCCAAAGTTACCGGGAAAACCATTATCTGGCTGTACAGAACTTCGAAAAGGCCATGAAGTTTTCCAAGGAGGCACGCGCAGAGCAGGACCTTCCCAACCTGTACGTGCTCATGGCGCAGGAATGCATCTATATGGAAGACTTCGCCAAGGCGTCCGATTATTGTGCCATGGCCGAACAATACCAGGAGTTCAATGATGCCATCCGGCTCAAATGCCTCATGACGCGGGCCGCCATTTGCTACGCATGGGGGCGCAAGGACGAATTCCAGAAATATTACCGGGAATTGAAGGCCGATCTTCGCTACCCTCACCAGACCGACGCCGACACCCGTACGGAGATGGACATTTGCTACCTCCGTTCCCTGGGACTGCTGAATCAGGCGCTTTCCCTGGCCGATTCCCTGGGAACGTCCCGTGCCCGTATGGAGCAAAAACACGGCTTGTATGCAGAATTGGGGGCCTATAACCAGGCATACCTTCAGCTTGCCGGCCTCATGTCAGAGAAAGACTCCACCTACATCAAGGTCCAGAATGAAGACCTGGCCATCATGGACGCCGAGATGAACAACGCCCAGCTCCGGGAAGAGGCCCAGCGGCTGCAGGCCCGGAACCAGATTACCATCCTGCTGGGTTTCCTGTTCATGTTCGCCATCGCATTTCTCTCCATCCTGGTGCAGCAGTGGCGTCTGCGGGAAAACCTGGACCAGATGAAAAAGCGAAACACGGAGATGCTCCGTGCCCGCAGGGCCTACCAGCGGGCGCTGGATGCCAAGGAGGCGGAGAACAATATGAAAATCAAGATACTGCAAAACCGAAAGTCTTCAACGATCAAGTTATGAAACTGTCTTCCCTGATAAAATACCACAAAAATGAACTGGTCGCCCTCCTGCTTTTCATGATAGGCGGAACGCTGGGAATGCTGGGACTTATCCAACGGGTACCCCTGGTCCTGGGAATCCTGGGTATTGTCATCCTGGCGTCCGGTCTGTTCTACTATTGCCTCCACTATTCTTCAGAGAGCGTGTACAAGAACTACTACAAGGAGAGTTATGAGATCGAGCATGAGACCATTGCCGACGAAATCCGCAAGTCCATGGTCTATCACCGCTATCAGGAAGCCGTCATCAACCGCTATGAGAGTGCCTGCCGGGACTTGGGCCTCTCCGAAGAACAGAAAGACTGGCTGCTCACCCTTCTGATGGAGCAGAAGAATAAAGTTGATCAAGAACTGGAAGCCCAAGGGGGCGGACACATTTAGACACTGATTCGTTTGAGCCCGTCACCCACGGCCTCCTTTTCATAAATCTGTCCGTCTGTGGTTCTGTACCGGCCCGGGAAACCGGGCACCGGGGATGCGGTCACATCCGAGCCCAGCGGCCCTGCACCATAGATAATGATATCGCCCGGCTTGGGTCCGCTCACTTTGACAATGGCACCAACCAGCAGGATGCCGGCTATGATGGCGATAACCTCGCTGAAGATGGAAAGTGCGCCGCCCAGCAGATAGAAGAGCAGGTTGGCCATAAGTGTGGCGAGGATGTATTTCAACAGCGTCCACACGGTGAGCCGGCCTTGTTTTTTCAAATGGCCGATGCCCCTGATAAACACGAACACAAAGACCAGGATCCACAGCCAGGTGGCCCAGGTGCAGATGTCCGACATTAAACTATAAGTAGCGGGCTGACGGGTGAGATGGCACATGCCGTCGAAGCTGCCTATCATGCTGTCCACGTTCTCCCATACGCCATCGGCAATGAAGAACAGGGTGAATCCGTTGAGCCAGCCATACGCGGCGCTGGTGCCAATAGAGACGGCCGAATCTCCCTTGAAGCAGAAGCCATAGAAGACGACGCCGATGAACACCACCAACATCACCAGCAGCATCAGCAGTCCCTGCCACCACCTTCTGGAAACAATGGTGGACACGCTATTGCTGAAACAGTCCTGCAGGAAGTGGAAAGTGGCGTTGGACGCCTTGCAGAAGAAAGACTGCCCGCGGGCGTTGTAATGCCAGATTTGCTGGAACACAAAACGCGGACGGGAGAGTACATTCACAGTTCCGTCCTTGTACTTGAGGCTGTTACGGGCAAAGGCGTGACAGCTGTCGGCCGCCTGCCGGGTCCACTTCATGGCCAGATCGGCATCGTAATAAGGATTGTCCACGAAGGTGCTGTTGGGGGAAGCGATCTTCTTGCGGGAGTACTCCCCTGCCAGCTGATACATACAGTCGGGGTTGCCCTTTTCGGCACCCTTTTTCATCCACTTGATATACCGGGCCGTTTCCTTTTTATCACGCATGACCTCCCAACCGGGGTTGCCGCCGCTTTCTTGGGCTAGTTTATACGTCAACGCCTTATAATTGCCGGCCGCAGCCAGTATGTCCGTGTAGCGCTGCAGGAGCGAATCCGGCGCCACGCCGTCTCCATGACACATGAGCACCTCCATGGACTTCAGGTTCCCGGCCTCGGCCTGTTCCTGCAGCCGCTTCACATCCTTCGGCCGCATCTTACACGACGGCAGAATGAGCAAAGCGCACAGGCCAATGGCAACAGTGGTCAGTATCTTCTTCATAAGTGCGAAGATACAGAAAAAATCTCACTTACAGAAGCCGCCGTGGACACAAGCGTCATTCTGAGACGGGACGCACTTTATGTCCGCGGAAACGCTCATCATAGGTCCCTATGATATTGCTTTCAGAGAAGATTACATAGTACGCACTTAACGGACCTTCCTCGTCAAGCGAGGAAGACCATATATATTTTCCGCCGTAGGGAATGAAGATAGCGTTTTTGTTCACCAGATAGGTGATCATCCAACCGTATTGTCCGTTAACGAACTTCAATTGCCACCGATAGTTATCATTGATTTGTGTTGAAATGAGTTCCTCCACCTCCCGTTTCGTCGGCATTCTCCATTTACCGCCCAACTGTACGTGGGCGACATCGTCGGCGGCGTCCAGCACCACCTTGTTGTCTACCGTTCCGTAATAACTGCTATTGTTGTATTTGGTTAAAAACGGGGCATTATCGCCGTCGAGGTGGTACCACTGATAGGATGCAAAGCTGAAAACCTCTTTTGTCTGCGTTTCCCCCCAGGCATAAGAGTCGCCGTAACCCTCCGGTGCCTCAGCCCCCAAATTGGCATTTGCCCATTTTACGGAAAGCCCTATGTCCACTGCGCCAATTCTGAATTTCTGGTTCTCCTTCCCACAAGAAAACATCACCAGTGCGGCCGCTGCAATAAAAACGATTCTTCTCATCTTTGCGATTTGGTTTTCTACAAAGATAGCAAATAATTGGGACTTTCCCCCAGTCCGTGTGCAAAACGCCCCCCCTATGCACACGGAGCATACTTTTCCCCCGGTCGGTGTGCACCAGAAGGCGTTTTTGCACACGGAGAACATACCATTGGCATTGGGGAGAGGGCGCGATTGGGTGGTGAGATATAGATTTTCTTACTATCTTAGCAGAACGAAATGAAAGGAAAATATGCGTATTAAGAATCATTCCGTCCTGGTGGCCGTCGTCCTCGTCTTCGGATTTGCGGCCTTCACCTCTTGTAACAAAGATAATCCGCCTAAGGAAGATCCCACCTACAGCACTTTAAAGGAGGCCCTTAATGATATCAGTCTATTTTCCAACATCAAGGAGAATCCAGACACGGGCAGCGAGTTTGATTATAAAGAGCAGTACAGCATGTTCTTTACCCAGGATCTGGACCATAGCGATGAGGGTGGAGATACTTTCCGGCAGAAAGTGTGCATCCTTTTCCGCGGGTTCGACCGCCCCACCATTATGGTGACGGAAGGATACTACTTCTGGGGCTTCAGGGATGCCGGGGATTTGGGAATCAATCTGAATGCCAACATGGTGCACGTGGAGCACCGCAATTACGGCGAATCCTACAACGAGGACTTCGGCCGGTGGGAATACCAGACCATCGCCCAGGCATCGGCCGACCTCCACGCCGTCTATCAGGCCCTCAAGCCCATTTTCAAGGGGAAATGGATGAGCGCCGGCACCAGCAAATCAGCCGAAACTTCCATCGCCTACGCCTATTTCTATCCCCAGGATATGGACCTGGCCGCCAGCTTCTGCGGGCCTTTTGTCCAGGGCCTCGATGACCAGCGCTTCGGAGAGTATTTCTTCAATGAAGTTGGCACCGCTGAAGAACGTGATCTTATGAAAACCGGTATCCGCCATGCTCTGGAGAACGGTGAGGAAGGGCTCTACTCATACGTGAGCCAGCAGGTGGAAGACGACGGGCTGCGTGTCCCAGGGTTCTCGGAATATGTCTTTAACGTCTTTGATACCTATTTCCAGGTGTTCCAGTATTATACGCAAATCACGGGGAGAAAGCAGTACCTGGAGGCCATGGCGGCTGACAATGAAATACTGGCCACTGAGGTTTATACCGTCCTTGAGGATAATAGGGACGAAGCATTTCGTTCCTATTTCGTCGAGTGCGCTAAGGAAATGGGCTGGCAGGACAATGGCTACAAGTACTTCCAGGATCTTTTGGAAGGCACCAGTTTCAACAAAGCAGATGTGTTGCCACAGGTTCTGGAGGAGGAAGACCGGCCGGTTGTGAAAACCTACGACGGCAGGGTCTATGAAGACATCGTGAATCGTTTCTTTTTCACCAGCACCTGTCCCCTTCTTCTTGTCTACAGCCACGACGATCCCTGGAGCGCCGGCAAGCCTGAGACGGTGGGCAGCAATGTCAAGGTAGTGATGAACCCTATCGGCTCCCACAGCCCCTACCTGAACGACCCTGATTACTGCTCCGAGGCCACCAAAAAAGAGGTGATGGACTGGGTGCAGACTTACATCTTTTAACGCATTTAATGCTCGGGAAGCCGTTTTTGATAATTGTCTGATTATTAATAAATTGCAACTTTTCCTCCCGGTAAATTTGACTAGAGAAAAATACATAAATGATTAACTATTAATCAATTACGAAAAATAGTCTCTTTCGGAGGCCGAAGGCCCAGCCCTCCCCCGAGGGGAGGGTTTGGCCCCGATCAAGTCCCTTCCTGCAAGGTCAGCAACTCATCCATGTATTTCCTTTTTGGAGAAAGGCGGGGGACCTTGTGCTGACCGCCCAACTTCCCTTTGGCTTCCAGCCAGTCGTAAAACAGGCCGGGGCGGGCCGCAATCGCTTCCAAGGCCTTGAGTTCCAAACTGGCACGGGACTGTTTATAGTCCAGATCTTCGGCCTGAACCATCTGTTCCAGCACGGCGGAGAATTTTGCCAAATCTTCAGGGTCTTTATCAAACTCCACCAGCCACTGGTGATGGCCGTCGGAGGGATTCTGTTCACAATAAACAGGCGCTACCGTGAAATCCTTCACACTGACCCCGAACTGGTTGCAGGCCCGGTCCAGGGCTTTTTCGGCCTGCTGGACAGACAGGTCTTCACCCCAAATGTTAATATTCTGGTGTGTCCTTCCCACAATGACAAAGCGGTAGGGCCGAAGGTTGGTAAAGCGAACCACATCTCCCATATCGTACCTCCACAGGCCCGAGGAATTGGACACCAGCATGGCATAATCTATGCCCGATTCAATCTCCCAGACAGGGACAGCCCTGGCATCCGGCTTACCGTAAGCCGACATGGGCACAAACTCGTAGAAGTTCTCATAGTCCAGCATAAGGGTCATGGCAGGGTCTGACAGGTCTGTCTGAACACCGAAAAAACCCTCGGAGGCGTTATAGTTCTCTATGAAGTGCAGCTTTCCGGACGGGAAGAGATCGCTGAGCTTGTTCCTGTAAGGAATAAGAGACATGCCGCCATGGGCAAAGAACTCCATATCGGGCCAGAGGTCTTCGGCGGTTTTTGCGCCAGTTTCCTTCACCGCCATTTCAAGGACATTGATGTTCCAGGTGGGAACTCCGCTGAAAGACACCAGGTTCTTCCGGCTAATCTGCGCCGCCACAGTCTTGAACACAGCGCCAGCGTCTTCCATGTTCGCAATTTCGCTGGAGGGCACTATATGGAGCACTTTCCGGAAAAAGGAGGGGACGGCCTCCGACATAATGGCCGAAATAAAGCCGACCTTGATTTTTTTCCTGTCGTACGAGGAGTCGAGTCTGCCGGCAAGAATCATAGAATACCCCAGTCCCACGTGCGAGTCCCGGTTCTGATCCAGGTAAGTGGCTGTTACGTCACGACCGCCAAGGAGATGGTTGCGCCGAAGGGCACGGTTACTCACCGGAATGTACTTGGCCACGTCGCTGGTAGTGCCGGAAGAAGTGGCAAATCGGGTTATGAGACCCTTCCATAGCACATCCGGCTCACCCTCCATCATCTTTGCGATATAGGGTTTATGGGAAGCGTAATTCCCCATGGGCACCTGGGCCACAAAGTCTTCATAGGTACGAATCCGGGAATAAACATGCTCTTTCCCCCACTGTGTATGGCGGGCCTCCTTGATGAGCATCTCCAGCGTCCTCCGCTGCATGGCATCACCCTGCGTTGCGTATCGTTGGATGGCTCTGACGCGGTAATGCAACAGACGCCTTACAAAAGGAGTTACCAGATCAATCATAAATGCTTAATATACCGGTTAGGAATCAAATCGTCCACATGAGCCGAGGATCTATGGGAGGGACAATGTCCATTATATGCGTTATCATGTTCCAAATATACACAACATTTCTGCTCAGAACAAATAGCCGCTTCTGCCGTGAGGGTGCCGATGGAGAGGCTCGATATGTCGCCGGAGAGAGAAATTTGTTCCACTAATGTTCCACTAAAAACACGAAAACCCTCGCTAAGCGCTGATTTACAGTCACTTGCGAGGGTTTTCTGTAGCCCGGAGGGGAATCGAACCTCTATTTAAAGTTTAGGAAACTTCCTATTTAAGTTCGGAATCCCCTTTAACTCAATCTGTTGGAAAAGTTTTCATAATATGGGTAAAACAATGGGAAAACAATGCAAAGATATCGTCGAAGAGTTTGCCAATCAGGTAATTACAGAAGCACGTAAGTGCCGTGCGACCGAAGTTCTTAAGCATGGAGGTAACGTATATGCCTTTGACACAACGACTATCTAGCTTTGTCTGGAGACATTCAAACGGGTCACCTTCCGGAGAAACCAGAGAAAAAGGTGGAATCAAAGTACATACCCTGTAGGACCTTGAGACATCCATCACAATGATTATCCACATCACAGAAGCGAGGGGCAACGACATGAATGCGATGGATGCCATTCCGTATGATTAATCCTAATAATAATCGTCCACAACTTTTTATGGACACGCATGTAGCTGAATAAGCAATTAAAGTTTTTGTCAAAAGGTTGACAATTCAATTATTTTTTGTAAATTTGTAAACCAAAAGCAAAATGCACTAAAAACTACATATGGCTTACAATCACGAAATATTCGGGCAAAGGCTCAAAAGCGCCAGAGAAATGAGGGGGCTCTCCATGGCAGACCTCTCAGAGGAACTGGAAGGCCTTGTTACCCGCCAGGCAATCTGCAAGTACGAAACCGGGAAAATGCTTCCCGACAGCACCGTGCTGATTCGTCTTGCCCGTATCTTGGGCGTCAAAACGGATTACTTCTTCCGTCCTTTCACCGTTGCTTTATCAGGAATAGAGTTCCGCAAGAAATCCACCATGTCGGCCAAGGCTGGAAAATCTGTACAACAAAAGGTACTTGATAATGTAGAGCGCTATTTTGAAATCGAAGAAATCTGTGGTCTGACACACGAAAGCACTCCCCTTCAGCGCAACCCGGTCATCCGCACAAGAGAAGATGTCATCGCGCTGGTCGCCGACATCCGCAGAGAATGGGGGTTAGGGAACGATGGCATCACGGATGTAATCGCCCTTTTGGAAAGCAAGGGCATCAAAGTCGTGGAAATAGAATGCGATGACAATTTTGACGGCTTAAGTGGAAAAGCCGGAGACAGCTTTGTCATCGTACTGAATAAGACCCAGCTCCATCCCGAACGCAAACGCTTCACGGCCTTGCACGAATAGGTCACCTTGTCATGCGTTTTGACCCGGCCATCTCCGACAAGGAGAAGGAATCCCTCTGTCATCTGTTTGCTAGCGAGTTCCTCATCCCCCAGATGTCTTTTAAGGGTATTCTGGGTGATTTGGGGAAGGGCAACCTCAATCTACTCCCCTTTGCGGACATCCAGCGCACCTATGGAATCTCAATCGATGCACAAATCCTCAAAGCACGTGATGCCGGAATGATTTCAGAAAGCCGCTACAAGAGTTACTTCATCCGCAAGCGGCAGAGCCAGAAATTCAAGAACTTTGTCGACCGGGTTCTTATCGAAGACGAAGCGCCGCAACGTTTTAAAGCGCTTGTTTATGATGCCTATGCAAAAGACATAATCAGCGTTTCCAAAGCCGCATCCTTACTCAACACCTCCGTGGAAGAAGTACTGTCCACGGCAGTATTTGTATAAACGAAGCACAAGATGGAACGAATTGTTGTAAGCGATACAAATATCTTTATCGACCTGGTCGAATTAGGAATCCTTGCGGACCTGTTTTACCTTCCATGGCAAATCCACACCACGGACTTTGTCATGGACGAACTTACGGACGCCACACAGTTCGATGCAGTTAATAGCTACTGCGAACGAGGCCGCCTGACTGTCGGGATGCTGACTCCGGAAGAAGTGGGAAAAATCTTCCAAATGAGCAGCTCGCCGGGATGCAAGATATCGCCTGCCGACTTTTCAGTTATCCTATACGCACAAAAAGCGAATTTCAATATCCTGACAGGAGACAAGCGGTTGAGGACCTACGCGGAAAAAGAAGGCATAGAAGTACATGGCATTTTATTCATCTTCGAAGCTTTGGTAGAACATTCAATTCTGCCTCCAACTCTGGCCATAGAGTTGCTGCAAAAGTTCAAAGAGCTCAACAAACGCACACCAGTCGAGTTAATAGATGTATTGATAAAGAAATTTGAAGGTATGATGTAAAACGTGTTTCGACTATAAAAAGGGAGGGACCGCCGCCAAGCAAGACCCTCCCATGTCCTCATCAACAGATGACCATTACAGAACTAGTCAAGCTGTAGCACAGGATATTTTCTGCAAATTACGTCATTTTTTTCGAAAATATCAAATGACGCACAGACAGGAAATGCCCAAACAAACATAGTATTTTAACCTTTAAACTATTCTAACAATGGGTATTTTAAAAACCATCAACCGGCATTTCGACGCCGAACAGCCGGATTCTCTGGTCTCCTATAACAGAGCTATTAACGTTCTGTCACGGGACAATGAATTCACTGAAGAAGTACTTAATTGCTTCGCCATTACCCTAGAAAAACGCAAACTCCCTTTGACCATCGGCAATGTGAGCCCCCTCCTTGCCGACATTCAGTCATTGGATGAACAGGATTGGAAAATAGACATTCCTGTTCCACTGCGTAACATCAGCCTCGTCAAAGTCCTTCCCAATGACTACGCTCTCTTTCACATCTATGGGATTAAAAACGCTGAACTTATCAAGGCGCTCCGGGCCGACAACCTGGAAGTGGAATCCCGCTACTCTGCCCGAACTGACTTGCTGGAGTACTACAGTTTCAGCAAATTCGCATCCTTCCTGCATGACCATTATTTGGATGCTTATGCCAGAACCATCTTAGAGCATCTACATGCCAATCTCGAGGAGCAGTTCACTTGTTCCGCAAGGCTCCTGTATCACAAGGAAAATGCAAAATATTACTTGAGGGCTGTCACTTCTGAAAAAGGCTATAAGGATTACGGGATTAACTTCTCAGTCTTGGTCGCCCTTTTGGCAGTTGATGCCTATGCAAAGTCCAAGCAAGATTCGGTTTTCATTGACAGTTACAGTATAGATGATTCGCGCGTTAGCCTCTCCTTCCAGTTTGCAAGGGAAATTCCTCTGCGAGACGGAATGTCCCTCTCGCTCAACCTGCTGTTGGAAAACGACGAAATCCGTCAGTCATCCGTTTCTTTAAACGCCATCTTCATAGTGAAATACGGAGAGGATGATCGGTCCCTTTTCCTCAAGCCAACGGCATATCAGAGAAAGGACGGCGAATACTCCACAGACATGCTTACCTATACCCATGGAATGAAAGTTGCTACTGTGTATGAGCGAATTTCCACCTTACCTCTACTAATATCCAAGTATATAGAGCAGATCCAAACCAATGCCGCCGAGATTTTGGAAATCACCAATCCCAAGGAGACGAAAAACTATCTTCTCCGTAAAGTGCAACGTTCCCGCAAGGAAGAATTCCTCGGCTACAAAGCTTCCGTCATTCAAAAAATCATCAGCATGGAGGTAAACACGATCTATGACCTTTTCGATCTCCTCCGCAATGTCGAAGAACTTTTTGGCGAGGACATCAAGTCTCGCAACTATTGGCGAGAAAACCTCTACTATGCCTTGAT
Organism: Bacteroidales bacterium; assembly: GCA_017509685.1. Lineage (GTDB taxonomy): Bacteria > Bacteroidota > Bacteroidia > Bacteroidales > UBA932 > Cryptobacteroides. Next base: position 48,133 of record JAFWPA010000034.1, read on the forward strand.
TGAAAAAGGTCGGCGTGATTGAGCATTTTACCGATTCTTCTGAAAATTAAGATTGTTTCAGTATCATTTTAGAAGAATATACTAAAATCCCCGTAAGCTATATTAAATCAAAAGCTTACGGGGATTTTTCGTAGCCCGGAGGGGAATCGAACCTCTATTAAAAGTTTAGGAAACTTATAATATAAGTTCGGAATTTCATATAAATCAATCAGTTGTTAATTTTTCCAAAATTTGGGTAAAACAATAGGAAAACAATGCTAACATGCCTAATTGCTATAGATCAATAGTGCCATAGCTCAAGATAGCTATAGCACTATATGTTCATAGAACTATGAAAGGAATCATTTCAGATGATGCCGTTCAGTACTTCAGTTTCTCAATAATAACAGGGCCCATCAGACCGGAAGGGAGGAGTTCTGACGCCGGGCTGTAAAAAGGAATCACGGTGTACGTGTGCTTTTCGGCCCCGGGCTGGGCGTCACCGATGAGGCGATTGGGCCAGGTGTTCACCACCCGTATCTCCAGCGTATTCTTCCCGGGATGCAGCGGAACCCGGCAGATGGCTTTATAGGGAGCCTTCCACAAGAAACGGATTTGTTCCCCGTTCACATAAAGGTCGGCCATTTCTCCTACGGAACCCAGGTCGATGGAGAGGGCTTCAGGCACATCCTTCTTTCCCAATGTGAAACTGTTGCGATAGATGATAGTTCCGGAGAAGTATTTCACAGCGGGGTCATCGGATTCCGTAAGGGAGCTCAGTTGGTGCCAAGTCCGTTCTCCGACAGGTGCTTCCAGTCCCTCAAACGTAAGGGCCCAGGGACCGTCCAGAGCAATGATACCGGACGGTATGCCCTCCCGTTTTTTCCCTGTTTTTCCAAAAGCCGGGTCGAAAACCACAAATACCGCCTGACGGGCCTCCAAGCTAAGCCGATGACCGTCATAGCAGGACTCCAGAACGGTCCCTGTTTCCGGATCCCATACCTGTGCAGGCGTAGACCCATCCCGGAAAGAGACAGGGGCACAAACCTGCGCGTCGCTGAGATTTCCCACCCAGTAAATATTCCTATCACCGTTACAACGGTGCACATAACGCAGCTTGGAGGGTGCCGAATAGGCAAAATCGGGCTGAATTCCCAGCCGATTCAAGACAATAGCGACATTCTCTGTATGCACATTGGTCCGTCCGGAATGCCAGATATCGGCTACCAGGCGGTCGAATTCGGCACAGTCATCGGACAAACTGGCCGGACGCAGAGGCTCCCGGCCGCACAGCTGGGCACCTTCTCCGACCAAAGAGGCAAGACGACGAAGCACTTCCAGGCTCATCACGCGATTCTTTTCCTCCAGGACCAGCAGGCGATAGGTCATTCCGGACGCTGTCACCAGCTTTCCGTCCTGCACCGATACCTGGTTCAACAGAGCATGGGGGTTGGCAAAATCGTAGGCATATCCCTCGGGAATCTGCGGCAGTTCCTGCCCGTACAGGCCGGTAATGTTGGTATCCTCCCCATAGTACCAGAGGATATCGGCTACTGCCTGGCCCTGCTGGAGCATGTAGCTGCTGCGGGCCAGATAGTCGGTCCAATAGCGGGCATATTCCGCCCAGGTCTCATGACGGGAGAACCACTGGCCGAAGATCATCAGCCCCATGCCGGGACGAAGGTCGTCAGAGGGCTGGTGAGGGCTTTCATGGATAACAAAGCGGTTGAGGCCGCACGACAGGGCCAGGTCGGCCGTGGCCTTCAGATTGCCAGGAAAATAAACATAAGCTCCGTTCAGTCCACTGGCTGTAAATGATTCGGCAGCAACCAGTTTCTGTCCGTAGAGATGGGCGACGGAAGCCGATTCCCGGATATCGGCCTCGGCCATGCCTGCAGCACCGGTCCAAATGGCCGACATCGGAATGGCTGCCGTTCGTTTGAGATCCATGCCGTCTCCCACATAAAGCCTTCCCCCTTCGTGGGATTCGGTATAGCGTCCCTTCATACCGGCTTCTGCGCACAAGGTATTGATCCTGTCGTAATTCTCGGCAAAGAGTTCTCCTAGAGTCTGCCGCCAGTCAAAGAGGAAGCGTTCGCTTTCCGAGGAACTGTGGACCACTTCACCGGCCAAAACAGGCAGCCAGGGGATGAGGTCGTATCCGTTGCGCGAAGCAAATTCCAGCGCCATCCCGGGCGTCCAAGTCATGGTACCGGCCTCGTAGCTGTCGGTTAGCAGGTAATCCAGCGGACGTCCCGCGGCCTCCTGATACATAGTCAAGTATGTGCGGAAATAGTTTTCCCAGGCCACTGCGTCCAATTTATCTACTTCCAATCCCGTAGCCTCGGCCGGGGCTGGATGGTTCATCTTCCCGATAAGAGATGTGCCGAATCGGTAAATGCGCCATCTTCCCTGGGGTACTTTCCAGTGGAGTACGCCATCCTGCACGAACCTCGTGAGATCCATCGCTTCCCGGGCAGCAACACCCTCCGGCGTCGGCTGCTCCAGCAGGTCGTTCGGGGCGGCGAATCCCGCCTTCTCCTGCGCCCGATGAATCTTGGGAACAGTATGCAGCACCCATTCGTGGATGCGCGTACCCGTGGGTTCAATCACCGGAACACCGAAAGCGGCATAACTCGTATCGGCCACCGGGTTCACCACCATCAGGCGAAAATAACGGGCAGTGGTGACGGGAATGTCGATGGTCTGCTCCACTACCCCGCAGGAAGGGATGTGACACACTTTTTCCCAGTGTTCCCCGTCCTGGCTGGAGAGCAAATAGTTGTTATAGGAAGCCGACAGGGCAAAGTCGTCCCGCAGTTCACCGCCGGCCAGGGTAAGGGCACGAACGGTTACCGGGGCGGGAAAACTGTATTGGATCCAGGAATGGGTACCCTCCGGGTTCTTGGGCAGTTCGGCTCCGTCATTCACATCTCCATTGGAGAGCATGCCCACGGTAAAATCCCCCGCCAGGGAAGACACCTCTGCGCCCAGCTCTTCCAGGGAACACTCTTCTTCCGGCAAACGCAGCGCCACCACGGCAATGTCCTGGTACCACTGTGGCAAAGCATTGAAAACTGCGCTATAGGCCCCCGCATCCTGGTTCTGGTATCGACCGATGGTCCGGTAGGGTTCCGGCAGCATAATAGTCTGCGCCTTCTTTCCGCCTCCCTTCACTTCCATACTGCGCCAAGTAAGCTTTTTCATGGCCTGCTCCGGACGCACCCAGGGACCGCCCGTGGAACTCCAGCCGGGAGCGGAAGCAATGGTCACTTCCATGCCCAACGAATCGGCCAGTTGCACGGCGTAGCGGAAATCATCCTTCCACTCCTGCTGCATATAAGGCACCCTTTCCTGCACGGGCCGAACCATCTGCATCATCGCGCCACCGGCATCGAATTGATGAAATCCGCCGATTCCGGCCCGATGCATCCACTCCAGGTCGGCCTTGATTCCCTCCTTGGAGATATTCCCGTCTATCCAATGCCACCAGACCTGGGGCCTGGCCTGCTGGGGAGGGTTGACAAAAACTGCTTCCTGCGCGCCGGTAACGGCACACAGGAAGCAGCTTAAAGATACCAGAAACAGTTTGCTTTTTTGCATAGCCCTATTTCAATTTCATTGCATCCAGGATAGGCTGAATCCACTCTCCGGTCTTTTCATCCCGAATCATGAAGGGTTCGCGATAGCCCCAAAGGTGGGAGGAGAACCCCCGCGCCTCGGATGCTTCGCGCATGAAGCCCAGATACCGGCAGCGGGAAGCCTCATCGGCCGTGTTGACAGCACCGTATTCGCCCATGTTCAGCGGACGGCCATGCGTTTCGCCCCATTTCTGGCAGTAATCCAGGTCGCGAAGGATTGGGGCTTTTTCTTCTTCCGTACCGCTCCAAGCCACGTCCTTGCTTTGTTCGGCCATGGCGTAGGCCAGGCCCTGATGGGTGAACAGGTGGGGCAGATAATAGTGAAATTCTACAATCAGGTTCCACTCGTCCTTGGGAAAATCCAGGTAATTGAGGGTCCAGTGCTGTCCCAGATTGGGCGTACCGACAATGATGGTTCGGCCGGGGTTGATGGGGCGGATGGTCTTGATCAGTCGGGCGATCATCTCGTTCCACTTATCGGCACCCATATGGGGATTCGGCTCATTGAGAAGGTCAAAGAAAAGCGTTTCGTCCGAGTAGTCCTTATAGTGGCGGGCAATCTGCTCCCAAAAACTCACCAGGCGCTCATAATTGTCGTTCTCAGAGATATTATCGTCTCCACCGCCCATATTGATATAGGGATAGTAATGCTGGTCGATGGAAACAGCCAGGCCGGCATCCAGCGCCACGTCCACAATGTGGTCAACCTTGGCAAAGAAGGCGGGGTCGATGGTATAGGGATACTCGAACGAAGCATGCTTGGCCCAGCAGACGTCCAGACGGATGCTCTTGAAACCCACTTCGGCAATGGAACGGATTTCATCATCGGCAAGTGGTGCATCGCACTCGTAACCCGGATGAAGATTCCCGTCCACAACGGCGTTGAGGTTGATGCCGGCGCCCAGCCTCTTATTTCGTTCAAAGGCCAGGGCCGCTTCGGCGGGAATATCCTGTTTCGGATTCAGTTCCGCCTCCAGCGAAGCCTTGTCACGGCTCAAATGGAAATAAGTATTGGTGTAAGAGGAGGGATCCGGTCCGACTGTCAAGGGCCGCTCCAGGTTGCCAGGCCTCCCGAAATTGAGGTTCAAGTCCAGGGTTCCGTCCGGATTGAAACGGTACAGTCCGGCCGCACCCATACCGTTGGTCGTCTGGGGTAAATCGACCGTCATGGCCGATTTGTCCCAAACATAGTTACCCTGGATGTCGTAGTTGGAGTTGGACTCACTTGTGATAGAGAAGGTTCCGTCTTCGTCGAAGGACAAGGTGACAAGCGCCTTGTCCCGGAGGCCATACCACTCTCCCATGATCGTCTGCTCCTTCTCGCAGGCGGAAAGAAGTATCACGGCGGCAGCCAATAGGGTGTGCTTAATATTCATCTCTTTATTCAGTTACAGGCACAAATACCCAGAAGGTACACATGGTCCAGTCGTGCAGGTCATCGCCTTCGGTGCAGGGAGCGCCCAGGACCAGTTTGTCGGCCTCGCAGGACACCACAAAATATTCTTTTGGAGTATAGGAGGGCTGCTGGGAATTGATGTCAAAGCCGATGCCGCCCAGTACGGGAATGCTGCAGGAGAGCGTGCCGATGTGCCATCCATACTCCTCGGGGAAGTCATAGGTGAAGGTGCCTTCGCGCTCGGTGGGGGAAACAGTCATCTCACCATTTACGTTGAAGGTGATGGTGCCGCTTTCCTCGCCTGTCATGCCGAAGTAGCTGGTAAAGTACGCCAGATTGGCGTCCAGGGGCCATTGGTTCACGGTCTCTTGATAGCCGCCCACGCCATAATAGGCCTCATCGGCAAATTTCCAGGTCTTGGTGCCTTCTTCTCCGACTAAGTTCTTCACCACCTGGGGCAGACCGGCAGTGGGTGATTCCGCACCCGCCTGGAACACCCAGAAGGTGCACATGGTCCAGTCGTGCAGGTCATCGCCCGGTGCGCAGGAGGCGCCAAGGACCAACTTATCCGGCTCACATGACACAATGAAGTATTCGGTCGGGGTATAAGACGGCTGCTGGGCGTTAATATCGAATGCAATGCCGCCAACGATAGGGATGCTGGTAGTAAGAGTACCTACGTGCCAGCCGTGATCATCCGGGAAATCGTAGCTGAACGTACCTTCACGACCGGTAGGGGCAACGCTCATTTCACCCAGGACGTTCAGGGTCATGGAACCGCTTTCTTCACCCGTCATGCCAAAGTAGCCGGTAAAATAACCCAGGTAGGCATCCAGCGGCCACTGGTTGATGGTCTCCTGGTATCCGCCTACTCCGTAGTAGCTCTCTCCGACAAACTCCCAAGTTTTCTCTCCATGCTCACCCACCAGGTTCAAGACAATCTGCGGCAGGTCGTAGTCTTTGACAACTACAGTCCCCAGGTCGACCACATGTGTCTGTCCGTTAGCCAGGGTAATGGTGGCGGAAATGGGATATTCCCCGGCACCCGGCATTTTCATGACACCCACGTTCTTGTCCAGAGTGGCGTTACCGCAGGTCCAGTCTGTAAGCACAGGGTTCGTATTCCATACGGTAACCACATTCTTTTCATTACTGAATCCAATCAGGGAGGGGTTAAATGTGGTGCCAAAGTGGTCCGGAGCCCCTTCACTGCCGATGCAAAGACGCGCGGCAATATCGGAAGGAACGGTGGAAATGGTATCCACCTGAACGTTCAGGTCTTTCTCTACATATTTGCCACCGGCAAGACGGCCTCTGAAATGGATGGTCTTCTGGCCGATTGAGCTTGCGTAGAAAGTGTCGTAAGCCCGGGTAGAGACAGCACCGTCCAATCCCCATTCGGAGAGGACGCGGGAATGGTTCTCCACCACAATCTCGTTGCCCTTCTTGCCATTGATATCGTTGACTGTGGCTGTGATTTCAAGCTCGGACGCAGTAAGGTTACTGTCTTCCAGGACATACCGGTCTTCGATGGGATTACAGGCCACGAAGGGGATCGCCAGGGCAATTGCCAAATGATATATTGCTTTTTTCATGGTTTCGTGTTTTACGGATTAGTCGAAGTTCCAAGTCGTGTACCGGGCATCGGCACCGTCCCAGCCAGGGTTCTGCTTGAGTACACCGGCCGACAGGCGGATTTGGGCGGCGGGTACGGGGAAGAATCCGTTGGTGGCCTTGTAGCGGCTTTCATATTTACCGTCACGCATCACTACGGCAGTACCGCCGTTATTCATGGTGGTGTTATTCTGCGAAGAGAGTGCGTTTTCGGCAATGTGCCAGCGGCGGATGTCATTCCAGCGGACGCCTTCAAAGCAGAGTTCGTGGCGGCGTTCTTTCTGAATGGCTTCCAGGCTATAACCTACGCTGGAGAGACCGGCGCGGGAACGCACCCGGTTCAGACCGGCGGCATCTTCCTTGAGCTCGCTTTGCATCAGCAGTACATCGGCGAATCGGATCAGGATCAGGTCCTGGAAGTGGGCACCCCAGTTGGTAATACCGTAGTTGTTGGCCTGGTCAAAGTCGGGATAAGCGGCCCAGAAAATGCTGTTGACCCACGAACCCTGCCGGTCATAGGCGGCTTGGGCCAGCACCGGGATCATCTTCTTACCCCAGAGACCGCAGTCCTCCCACTGCCCGGAGACGTCACCTGTATCATAGTCGGGCAGTTCATCTTCTACCCGGAGAATGGAGGCTTTCAGGCGTAAATCTCCAGGCTCACTGGCTTCCCATTCCGTCCAAAGATGAGAAGCAACTGTGCCATATCCATTGCCATTGCCGTAGGGGAAGGTATTGCCTGTTCCGTTGGTTCCATACAAGCCGAAGAAGGGCACATAGAAATTACTGTAACCCTCCTGCCCGGGATAGTAGTAACCACAGAAATTCATGTATTTCACAGCAAAGACCTCTTCTTTGTTGCCGTTGCCGGCCCAGCGGAGCGGCTGCCCGTCCACACCGGAAACCCCAGCGGTGTAGGCATAGTCATTCACCGTGTATTCGTTGGTATAGGTCCACAGGTTGCGGTAATCACCCACCAGGTCATGACCGGAATGCTCGATGCAGTCGTCCACCCAGGCAATCACCTCTGATTTACTCACGGCTCCGCCGTCGGGCAGCGGAAGGCTGTCCTTTCCATAGAAACCGGTGTAGAACAGGAACACACGCGCCATCAGCGCTTCTGCGGCCCAACGGGTAGCGTGACCGGCAGAAACATAGGCATTATAGGCTTTGTCGCTCATCAGGTCGATGCCCTGCTTTAAATCGGAAGCAATCTGTCCATACAAGTCCTCGACACTGGCCTGCGGAGAGTTGGAATCCTGCGTTGTAGCAGTAATCAGGGGAACATTTTCAAAGATACTGGCCAGCTCGAAATAGTAGAGGGCCCGCATGAAATGCGATTCACCCAGAAGCTGATTATAATATTCCTTGTCAGAGGCGCTTCCTTCCATCAACTTGAGCCCTTCAAGGGCGCTGTTGGCCAGATATACGCCTTTATAATAATGCTCCCAGGAGAAGTCGAATACGGTTTCATTGTCCACCATCAAATGATCGATGGCTTTGTTGCTGCCACCGGAACCGGAACCTCCGCCAAAACGGTCGTCAGATGCCAGTTCCGAGACCATGAAGAAAGTTCCATCCGGCCGGGAAGTCATGTGGTTCAGGTTGGAATAGATGGCCGTCACCATCATCTCAGCTTCCTCGAACGTGGCCGGGAAGTTGGCCGTGTTGGATGCCGTATAGTTTTGCGTATCCAGCCATTTCTCGCAGGCGCTCAGGGACAGGGCGGCCACCAGGGCTGCGACGATATATTTTCTTGTCTTCATAACAATCCTGCTATATTAAAATTTGAAATTAAGACCTACCAGATAAGTACGAGCCAGCGGATAGGAACCCAGATCAATGCCAGAAACCCAACTGTTCCCGCCGCCGTAAGAATTGTTTCCGCCAAATCCCACTTCCGGATCCATCCCGGGGTATTTGGTAAAGGTATACAGGTTCTGGGCCGAGAAATACAGACGGAGCTGTTGGAACGGCAGCTTTTTGAAGAGGTGCTTGAGGTCGTAGCCCACACTCAGGTTCTGAATACGGAGGAAATCACCGTTTTCAATAAGGGTGTCATCCACCTGGCCGCTAAGCGTAGCACCAGACGCCAGACGGGGGAAACGGTTCGATGTGCCTTCGCCCGTCCAATGGTCAAATACATCGGTAGTATAGGAACGGTAGCCGTAAACCAACTGATGACCGAATGCACCGTTTAAGGTGATGGCGGCATCAAAACCCTTCCAGGCGATGTTTCCACTGATACCCAGACGGAAAGCCGGGTTCGGATTGCCAATCATCGTCTTATCGGCATCATCGATAACCCCATTGTGATCCAAATCGACATATTTCAGGTCGCCGGGCTGGGGGGCAGATTGGGCCACCCCATTTCCGGCGGCTATCCATTCGTTAATCTCCTGCTGGTTCTGGAAAACGCCGGCGGTTTTATAACCCCAGAAATAGCCGATGGGATAACCTACCTGGGCACGATAGAATTCAGCGCCTCCGTGTCCCAACACCTCGGTATCACCATGGATAATTCCTTCTTCATTGGCAATTCGGGTAACCTTGTTGTTATTGTAAGAGAAGTTGACATTGACACCATAGCGGAAGTCATTGCCCACCCCGTCATTCCAGCCCAAGGCCAGTTCAACACCTTCGTTACGCACGTCGCCGCCGTTGATATAGGGCGCGCTGGTACCGGCCGTTGCCAGCACAGGTGCAGGGACCAGCCAGTCACGGGTATACTTCACATAATAATCGGCTGCCAGGGAAAGGCGGCTTCTGAGGAAACGGGCATCCAGACCCAGGTCAAACTGCTCAGAGGTCTCCCAAGTGACATCAGTATTGGCCAGGTTGGTTGCATAGGCGCCGACGGGCTTAGTGGCCGTAGTGTTCAGGATGGTGTTGCCAAAATTGTAGGTATGGGAAGGGTCGAAGGCAACCGGGGAAAGATATTGGAAATTACTGATGGACTGGTTACCGTTCCGGCCCCAGCTGAAACGCAGCTTGAGGAAACTGAGCCAGTTTTTAGTGTTTTCCATGAAAGCCTCTTCACTGGCCACCCAACCTACGGAAGCGGAAGGGAATACGCCCCAGCGGTGTCCGCGGGCAAAGTTGGAAGAACCGTCTGCACGGAGGATGAACGTAGCCATATACTTGTCGGCATAGCTGTAATTGACACGGCCGAAGAAGGAAAGCAGGGCCCATTCCGGCCAGGGGGCACCAGCGATGGAGGTGCCGGTGAGGGAATTAGCCGTATTGGTAATCCAGGCGTGTGCCATATCACCCTGCATGGTCGGAAGCTGCGTCCCTTCCCGGGCTGAATTACCCACGCTCATCGTCTCTCCAACCGCCGTCTTTTCGAATGACTGGCCCAGCAGAGCATCGAAATTGTGGCGGCCCTGCTTAGGCATGGTGTACAGGAGGGTGTTCTCAAAGGAGATCCTGTGGCCGATGTTGGCGCCCTGATTCACCACATAAGAATCGCTAGCCGTGTTGCCGGCGGCGGCATAAGGAACCGTAAGACTGCGGGAAGTCATTCCTGTCATCCTGTAGCTGAATGCCCCACGGTATTTGAGCCAGGATACAGGCATGATTTCGG
>JAFWPA010000035.1 GCA_017509685.1 Bacteroidales bacterium
ATCACCGTCGTTGGAGAAGCGGAACAGGACGCTCTTGGACTCATCGGCGTTGGCGAATTCGCCCAGGCGGTTGGAGAACAGCTGGTTGCCGGCCTCGTCCTTGTCGTTGAACTTGTGGTCGTTCCACTTGTTGGCGTAGAACTTCCACTGGAGGGTAACGGCAGAGGGGTTCAGGGAAATGGCATCAGCCCAGATGAAGGTGCTGTTGGTCTTGTAGTCGCTCATATTGAACACCTTGTTCCAACCGGCGGGGTTGTAGTACTCGTATTCAATCTCGGAAGCCTTCTGGGCAATCACAATGGTCTGCACCTTGTTCTCGGTACCGGCCTCATAGATGAATACTTCACCCTGGCGGATTTCACCGGTGGTGTTGTCTTCCAGAGCAAAGGTAATGGTGTAGTTGGTAGACTTCACGTCGGCCACCTTAATCCAGCTCACCTGCGGCTTGATGGATTCCTTATCCAGGGAAACGTTGGAAACGATGTGGGCGTCTACGGAACCGTTCTCGGAATCGCCGATGTAGTCGATGGTCTCGGAATAAGGTTCGTCGGTGGGCTCGGCATAAGGAGCTTCTTCCTCGGAACCGAAGGTGAGCTTCACGATGGAAGTCAGACCCACCTTGGAGTCGGCATAGGCCAGGGCGGTACCCTCGGCCACGGCCTTGGGAGTGATTACGAACTTGTCGGCCTGCACCGTCGCCTTGAAGTTGGCATCGGTGAAGATGTCCACCTCGGTATTGGCGGTTTTGGCGCTCACGGTGTAATTCACATCGAAGGGATCGGTGGTGGTAACAGCGTAGGTGGTCTTGGGGATCACCAGACGGAAAGCCGATCCGATGGGGATGTTGATCTTGCTGTTATCGGAGAGGGTGAGCACCACGTACTGGTCGGTAACCTCGATGTCGGTGAAGATACCGTCCTGCAGGGAAGCGCCGCCGCTGAAGCCGCCCAGCTCGGTCTTCTGACCGGCGATATCGGCATACAGCTTGCCATCCTCCACATAGATGTTGGTCACCTGGCTCACGGGCAGTTTCTTGCCATCGTAAGTGAGGGGGGTGCCGTCGATGGCCCAGTAAAGGACATCGCCTTCCTTGATGACACTCAGGACACCGGAGCCACTGCCGCCGCCCGAGATTTTCAGGGTAACCACGGTGCCGTCGCCGTAAGTGACGGTGACGCCTTCGGTGGTCTTTTCCACCTTCTGGACATACTGGCCAAGGGCAACGGCCTGGAGAGCCTTGATCTGGGCTTCCAGATTGCCGAACTTGGTCTCGAGCGTAGTGACTCTGTTGCGGAGTTCGGAGTCATTATACTCTTTGGCGCAGCCCACCAGGAGCAGAGCCATTGCAAAAGCGTATAATACTTTTTTCATGATTGGAATATTGGTTATTGATTATTGTGCACACTTGTTCTTTTCGTCCTTGACCCACTTGACATACTGTCCGGATCCGGAGTTGGTGTAGTTGGCCTCGTCGGCCTGACGGACAGCCTCGTCCCAGTTCATGTCGGCGCCGGCTACTGCATCGTGGAAGGTATGACCTTCGCCTTCGTTCATCTTCCAGTAACCCAGCAGGCCCTCGGAGGTGGCATCCACGGAGCAAAGGGTGGAGGCGATGTCGCTCTGGCTGCGGGCTACGTTCCAGATGCGCATCTCGGCCATGCGGCCGAAATAGCTCTGGGAGTTGCCGTAGCCACCCCAGGACATGCCGATTTCGAAGCGGTTCAGCTTGAAAGCCTGGCTGCCGGAGATGGTGTTCTGCCAGGGCGTGTCCTTCTCACCGTTGATGTAGACCGTGAGGTTGGCGCCGTCCCATACCATGGAAATCATATACCACTGATTGGGCTCGAAGGTACCCACCTCGTTTTCGCCCTCGCCGGTAGCACCGGTAACGTAGCGGCCGGAAGGAGCCACGATATCCAGGGTCTTCCAGGGCTTGCCGTTTTCGTTGAAGCGCAGCAGCACCTGGCCGCCGCCGTCCTCGTTCCAGCAGCAGAAGCGGCACAGCTGGTCCGTTCCGCGGCTCTTCATATTATAGGGATGGGCCTTGATTTCCAGCGTCCAGTTGTTCAGGTCATAGCCCGGAAGCGGGTGCGTGGAATACAGGCCGATGTCCTGGATATCCAGCGAGAAGCTTTCCATGGTCTTGCCCAGTTTGATGAACAGGCTCTTGGAAGCGGGAAGGATATCGGCCTTTCCACCCTCTACATAGGCGCAGGAAACGGGAATCACATAATTCACGCCCTCCTGGATGAAGGTGTTGTCCAGCAGCACCACGGAAGTCATGGCCGATACGGCCGTTCCCTTGGTGATGGTCACGTACTCGTCCATGAGCATGACCGTGTTGCGGGGAACCGCAGTGTAGCTGGTCTTGTTGCGCTCGTTATACTCCTTGACGGCTACGGTGTCAATCTGCAGGTGCACCTTGACATCCTCTGCCACCGGGCCGGTAGCAGACACCGAGAAGTTGTACGAGATGGGAATCTGGTCGGCCAGGACCTGGTCCTTGGAAAGGGGGGAACTGTCGGTTCCCGTCACCAGGACGATTTCCTTGCCGTAGTCCAGTTTGTCGGCCTGATTGCAGGCTGCGAGGCCCAAGACCGCTGCGAAAGTAAGAAGAATATACTTTTTCATATGCAAGGTCTATTTGTGGGGGTTAACGATCTGAATGGCACGGCGCAGGAAACCGTAGTTGGAGAAGTTGGTCATCTTATAATCTTTCTTCTCCAGGGCCGATACTCCGTTGCTGTAGTCATTGTCAATATAGTAGGCGCCGAAACCGCCGCCCTGGCCCTCGGTTGCCTCGCTGGAATAGCGGGCGTAGTACTCCAGGGTGTACATCTTTTCGCCGTCGGGGTTGGTGCCGGCAGGATAGCCGCCGTTGAGGTAGTTGGGGCCTTCGCCGGAAGACTGCTCATACTGCTCGCAGTACACCATCTTTTCGGCGGGGCACCAGGCGGGACCGCCGGTAGAGGAACCCTGGGCCGAGTAGGCCTGTTTCACCAGGTAGTCGATGTAGGGCTCGATGTTGCCGTCGGGATAACCGCCGAAGTAGTCTACGATGAGGAGTTTCTCGGGGTTGGAGCCTTTGGGGCCGAAGTATTTGCCCACTTCGTCCACTACCCAGAAGATCTGCTGGGCTCCCCAGCCTTCGTAGTCGAAGTCTACACCGTCCAGGCCGTGGGTGTTCACGATGTCCACCACCAGGCGGCCATAAGCGCGGATGGAGGCCTCGTCACCGCCTTCCACCTTCCAGTACTTCATTTCACCGGTTTCGGGATCCAGCAGTTCGAACTCCTGGCCGTAGTGGGAGGCGTCGGCGTGCATCACAAACCGGGTGCCTTTGAACTTCTGGCAGTATTCCAGGTCGAAGTAGGCGTTGGGAGAATAATCGTAGGTGTGCAGCGGGGCGCGCTCGATTTCTCCGGTTTCCTCGTTCTTCACGTTGCCGTAGAAGCAGGCGTCGGTGTACTCCTGTTTCATGGGAGTGCCCATCCACAGGTTCACGATATCCAGGGAGTCCGGAAGGGACATCAGCCTGGGTTTCATATTCTTGTACTCAATGTACAGGCTGGTAGCGCCCTCCGGCGGAGCCCAGGCTGCAAAGTACACATAGGAGATGGTATGCTTGGAAGCCTTCCACTCCCGCAGGTTCTGATAATAATCCCTGTCGGCCTGGCTCATATCGTTCTCGTCCAGGGAATAATTCTTGAATTCCTGGAGCTTGAGTTTCTCTACCGTCGTGTTGCAGGAAACCAGCATGAAAACGGCCAGAGCGGCAGTAAAAATGGTTTTGATACTTTTCATAGCGTGACCGTCATTATTCGTTAAACGGTTTCTGATCCCACCACAGACGGGTACCGGGGTTGTCGGGGCCGCCCAGGGCAGCCACACCGGAAGCGTAGCCGTCGGGGTTGTCGGTCTGTTCCGAGACAGGATAAGTGACGCGGCGGATTCCCTGGTTGGTATTGACCACTCCGTCGGAATAGTTGTTCACGGGAGGGAGAATCACCGGATAGTGGAGACGGCGGTACTCGGCCCAGGCCTCGGCGCCGTTGGGGAAGAGGGCAATCCATTTCTGGGTGCCGATTTTCTCGAGTTTGAGCTCATTGTCGTCGCTTTCGTTCCAGGCGATGGTGACGGTAGAAGGAGCACTGGCTTTGGCGCGGCCCACGTTATCCTTGAAGTCGGCGGGCTTGGCCGTGTTGTTGGCGATGTAGGCGGCAGCACCTTCGGCACCCCATTCCTCGAAGGAAAGCTTGATGCCCTGCTCGTAGAAGTCCTTGGCAGCGCCACCCATATTCCAGCCCACCAGGGCGCCCTCGGCGCGCAGGAAGGCCACTTCGGCCGCATTCATCCAGCAAATCTTGTAGATTTCGCCATTGGGGGCCGAAACCTTGCCGGCAGCGTTCTTGTAGCTGGTCCAGGCAGAAGGAGAGATGGCCGAACGCACGCCGTGCAGCTTGCCGTCGCCGGCGGGTTTGGCTATCTTGAACATACGGGGATCGTTGTAGCCATTCAGATAGACATCCATCGTGGCACCCATCTGGGTATCGGCATCGTTGAACTCTACGTTGATGGTGTAGAGGGGGTGACGCACACCGGCCTCGGCAATAACGGCGTTGCCGCTGTTGCTCTCGATGACGCCGAAGGGGCTGGAGATGGATTTCTCGGCCTCTTCACGGGCCAGGGTGGGATTGGCAAAGCGCACGCGCATAGCCAGGCGCAGACGCAGGGAGTTGGCAAACTGGACCCACTTGGCGGTGTCGCCGCCGTAAACCAGGTCGTAGTCCTCCAGAAGTTTGGCTCCGGTTGCGGCCACTTTCTCCAGGGTTTCGATGGACTCGTCCAGTTCGGTGAAGAACTGCTCGTACACCTTATCCAGGGGGTCGTACAGGTTGGTGAGGCTTCCGGTGTGGGAATAGGCGATGGGGCCGTAGTAGTCGGCCAGCTGATGCATGGTGGCCACCTTGAGCACTTTGGCCAGGGCCAGTTCATTCACCATACCCAGTTCTTCGGCCGATGTGGCAAAGCTGTTGTAACCGCCCAGGCCGTATTCGTTCTTGACGACGAACATGCGGCGGTGCCAAGCGTCATTGAGATCCCAGCCGGCGTGATGACCGTCGCTGAGAGTGGGAGCCATATAACCTACCCAGGTCTCTGCACAGAGGTTGTACATAATCTGGTAGTCGGAGTCCAGATAGGTACCGTCACGGTAAATGATGACGGAACGCTCCAGCTGCTGCAGCATACCGCCCAGGGCAAGGCCGTCCTGGGCCATTTCTTCCTTGCTTACGCCAAACTCGTTCTTGCTGATCTGCTCGAAGTTCTTGGTGCAGGAGGCAAGGGTGACAACGGCCATGGCTGCGGTAATGATACCTTTCATTATATTTTTCATATCCATAGCGCTCTAATTATTTAACGATGCAAACAGCCACACGGTTGGACTCGGGGGTGCCGGCGGCATCGCGGTCGGTGCCGGTGGCACGCTTGACGATGCGGCTCTCGCTGATACCCGCCTTCTTCAGCATTTCCACCACCTTGGCGGCGCGCTCTTCAGAGAGGCTGCGGTTTTTCTCGGGGCTGCCGGTAGCACTGTCGGCATATCCGGTCACCATAATCCTGGCTTCCGGGTTGTCTTGCATGATCTGGGCAATACGTCCCAGCTTGAAAGCTTCCTCGGGGCGGATTTCGGCCTGGCCGATGATGAACAGCAGGTCGTCGGTGTATTCACCCTTGAGGGTGTTCACCTTGACTTCTTTCACCACTTCCTTCACCACTTCTTTCTCGACAATCTTTTCTACCACTTTCTCCTTCACCTCGGGCTGGGCCACGGGTGCGTAATAGTCCCTGGGTGCCGGAGCAGCGGCCTTAGGTGCGGTACTGCCGCCGAACTTCACCTTCACGGAGAAGCCCAGGCTGCGGGTGGAAGGCTGCATGAAGTAGTCGACGCCCTGATTGTAAGTGCCTACGCTGGAGGTCATTTCGGGATCGAACGGAGCCTTCAGGTAAATCATGGCCAGGTTGTTTCCTACTACGGAAAGGTTCAGGCCCTTGAGCCAGTTCCAGCCCCATTTGCTTACGGGGAAATCGTAGCCGATGGAAATCTCGGCCAGACGCACATTGGTGGCGTCATAGACATAGTTGCTCATGACACCGCTGCCGCGGCTGAGGGTCTGGACGTAGGTTTGGACGTCATAGTTGCGCATCCCGTTGAAATCCATATATCCGATTTCGCGGGCATCGGCCGAATCCTTGGAAATACCGTAGTAATCCAGGACGGCCTGGGTCTTGGAGACCACCACGCCGCCCAGACGGGCCGTGAAGAGGAAACTGGCCTTGAAGCCGCCGTAGCCAATGTGGCCGCCCCAGCTGAGACGGTGCTTGGCGTCGGTGGTGCCGGCATAAATCATGTCTTTTTCGTCGTAGTTGGCCTGGATCATACCGTCGGAGGTAAGGTCGTAGTAACCCTTCTCGTCTGTCTTGACGGTGGTCACATAGATGTCGCCCAGGGTGCCGCCTTCATACAGGAAGGTGTTCACACCGCCGAAGCCGCCCATGGGAAGGCCGTTGCCGTCCATAAGAGCGCCCGTCTCGGGATCCCTGAAATGGAGGTCTACGATCTTGTTCTCGTTCCAGGTCCAGGTGAGGTACGTACCCCAGTTGAACTTGCCGGCGTTGTCGTCGTAGCGCAGCATCATTTCAACACCCCGGTTGTCTACCTGGCCGCCGTTCAGGAACATGTCGCTGTGGAAGGAGGTAGATGAGATACGGGGGTTGTAGAACTGGTTGAAGGTACTGGACTTATAATAGGTAGCGTCCAACTGGAGCTTGCTGTCGAAGAAATGGATGTTGGTACCCAGTTCCCAGGACTTGGTGCGCTCGGGTTTCAGGGACGTGTTGGGACGGTTGGAGCTGGTGCCCACCTTGCCGTTGGTCTGGACAAAACGGGGATCCAGCAGGAACAGGGCGGGATCCGGGGAGTTACCCACTTCCGAATAGGAAGCGCGAATCTTCCAATAAGGGAAGAACTTGCTCTTCATACCGGGGATGAGTTCCGTCACGATACCGGAAAGGCCGATGGTAGGATAGGTGATGGCACCTGCCGTCCACAGGGAAGAGTTCCAGTCGGCGCGGAAGGTCATATCCAGATAGACCTTGCTGCGGTAGCCCACCTGGGCGTTGGCGAAGATGGACTGGTTCTGGGAGTGCCAGCCGTCACTGCCGATACTGGTATGCGAGCTGGCGAGATCGATGTTGTTGAGGTTGAACTTGTTGTTCACCGAGGCCAGGGGGCCGCCCTCAAAGTCGGTGCGGAAGACGTTGTCGTCGATGTTGGCACCCACTACGCCGGAGAGGTTCACAACGTTGTCTCCGAAGTACTTGTTGAAGGTAGCCAGGAACTCGGCGAACTTCTGCTCGGTGTACTGGGCATTGTGCTTATAGTAACCGTGCTTGGAACCTTCTGTGAACAGGGTGTTGGTACCGGCATCGAACTTCTGCTCCTGCAGTTCGTCGGTGCGGTCGTACTTGGCGCGGGCGCTCAGGGTGAGCCACTTGAAGGGCTTGTAGGAGAGCTGGGCCACACCCATCAGACGGTTCTTGTTGTTCTGCCACTTCTGATGTTCGGTAATCCAGTACGGGTTCTGCATGGACATGGTGAAGTCGTAGGGCCAGTACTGGGTTTTGATGTTGCGGCCGGTGTCGTAGCGCTCGTAAACCTGCAGCTTGGACCAGTCGTCGCCGGCCGGGAACAGATACACGGGAACCACGGGGTTGCCGTATTCGCCCTGGGCAATCATGTTCTGCTCGGACACGTGACCGTAGGTGATGTTCACATCCAGGGTGAGGATGTCCTTCACAATGTCCGTAGTGTTGCGGAAGCCCAGGTTATAGCGGTTCACGTTGTTGTTGTGAACGATGCCGCGGGCGTTGGCAATGGAACCGGAAACATAGGTCTGGCTACGGTCCGTACCGGAGGAAACGGCCAGGGAGTTCACCTCATTGAAACCCGTCTGGAAGTAGTTGCGCGGGTTGTAGGTGGACGGCGTGGACAGTTTGGGACCCCAGCTGTAATAGGAACCGGGAGAGGACGGGCCGTAGGTGTTCTGGAATTCGGGCATCACATAGGCACGGGAGAAGGTGGTGTTGTTGGAATAGTCGATGTCCAACTTGTCTTTCCCGCCCTTCTTGGTAGTGATGATGATGACACCGTTGGCGGCGTTGGCGCCGTACAGGGCAGCGGCGGAAGGGCCCGAAAGCACAGAGATGCTTTCGATGTCTTCCTGGTTCAGGGAGCCCAGCACGTCACCGGTCTGTCCCGCGCCGGCGTAGATGCCTTCGGGCTGGGTGCCGCGCAGGGACTGCATGGGAATACCGTCAATTACGTACAACGCATTGTTGTTGTTGTTGATGGACTTGGAACCACGCATCACGATACGGGAAGAACCGCCCACGCCCGTTGAGGACTGGCTGATGGAGACGCCGGCCACTTTGCCGTTGAGCCCGTTCACGAAAGAGCCCACGGGGCTCACGGACTCCAGTTTGGCCTGCTGGACATTGTAGGAGAGGGATTTCTCCTCTTTCTTGATACCCATGGCCGTGACCACCGTCGCGTTGAGGACGTTGTTGGCCGCAGCAAGGGTTACATCGATGACCGAACGGCTGCCGATGGTTTCAAGGGCGTCCTGCTGGCCGATGAAGGAGAACCGGAGCTGGGTGGCGCCGGCCGGAACGGAAATCTCATAGTGACCGTCCAGGTCTGTGATGACACCCATGGGAGGGGTAACTCCCTCTACGGTTACGCTGGCGCCGATGAGAGGCTCGCCGAAGTCATCCACAACGGTTCCCTGCACGGTCCGGTTCTGGGCCAGGGCAAGAGATCCCGCTACGAACAGTCCCACAAATGCTGTGAATGCACCTGCGAGAACTTGCTTTAGTTGGTAACTCATAGAAGTTGGTTATTGATTATGGTTGTATGCTATATTGTTTTAGCACGCAAAGGTAAGCAAAATAAATGACAAAAAATCATTATTTTGCTAAAACCTTTAAATTATTTTTTGGGGACTGCCTTCACTACCAGTTTTTCCTGGGTAGGAATACCGTTTACAAGGGGCTGGATGGCGAATTCCACGGTGTCGGCCGGGGACGGCATGGTAAACTTCACGTGGAGGGTATCCCGCTCATCGGCCTTCATGCGGCCGGGCTGGCGCATGCGCACGCAGGACGACCACTCCCGGGGAATTTCGAACGTGATATCGGCCTTCTTCCTGTTCCCGTTGCCGTAACGGAAGTACATGTCGGCCGTCTGTCCGGCTTCGCGGCTGCCAAAATGCAGCACTTTGTGGCTGGTGTACAGCCCCTCGCCCAGATGATAGGGGCGGTCTTCCTCGATGGGATGGACGCAGCCGATGACTTCGCCCTTGATGACGAAGTTGCGGATTTTCACGGGAGAGTTGCGGTAATACACGTCGATGCTCTCCATCATAAGGCCGGGACGGTAGGCGGGATCGTACGTGAGCTCCAGCACCTCATCCTCTCCGGGAGGAACCGGCTTGCGGTCGAACCGCACCTTCGTGCATCGGCAGGGCGTATGCAGCTGGACGGGGTACAGGGTGTCGGGATAATCGTTCTTACAAAGCAGCCGTACGGTAACGGGACCGTCGGCTTCCTTGATCCGGCCCAGATCGGCCTCGGTCTGGGTGGTAGTGCGGATGGTACGGATGCCATCCGCGGGGCCGCAGGCGGCGACCCCCAGGATGACGGCGATAAGGAAAAGTATTCTGTGTTTCATCAGAGTCCGGATACAGTATCGTTATACAGGCCGAAGCCGTTGAGCACGGGGCAGGCCAGGGATGACTTGATTTGAATCTTCACGGCGTCGGCGGTCACCGAAGGGCCCATCAGGATGCGCTTGTAGCCGATGGTGGTACCGCTCTTCCAGGTGGTCCAGCCGCCGCCGTTCTTATACTGGACGGTGAAGCTCTTCACGCGCTGGCCAAGAGGAATGTACTCCTGCAGCATCACGCGGTTGAAGGTCTTGCTGCCGCTCAGGGTAATCTCGATGTCCACGGCCGCATCGGCATCGTCGGTGGCGAAGTAAGTGTCGAAATTGCCGTCCAGCAGGTTTTGCGGGCCATATTTGGCGGCATAACTACCGCGCACTTTGGTGGCGGTGGCGGTGGCGCCATCGGCCAGGTTGGTGCCGAAGACCGATTCGCGCATGGCGGTGAACTCCTCGATGACCTTCTTTTCCTTGGCGTCGATGACGCCCTGGTCGCTCGGGGGAACGTTCATCAGGAACACGCCGTTGCGGCCCACGCTCTTATAATAGAGGTCCATGAGCTGCCGGGCGGTCTTGCGGCTGTCGTCGGCGCCGTAGAACCAGCCGTTGTGGTCTCCGATCTGCTGGATGGAGAAGTCGCATTCGGCCGGGCACCAGGTGTCGCCGCCCTCGTCGCCGCCGGAGAGGTAGCTTTCATAGTTTCCGGGCAGGTTGGACGGGGACAGGCCGCGGCCGATGATATTAATGGTACCCCAGTTGGTCTCGGCGGCGTCGCCGTTCTCGTTGCCCACCCAGCGGCAGCCGGGGCCGCCGTTGGAGAAGATGACGCACTGGCTGTTGACATCCAGGATGGTCTGGTTCACGCTGCTCCAGTTGAAGTTGCCGGCGTGGTTGCCGTCCAGTCAGAACTCGGTGACGGGAGCATAGCGGGTCATCAAGTCTTTGGCGGCGTTCTTGAACCGGGTTTCATATTCAGAGGTGCTCACGCCCGCGGCTTCAATCATCCGGTCCCAGGGAGACAGGTAGATGCCCATGTTCACACCGTACTTGGTGCAGGCATCCCGCAGGCCCTGCAGGACGTCGGTGTGGTTGGAGCAGTTTTCATTGGCCACGTCCGTGGTGCTCTCGGGGTTGTCCCAGAG
>JAFWPA010000036.1 GCA_017509685.1 Bacteroidales bacterium
CCGTTGCTGTCCGTGAGCCGGCCCTCGTCCATCACCTGCAGGAGCAGGTTGAAGATGTCGGGATGGGCCTTCTCGATTTCGTCCAGCAGCACCACGCAGTAGGGCTTGCGGCGCACGCGCTCGGAGAGCTGGCCGCCTTCCTCGTAGCCCACATAGCCCGGAGGCGCACCAATCAGACGCGAAACGCTGAACTTCTCCATATATTCGCTCATGTCGATACGCACCAGGTTCTCCTCGCTGTCAAAGAGATATTCTGCCAGGGAACGCGCCAGCTGCGTCTTTCCCACACCGGTGGGTCCGAAGAACAGGAACGTACCGATGGGCCGGTTGGGGTCCTTGAGTCCCGCCCGGTTACGCTGGATGGCCCGAACCACGGTATCGATGGCCTGGTCCTGGCCGATAATCCTCCCCTGCAGGCGCTTGCGCATGTTCACGATGCGGTTTCCTTCACTTTCGGCCACCTTGTTCACGGGAATGCCCGTCATCTTGGATACCACCGAAGCGATATCTTCGGCGTCCACCACGTGAGCAGCACCCTTCTTTTTGGCCAGCGCCAGGCGTACCATGGAACCGGCTTCGTCCAGGGCGTCAATAGCCTTGTCCGGCAGGGACTTGTCTGTGATATAACGGTCTGTCAGGCGCACGGCGGCCTCCACGGCTTCGGGGGTGTAGGTGATGCCGTGAAATTCCTCGTACTTGGGCTGCAGGTGCTTCAGGATTTCGATGGATTCGGCCACGCCGGTAGCTTCCACCACAATCTTCTGGAAGCGGCGGTCCAGCGCGCCGTCCTTTTCCACAATCTTGGTAAATTCGTCCAGCGTGGTTGCGCCGATGCACTGGAATTCCCCGCGCGCCAGCGCAGGCTTGAGCATATTGGCCGCGTCCAGGCTGCCGGAAGCGCCGCCCGCCCCCACGATGGTATGGAACTCGTCGATGAACAGGATGAGGTCCGGATTCTCCGACGCTTCCTTGATAATGGCCTTGAGGCGCTTCTCGAAGTCTCCGCGGTATTTGGTACCCGCCACCACGGATGCGATGTCCAGCGACAGGATGCGTTTCTTGGCCAGAGCGGCCGATATGTCACCGGAAGCGATACGCTGGGCGATGCCCTCCACGATGGCCGATTTCCCCACGCCGGGCTCGCCGATGAGCATGGGGTTGTTCTTCTTGCGCCGGCCCAGGATCTCGATGACGCGGGAAATCTCCGTTTCGCGGCCCACCACCGGATCCAGCTTCCCTTCGCGGGCCGCCTTGGTGAGGTCGTAGGCAAACTCCTCGATGTCCAGCTTCTTCTCTGCGCCCTCCTCTTCCTCGGGAGCCTGCGTGGGCTGTTCCTCCTTGGGGGCCGACGGACGCGGCGGCGGGGCCAGCAATCCCTCGTCCTCCATATAGGCCAGCAGCCGCCCGTAGTCAATCCCGTGGCTGCGCAGGTACACCTGCCCATAACTCTCGGTGGTACGGCACAGCGCCAGCAGCAGATGCTCCGGCCGCGCCGTGGGGCTCTTCAGGCGGGACGCCTCCATCACCGTGATGCTGAGCACGTTCTGCGCCTGGCGGGAGAAACTGATATGGTCTATCTGCTCGTACGGGATGGTCTCGTTGGTAAAGATGCGCTGGTCGATGAAGGCTTTGAGGTCGGCCGGTTCCACACCCAGCCGCTGCAGGGTGGTAAACGCCGCATTTTCCTCGTGACGGATGATGCCCAGGAACAGGTGGTCCGGCCCGATGCCGTAACTGCCCGTGCGCATAGCCTCTTCCCGTGCGTAGGAAATGATCTTGTTCAGATCCTCGGATACCTGTAACTGCATATTACTTTACCAGATATTCGGTAGAGATTCCGCCGGCTTCCTCCAGCACCATGCGGGTGATACGGCCCTTGGCGTTATAATCCAGTTCCATTCCCGTATATCCCTTGAGAGCCGGTTTGCGCACTTTGATTACCACGTGCTTGCCGCCCTTCACATTGGAGACATTACAGTCTGCGTCCATCTCCTTGGCAATGTCCTCGTACTTGCCCTGGATGCCGTACAGGATGGCATTGCGCTGGATACGGACCGTCTTGTTGGTACTGGTATCCACATCCAAGGAAATACCCCGCAGGTCAAAGCGCAGATAAGGGCCGTCTACAATGAAGTAGTCCCCGTCCGGCTTGGTGTAAAGCATTGCCAAATTGTCAGGCTCGGTATAGGAAATGGTCCCCTCGCTGACAATCTTCTTGCCTGTCATCTTCAGGGTTTTCGTCTGTACAAATGTACTCTCAAAGCTCTGTGCGCCCGCATTCAGGCCCACGAGAAGAAGGGTTAAAACCAATATTTTTTTCATAACAGCTAAATGATTTACAAATATAATACCTGCACGTCAAAGATACAAGCCGTGCGTGTTCTTGATTTCCGCCATCACGAACGACGACAAAATGGAACCGATGGAATCGATGGTTCCCAGCACGTTGATGATGAACTCGTTGTAATACTTCATATCCGGCGCCTGTATCTTGAGCAGGTAGTCGTACTCCCCGGACACATTGTAACACTCCGCCACCTGCGGAATGTCCTTAATCACGGAAATGAAGTCCCTTGCCACCGTCCGGTTCATCTGCTTCAGCTTCACGGAACAGAACACCGTAAATCCACGGCCCAGCTTCTCGGCATCCAGCACCGCCACGTACTTGCAGATAAAGCCGCTCTTCTCCAGCCGCTTCAACCGCTCGAACACCGGTGTGGTGGACAGGTTCACCTTCGCCGCCAATTCCTTGGTGGTAAGCCTGGCATTCTCCTGCAAAGCCCGCAGGATTTGCAGATCCACATTGTCCAGCACGATTTCCGTCATAAGAATAATATTCTGTTCCGGGCCCGTTTTGCCCGAAGATTATTCTACTTTTTCTAATAATTTCCACAAATATAGAAACTTTTTCCAAATTTTCATAAACTCTTGTATGATTTTTCTACTGATAGTAACTTTGCTTCAGGGTTGGACACTCATGCCAGAATCTCTGGCCACCCTCGGCCGGATAAGAGGGAGGGGCCCACGAAGTGGGAGGGGCCGGAGCGAAGCGGAGGCGATTCGGGCATGAGTGTTCAACCGGAAGACAGAATAATACATTATTATTATGGCAAAAATTGATACCCGTTGCGTACATGCAGGTTACAACCCCGGAAAGGGCGAACCTCGGCAGTTACCCATTATTCAAAGTACTACCTTTAAATATGAGACGTCGGACCAGATGGGCCGGTTGTTCGACCTGGAGGATAGCGGCTATTTCTATACGCGGTTGCAGAACCCTACGGTAGATGCCGTGGCGGCGCAGATCAACGACCTGGAGGGCGGCGTAGGGGCCATCCTTACATCGTCGGGGCAGGCGGCCAACCTCTTCGCGGTGCTTAATATCGCCGGGGCTGGAGACCACGTGGTGGCGGCCAACAACATCTACGGCGGCACCTTCAACCTGCTGGGCGTGAGCCTTCCCAAGCTAGGAATCGGCATCACCTTCATCAAGGCCGATTCCACCGACGAGGAAATCCAGGCGGCCATCCAGCCCAACACCAAGCTCGTCTTCGGCGAAACCATCTCCAACCCCGGCGTAGAGGTCTTCGACATCGAGCGCTGGGCCAAGGTGGCGCACAAGAACGGGCTGCCGCTGGTGGTGGACAACACCTTCGCCACCCCCGTGCTGTGCCGTCCTTTTGAATGGGGGGCCGATATCGTCACCAATTCCACCACCAAGTACATCGACGGGCATGGCGTTTCCGTGGGCGGGGCTCTGATAGACAGCGGCAACTTCCCCTGGGACAAATACCCCGACAGATTCCCCGGTCTCACCACCCCCGACGCATCCTACCACGGACTCACGTATACCAAGAAATTCGGCAAGGCAGCGTTCATCGTGAAGGCCACCACGCACCTGATGCGGGACCTGGGCAGCACGCAGAGCCCCCAGAACGCCTTCTACCTGCACCTGGGCCTGCAGACCCTGCACCTGCGTATCCGCCGGCACAGCGAAAGCGCGCTCAAGGTGGCCCAGTGGCTGCAGAGCCGCCCGGAAGTGGCCTGGATCCACTACCCCGGCCTGGAGAGTGACGCTCATCACAACCTGGCGGTGAAATACTGCCCCGACGGCTGCAGCGGCGTAATGGCTTTCGGCCTCAAGGGCGGTCGCGCGTTTGACAACCGCTTCCTGGACGGCCTCAAACTCACCACTATCGAAACCCACGTGGCCGACTGCCACACCTGCGTCCTGCACCCCGCTTCCCACACTCATCGGCAGCTCTCCGACGAACAGTTGCGGGAAGCCGGCATCGCTCCGGACCTTATCCGGCTCTCCATCGGCCTGGAGGATCCCGAAGACATTATCAACGACCTGAAACAGGCCCTGGAAAATGCTTAGACAGGAGATTATCACAGACCTTCCGCTGGAAGCCGGCGGTGTGCTCAAGGGAGCGCACCTGGTCTTCCATACCTCGGAGCAGCGGCACGGACGGGTTATCTGGATCTGTCATGCCCTTACCGCCAACTCCAACCCCGAAGACTGGTGGCCGGAGATGGTGGGAGCGGGCCGTACCATCGACCCCGATAAGGACTTCGTGGTGTGCGTGAACATGCTGGGAAGCGCTTACGGGTCCGAGAGTCCTGCGCGCATCAACCCGGCTACCGGGAAGCCCTGGATGCTGGATTTCCCCCACATCACCGTCCGGGACAGCGTGAGCGCTTTCATCGCCGTGCGCAAGCATCTGGGGATAGAGAAGATAGACCTGCTCATCGGCGCCTCCAACGGCGGTTTCAACGCCATCGAGTGGGCGGTGACAGAGCCAGAGCGCATTGTACGGGCCCTGTTCCTGTGCACCGCGCCGCGCATCTCCCCCTTCCTGGGCGCCACCGTGGAAGCTCAGCGGATGGCCCTGGAAGCCGACCCTACTTTCCGGGAAGCCAAAGACCTGCAGGGCGGCACCGCCGGCCTCAAGTGCGCCCGGGCCCAGGCCCTCATCAGCTACCGCAGTTTCAAGGGGTACGGCCGCACCCAGGCCGAGGAAGACCCCGACACCCTCTTCGCCGGCCGCGTGGCCTCCTACGAGCGTTACCAGGGCGAAAAGCTGGTGCGCCGCGGCTTCGACGCCTACTGCTATTACACCCAGTGCAACGCCCTGGACAGCCACAACGTGGGCCGGGGCCGGGGCGGCGTGCAAAAGGCCCTGGGTACCATCAAGGCCGCCTGCACCATTGTAGCGGTGGACACCGACCAGATTTTCCCGCCTGCAGAAAGCAGGGAATGGAGCGCCTGGATTCCCGGCGCCGAATATTTAGAAATCAGTTCAGACTTCGGCCATGACGGTTTCCTCCTGGAGATTGCGAAATTATCGGCCATTATCATGAGATAGCCCATGCAAGTATTGAAGTTCGGCGGCACCTCCGTCGCCAGCGCTGAAGCCATGCTTCAGACCATCGATGTCATCAAGAAGGCCCTGGAAGAGGACCGCACCCTGGTGGTGAGTTCGGCCATCAGCGGCTGTACCGACCAGCTCATCCATATTGGCCGTCTGGCCGCCGCGCGCGATAAAAGTTGCCGGGAAAAGCTGCAGGCCCTGCAGGAGCGGCATCACCAGATCATTGATACGCTGCTGCCGGAAGGGTACCGCGGCAAGACCGCCCAGGCGGTGGACGCCCTCTTCGGGGAGCTGGAAAGCATCGTACAGGGCGTGTACCTGGTGGGCGAGCTCTCCCCTACCAGCCTGAGCGCAGTGGAAAGCTTCGGCGAGCTCCTCTCCACACGCATCCTCACAGACCAGTTCCTGTCGCAGGGAATTGCCTGCCGATGGCTGGACGCCCGCGAGCTGGTGCTCCTGCGGGACGGCGTGGTGGACACCGCCGAGACCTACCGGCGCATCCAGGAGGCCGTGCAGCGGCACCCGCACGCAGACCTTTTCCTGGCGCCCGGCTTCATCGCCCGGGACGCCGAAGGACGCCCCGCCACCCTGGGACGCGGCGGTTCCGACTATTCCGCTTCCCTGTTCGCCGTGGGCCTGCACGCCCGCAAGCTGGAAATCTGGACCGACGTTCCCGGCATCATGACGGCGCATCCGCAGGTGGTACCATCGGCCCGCCCCATCCCCTTCATCTCCTACCGCGCCGCGCAGGAGCTGTCCCATTTCGGCGCTAAGGTGATTTATCCGCCCACCATCCAACCCGTTGTGGCAGAGGGAATTCCCATCTGGGTGAAGGACACCTTCCACCCGCTGGAACCCGGCACGCTGGTAGAGAAGAACCCGCCCCGCACGCACGGCGGCGTAGTGGGCATCGCGCATTCACAGGGCATTGCCCTCATCTCCCTGGAAGGCAGCGGAATGGTGGGGGTCCCGGGCTTCAGTTCCCGCCTCTTCGACGCCCTCTCCCGCCAGGGCATCAACATCATCCTCATCACCCAGGCTTCCTCCGTGCACTCGATGTGCATCGCCGTATCGGCCGATGACGCCCTGCGCGCCCGGAAAGCCGCCGACGACTGTTTCGCGTACGAAATTTCCCTTGGCAAACTGAACCCGCTGAAGGTGGAGACAGGCTTTTCCATCGTATGCGTGATTGGCGACGATATGCTGGGTCACAGCGGCGCCACCGGCCAGATGCTGGCCGCCCTGGGCCGTCACAGCATCCCGGTGCGGGCCACGGCGCAGGGCTCCTCGGAACGCAATATCTCCGTAATCGTGCCCTCCGACCGGGCCGACGAAGCCATCCGCGCCATCCACCACGAATTCTTCGACCGCTTTGACACCCAGGTGATTCCGCTGTTCATCGCCGGTTACGGCCGCGTGGGCAAAGCGCTGGTGGACATGCTGCGGGACAATGCAGCGGCCATCGCCAAACGTTCCGGCAAGGAACTGCGCGTGTGCGGCCTGGCCCGGAGCAAGAAGTTCATCATCAATACGGAAGGCATTGACCTGACCCACGCCGGAGAATTGCTGGAAGAAGGTTCCGCCGGCTCCTATATCGACGCTCTCTGCAGCCTTTCCCTGGAGAATCCCATCTTCATTGACTGCACGGCCAACGAAGAAATCGGATTCCGCTATCCGGACCTGTTCCAGTGCGGCTACAGCGTGGTGGCCTGCAACAAGATTCCTTTCTCCGGCACCTATGCCCAGTTCCGAAACCTGCAGCTGGACGCCCACAAGGCGGGTGTCGCCCTGCGCTATGAAACCACGGCCGGCGCCGCCTTGCCGGTGCTGGTCACACTGGACCGCGTGGTCCAGAGCGGTGACCGCCTGGTGCGTATGGACGCCGTGCTCTCCGGCACGCTGAACTACCTGCTGGACAATTACCGTGGCAGTGGCTGGGAAGACCTGGTGGAAGAAGCCCGCGTGAAAGGCTACACGGAACCGGACCCGTCCATTGACCTAAGCGGCAAGGATGTACTGCGTAAGATTCTGATTCTGAGCCGCCAGGCCGGCCTTCCGCTGGAAGAGAGCCAGGTGACTTTGGAGCCCATTCCCGCTAATATTGCCGAGCGTTATGCCGCCTCTGCCGCCGCCGGCCGCAAGCTGCGCTATGTGGCATCGGTAGATGCCGAAGGCCACGCCACCGTGGGCCTGCAGGAAGTGGGGCCCGAGAGCCCGCTGTACGGCCTTCGCGGCACCGACAACGCCATTATGATCACCACCGGCGACTACCCCTCGCCCATGCTCATCCAGGGCGCAGGCGCCGGCACCCGCCAGACTGCCGGCGGATTGCTGAACGACATTATGCTGGCGCTGTAAATTCGCGTGGCGTTTTTCATAAGTCGCTGATTTATAGTGCTTTATATGATTTGCGCCCGGTCTTTTTGCCGGGAGCAATTCTTGTAAAATATTGATTATTAATGACTTGTAGAAAACGCCTTCTAGTCCGCAAACTCCATTTCGTCGAAGAGGTAGCCGGCATGGCCTACCTCTTTTATTATAAAGAGGAGGTAGCGCACATCCAGGGAGATGTTGCGGCAGATTTCGGGGTCAAAGACAAGGTCGCTCATGGTACCTTCCCATACGCGGTCGAAGTTGATGCCGATGAGGTTGCCGTCGGCGTTGAGGACCGGGCTGCCGGAGTTGCCGCCGGTGGTGTGGTTGGTGGCCAGGAAGCACACGGGCTGGCTCTCAAAGCCGCCCCGGGCGTAGATGTCCCGCAGCACCTGGGGGATGTTGTAGTCAAAAATGTCCGGGTTGTCCTTGTCAATGATACCCTTGAGTGTGGAGACGGGCCGATAGTAAATGGCGTCGGCGGGGCTGTAGCCTTCCACATGGCCGTAGGCGACGCGAAGGGTGAGGTTGGCGTCAGGATAGAAAGCCTTCCCCGGCTCAAACTCCATCTGTCCCTGCATATAATCCCTGTACCGCAGCGTGATGGCCTGGCTGAGCTCTTTCACTTTGGGGACAATTTCCTGGGCGTAATGCTTGTCCAGGGCAACGGCCAGGGCCTTGGCTTCGTCGTCATTGGCAAATACGGCATTCTTCCAAGCCACCATGTCGCCATTGTATTCCTCTCGCTTCTCCAGGAAATAAGCAGGCTTGTACTGGTCGTCCAGGGCCTTGTCAAAGGCCTCCATCATGGCCACGAAGATTTCCTCGTCAATGGGCTGGTAGTAGTCCTTGGGGTTCACATAGCGCCCCATGCCCTTCTGGATCTTCTCCACAGCCCGCACGGTTTCGTTGTAGTATTCGTAGGCACGGTAAATGGGATTGCGCTGGGCATACAGGTTGGAAAGCATCTCGGTGAGCCAGGCGTATCGGGTTCCCCGCGCCCACTCCTCGAAGCGGGCTTCATAGTCCTGTTTTACCGGGACCACCCTGTTCTTGCGCAGGCCCTTTTCCTCTCCCTGCCACTTCTTCCAGGCATTGGCCACAGAGGCGTATTTGGAGGAGTACTGGATGCGCACGGCCTGGCTCTGGTCCATGTACTTTTTCATAATGCCCAGACGGGTGGTGCGGAGAGCAATCTTTTCGGGGTCAGAGACATCCTGGATATACCTTACAGCCTCCGAATGCACATATTCCTGCGTGCTTCCGGGACAGCCGTAGACAAAGGTGAAATCGCCTTCCTTTACGCCTGCGGTAGAGATTTTCATAAAGCGTTTAGGCTGGTATGGCACATTGTCCGCGCTGTAATCGGCCGGCAGGTTGTCGGGGCCGGCGTAGATGCGGAAGATGGAGAAGTCGCCGGTGTGGCGGGGCCACATCCAGTTGTCCGTTTCACCGCCAAACTTGCCGATGGAAGACGGCGGAGCGCCCACCAGGCGCACGTCCCGGTACTCGCGGAACACAAAGAGGAAGTACTGGTTGCCGTAGTAGAGGGCTTCCACGCTGGCCTTGATGCCGTTGCCTTCCTTTTCTACCTGGGCCTTGAGCTTGTCGGCGTTCTTCTTCACCAGCGCCTGCCGCTGATCCTCCGTCATCTTGCTCTTGTAACCCTTGAGAATAATGGCCGTCACATCCTCCATGCGCTCCAGGAAGCGTACGGTGAGGCCGGGGTTGGGCAGTTCATCGGCCTGCGAAAGCGCCCAGAAGCCGTCCTTAAGGTAGTCGTGCTCCACGGAGGAATGCTTCTGGATATAGCTGTAACCGCAGTGGTGGTTGGTGAACAGGAGGCCCTGGTCACTCACCAACTCTCCGGTGCAGCCGCTGCCGAAGAGCACCACGGCATCCTTCAGGCTAGCCTGGTTTACGCTGTAGATGTCTTCGGCCGAAAGCTTGAAGCCTTTGGCCTGCATGTCTTCTATTCGCTGGGAGATGAGGGCCGGGAGCCACATGCCTTCGTCGGCCTTGAGGAGGGGGGCGGTCATGCACAGCAGCAGTGCGGCCGCAACAAGTCTTCTTTTCATTTGTAACGTGTTTTGCACAAAAATAGCAAAATTATTCTTATATTTGTGCTTACTAGAACACAAAGCCTTATGAGAATTCCTGAATCCGAACTCATCATTAACGGCGACGGCTCCGTATTCCACATTCATGTAAAACCCGAGGAGCTGGCCGACAATGTCATCATGGTAGGAGATCCGTCCCGCGTGGACATGATCGGTGAATACCTTACAGACATCGAATTCCGCCACGAATCCCGCGAATTCGTTTCCCTCACCGGTAAGCGCAACGGAAAGCGCATCACCGCCATCTCTCACGGTATCGGCCCGGACAACATTGACATTGTGATGACGGAGCTGGACGCTCTGGCTAATGTGGATTTCAAAACCCGTGAGGTAAAGCCCGTGCACCGTTCCCTGAACATCCTGCGCATTGGTACCTCCGGCGCCCTTCACGCCGACATTCCGCTGGGAAGCTATGTGCTGGCACACATCAGCGTGGGCTTCGACGGCGTCATGAACTGGTATGCCAACCGTGACAAGGTGACCATTCCCGCCGTGGAAGAGGCTTTTAAGAAGCACATGAACTGGAACCCGTACCTGCCCTCCCCGTACTTTGTGAAGGCTTCGCCCAAGATCATCAACCTGCTCAAGGACGTTACCGTGAAGGGTGTCACCATTTCCGCTCCCGGTTTCTACGGTCCCCAGGGCCGCGTGGTCCGCGTTCCCCTGGCCATGCCCAACATGCTGGAAGACATTGAAAGCTTCCGTTTCTCCGAAGGCGGTGAGGATTACAAGATTACCAACTTTGAGATGGAGAGCTCCCCGCTGGCCGGCCTGGCCGCCCACCTGGGCCACAACGCCTCCACCGTGTGCTGCATCATCGCCAACCGCTATCTCCAGAGTTCCAATCCGGACTACAAACCGGCTATCCGCAAACTGGTAGAACTGGCGGTGGACCGCATGAGCACGCTGTAAAGCGCGCCCGTTTTCATTAAATCACTAATATTCAACTACTTATAAGATTTGCTCCCGGCCCAATGACCAGGAGCAAATTCGTTAAAATGATAATAATCAATCGATTGTGAAAAACGGCTAAATCTCAAACTCCTCGATTTCCTTCACCAGTTTCCCTATAATGGACATCTTCGTATCGTACAAAGCGTCGGAGATGTCCACTTTGTAATAGTGGGGGTTGATGAGACGGCGTTCGGCCGGGGAGAAGTGATGCAGGTTGTCCTGGTAGAACTGCTTCTTCTGGGCCAGGGTATGCTGCGGGCACACGCGGACGCCTTTGGCCATGGCCTGGTGCTGCAGCGGACGGGCCTCGTAGGTACCCTGTTCGAAAGTCTTGGACTTATAAGAGTCGAACTCGTCCCGCACGGTCACCGTTTCGCCGTGCTGGAGGGCCAGGTCCATGGCGTCCCCGCGCAGGCAGGTAACGTCTACCTTATGGGCATAGCCGTCCAGTTTGTGGCCCTTCACGCTGTCCTGGGCCGATATGCGCCAGGTAATCTGGAAGCCGGGGTTGATGAGTTTAATCTTGTCTTCCGAGCGTTTGATCACGGGTTCGTCGTCTACCTGCACCAGCTTGTAAACGTTGCCGAAGCAGGGAGCCGCCTTGGAGGTGGCGATGGCGTCACCTACACCGTAGCTGTCGATGCAGGCGCCCTGGCGCTCCAGATCCGTAATCAGATACTCGTCCAGACCGTTAGTGGCGAAAATCTTGCATCCCTTGAGGCCATGCTCGTCCAGGATGCGGCGTACTTCCTGGGACAGGTAGGCCAGGTCACCGCTGTCCAGACGTACCCCGTAACCGAAGGGATAGTCGTCGCCGATGCCGTTCTCCTTGAAGGAACGGATAGCGTTCTTAACGCCGCAACGCAGCGTATCGTAGGTGTCGATGAGCAGGATCAGGTTCTCTCCCTTGTGCGTTTTGATATAGTCGCAGAAGGCCTTGTGCTCCCCTTCCACGGTGGAACCGTAGGAAGTGATGAAGCTGTGGGCCATGGTGCCGGTGGAAGGAACGTCGTTGAACGCGCCGGTGAGGATGTTGGACGATGACGCGCAGCCGGCAATCTGGGCCGCCTTGCCACCATAGACCGCCGCCCAGGGGCCATGCGCCCGGCGGGAGCCGAATTCCGAAACGGGATGGTTGGTGGCGCGGCACACGCGGGAGGCCTTGGTGGCCACCGCCATCTGGTGGTTCAGGATGCAAAGCATGGGCGTCTCCAGCACCTGGGCCTGGATCATGGGAGCCACCACCGTCACGATGGGCTGGTTGGGGAAGGCAATCTCTCCCTCCCGCATGCAGTACAGGTCTCCGGTGAACTTCATGGTGCTCAGGTAGTGGCGGAACTCCTTGTAGGCGTCTCCGGGCAGGAACTTCTCATAGAATTCCTCCGGCTCTGTCCCCAGCGCCTGCACCATCTGAATGACTTCTTCCGTGCCGCTCACCACGGCCCAGTTGTTATTCTCCGGCGCCTTGCGGTAAAAAAGGTTGAACACGGCCATCTGGTCCTGCTTTCCGCACTCCAGATAAGACTTTCCCATGGTGTACTGGTACTTGTCCGATACGTACGCGTTGTTGATGAAATCCATCTTTGTCTGTTTTTATTATACAAAGATAACCTTTTTTTTCGTCTTCAACGCGGCGGGCGCGTTTTAACGGAAAAATCCGTATCTTTGCATTCTATGACAACGCAGGAACAGATCAAGGACTTACAGGAGAGGGTGGCTGCCCTGGACAGCTGCCTGGATATTGCCGGAAAACGGAAAGAAGTAGCCGCCAAGACGGAAGAGACGCTGGCGCCGGACTTTTGGGGAGACCCCAAGGCCGCGGAGGCGTTCCTCAAGAAACTCTCCGGCATCAAGTCCTGGGTGACGGACTTCGACAAGGCCCGCAGCCAGGCCGATGACCTGGACGTCCTCTACGAATTCGCCAAGGACAGTCTGTCCGGGGCCGATGACGAAGCCATCGAGACCGCCGAAACCAAGGAACTGGACGCCGCCTACGCCCAGGCGGTAGAGGCCGTGGAAGCCCTGGAACTGCGCAATATGCTGGGGAACGAAGGCGACAACCTGGGCGCCGTCCTCACCATCAATTCCGGCGCCGGCGGCACGGAAGCCAACGACTGGAGCGCCATGCTCATGCGCATGTACACCCGCTGGTGCGAGCGAAACGGCTATAAGTATACGGTAACCTCCCTCCTGGAAGGCGAAGAAGCAGGTATCAAGAGCACCACCATTGAAGTGGAAGGAGACTACGCCTACGGCTATCTCAAGGCCGAAAACGGTGTGCACCGCCTGGTGCGCATCTCTCCCTTCAACGCCCAGGGCAAGCGCCAGACCACTTTCTCCAGCGTGTTCGTGTATCCGCTGGTAGACGACAGCATCAACATTGAAATCAATCCCGGAGACCTGGAGTGGGACACCTTCCGCAGCGGCGGCCACGGCGGCCAAAACGTGAACAAGGTGGAAACCGGCGTGCGTGTGCGCCACATTCCCTCCGGCATCATGGTGGAGAATACGGAAACCCGCAGTCAGCAGGACAACCGCCAGCGCGCGCTGCTCATCCTCAAGTCCCGCCTCTACGACATCGAACTCAAGAAGCGCCAGGAAAAACAGGCCGAACTGGAGGGCCAGAAAAAGCGCATCGAGTGGGGCTCCCAGATCCGCAACTACGTCCTGCACCCGTACAAGCTGGTGAAGGACCTGCGCACAGGTTACAATACCGCCGACACCCAAGGGGTGCTGGACGGCGACCTCAATGAGTTTATGAAGACGTATCTGATGGGCAAGGGCGCCGCGGTCACCGACGCCGATGATTTAGAGTAACCGGATGCCCTCGGAAGCCATTTCCTCGAGGGCTTTTTTGTGCCCTTCGGCCTCCACGTAGGCGATGCAATCCTTTAAGACACTCACTTTGAAGCCCGCCTTGAGCAGGTCTTCCGCCGTGCTCCGCACGCAGAATTCAGTGGCAATACCGCACACAATCACTTTCTCTATTTCCATAAGCAGCAGCACCTCCTGCAGGCTCTGGCCGGCAGGATTGATGCCCTCGAACCCGCTGTACTGTTCCTTTGCGGGATCTTCACCCTTGAAAAAGCTTAGGTCGTCATCGGCATAGGGAGCCAGGTCCACGTGGATATCGGCCCCGTGGGTACCCTGCACGCAATGCGGCGGCCAGGGACCTCCCTGGGCGGCGAAGGAGCAGTGGTTTGCGGGATGATGGTCGCGGATGAAGAGGATGGGAGAAGGGGTCTCCTTTTTGATATAGGCGAGGGTGTTGGCGACGGCTTTGTCGGCCTCCAGGCAGGCCATGGAACCGTCGATGAAGTCGTAGAGCATGTCTACTACAATGAGTGCGGTGTCTTTCATGGTGACAAAGATACGGATTTTTCCGAAAAAACGCCCGGGTTGAAGCCCGGGCGCAAATAATTGTTCAGAAGACTTAGCGATAGATGTTGTACTGGCTGTAGAGGGAACCGTACATCTGACCCAGGACCTCCAGGTAAGGCTGGCCTTCGAAGAGGGTGGTGCGGTATACTGTGTTGTCCACCATATAGTACTCGATGCCGTTCATCACAATCACCTCATAGTCGTCGGGCAGGGAGGTTACCAGGGCACCTGCAGGAGGTACGATGGTGGTGTAGTTACCGGATGCCGATATGGTGTAGAACACGCCGTCCATATAATAGTAGTCGGAGTAAGCGTAGGCGTAGCTCTGTACCAGGCCCAGTTTTTCGGCTAACTCGTAAGCGGTGAGCGCCCGGTTGGAGTTAAGGGCATAGGCAGCGTTCTGCTGCGCAATGCGGGCGTTCTGCTGGGCGATGATCAGGTTCTGCCGGGCAATGACGTTGTAGTAGTCGAAGGTACGGCTGAAGGTGCGGTAGGTATCCACGTAGTAAGCAAAGCGGATGGTACGCAGGATGGCCCTGTCAATGGCGTGCTCCAGCGGAGTGCCGAAAGGAGGACGGCAAACGACGTAGGTGCCACCCCAGCTTCTGTAGTAGATGCCGTTATAGTAGTAATAGTCAACGCCCCAGTGGCTGATACGGCGCCAGGAAGAAGGCAGGCTGTGCACGCGATAGCCATAGTAGTGAGGTGCGTCGCTCCAGAAGTTACCGGGTTTGTCCCAGCCCATCATGTCGCGGTTGCGGGGTGCCACGCGGGTGAGGTTGTGGTCGTTGTCCACGCGCATGTCGTCGTTGTAGCGGTAGTTGCCGCCCTGGTCCTTGAAGGTCTCCTTGGAAGAGGAGGAACTGCTGCTGCCGCTGGCCGACAATCCGTCACGGCTCACGTTGGAAGAACGGGCGCTGCTTCCGGAAGAACTGGAAGAGGAACGCACGGCCGAACTGCTGGTGGCGCTGCTGCGGGAGGAGCTGCTACTGCTGGCAGAAGAGCGACTGCTGCTGGAAGAAGAGCGACTGCTGCTGGAAGAAGAGCTGCGCACGGAACTCCCGGAGCTGTTAGAGGAGCGGCTCTGCTGCTGGACAGCGGAAGAAGAACCGCTGGAGCGGGAGCTGCTACTGCTGGAAGAAGAGCGGACGGAGCTGCCGGAAGACCGGCTGCTCTGGGTGCTCTGGGTGCGGGAAGAGCCGGAACCGGTGGACCGGCTGCTGGAAGAGGAACTGGAAGACCTGCTGCTCTGCTGGCTGGAGCTGCTGCGAGAACTGCTGCTGGAGCTGCTGCGAGAGCTGTTGGAGGAGCGGGTCTGGGCCACCATGTTCTCCGAAGCCAGCAGGGATACTGCCAGGAGGAGGGAGGTGACAATGTAAACTAACCTTTTCATAGCATCTCAGTTTTAACGGTTAACGGTATAAGTAATATAGTTTGGAAACCGAGCGGAAGTGGGCCGTATCCTTATTCCAAAAACCAACGATATCCGCCACTTTCATTCGCTTCCCGAATTGTATTCTCACATAATCCGTGCCAGAGACGATATCCAGCATCCGCGTGCTGGCCAGCGGATAGGGGTTATGGTCCGGATAAAGTTCGTTAACGGCCTGCATCACATAGAATTGTACCAGGGACACGGGGGCGGCTTCCCAATCGGTGAAAAAGAGCTGCACACCGTGGAGCAGGATGCCTTTCTTGCTGCCGGCAATGGGTTTGTAATGGATGGTGCGGAAAGCGGTGCCGGGGATGTGATAGCTGTCCAGCCGGGCCTTGAGGGCATCGGCGTCCACCCATTCGGCGGCAAAGGTTTCGAAGGGGATGGTATAGCCCACGCCGGTATTCAAGTGGCCGAATTCCCCGCATATCCCGGAGGCAGGATAGCACAGGGCCGACCGTAGCGACGGAATGTTGGGAGAAGGAAGGATCCACGGCAGGCCCGTATCCTCGAACAGCATCCAGCGCTGCCAGCCGCGCATGGGCACCACGTTCAGGCGGCAGTGCAGCGGCTCCAGGTCCCCGGTCTGGCCGCGGTTCAGGCCTTCCTCGTTGATGAGGCTGGCCAGTTCACCCACGGTGAGGCCGTAGACAAAGGGGATGCGGAATTCACTCACAAAGGAGTAGAAACCATCCTGCACGTAGTTGCCTTCCACCTTGTTACCGCCCAACGGATTGGGCCGGTCCAGCACCAGGACTTCAACATCGGCCTTGGCACAGGCGCGCATCACCAGACCCAGAGTGGAGATGAAGGTATAGCAGCGCGTACCCACGTCCTGGATATCGTAGACCATCACATCCACCCCCTGCAGCATTTCCTGCGTGGGCTCCCGGGTAGGTCCGTAGAGGGAATACACGGGCAGGCCGGTCTTGGGGTCGATACTGTTGGCCACATGGTCTCCGGCGTATACGTCTCCGCGCACACCATGCTCAGGGCCGTAAAGCGCCACCAAATTCACCTCCGGCGCATCAAAGAAGATGTCAATGGTGGAACGGAGGTTCCTGTCCACGCCACTGGGGTTGGTCACCAGCCCCACGCGCTTGCCCCGCAGCTGCCGGAAACCCTCTTCCTGCAGCACGTCGATACCGGTAAGCACCTGCGCCCGGACCTGTAGCGCCAGGGCCAGCGCGCAGAGCGTGAAAAGGTAGCGCATATTATGTATATGTCTCATTATCAGTCACTTTATAAATTTTCTTTAGCCCCGCGAGCCTAAAGAAAATTACATAGAATGTTGATTATTAGCCATTTGAGCATAGGGCAAAAATGCGGGACAGGGCGGTGGGATCGCCGGAGGAGTGGAGTTCTACGGAGAAGGGGCCGATGCCCAGGGGCGCGCCGCTTTCCCGGAGCAGGCGCTGGGTCTGGCGGGCGACGGCGGGGGCGGGGTCGATGACCTGTACCCCGGGGCCGGCGATGCGCTCGATGACCGGACGGAGGAAGGGATAGTGGGTGCAGCCCAGCACCACCACATCGGCGCCTTCGTCCAGCAGGGGCTGCAGGGAGGCGCGTACGGTAGATTCGGCCTGGGGGCCGTCCAGGATGCCTGCCTCGACCAGCTCCACGAAGCCCTGTCCCACGTGTTCCACCACGCGCACGTCGTCGGCGTACATCCCGCGGGTGTTCAGGTACTTGGACCCCTTGAGCGTGCCGGCGGTAGCCAGTACGCCGATGACCCCGGAACGGGTGCCCAGGGCGGCGGGCTTCACGGCCGGCTCCATCCCCACGAAGGGGACGTTGGGATACTCGGCGCGAAGGGTGGCGATGGCCGCGGCGGTGGCGGTGTTGCAGGCGACCACGATGATATCGGCCCCCTTGTCCAGAAGGAACTCCGTAATGAAACGGGCCCGGCGCTGGATATACAGGGCCGTCTTTTCCCCGTACGGGCAGTGCGCGTTGTCTGAATAATACACAAAACGCTCCTGCGGAAGGAGTTTCACCAGCTCCCTGTACACGGAAAGACCGCCGCTGCCGGAATCGAATATGCCGATGGTTGCCATATCTTTACAAAGTTAATCAAATTATGCAAAATAATGCGTATATTTACGCTGTAATGGCAACAGACATCGACAAATTCGTTCATGACCAGCTGTCCGTGTGGCCAGAGGTTGCGGCCAAATACCGCGCCCTCAAGAGTGCCCGCACCCGTACGCTGCCTTTCGGCGGAATGCTGGTAACCCTGCAGTCCAATCCGGGGCGCATGCCCATCTTCGACCACGGTTGCCCGCTGTGCGAGGAAAACTATATGGAACACCAGCACACCCTGCCCTTCGAAGGACGCAAGGGACGCAAGTACAACATCCTGGTGAACCGGGCTCCCATCTTCCCCAACCACCTGGTCATTACGCGGGACACCCACGTGCCCCAGACCATCTGGCACCGCTTCCCGGACATGCTGGACCTGGCCGCCAGCCTGGAGCATTACATTGTCTTTTACAACAGCCCCAACAGCGGCACCACTGTACCCGGACACGCCCATTTCCAGGCCTGCCCCATGGGTTATATGCCGCTGGAGCGCGCCGCCGACAGAATCCTGCGGGAAATCGCCGCTGGGCGGGAGCCGGAGGAGGTGGAGTTCATCGGCCAAACCCGCGACGCCCAACTGTACCATTACAAGCGTTTCAACCGCGGCATCTTCTTCCTGCGGGCGCAGACGTCCAAGTCCATGGCCAAGCAGTTCTACCGCCTGCTGGACTGCCTGAATCTGGTGGCCGAAGAAACCGAGCCCCGTTTCAACGCCTTCGCCTATTGCAGCGAGGGTGAATACCGCGCCGTGGTCACGCTGCGCAGCGCCAGCCGTCCTTCCTGCTACTTCGAGAGCGGGGACAAACACTTTTCCATCAGCCCCGGTGCGGCCGATATGGCCGGTTTCGTGGTAGTGCCCGAGGTAGAGGACTTCCCCCGCCTGGACGCCGACGTCCTGCGGCAGATTTACGAGGACGTCACCTTGAGCGAAGCCCAGGAAAAGCACCTTCTGTGGCGCCTGGTGCGCACGCAGCCCCGTATCGAGGTAGGCGTGAGCGCCGCCGCGCAGATTCGCTTCGAAATCATCTCCGACGGCGCCGGTCCCCAGACCGTGAGCTACCGGGAGGGCAAGATAGACTACAATGGCGTCCTGTACGACGAACTCATCTTCGAGGCCGCCACCATCTCTACCCTTTTCGCCGAGCCTTCCTTTATCTTATATGCCGATTACGGCCCGCGCCGCTACGCCGGCACCCTAAAATTCATCGCGGAAGGCAATCAGGTGCGCGCCGTGAACCTGCTGGGGGCCGAGGACTACCTCCTGAGCGTGGTTTCCCTGTATCCGGAAAGCGAGCAGAAAGAGCAGGCCATCCGGCTGCGCCGCTGGGTCACGGACCAGATGGCCCGCCGGCAGATAGGCAGCCGCCCCGTACTGGGTCCGGAACTGTGCAGTACGCCCGGTGTGGTCACCTGGGTGGAACATCGGCCCGTGCAGGAGAAATCCCCGGAAGAGCTGCCCGCCCACAGCCACTACGATGTGTGCGCCGATGAGCACTGCCAGTTGTACATCGGCCTTACGGAAAAAGCCGATGCCGCCGCACGCGCGGCCATTGACGAAACGTGGGGACAGTTAGAGTAGTGCTTTCAGCTGCTCCCGGATGCGGATGTAGTCGGCCCGGAAAGTGGGCGTGATCCAGCCGGCCAGCAGGGCCTCGTCGATTTCCTCGTAGGTAAACCATTTGCCCTCGGTGACCTCTGCGTTGTCAGGAGCCAGCGTGGGATGTCCCACGGCGGCATACATGAACACGAATTCCCGGTCCCGCGGGCTTTCATAGATGTGCGTTCCCAGCAAGATGGGATTGAATCCGTACAGACCCAGTTCTTCGGCGGCCTCGCGGTACAGGGCTTCCTCGGCCTGTTCGCCATAGTTCACGTGACCGCCCACACCGCTGTCCCACAAGCCGGGAAAACGGTTCTTGGCCATGGAGCGTTTCTGGAGGTATACCCTGCCCTCACGGTCAATCAGATGCAGATGGACTACGGGATGCAGGGCCTTGGAGCCGCCTCCCCCGTGGCACCAGCTGCGGGCTGCCTGTCCGTAAACCAGGCCGCTGGGCTCTATCAGAGGCAGGATTTCCCCCTGGGGCCGGGGCTGCTTGCCGGGCCTGTCCACGCTGGGGCGCGGATACAGCGGAGCGGGTTCAGACGGGTAAACGAGGTCGAACATCGCTAAGACATGGCAATTAAGATGAGTAACTGGGCTACCAGCACGCGCAGGAACATGGACAGCGGATACACCGTGGCGTAGTTCACGGAAGTGTGGTCACTGCCATACAGGCCCTGGGCGAAGGCCAGCACGGGCGGATTGGTGCAGGAGCCGCTGATAAGGCCGCAGATCTGGTAGAAGTTCAGCTTGCACAGGCGGGCCACCACAAAGGTGATGCACAGCGGGATCAGGGTGATACCGGCGCCATAAAGGATCCACCAGTAACCACCGCCCACGATGGAGCTCCAGAACTCTTCGCCGGCGCCGATACCCACAGCCGCCAGGAACAGCGAAATGCCGATTTCCCGAATCATCAGGTTGGCGCTGGCCGTAGTGTAGGTGGTTATCTTGTGCTTGGGACCCCAGTGTCCCAGCAGGATGGCAATGATGAGCGGACCGCCGGCCAGGCCCAGTTTGATGGCCTGCGGGATGCCGGGGAAATGAATGGGGATGGAACCGAAGATGACGCCCACCACAATACCCATAAAGATGGGAACCAGGTTGGGTTTATTGAGGTCTTCGGCGGAATTGCCCACAATCTTGGCCACATGGTCGATATTCTGTTCCGTGCCCACGCACACCAGGGCGTCGCCCATCTGGATGTACAGGTCCTTGTTGGCCACCAGTTCCACGCCGGCGCGAACCACGCGGGTGACGCTTACGCCATAAGCGCTGCGGAACAGCAGTTCCTTCAGTTTCTTACCGGTAAGGCTGGGCTTGGTCACCACAATGCGGCGGGTGACCATACTGTGATCCTTCTTCACCCAGTCTTCCACGTGCATATCCACTTCCCGGCCGAAGAGGATGCGAATCTTGTCCACTTCGCCCTGGGAGGTTACGATGAGGAGCTTGTCCCCTTCTTCCAGGACCACATCGGCCGACGGGAAGAGAATCTCCTCCCCCTTCATCACGCGGGACACCACGAACTCTCCGCCGAAGGAATGCAGGACATCCGTGAGATTCTTGCCGAAGATGGCGGGATTCTCCACCGCCACGTGCATACGGCGGGCTTTGTCCATGGCATCGGCCTCGGATTCAAGTTCGGCCAGTTCCTTCTTATGGTCAATCTTGAAAATGGCCTTGAAGAGGATAATCACGAAAATGACGCCGATAACGCCCATCGGATAGGCCACGGCATAG
The DNA here is from genome assembly GCA_017509685.1 of Bacteroidales bacterium. Taxonomy (GTDB): domain Bacteria; phylum Bacteroidota; class Bacteroidia; order Bacteroidales; family UBA932; genus Cryptobacteroides. The sequence goes on from JAFWPA010000036.1 coordinate 21,067, forward strand.
GCCGATGCCAGCTTCTCCGATGCGGCGCTGGCCGCCGCAGCACTGCTGCCGCCGGACACCGACACGTCGATAAAAGACTGCTGGGCGGCACCCAGGCCGGGAGTGTTGGTAACGGCGCCGGACATCACGCCCACCATCGTCTTGAGGTCCTCGCCGGAAATGGCGGAGATGGCGTAGGTGACCAGCGCAGCCAGCAGGATGTTCATCACGGCCAGCAGGTTCATCTTCACGCCGCCCTGCTTGAAGGACTGGAAGAAACCGGGACCCACCTGCAGGCCGATGGAGAACACGAAGAGGATGAGGCCGAACTCCTTGACGAAGTGCAGCACATCCACGTCTACCCGAAAGCCCAGATGGCCCATCAGGATGCCCATGAACAGAATCCAGGTGGAACCCAGGGAAATACCCTTTATCTTGAACCGGCCCACATATAAGCCCGTGCCGATGACGAACGCCAGCAGCATGATGGAATGGGCGATGCCCAGGCCGAAGAATAAGTCGTGCATAGTTAAAACTCCATTTTCACCACAAAGCAGGATTTGCCGTCCACGCGGCCTTCCACGTACCACGCATCGCCATCCTGCAACCGGAACAGCCGGACCGTTTCCCCAGCCGTGGTTTCCCGGTTGAAATTGATATATAAGTCTTTCATCGGCTGCAATGCCACCTCCTGTGGCAGGCAGTCCATCGCCCACACCACATAACGCACGTTATTGGTATGGCCGATAATGTCAATGTCTGAATACGCCACCGTATGCTCCCCCACTTCCGTCTCTGTCACGCCTTTCGGGAACAACACCTTCGGGGCTTCCTGTTCAATGGCGTGGTCCACGGGATAGTCCAGCACCAAGGAAGGCGGAAGTTCGTCCGGTCGCACGAAGTGACGGGTGCGCTCGTCAATGACCACCCAGGAACTGGTGGCCCGCACGGCGGTGGTTCCGTCGGGGCCTTTCAGGTCGAAGTCACGCAGATAGAACAGGCCGTTAGCGCCCTTGTGCCAGGTATAGAGGCTGGCCGTCTGGTGCCAGCGAAGCATCTCTTCAAAACGGACGTGCATACGGGTAAGCACCCAGGCGGTATGGTGCACGTGCAGATTCTCATAGCCGAATCCCAGCGCCTGCGCCGCCCAGTATGCGATTTCCTGGGCCAAATCCATGAATGCAGCCGGCCGCAGTACGGCGTTGCAATTGGTCTGATAGCAGGGAATGCAAACGTCCTGACGAAACTTATACCCTTCCTGGATCACCGGTTCCATACCCTGTCTATTGATGCAAGATTTCCAGCTCTTCGGCAGAATACAGGAAGCTGTCCAGCCACTCCGGTGCCACACGGCCCACCACTGCCAGCGCCACGGCTGCCAGCACCACCAAAGCCACCAGAATCAGCAATATCCAGCCCAGCACCTTCCAGAAAGACTTTTTCTTGGGCGCGGCGACAGGTTCCAGTTCGGGTTCAACAGCAGGTTCGGGCTCGGGTTCCACAACAGGTTCCGGCTCAGGCTCAACGACAGGCTCGGGTTCGGGTTCCACGACAGGTTCGGGCTCGGGTTCAACAATCGGTTCCGGCTCGGGCTCTGCAACAGGTTCGGGCTCCGGCTCGACAATCGGCTCGGGTTTCGGCTCAACCACAGGTTCGGGTTCAGGCTCTACGATCGGTTCCGGTTCTACCACCACGGGCGTAGGTTCCGGAGTTTCCTCATGGGTTTTGAGGGAGATAGGCTGCAGGCCGTAGCCGTTGGGATAGATGTCCAGGTTTTCATCGGCCACAAAGAAGAAGTGATTCTCGCGGGTGGCCCTGAGGCGGCCCAGGCCGGTGAGGACTAAGGTCTTGCGCACCTTGAGGACCTCTTTCATCTCGGCCACGAAGTCGGCCAGGATGCGGCTGGCATCGGCCAGCGAGACGTCGTTGGACTTGGCGTACAGTTCTGCCAGCAGATGGTCATCCCCCTGCTTGGGCGAGAAGTACAGCCTGCGGTAAGGCGGCAGGATGGTGTATCCGCGGTCTGCAAAAGCGGCCGGAACCAGTTCTGCCACAAAGCTGCCCATACCGGGCAGGGTAACGGAATCGTGGTCCATCACCACTTCTTTCACCATTTTTGCCAGGAGGTCAATATCCATTTTGTCTGCTGCTCAATTCAATTTACAAAGATAGTAAAAAATTTTGCAGAAAAACTTTGGAGAATCCAAAAAAGATTGTACCTTTGCAATCCCGTTCAACAAGAGCGGCAAATATTCCTCCTTAGCTCAGTTGGTTAGAGCATCTGACTGTTAATCAGAGGGTCGTTGGTTCAAGTCCAACAGGGGGAGCAAAAGAGCGCCAGCAGCAATGCCGGCGCTCTTTTTTGCTTAATCATCGGATTCGCCGATGATGATGACCAGGTGGTCGCCTTCAAACAGTTGCATGCTGCCGTGGGGGACCAGGAAGCGGCCGTCGCGGCGGACCATCATCACGCGGACGCCGTGGGGCAGGTGCAGGTCTCGCAGGGTGGAGCCGTTGGCCAGTTCGTCGGGGCCAACGATGTGGTCACGCATGAAGCCCATCTCTTCCGGGATTTCCATGCCGAAGGTTTCGGCCTGGGGCGTTTCCTCATACGTGAGGCGGAGCCAGCGGGCTACTGTACCCAGGGAGGTACCCTGCAGAACCAGGGAGAAGAGGGTGATGATGAAGACGATGTTGAACATCTCAGAAGAACGTTCCAAACCGGCCACTACGGGACACAGGGCGAAGAGGATGGGACCGGCGCCCTTGAGACCCACCCAGGATACGAAGAGCTTGGCCCGGTTGGTGAGTCCCTTGAAGGGAAGCAGGCTCAGGAAAACACTGGCGGGACGGGCCACGAGCAACATGAACGAGCCGATGGCCAGCGCCGGCAGCAGCACCGACAGCATCTGGGACGGACGGGCCAGGAGACCCAGAACCAGGAACATGAGCAGCTGCATCAGCCAGGTGATTCCGTCGAAGAAATTGGTGATTTCCTTCCGCTGTTTCAGTTTTACCTTATTACCAATGATGATGGCGGTAATATAAATAGAAAGCAGGCCGTTGCCGTGCAGGAGGGATGCCAGGCCGTTGGTGAGGAATCCCATGCTTAAGATCAGGATGGACGTGAGGGCGAATCCGTTGAAGGAGACCTTTTCCAGCAGCCATTTGCCTGCATAGCCCACAGCGAAGCCTACCGCCACGCCCACGACAATCTGGATGATGAGAACCAGGAACAGGGTGAAGAAGACCGTCCAGCCCCCCTGCGTCATCAGACCGTCCGTGGTAAGGAATTTCACCAGGATGATGGTGAGCATATAGGCCATGGGGTCGTTACTACCGGATTCCAGCTCCAGCATAGGCGCCAGGTTCTCCCGCAGGTTCAACTTCTTTTCCCGGAGGATGGAGAACACGGAAGCCGAGTCCGTAGAGCCCATGACGGCCGCCAGCATGATGCAGGCCATCAGGTGGAGTTCTCCGGTGCGGCCGTTCAGCAGCCAGATGAACACGCCGGTGAGCGCTACCGTGAGGAATACGCCCAGTGTAGACAGGGTAATGCCCATCTTGAACATGGGCCGGGTTTCTTCCATCGAGGTTTCCAGACCGGCCGTGAACAGGATGATGGTCATGGCGAAATGGCCGATGGATTCCGCAGAATGGTAGTCGTCGAAGCGAAAGCCCAGGCCATCGGCCCCCACTGCCATACCCAGGAGCAGGAACAGGAGCAGGGAAGGCGCTCCCAGTTTACTGCCCACCTTGGTGACCAGGATGGCCACAAAAACCAGCAGAGAGGCCAGCAACAGCAAGTTCTCGGAAAGGAAATGACCGGAAACGGCAATAAGTTGATGCATAACGGACAGGCTTAAGCGTAGTTATCAGCAGACAAAGTTATGGATTTCGGACGAAAAAGCAAAGAGCCAGGCAATCTGCCTGGCTCCTTGGTGGTCGGGATGACTCGACTCGAACGAGCGACCCCTACGTCCCGAACGTAGTGCGCTACCAACTGCGCTACATCCCGCTCTTGATAAAAAACAAGCTCTTAAGCGAGCTTGTTAATGTAAACTTGGAGGCCGCTCTTAAGGTTGGCCGCTTTGTTCTTGTGAATGACGCCGATCTTGGCGAGTTTGTCAATCATTGCATAGACCTTGGGAGCGCTTTCCTGAGCTGCTGCCTTGTCTGTTGTGTTACGCAGGTCGCGGATGGCGTTCCTGGTAGTCTTTGCATAATACTTGTTATGCAGGCGGTGACGCTCGCTCTGTCGGGCGGCACGCGCGGCGGATTTAGTGTTTGCCATTATTTTACTTTTTTATATCTGGTAGTGGGTAGGAGAATCGAACTCCTATTGCGGGAATGAAAATCCCGAGTACTAACCGTTATACGAACCCACCAAACTTGGGACTGCAAAGGTAGCAAATATTTTTTACCCTGCAAAATTATTTTTCATCTTTTTTCCACTCGAAAGAATAGAGCAAAGACTCTACCTGGCGGAGGTACTGACGTTTGTCATAACGGGGGGCAAAAACAAAGGCTTCCAGCACGATGATGTCCTTTCCGTCGGGGCTGTAGAAGGAGTGGCTCACGAAGGGACCGCCCATAAAATCGCCTTCCACTTCCCAGAAACCGCGGGTTTCCATAAAGTCACGGCCGTGATAGCGGAGACTGCGGGTGACGGGCTCCTCCGCCTCGCTGGTGGTCATATAGGATCCCTCTACGGGGCCGGGTACATTGGCCTTCATAATGGCGTTGCGGGCCGCGATGATCTTCTCCAGGGTGAATACATCGGGGCCGTCCACGGGATACTTGTAAACCAGGACGGTCTGGTTGGTGTACTGTTTTTCATCGGCAATCCATACGAAATCGTCGGTGTACTTGCGGCAGCGGTAGCCGGAAGGGAAATGCAGGATGCCGCCCGTCACCTTCTCCACAGGGGCCTGCAGGGCACGCTCCTCGTAAAGTTTGGCGTTGGCAATGATGCGGTCTCGCTCGTTCTGCTCAAAGTATTCGGCAATGACGGGAGAAGCCTCGCGGAACAGGGCCAGGGCCTGGGCGCCGTCCACGGCGTTCACCTGGACCACGGCCTGGGGCTGTGCCCATACGTTGTTCTTGTACACCACGCCACTACTCACGTTCTGCGGGTTAACATTGATGAGCAGCAGGTTGCGGTGCATCTTGAACATGTTGCTGAAATTGCCGGGCGTCACGTTGGACAGGGAGAACAGGGGCTCCCGCTGAGCCAGGTAGGGAGTGTCGGAGGCCAGGGCCTCGCGGATGGATACGCCTAAATCGGCCTCCCAGTCGGGGCGCTCGATTACCACAAGCACTTCCCCGGCCTTGCCGCTCACGTTGGGGAGCAGGGGGCGCTTGGTCTTTGTCTTGCAGCCGGTGAAAACCAGCAGGCAGGCCATCAGGGCCCAAAGAACACGTTTCATACGCTTAATGAATTAGTCTTGCAATGTCGTTCCCGAAAGCCAGGAACATAAGGCCGATGAGCAGGATCATTCCTATCATCTGAGCCACCATCAGGAACCGGTCCGACGGCTTGCGGCCGGTAATCATTTCGTACAGACAGAAGACAATGTGTCCGCCGTCCAGGGCAGGTATCGGAAGCAGGTTCATCACGCCCAGCATAATGGACAGCAGTGCCAGAATGTAGAGGAACTGCTGCCAGTTCCAGGTGGCGGGAAAAACCTGGCCGATGGCCACGAAACTGCCCACCGACTTGTAGGCCCCGGTGGAAGGCGTGGCCACCAGACGCAAATCCCGCAAATATCCTGCCACACTTTCCCAAGCCCAGCTGCAACCGGCCGGAATGGCTTCCAAAACCGTATAATCCCGATGTTTGAGAGACGGATTCAAGAAAAAGACGCCCAGCCGGCCCAGGGAATCCACCTGAAGCGGGAAGGTAAGGGTATCGGCCCTACGCAGCACCTCCACGGGAATCTCCTCCCCGGGATGTTGCCGCAGGATCTTCTGCGCGTCCTGCAGGTAGGGGGTGCTCTCCCCTGTCACGCCCACGATGCGGTCCCCTTTCCGGAGCTCCGATGCGGCGTTGGGCCCGCCTGCCATCACGCTGTCCACCACGAAGGGAAGGGCGATGTCAAACATGTCGGGGCTGTTGAGCACCTGACCCATGAGGGACTGGTCCACGTAGATTTCCAGGGTGTCGGTTCCGCGGAGAACCGTTGCCTTGCGCACCTGACGACGGGCTAAATCGGCCTGCAGGTCCATGAAATCCGTGGGGGCGTAGTCGTCGTAGAATAGGATGCGGTCGCCGGTACGGAAGCCCAGTTCCTCGCCCAGCTCGTTCACGTAAACGGGGCATTCGTTGGGCATATAGTTGCGACCCCAACCGGCCAGGAGAGCGACGAACAGTATCAGGGCCAGGAGGAAGTTGTTAATGACGCCGCCGGCCATCACCAGCAGGCGCTGCCAGGCGGGTTTGGACCGGAACTCCCAGGGCTGGGGGTCCTGCTTGAGCTGCTCCGTGTCCAGGGATTCGTCCACCATACCGGCAATCTTGCAGTAGCCGCCCAGGGGCAGCCAGCCAATGCCGTATTCGGTATCCCCTATCTTCTTGGAGAACAGCTTCACGCCGCCCACGTCAAAGAAGAGGAAAAACTTGTCTACCCTTATCTTGAAGACACGGGCCCAGAAAAAATGTCCGGCCTCATGGACGAGGATAAGCACGGACAGCGCCAGGATAACCTGTAAAACTTTGAACAGTACGATCATAGGGCAAAGAAAGATTCGGCCAGGCGGTAGGCTTCCTCGTGGGTGGCGAAGATATCATCCAGCGAAGGATTCTCCACGTAGCCGATGCTGTCCATCACGCGGGAAATGCTGCGGGCGATGTCGTAGAAGCCGATGCGGTCCTTGAGGTAGGCCGCCACGGCAGCCTCATTGGCCGCATTCATGGCGCAGGGAATGTTGCCGCTCCGCCCGATGGCGTCGAAGGCCAGCTGCAGGCAGGGGAACTTCTCCCTGTCCGGCTCGAAGAAAGTAAGACCCTTTAACGCGCTGAAATCCAGTCGCTTGCCGTCCAGCTCCAGACGCTCCGGATAGGCCAGGGCCAGGGCGATGGGCAGACGCATATCCGGGCAGCCCAACTGCGCGATTACGGCACCGTCCCGGAATTCCACCATGGAGTGGATGACGCTCTCCGGATGCACCACCACGTGAATCTGCCCGGCGGGAACGCCGAAAAGCCATTTGGCCTCAATCACCTCGAAGCCCTTGTTCATCATGGTGGCGGAATCGATGGTGATCTTGGCGCCCATATCCCAGTTGGGATGCTTGAGGGCCTGCTCTTTTCGGGCTTTCACAATCTCTTCCCGCGGCCAGGTGCGGAAAGGACCGCCCGAAGCTGTGAGGTGCAGCAGATGCACGGGATTGCCTTTAGCAGCCTCCAGGCATTGGAAAATGGCCGAATGCTCCGAGTCCACGGGATAGATGGGGGCGTTGCAGCGAGCTGCTTCCTCCATCACCAGGGAACCGGCCGCCACCAGCGTCTCCTTGTTGGCCAGGGCGATGGTTTTACCGGCGCGGATGGCCGACAAAGTGGGCCGAAGCCCGCTGAATCCCACCATAGCCGCCACAACTACGTCCACCTCCGGAGCCTGCACCAGGTCACAGGCGGCCTGGATGCCCAGGTGCACCTGGATGGTTGACGGGAGGGCGTCCCGTACTTCCTGGAACTTGGCCGGATTGCAGATGACCACGTGCGGCACCTGAAAAGCCAGCGCCTGCTGGATGAGCAGCTGCGCGCTGGAGTTGGCGCTGATCATGAACACAGAGAAGCGCTGCGGATGCTGACGTACCACGTCCAGCGTCTGCGTGCCGATAGAGCCCGTGGATCCCAGTATAGCGATGGTTTTCATTAGAACTTGATATATTGCACAGGGTCCACGGCCGCGCCCTCGTACCAGAGTTCGAAGTGCAGGTGGTCACCCTTGGTGAGGGAGGAGGACGCCGCCAGCACACCCACGGGCGTACCGGCCTTGATGGCTTCTCCGGCCTTGTGCAGGAGTTTTTCGTTGTGCTTGTAGATGGAGAGGATGTCTCCGCTGTGCTGGATGGCCAGGATGTAGCCGTCTTCCTCTTCCCAACCGGTGTATACCACCGTGCCGTCCAGCACGCTCATCACCATGGAGCCGGCCGGGGCCGTGACGTCTATCCAGGGATGAAGCGCGCGGTCGAAGCTGGCCGATACCACCCCCTTCACGGGCGTGAAGAAGGACAGGGCCTCGATGGGAAGGTTCTTCCGGAGGGACGAGGCGGTGATGCCGAACTGCTCCTCCTGCTCTACATCGGCCCGGAGGAGGGAATCGCGTAGCGCGAGGTAGCGGGCGTCCACTTCTTCCCGCGTGGAAGTGCGGCTGTTCAGGATGAGGCTGTCCATACGGATGGGCTCTGCACCGGAAACTACGCGGCGAAGGTTCTCGGCGTACAGTTCCCACTGCATGATGCGGGTTTCCAGCGAATCGATGCGCAAGGCGTTCTGCACGGCCTGACGGCGGGAGATGGCGCCCGGATAACCGGGAATGAACGAGCGCACCGGGGTGAAGGCCACCAGGGAGAAAACGCCTACCACGATGAGCAGCACCGCGGAGATGATGGCGATTATCATAGCCGTGCGGGTATAGCGGAAACTCCAGATACGCTCGTGCGAGATGGCATCTACCAGGGCCAGGCGGAACGCTCTGCTCTTTTTCCTCTTGTCGGGTTTATCCATAATTTATTCGTATATTTGCAGACTGTATGGACAGAATCATCGGCATAGACTATGGAAGACGGCGCACCGGCCTCGCTGCCAGTGACCCCTTGGGGATCTTTGCCTCTGCGCTGGATACAGTCGATTCTACAAAGATAATAGAATATCTCAAAAATTACACCGAAAAAGAGAGAATCATTCACTTTGTAGTAGGTTATCCGGTGAACATGGACGGGAAGCCCTCCGAGGCCCAGGCCGATGTGGATGTTTTCCTGAAGCAACTGGCCAAAGCCTTCCCCGGCATCCCCGTCACCAAGGAAGACGAACGCTTCACTTCCGTACTGGCCCACCGCGCCATGATAGACGGCGGTATGAAATACAAGGACCGCCGCAACAAGGCCTCGGTGGACAAGATTGCAGCCGCCATTATCCTCCAGGGATACCTGGACCGTCAAAACAGAAACAACACCAACGTATGATACGTCCCATTTACCTTTATGGCGCAGAAGTATTGCGCAAAAAGGCCGTTCCGGCCGATCTGAAAGACAAGGCAGGCATCGCCGCCCTGGTACAGGACCTCAAGGACACCCTGGTCACGGCCGACGGCTGCGGCCTGGCCGCTCCCCAGATTGGCGTTAGCCAGCGCGTGGTCATCGTGGACGGAGACGTGGTGTCGGACACCTACGACTATCTCAAGGGCTTCCGCCGCACCCTCATCAACCCGGAGATCCTGGAAGAGAGCCAGGAGCAGGTTACCTATTCCGAAGGCTGCCTGTCCATCCCCGGCATCTACTGCGACGTAGTGCGTGCCAAAACCATCACCGTCCGCTATTACGACGAAAACCTGGAACAGCAGACGGAAACCTTCGACAACTTTGCCGCCCGCATGATCCAGCACGAACTGTCCCACCTGGACGGAGACCTGTTCACGGACCACGCCGCCCCCATCAGAAAAAAGATGCTCTCCAGCAAGCTGCAGAACATCTCCAAGGGAAAAGTGCATCCGCACTATAATAGCAAACTCCGCTAGCGGACTCTTAGGCGTTTGCCTACGCGGAGGACGGTGGTTTCTTTGATATTGTTCAGGCGGCAGAGTTCCTTCACGGAAGTGTGATACTTGCGGGCAATGCTGGAGAGAGTGTCGCCGGAGCGCACGGTGTGGTACCGCATGGCGGCTGCTTCGGCGGCGGCGCGGGCGGCTGCTTCCTTCTTGGCCTGTTCTTCGGCCAGGAGGCGGTCTTCTTCGTCGGTGCGGAAGATTTCGTCTTCGTCGTCTACGCTCTGCACGTAGCGCTGATTGGGATTGAAGTACCAGGAACGGATGCGGAACAGGCGGTGCCGCAGGGTGCCCGTCTCAAAGTCGATGAGCCAGGCGGGGTCGAAGGCCGCACCCTTGTAGCGGGTTTCAAAGTGAAGATGCGGGCCGGTGGAGCGGCCGGTACTGCCACCCAGGCCGATGATATCCCCTGAACTGACCCAGTCTCCGGCTTCCACGTTGCGCTTGGACAGATGGCCGTAGAAGGTCTCCAGCCCGTTGGCGTGGCGAATCACCACCAGGTTGCCGTAACCGCCCACATAGTCCGAGATGCGCACCTTCCCGTCGAAGGCGGCCGGTACCGGCGTGCCCGTGGGATACGGAAGGTCAATTCCCTGATGCCGGCGTCCGTGCCGGTAGCCGAACAGGGAACGGGGCTGCACCACATAGGGGCAGGTATAGGAATCCAGGGTGTCCACCACCCACAGGGAGAAACGGTCCGGAATGGGATCCGGATCTTCCCGGTAGGGATTCACGGTGCGGGTGTCCCAGCATTCGGTGAACACGCTGTCGGCGGCCACCAGGGCGGGGTCTTTCACATAACGGTAGGTACCGTTGTTATACAGGACAACCTTGACACCGGGGTTGCCGGTATCAAGGGTGTCTGCATAGGGGGTACTGCGGTGTGCCAGGTTCTGCACCTGCTGACGTCCGTAGACGTAACGCAGGGAATCGGCCTCACGGCCCGGGTCCTGCGCCTGCAGGGAAAGGCCTGCACAGGCAGCGAGAAGGCTCAGGAGAAATCTCTTCATTCGTTAACGTTTACCGCCAAACTGGTCCACGATAATCTTGTCGGCCAGGGCAATCTTTTCTTTCAGCACTTCCTTGGAAGTGGCTTCGCAGATGAAACGGAGGTAGGGCTCCGTGTTGGAAGGACGGATGTTGAACCACCAGCCGGGGAATTCCAGACGGTAGCCGTCGAAGTCCATCACCTTGGTGGGCTTTTCCTGGCTCTCGAAGAAAGCCTTCACGGCATCCATGGCGCCCTTCTTGTCCTCTACCTTGTAATTGATTTCGCCGGAATTCTCATAGCCGGTAAGACGGTCCATTTCGTCGGAGAGCTTGATGCCCTTCTTCTTGAGGGCGCTCACGATGCGCAGCACGATGATGCTGGAGAGCATGCCGCTGTCGCTGTAGAAGAAGTCCTTGAAATAGTAGTGACCGGCCAGTTCACCGCCCCACAGACCGTCGATTTCGCGGAGCTTGGGGGCTGCAAAAGCGCGGCCCACGCGCCAGGTGTGCACCTCGGCGCCGTAGTTCTTGTTGAGTTCCTCGGCTACGGCCAGGCTGGAGCGGATTTCCTGCAGCACGCGGGGGTTCTTTTCGCCGCGCTCGTCGCAGAAGTAGCGGGCCATCAGGGCCACCACCAGGTCCGGTGCCACGAAGCGGGCTTTGTCGTCCACGAACATCACGCGGTCGGCGTCTCCGTCGTAGATGACGCCGATATCGGCCTTGATCTCCGAGACCAGCTTCTTGAGGGGCTCTACGTTCTTGGCCACCAGCGGGTTGGGCTCGTGGTTGGGGAAGCGGCCGTCCATATCGTCGAAGAGGAACGTGGCGTTTTCTCCTTTGTACACCTCTTTGGCAAAGAGGGTGGCCATGCCGTTGGACAGGTCGAAGGCAATCTTGAGGTTGGAGTAGTCGCCTTTGTACTTCATGAGGAACTTGAGGTAGTCGGGCTTGATGTCAATCTCCGTTACCTTGCCGGGCTTGGCGGCCTTGGGGGTGGGACGGCCTTCGTCGATCCACTGCTTGATCTGGCCCAAACCGGTGTCCAGGCCCACGGGGAGAGCGTTCTCGCGGCTCACCTTCATGCCGTTGTACTCCGGCGGGTTGTGGGAAGCGGTAATCTGCACGGAAGCTTTGTAGCCATAATTGGCGGTGCCGAAATACACCAGCGGAGTGCTGCTGTAGCCAATGTCGTCTACATCGGCGCCGGCATCGGTGATACCTTTAATGAGATAGTCGTGAATCTCCTGACCGGAGACGCGGCAGTCGCGGCCCACCAGTACCTTGTCGGCTTTGAGGAGTTCAGGAAGGAAATAACCCACCTTGTAGGCAATGTCTTTGTCGAAGTCTACGTTGTAGATGCCTCGGATGTCATATGCATGAAATGCTCCCATAATGATATGTGATTAGTTTTTAGAATTCGATATCGTACAAATTTACAAAAAATTCTCTGTTTTCACTATATCCTGCAGCACCAGTGCGGCCAGGGTGTGGCCGAAAATAGCGGTAACGGGAGCCATGGTGCCGTTCACGCAGGCCTTTTTGATGATTTCGTCATCGGCGGGCTGCTGAGCCTCTCCCCTGTTCTCCAGCAGTTCGTCGGAAAACACGCAGAGGAAGGGTTTTCCGGTCTCCCGGCCCCCCTTGCGAATCTTTTTGCGGATAGCCCGGGCCAGCGGATCCCCGTGCACGTCCCAGAATTCGGCCACGCGGATGCGGGTGGGGTCCAGCTTGAGGGCCGCTCCCATGGAGGAGAAAAAAGTGGCTTGCGTATGGGTGGCCAACTCTATGAGCGCCGTCTTGTCCTTGAGGGAATCGATGCAGTCTATGATATAGTCATAGGTGTCCAGCTGGAATTCACCAGCCGTTTCTTCGCTGAATAGGCCCTGTACGGGCGTAATATCGGCCTCCGGGTTGATTTCCCGCAGACGTTCGGCCATCACTTCCACCTTGGGCCGACCCAACGTTTGGGTTGTAGCCATGAGCTGCCGGTTGATGTTGGTGGGGTTCACGGTATCGGCATCCACCATGGTAAGATGGATGATGCCCGAACGGACCAGGCTCTCGGCGCACCATGAACCCACGCCGCCCACTCCCAGCAGCAAGACGCGTTTGGAAGCGATGCTATTGAAAGCGTCTGCGCCCACCAGAAGGCGGGCGCGGGCGAAAATATCTTGCTCTGGTTGCACTAGAACGTGAACTTGGTCATGCAGATGAAGCGGTGGTTCAGGATCCACTCCGGCGTGCCGTCGTACATACCGCGGATGTTGCGGGCGCCGCGGCCGAACTGGGCGGCGGTGAGGTCATACTCCAGGGATACGGTGAACTTGCCGATGTTCCAGGCCACGGTGGGCGTGGCGCGGAAGGCCTGCTGAATCTTGGTGTCGGCGGCCGTGTTCATCCACAGGGCATATTCCATGGCACCGGTAGTGGCATTGGTGGTGAGCATGATGTCCTTGGTGGTACCCAGCTGCTTGAAGTAGCCGAAGGTGCACATCAGCTGCGTCTTCTTGCCGTACTGGAAGCTGATGAAGGAAGCCCAGTCCTGCATGGGAGCGTAGGTGTAGGTATGGGTGGCGGGGTCATAGCTGGCCACGCCGTAACCGGACAGCAGGTTCATGTGTTCACCGGCCTGTGCCAGGATGGTCTTGGCGCGCAACTGGAACTTGCCGCTGGTGAACTGCAGGAAGAGGAACGGTGAGAAGGTGCTCAGGAGGCCGTTGGCCTTCACGGTTTCGCCGCCGTCGACCACCGTGCGGTAGGGTTTCATATTCACCATATCCAAGCCCAGTTTGGCCAGGAAACCGTCGGTCTTGAAGGCTGCGCCCACATAGAACTCCGGCAGACCGTACTTGTAATACTCTGCGCTCTTGCCGTTGGGGCCGGTGGGCAGGAAGTGGTTCAGATACAGCACACTGGCGGTAAAGGTGAATTTACCCGCGGTAACGTCCAGGGTGACCTGGGGGCTGCGGTTGAAGGGATTGAACGGAGCGCCGGATTCCAGGTTGGTGATGTGCGGCAGATCTACGCCCATCGGGTGCCAGGCCTGGCCCAGGGTAAGGGCCAGCGGGTTGTCGTCCCAGGTGAGTTTCACGAACGCCTGACGCAGACGCAGCTGCGGGATGATGGCGGCCGATGTGGTGCCACTGAGGCTGTAGAAGTCGGCCTCCACCTTACCGGACAGGTTCATGGTGCCGAACTTGTAACCGCTCACATCCAGGCCCAGACGGGTGGTGAGGGACAGGTAACGCCAGTTGAAACCGGCATTGAGGTCCACGTCACCCTGCATATTCTTGTCCTTGGGCATATACAGGAACAAGTCGTTGGTACCGGCGTTCACCTCACGGGTGTCCGTGATGACGTAGTTGCGGATAAAGCCGTAAAGCTTGAAGTGGGCAGGCTTCTCTTCCTGCGCAAAGGCGGCACTGCCGGTGAGCAGCGCTGCCAAAACAATAATGATACCTTTTTTCATACTAAGCAAACGGGAAGAGTTTGGTGAGCCAGAAATAACCCAGCACAAAGCCGATGATACCCATCACCAGACCCACCTTGGTCATATCCTTGGTCTCTACCATACCGGTAGAGGAAGCGATGGCGTTCGGGGGCGTGGAAATAGGGAACAGCATGGCGATGGAGGCGCACACGGCGATGAAGATAATCATGGCGCTGGTGCCGCCCATGGCCAGGAACTGCGCGTTGTTGGCGGCGGCGGGATCGGCCATACCGTTGGCAACCACAATCAGAATAGGAATCAGCAGGGCTGCAGTGGCAGAGTTGCTGATGAAGTTGGACAGGAAGTAGCACACCAGACCGGCGATAATCAGCACAACCACAACGCTCATGCTGCCGAACGGGATGGCCTGGATGAGCACCTTGGCAAGGCCGGTGTCCTGCAGGCAGTAACCCAGGCAGAAGCCGCCGGCTACCAGCCACAGCACTGTCCAGTTGATTTCCTTGATTTCCTCTTTACCGAAGAGGCCCGTAGCAGTGAATACGCCCAGCGGAATCAGAGCCACGATGTTGGAGTTGATATGCGTGAGCTGCTCGGTGGCCCACAGGAGGATGGTACCGATGAAGGTAATCCACACCAGGGTGAGTTTCCAGTCTTTCTGGACCTTGTTCTCGGGGATTTCCAGGACCAGTTTCTTGGTCTTGAAGGGGAACATGAAGCGCAGTACGATCCAGGCGATCACAATCATGATGATCACGTAGGGAATCATGTGCACGCACCATTCGCCGAAACTCACGTCGATACCAGCTTGCTCCAGGGCGCCCTTTGCAGTGGCGTTAGGCGGCGTGCCGATAGGCGTGCCGATACCGCCGAGGTTCGCGGCCACCGGGATGGACAGCGCCAGGCCTATCTTGCCCTTGTCATCGGCCGGAAGCTTGGAGAGCACAGGGGTGAGGAGGGCCAGCATCATGGCGGCCGTGGCGGTGTTGGACATGAACATGGAGAAGACGGAAATCATGATGAGGAAGCCCAGGAGCACAATCTCCGGCTTGGAGCCGAAGAGTTTCAGCAGGGCACGGGCCATGGTAACGTCCAGACCGTATTTCTCGGCCATGATAGCCAGCACGAAACCGCCCAGGAAGAGCATCACCACGGGGTCGGCCATGGAACTCATGATGCGGCCGTAGGGCACCAGGGTGCCATACTGGGGATCGCAGAAGATGCCGATACCCTTGTTGGAAACGGTGAGCAGGGCCACCACAATCACCACCAGCGAAGTGCTCCAGTTGGGGATGATTTCGAAAATCCACATGAGGGCGGCAAAGACAAACAGGGCAATCACGCGCTGCTGGACCACGGTGAGAGCGTCAATGCCGAAGAAACTTACCGGCACGGCCCACAGGAAGATGGTGATGGCCAGTACCAGCGGCAGGAATACCCAATACTTAAGGTTAAATTTTTGAGCCATTATCGTTTAGTTTTTAGTATTCATAGGATATACGGATGTCCACGGGAATCTTTTCCAGTTCCAGCTTCACAATGTCGGCCTTGATGGTGGACGGAACCACGGCATACTTGCTCACGAATTCGTCGGCGGCTTCCCGGTCGCCGGTAGCCTGCATATAGAGAAGCAGTTCTCCCAGCGAGGAGAGGACGCTTTCGGCCTTGGAATAGTCGATGCTGTAGTGGCCGGTAGACTTACGCTCCAGAATGCCCTGTTCTGCCAGGAAATTGTAGATGATGAGGTTGGCACGGCCGGTGGCGTCGGCATTGCCGAAGCGGCAGGCGCGGATGATGTTCACCAGATAGGTGGTTATCACGTCCTTGGTGTCAATGAGGGCATCGATGCGGTGGGCCGATACTTCCCGCGCACACAGGTAGGCGCCCAGCACGTTGGACTTGACCTTCTCGATGGTGAGGGCCTCATTGCCCAGGGCTTCGACCACGCTCCCCTTCCCGTTCACGGTTTCCTTCACGCCCAGGGACTGGGCAATCTCGCGGAAGACGACGCCCCAGTAGAAGGCGGAAGCGTCCAGGTGGGCGCATTCATCGGCCTCCAGCAGGAGCATGCCGGCCGGGAAAACGGTGCGGTTGAACTTCTCGCGGATGATGTTGTCGAACAGGATGGTGCGGGAACCGAAATCTTCCTGCACACGGACGTCATAGGGCAGGTTCACGGCGATGTTCTTGTAGCCGGCGTTGGGATAGCCGCCATAATAGATAACGTCGCAGGAGTGAATGTTGGATTTAGCTCCGGGAACGAAGTGGTGATAGGCAGGGTCTCCGGGCAGGGAGGCCTGGAGTTCCGGCAGACGGTCGCACAGATCCTGCAGGGAGCGGGTGCGGTCCTCGTTCTTCAAGAGGACATATGCGCCGTAGGAAGCCTTGATGCCGTAACGGTCGTCGTCAATGGTTTCGGTGGGGCCTATTACAATGTCCATCTTGCTGTCGGTCATTTCCAGCCAGGCACGCTGGGCACTGTAGTAGCGGTCTGTCCTGACGGCATGGGCCATCTGCAGCAGGTACTCGCGGACGCTGGCCTTGATGGTGATATCGGCCGCAGCAGTGAGGAGATTGGCAATCTTCTGCACGTGTTCGGAATAGGCCTCGTGATACCACACAGCCTCAAGGGAACCGTCGGCCTTGCGACGGATAATCGTATAGGGGCTGTTCTTGGCGGGATTCTTGAAAGCTTCGAACTCTTCGTCGGTCATATCGTCCGGATAGAAACGCGCGCCGGCGGGTTTGGGGCCGAAGCCCTCGATGAAGGGCTGATTGTCAATCCGGTTCCAGGGACCGTAGTTAACCTCGGCGAAGGTGCGCTCGGCGGGATCGGGCAGAGCGCTGAAGAATTCCTTGGGGCCGAAGTTCTGTTCCCAGTAAATGGCGTCGGCTTCGTCGGCCGCGAAACGGTACAGATTCAGAACCTCCTTTCCGTTATCGGTGATTCCCGAAAGGTCCGGAGCGGGAATCACTACCTCGGCATAGTTCTCCAGCAGGCGCTCGGCCTTGCTGCGGCCTTTACCGCAAGAGGCGATAACCAGCGCAACCACCACCAGAGACAGTGCAATCGTCAGTTTTTTCATTGTAGGTTGGTTTGTTTCACAATTAGTCTACAAAGTTAGCAATTTATTCAAAGAATAAAAAAAAGGTTTCGCAGTGGGCGAAACCTTTTCAAAACGCAAATAACGGAGAACTAAATGGTTCCCTGCTCCAGCATGGCGGTGGCAACCTTCATGAAGCCGGCGATGTTGGCGCCCTTCACGTAGTCCACGCTGCCGTCGGGCTGGGTGCCGTACTTCACGCACTGCTCGTGGATGGACTTCATGATGAAGTGGAGTTTGTCGTCCACTTCCTGGCCGCTCCAGGAGATGTGTTCGGCGTTCTGGGTCATTTCCAGGCCGGAAGTGGCCACACCGCCTGCGTTCACGGCCTTGCCGGGGGCAAAGAGGATGCCGTTGTGCTGGAAGAAATGGATGGCGCCGGGCTGGCAGCCCATGTTGGAAACCTCGCAGCAGCAGATGCAGCCGTTGGCCTTCAGTTCCTTGGCGTCGTCCTCGGAGAGTTCGTTCTGGAAGGCGCAAGGGAGGGCGATGTCCACGGGAATGCTCCAGCTCTTCTTGCCGGGCGTGAACACGGCCTTGCCGGGGAACTTGGTGGCCATGTCTTCCACCTTGTCACGGTTGGAAGCACGCATCACCAGCATATAGTCAATCATTTCCTTGGTAATGCCGTCGGGAATGTGGCATACGCCGTCGGGGCCGGAGATGGCCACTACCTTGGCGCCCAGTTCGGTAGCCTTGATGCAGGCACCCCAGGCCACGTTACCGAAACCGGAAACGGCAATCTTCTTACCCTTGATGTCAATGCCGGCTTTCTCCAGCAGATGATGGGTGAAATAGAGGGCGCCGAAGCCGGTGGCCTCGGGACGGAGGATGGAACCGCCCCAGGTGCCGCCCTTGCCGGTGAGAACACCGGTGTTGTACTGGCGGGCCAGTTTCTTGTACATACCGTAGAGGTAACCGATTTCACGGCCGCCTACGCCCACGTCGCCGGCAGGAATATCCTGGTCCGGGCCGATGCAGTTCCACAGCTCCAGCATGAAAGCCTGGCAGAAACGCATGATTTCGTCGTTGGACTTGCCCTTGGGGTCAAAGTCGCTGCCGCCCTTGGCACCGCCCATCGGGAGGGTGGTGAGGGCGTTCTTGAAGGTCTGTTCAAAGCCCAGGAACTTGAGCATGGAAGGGGTGACGGCGCGATGGAAGCGCAGGCCGCCCTTATAGGGACCGATGGCACTGTTGAACTGGATACGGTAGCCGGTGTTGGTCTGGACCTCTCCGTTGTCGTCGATCCAGGTTACACGGAAGGTGAAGATGCGGTCGGGCTCCACGATGCGCTCCACAATCTTGGCCTTCTCAAACTCGGGATGCTGGTTGTAAACATCCTCGATGGATTCCAGAACCTCCTGAACGGCCTGCAGGTATTCTTTCTCAAGCGGGTACTTGGCCTGCAGACGTGCCATGATGTCGGTTGTTTTCATGATAAAAATGAAATTTTAGTGTTGTTGGTTATAATGTTAAAGAATAAATCCGTATTAATCGTACAAATTTAAAGAATAAAAAGGGAAATCACAAAAAAATCCGGCCCTCTTTTGAGTACCGGATTAAAGATTTGTAAATGTCCTTGTATACTACTGTGCGGCAGTGGCCTGAGCCTGGGCCTGCAGTTCGGCCTGGAGGGATTCCAGCGTGCGGCCTTCGGGGATGTTCAGGGCTTTACGGGCCTCGGCGGTGAGGTCAACCACCTTGGACTCGTCGAAGTAGATGGCCTGGGAAACGTCGAACAGGACGGTGACACCCTTAGCCTTGGCCAGGTCTGTCACGGCCTTGTTGGCTTTCTCCTGGATGGGAGCGGTGAGCTGGTTCTGCTGCTGCTGGAGTTCCTGGGAGATGGACTGCTGGAATTCCTGGATACGGTTCTGGATTTCCATGAGTTCGCGCTCCTTGGATTCGCGGATGGCGGCGGTCCAGGAAGCCTGCTTCTGCTGATACTGGCTCAGTTTACCCTGGTATTCTTCCACCATGGCAGAGTAAGTTTCTTCGGCCTCTTTCTGGGAAGCGGCGATGGTTTCGCGGGCAGCGTCCATCTCCGGCATCAGCATCACGAGTTCCTGGAAATTGACTTTAGCCAGCTGCTGGGCAGAGGCGGTAAGGGTAGCAAGTGCCGCAAGGGCGATAACAAATAGTTTTTTCATATTCTTTTATTGTTTGTTTTCTGAATAAATCCCCATGTTCTCCACAAGTTTCATACCATACTAGAACTGCTGGCCCAGGACGAAGTGGAAATGGCTTCCACCGTTGGTGGTGTCGTCGAAGCCGTAGCCCCAGTCGACGCCCAGCAGGCCGATCATGGGCAGGAATACACGCACGCCCACACCCGCGCTTCGCTTGATCTGGAACGGATTGAACTCCCGGATGTCGCTCCAGCAGTTACCGCCTTCCAGGAAGGCCAGGGCATAGATGGTGGACTGAGGCTGCAGGATAACGGGATAGCGGAGTTCCACGGTGAACTTGTCGTACACGTTACCCGCGTAGCTGATACCGTTCTGGCTGTACGGGGTGACCTTGCGAGGCGTGAGGGAATAGTCCTCGTAACCGCGCAGGGACACGATTTCGGCGCCGTAGGTCATATAGCCCGACATACCGTCGCCGCCCACCTGGAAGTTCTCGAACGGAGAATAACCCCAGTTGCGGTTGTAGTAACCCAGATAGCCGAACTGCGCGCGTGTCATCAGCACCAGGTCTCCCACCAGCTTGGTGTACACCGTGCCGTTGAATTTCCACTTGTGGTACTCGATCCACTTGTAGCGCTGGGCCGACGTCCAGTCGTCGTAGTTCACATCCTTCCAGCTGTTCACGGGCACGCGCTCGCCCAGTTCGTCGTAGGTATACTTCCGGAACAGGGAGTACGGCGGCGTAAACTGCAGGGAGAAGGAGAATTCGGAACCCGTACGGGGATAAATCTGCTGGTCCGATGAGTTACGCGTGAGGGAGATGGTATAGCTGAGGTTGTGGGAAATACCGTCGTTGAACGCGAAGTAACTGTTGGTCCAGTTGGTGAGCTTGTAAGTTTGCCAGCTGAGGTTGTTGTACAGCACGAAGTAGCTGTCGGGCCACTTGAGGCGCGTACCCAGACCGGCGTTGAAGCCGAACACCTCGAACATCTTGTCCGTGGAGAGGATGCCGATGGCAAGATAGGAGTCCGTCATCCTGGAATAGTAACCGGAGATACTGAGGGACGTGGGTTTCTTGCCGAAGAGCCAGGGCTCCATAAAGCTGGCGCTGAGGGAAGTGTAGTACTTTCCGTTGGTCTGGAAACGGAAGGAAAGAGTCTGGGCGTCTCCCAGCGGAACGGGCCGCCAGGCGCCTTTCTCGAAGAACCGGCGGGTAGAGAAGTTGTTGAAACTTACGCCGGCCGTGAGCACGAAGGTGTTACCGCCCCAACCGCCGGAGAGTTCCAGCTGGGAAGACGGCTTCTCCGTCACGTGGTACATGATGTCCACGGTATTGTTGAGCTGGTTGGGCAGGATGCTCCAGCCGCGGTTGGGATCCATGGCAGCCTCGGGGTCGAACTGGCCCATGGAGGAAATCTCACGGATGGAACGCTCGAAGTCCGTCTGGCTGAAGAGATAGCCGGGACGGGTGGTGAGCTGGCGGCGTACCACTTTCTCGTTGGTGAGGTCGTTGCCGTCGATGATAATCTCGTTGAGTACGGCGGGCTTGCCTTCGGAGATGCGCATCTCCACGTCCACGGAGTCGTTCTGGATGTTCACCTCCACGGGCGTCACGTTGAAGAAGAGGTAACCGTTGTCACGGTACAGCTTGGAGACGTCGTATTCGTTCTCCTTGCCGCCGCCGTGCAGGCGCTTCTCCATGGTAACAAGGTCGTACACGTCTCCGCTCTTGATCTGGAGGATTTCGTTGAGTACATCGGAGGAATACACCGAGTTACCCGTCCAGGTGATGTTGCGGAAATAGTACTTGCGGCCCTGGTCGAAGACCATGTCGATGTTCAGGTGCTTGCCGTCTTCCAGGAAGTACACCGAGTCGCGCACCAGGCGGGCGTCGCGGTAACCGGCCTCGTTGAAGGCGTCCAGGACGGTCTTGCGGTCCTTTTCGTATTCCTTCTCCTTGAACTTCTTGGACTTGAAGAAGTTGTACCACGTTGCGGCGTGGGTCTCCTTCATGTTCTTGGCCAGCTTCATGGGCTTAACGTCCGTGTTACCGGTGTAGTTGATGTCCTTGATGCGGATTTTCTTGCCGCGGTCCACGTTGAAGGTGACGCGGATGGCGCTCTTGATCATGGTATCCCGCTGGACATCCACGTCCACGTTCACTTTCAGGAAACCCTTTTCCTTATAGTAACGCTTGATGATGTCCACGGAAGTATTCTTCACATATTCGGAGTATTCGCGGCCGGGACGCAGGTTCAGGCGCTCCTGCAGGTCCTTCTTCTCTCCGCTTTTCACGCCGGTGTAGTTCCAGCGGGACACGCGGGGACGTTCCCGTACGCTGATGACAAACCAGGCGGTGTCGGCCTGGGCGCTCAGAGAGTCCACCATCACGGCCACGTCCTCGAAGTAGCGCTGGGCCACCAGGCGCTTCACGATGCCCGTGACCTCTTCACCGGGGACGGTGATTTCCTGACCGGCCTGCAAACCTGTGAGCTGCAGGATCTGGTGCTGGTTGAAATACTGGTTCCCTTCTACACTCACACCACCCACGACGTAGGTCCTGGGACGGTTGTAATCGACCTCGATGCTGCTGCGGGACGTCTGCGCCTGCAGGGACATTCCCGTCAGGAGCAGCACGGCAGCGCATAGTATCTTGATTCCTCTCATTCGCGGTTCAGTTATCTTGCAAAGATAAGCATTTTATTTCACTTTACCATAACGGCGGTCCCTGCGGGCGTATTCCGCCAGGGCTTCCCGGAACTGCGGCTTGCGGAAGTCCGGCCACAGCGTATCGGTAAAATAGAATTCCGTATAGGCGCTCTGCCACAGCAGGTAATTGGAGATGCGCAGTTCGCCGGAGGTGCGGATGAGCAGGTCCGGGTCCGGGATGCCGGCGGTGACCAGATACCGGTCGAAGTCCGGCAGTTCCATAGCCTGGAGCTGCTCGGGAGACAATTGTGCCGCAGCCTTTTTCACAGCCTGCAGGATGTCCCACTTGCCGCTGTAGCTCAGGAAGAGGATCAGGGTGCAACGGACATCGGCCACGTTGGTACGCTCCATCATTTCGTCGATGGTCCGGTTGAGTCCGTCGCTCAGGCGGGCGCGGTTGCCCAGCACCATAAAGCGGATCTTGTTGTCCAGGAACGTCTTGAGCTCGTTCTTCATGGCCCGCATCATCAGTTCCATCAGGGCGATGACTTCGTCCTGCGGCCTATTCCAGTTTTCCTCCGAGAAGGCATAGACCGAAAGGTACTTCACGCCGTCTTCGGCGGCGGCTTCCAGGCAGGCACGGACGCTCTCCACGCCTTCGATGTGCCCTTTCACGCGGTCCAGACCGCGGGCCTTCGCCCATCGGCCGTTACCGTCCATAATAATGGAAACGTGCTGCGGTATTTTCTCCATAGAATTACTCGTTGTTGCGCATGTCTTCTCCCCAGAAAAGGCGTGAGGTAAGGGCCTTCACGAAACCCGATTCCGGGAGCCGGACACGTTTAAGCGAAAACTGTGCCATCTCCACGTGGATGGTCCATTCCGGATGAATTTCTTCCACGCGGTTGTCCATGGACATGGTAGCCTTGCCGTCCCGGGACTCGAAGGAGATGTCTATCTTGGCGGTCTCGGGGATCACGATGGGGCGCACGTTCAGGTTGTGCGGGGAAATAGGGGCCATCACCAGCACCTTGGTCTCCGGCATACAGATGGGACCGCCCACGCTCAGGGAATAGGCCGTGGAGCCGGAAGGGGTGGCCACCAGGAGACCGTCGGCCCAATAGGTGGGCAGGGGTTCCCCGTTGATGCTCACGTGGATGCCCAGCACGGAAGAGCCACTGCGGTGCAGGGCCACCTCGTTCACGCTGTAGGGCAGCATGCCGATGGAACGGCGCGCCTCGGGACCCTTGAGCGTAGCGTTGAGCACGGTACGGTACTCGATGCTGAATTCTCCCTCCAGGAGGGCTTTCCGCACAGCCTCCGGCTGGTTCTCGCAGAGGAAGCCGATGCGGCCGAAGTTCACGCCCAGGATGGGCAGGCCGATATCGGCCACAACGTGCGCGGCGCTCAGGAAAGTGCCGTCGCCGCCCATCGAAAGGACCAGGTCAGTGTCCGGGCGGACATCGGCCTTGGTGCGAATCTCGTATACCTCGAAGGTGGCCGATTCCAGGTCCTTCAGCAGCGTAGCCATCCGCTCGTCGCTCCGGAGCTCCTCCTTGAGAATGAAATATCCTATTTTCATAGCATCCGATTAAATCAACCGACAAAATTAACACATTTCCGTGATTTTTCTTAATATATGGTAGGTATTTGTGGGGAAAATTTCGTTATCTTTGTGATAATCATGAATAATCACACTATGAAGTCTCTGTTGAAAGCCCTGCTGCCCTTGATGCTGGTTTCCTGCACCGGCGGCACCGCCATTCCTGTCGGAACGGATGTTCGTTACTGGGGAGGTCATATCAAGGACGGCTCCCGGATGCCGTTCGAGCCCGGATTCCGGACCGCCCTGAATGATAATCTGTCCAACCAGACCGCTCCCCTGCTGCTGGGCTCCGACGGCACGTACGTCTGGAGCGACGCCCCCTTTGCCTTCGAGGTCACCGGAAAAAGCATCGAAGTGGACCGGAAGGTAGAGGTAGTGAAAGCCGGCGAGACGCTGGCCGATGCCTACCGCGCAGCGGCCAGGGCACATTTCCCGGCCGATGGCCAGCTGCCCCCGGCGGAATTCTACCGGGCGCCGCAATACAACACCTGGATCGAGCTGATGTACGACCAGAACCAGGAGGGTGTGCTGGCGTATGCCCGCGGCATCCTGGAGAACGGGCTTCCCGCAGGCATCATCATGATTGATGACACCTGGCAGGAAGACTACGGCAAGTGGGAGTTCCACCCCGGGCGCTTCCCGGACCCCAAAGCCATGTGCGACGAGCTGCACCGGATGGGCTTCAAACTGATGCTGTGGATCTGTCCCTTCGTGAGCATGGACCAGTACTTGATTTGCCGGGAGATTAACAGCTTCCAGGGTTTCCTGCACACGGCCGACGGTCAGCCTTACCCCGTACGCTGGTGGAACGGGACATCGGCCGTCCTGGACTTCTCCAATCCGCAATCGGCTCAATGGTTCGACGGCCGGCTCCGGCACCTGATGGACAGTTACGGCGTAGACGGTTTCAAGTTCGACGCCGGCGATTTCGATTTTTATCCGGCCGATGCCCTGGCCGCGGGCGGCGACGTTCCCGGCTGGGAGCAGTGTTCGCTCTTTGTCCAACTGGCCCGCAAATACCCCTACAACGAGCTCCGGGCCGGGTGGCGGAATGCCGGGCAGCCCATCGTCCAGCGCCTGCACGACAAAGCGCACTCCTGGGAAGACCTCGCCAAACTCATCCCG
This sequence comes from Bacteroidales bacterium, assembly GCA_017509685.1. GTDB lineage: Bacteria > Bacteroidota > Bacteroidia > Bacteroidales > UBA932 > Cryptobacteroides. The sequence continues at coordinate 45,864 of JAFWPA010000036.1, forward strand.
GAAATGATGGCCGAAAGCCTGATGGGATACAGCTTCTGCTGTCCCGATATGGTGGGCGGCGGCAGCTTTGAAACATTTTTAAGCGGCCAGACGGACCAGGACCTGATTGTCCGTTCGGCCCAGGTCCATGCCCTGATGCCCATGATGCAGTTCTCCCTGGCCCCCTGGCGGGTCCTGTCCCCCGAACGGTACGCCGCCGTGCTGAAAGCGGTTAAAACCCGGGAGAGCCTGCTACCCTATATCGAATCTCTCTACGCCAAGGCCGCGGCCGAAGGGGAACCCATCGTGGCGCCGCTGGAGTTTTACTTCCCGCACCAGGGTTTTGCCTCCGTCAAAGACGAATTCATGCTGGGCGACCGCATCCTGGTAGCCCCCGTCCTGGAGCCCGGCACTTCGCGCACGGTTGTCCTGCCCCAGGGCCGCTGGAAGGCCGATGACGGCACCGAATACGCCGGCGGAACCCACCGCATCGACGCTCCCCTGGACCGTCTCCCCTATTTCGAGCTGGTGAGCCCCGTCCAGGACTAGGCGTAACTGCTTGAGCATCAAATGTTTTTTGATTTTTCTTTAGGCTCCCGGGGCTAAAGAAAAACGGAAAGAGTGCTGATAGTCAACGACTTAGGGCGCGGGCGAAAATATTGGGCAATTGGGGAAAAATGCGTACTTTTGTAGGTTTAAATGAAAGCAGAAATGACCCGACTGAGTGTAAACATCAATAAGATTGCCACCATCCGCAACGCGCGGGGCGGGAATATACCGGACGTGGCGCTGGCCGCCCGCAGGTGCGAGGAATTTGGCGCCGAGGGCATCACGGTGCATCCCAGGCCGGACGAACGGCATATCCGCTATGCCGACGTAAGGGAAATCCGGCCCATGATAACTACGGAATTCAATATCGAGGGCAACCCTACCGTCCAGAGCTTCGTGGACCTGGTGCTGGAAGTGGTGCCGGACCAGGTGACGCTGGTGCCCGACGGCCATAACGCCATTACCTCCAACGCCGGGTGGGACACCCTGGCCAACAAGGGCCTGCTCACGGACCTGTGCCGGATTTTCCACAGCAAGGGCATCCGTACGTCCATCTTCATCGACCCGGATCCCAGGATGGCTTACGGCGCCGCCGCCTGTGGGGCCGACCGCGTGGAACTGTATACGGCCGACTACGCCCTGCTGTACCCCCAGGGACGGGAAGCGGCCATCGCCCCCTATCTGGAGGCGGCCAAGGCGGCCCGCGACGCCGGCCTGGGCCTGAACGCCGGGCACGACCTCTCCCTGGAAAACCTGGCATACTTCATTGAGACCATCCCCTGGACCGATGAGGTTTCCATCGGCCACGCCCTCATCTCCGACGCCCTGTATATGGGCCTGGAGAAAACTATTGAGGCATACCTTTCGCAAATCCGCAAAAAATAGTTAACTTTGCGATTCCTTACGATTTAATTATAATAAACGCAATAATGAAAAAGAATCTTATCCTCTTCGGCGCCGCCGCCCTGCTGGCCATCGCCGTTTCCTGCAACCAGAATCAGGCAGCAGCTCCCGCAGGCACCGCCGCCAAAGACAGCCTGGCCGTAGCCGGCAGCATCGTCTATTTCAATATGGACAAGGTGATGGAAGGCTACGACATGGCCAACGACCTCAACTCTGTCTTCGAGACCAAGACCTCCGGCATCCAGGCCGAGATCGACCGTCGCGGCAAGAAACTGGAGAAGGACGCCGCCGATTTCCAGAACAAGGTGGACAAAGGCCTCCTCACCCAGTCCGTGGCCCAGGCCCAGTACCAGAAACTGCAGGAACAGCAGCAGAGCTACCAGCAGTATGTGGTGACCAAGCAGCAGGAAATGGCCGAAGAGCAGCAGGTGATGATGAACCAGATTGCCAACGCCATCTCCGAATACGTGGCCGAGTTCAACCTGGAGCACAACTACGCCATGATCCTGACCACAGCCGGCAGCATCCTGTCCACCCCCGTGGTCACCGCCGATCCCAAGCTTGACATCACCGACGAACTCCTGGCCGGCCTGAACGCCGCTTACATCAAAACGAAGGAATCCTCCAAGAAATAAGTTTTGAGGATCGCGCTATTATCCAGCTTCTACCCCTTGCGGGGTGGCATTTCCCAGTTCAACGCTTCAATGCTGATTGGACTGGGAAAATGCAATGATGTAAAGGCCTTTTCCTTCTCCCGGCAGTATCCCGACTTCCTGTTCCCCGGCAAAACGCAGTACGTGACGCCGGAGGACGAAGCCACTCCGGTAGAAGCCGAAGCCCTGCTGGATACGATCAATCCCCTTACCTGGATCAAGACCGCCCGCGCCATCCGCGCCTGGAAACCGGACCTTCTGGTGATGAAGTACTGGATGAGCTGGTTCGCCCCTTCGCTGGGCTATGTGGCCCGGCACTGCGGCTGCAAGAGCGTGGTGGTGCTGGATAACGTGATCCCCCATGAGGCCCATTGGTTTGACAAGCCCCTCACCCGGTATTTCCTGAAGGGCTGCACCGGCTTCGTTTCCATGTCGGAGAGTGTGGAGAAGGACCTCCTTTCCCTGCGTCCCGACGCCCCGCACATCCTGCTCCCTCACCCGCTGTACGCCCATTTCGGCCCCAAACTGCCCCGCGGGGAAGCGGCCGCCACCCTGGGCGTGGATCCTGGCAAAAAGACCCTCCTGTTCTTCGGCCTTATCCGGGAATACAAAGGGCTGGACATCCTGCTGGAGGCCTTCCGGGACCTTCCCGAAGACTATCAGCTGGTGGTGGCGGGAGAACCTTACGGTTCCTTCGACAAGTATCAGACAATCATCGACAGCCTTCCCGGCAAAGACCGCGTATACGTGTTCCCGGACTATATCCGGGACTCGCAGGTGAAACAGTTTTTCAGCGTGGCCGATGTGGCCGTCATTCCCTACCGGAGCGCCACCCAGAGCGGCATCAGCTCCATCGCCTACCACTTCGACGTACCCATGGTGGTCACCGATGTGGGCGGGCTGAAGGGAACCATCGGCGCGCGTGGCACGGGAATTGTCGCACCCGAACCCAGCCCGGAAGCCATCCGCACGGAGGTTCTCCGCTTCTTCCGGGATCCGGCCGTCAGGCAGGGCTGCCTGGAGGCCATCGGCAAAGAGAAAGAGCGTCTGGGATGGGACGTATTTTGCCAAAACCTGACGGCCTTTGCCGCCACCTTATAATATATGTGTAACGCCATGAAACGACTTCTTACATTCATCGCCGCCCTCGCAGTCCTTGGCTGCGCCCAGGCCATCGCCCAGGAATACGTGCCCGCGCCGGTCACCGTCTCTCAGGAGAAAGTGAAACTGAACGGCAAGGTTTACCTGTCGCACGTGGTACTGGAAAAGCAGACGCTCTACGGTATCGCCCGTGCCTACGGGGTGAGCGAGGAAGAACTGTACGAAGCCAATCCTTCCCTGCGGGAGACCGGCCTGCAGAAAAACGCCATCCTGCTCATTCCCTACAAGGAGCAGACGCCCGGTGTGGCCAATCCGGCCGATACCCCCGCCTCGGCGCCCCAGGGCTATGTGGAGCACGTGGTCCGCTGGTATGAAGACCTGGACGACATTGCCCGCCGATACGGTGTAAGCGCGCAGGAAATCATGGATTACAACGGTCTCAAGACCCGGAAACTGAGCACCCGTCAAGTGCTGAAGATTCCCTCGAAGCAGGAAGAGGCTCCCGCACCGACCGACCTGCTGCAGGAAGTGGCGGAAGAGGAAAACGCCGTGGAGGTGGTACCCGTGGATACCCTGGAGGTATCCCTGCCCGTGCTTCCTGACGTTGCACCGGTGGTGCCCGACAGCGTCCTCCTGGCCCAGCGCGTGAAGGACAAGGCCAACTTTTCCCTCATCCTCCCCTTGCGCGCCAATGCCGGCGGCAGTGAAATCAACATGGACTTTTACTCCGGCGTCCTCATGGCCCTGCGGGACCTGGAAGCCGAAGGCGTAAAGGCACAGGTGCACGTGTACGACCTCAATGCCGGCATTCCGCCCATCGAGGACCTGGTGCAGGACGACTTTGTGCTGGGACCCGTGGCCTCCCGTGATATCGAGGCCATCCTCCAGCGCGTGGAAGGCCGCGTACCGGTAATCTCTCCCCTGGACCAGAAAGCCGCCGCTCTCAGCGCTTACTACAAGAACTTCGTGCAGGCGCCGTCGGCCATCGACCATCAGTACGAAGACCTGGCCCAGTGGGTGAAGGAAGACCTGGCCCCCACAGACAAAGTGATCCTGATTACGGAAAAAGGCGCCGACAACGTGACGGCCCCCGTTGCCATCCGCAGCGCCCTGGCCCGCCGGGAACTCCCCTATGAAATCCTGAACTACGCCATTGCCGACGGCCGCACCATCCCCGCCACCCTGGCCGAGATGCTGGCCGGCAAGGACAGCCTGAACCGCGTGATCGTAGCCTCCGAGAACGAGGCCTTCACCGGAGACGTGGTCCGTAACCTGGGCATCATGCAGGGCAAGGGCTACGATATCACCATGTACGCCCCGTCCAAGGTGCGCACCTTCGAGACCATCGAGGGAACCGCCTACCACGACGCCGACCTGCACATCTGCACCTCCTACCACGTGGATTATTCGGACCCGAAGGTAGACCGCTTCGTGCACGCCTACCGCGCCCTCTTCCGTACTGAACCTTCCCAATTCGCCTTCCAGGGTTACGACACCGCCCGCTTTTTCGTGGTGCGCTGCCTGCGCTACGGTGACGACTGGACCCGCTACCTGGGCATGGAGCGCAGCAGCGGCCTGCACACGGACTTCCTGTTCATCCCAGACGAAAACGGCAACAACCACAACCGGGCCGTACGCCGCATCGTTTTTGAAAAAGACTATACCACCACCCTCAACCGTTTATGGAAACAGTAAAGACACTCATTCTGGGCGGTGGCCCCGCCGGATTTACGGCCGCCATCTACGCAGCCCGCGCCAACCTCTCCCCCGTGGTGTATGAAGGCATCCAGCCCGGAGGCCAGCTTACCACCACCACCGTCGTAGAGAATTTCCCCGGTTTCCCCGGCGGAGTAGACGCCAACACCCTGATGGATTCCATGCGGGAGCAGGCCAAGAGTTTCGGGGCCGATGTGCGCCGCGGTACGGCCACGGCCGTGGATCTGAGCGCCCGTCCCTTCCGCATCACCATTGACGACGAGACGGAAATCCTGGCCCAGACCCTCATCATCGCCACCGGTGCCCAGGCCAAATACCTGGGACTGCCGTCGGAGCAGAAATATATGGGCATGGGCGTAAGCGCCTGCGCCACCTGCGACGGTTTCTTCTACCGCAAACGCACCGTGGCGGTAGTAGGCGGCGGAGACACTGCCTGCGAGGAAGCCCTGTACCTGGCCTCCCTGGCCAAGAAGGTCTATATGATTGTACGCCGGGACGTGTTCCGCGCTTCCAAGATTATGGGAGACCGCGTGCTGGCCACCCCCAACATCGAAGTCCTGTGGAACTGCAACACCCAGGAAGTCCTGGGAGACGGGATGGGCGTCACCGGTGCACGGCTGCTCCGGAAAGACGGCACTGTATTTGATATAGAGCTGGACGGATTCTTCCTGGGAATCGGCCACGAGCCCGGCTCCAAGCTCTTCGCTCCCTGGCTGGCCCTGGACCAGAACGGCTTCATCCTCACCGAGGGGAAGAGTTCGCGCACCAGCGTACCCGGCGTCTTTGCCGCCGGAGACGTGCAGGATCCCACGTACAAACAGGCCGTAACGGCCGCCGCTTCGGGTTGTATGGCAGCCCGGGACGCAGAGAAGTTCCTTTTGGAGAATAATATATAAAAGGTATGAAGAGATCGATAATCATTGCCGCTGCGCTGGGCTTTGCCCTGGCCGTCTTTTCCTGCGCCAGCCAGTATGAGATGCTGCTGGCCTCCAGCGATGTAGACGCCAAGTACCAGGCCGCCATGGAATACTTCCAGAACAAGAAGTACCAGAAAGCCGCGCAGCTGTTCGAATCCCTGGCCGTCCTCACCAGCGGCACCGCCCGGGACGATACCGTCCAGTATTACTGGGGCCTGTCCAACTACCGTTACAAGGACTACTATACGGCCGAATCCAACTTCGCCCGCTTTGTGGAGAACTTCCCCCGCAGTCCCTTCGCGTCGGACGCCCAGTTCTACCGCCTGGACTGCCTGTACCGTGCCACCTATCGCTGGGAGCTGGACCAGACACCCACCAAGGCCTGTATGGTGGCCATCACCCAGTATATGCGCGAGTACCCCGACGACCTTCCGCACATGCAGGCCTGCCAGGCCATGATGCACGACCTGCAGGACCGCCTGGACCGCAAGGATTTCGAAGCCGGCAAGCAGTACTACACCATGGAGGACTACCCCGCCGCCCGCATCAAGCTGCGCAACGTGCTCAAGAACAACTCCGAAAACTTCTACCGGGAAGACGTCCTGTACTACACCGCCATGTCGTCCTATCACTATGCCCGCCTCAGCGTGCCGGCAAAGATGAAGGAGCGCTATCTCACCTTCGTGGACGACTACCTCAACTTCATCGGCGAATACCCGGAATCCCACTACCGCCACGAACTGGACGGCCTTTACAGAAAAGTGCAGGACTATTTGAAAAATAATTGAAACTAAGTAGAAACTCACGTTGTACATTATATAGATAACGAATTTTGTAGAGAAATGGAAAGTAAGAAAAAAGTACCCGTGAACACGGTAACGCGTGACATCAAGAATCTGGCAGCCCCCACCGGCAACATCTATGAATCCGTAGTGATCCTGTACAAGAGGGCCAACCAGATTGCCGTGGCCGAGAAGAAAGAACTGATGAAGAAACTGGACGAGTTCCGCGGAGACCGCGACACCATGGAAGAAGTGTTCGAGAACAAGGAGCAGATCGAAATCTCCAAATACTATGAGCGCCAGCCCAAACCGGACCTGGTTGCCATTGCCGAATTCGAGGCCGGAGACCTCTTCTACCGCAAGGCTCAGAACGAAAATCCCATCGACATCAACGGAGAATAAGGCGTTATGCTGTACAGCCTCTCCGTCAGCAATTACATTTTGATTGGCTCTCTGGAAACCCGTTTTCCAGAGGGCCTCAACATTATTAGCGGAGAGACCGGCGCCGGAAAGTCCATCCTGCTGGGCGCGCTGTCCCTTGTGCTGGGCGCCAAGGCCGATGCCTCCATGGTGGGGCCGGCCGGCGAGAACTGCATCGTGGAGGCCGAGTTCGGCGTGGACGATGTGATCTGCCGCATCCTGGCCGATGCAGACCTTCCCCTCGAAGATGACCGTCTGATCCTTCGCCGCACCGTAGCCCGCAGCGGACGCTCCCGCAGTTTCGCCAACGACGAACCCGTGAGCGTGAACGTGCTGCAGGAGTTGTCGGAGCGGCTCATCGACATTCACTCGCAGCACCAGACGCTGCGCCTGCAGGACGCCCGCTTCCGGATGGAAGCCCTGGACCTGCGCGCAGGCTGTACACAGCTGCGGCAAGACTGCGTCAGTGCGTGGAACGACCTCCTTACGCATCGGCACAACCTGCAGGAACTGGAAGAGCGCCTGGCCGCCGCCCGGGACCAGCAGGAATACAACCAGAGCCGCTGGCAGCGCCTGGAAGAGGCCAAACTCGTTCCCGGCGAACTGGAAGACCTGGAAGCCGAACAGAAGCAACTGGCTCACGCCGAGGAAATCAAGCAGATGCTCAGCGAGGCCGACGCAATCCTCTCCCCTTCCGAAGACGACCAGGCGTCCCCCGCCCGGGCACTGCGCGAATGCGCCCGCATCCTGGAAAAGGCCGGCCGGTTTATCCCTTCGATGCTGCCCCTCTCGGAGAGGTTGGCATCGGCCAGGCTGGAAGTGGAGGACATTGCGCAGGAAGTGGCCGATGCCGCCGCCCGCACCGACGTCTCCCCGGAGCGCCTACAGCAGGTGGAAGACCGCCTGTCGCTGCTGTACGGCCTGTTCCAAAAGTACGGCGCCACCTCCGTGGAGGAACTCATCGGCGAACGGGACCGCCTGGCTTCCCTGGTAATGGACGCCACGGGCCTGCAGGCCGATGTAGACGCAGCCCGCAAAGCGCTGGATGCCGCTCAAGAGACGCACACCGCCCTTTGTGACCAGCTGCACGCCAAGCGTCTGGCCGGTTCCGGGCCCTTTGCCGCCGCCATCGAAGAGCTGCTGCACGGCCTGGATTTGGAAAAAGCTACATTCCAAGTGGTGCTGGAGGATGCCGCCCCCGGTGCAAACGGACGGGACAGCGTCCAGTTCCGCTTCTCCTCTACCGGCCGCCTCAGCGCCGACGTAGCCAAAGCCGCTTCCGGCGGCGAACTGTCCCGTATCATGCTGGCCATCAAGGCCGAAATGGCCCGGTATCGGCATATGCCCACGCTGGTCTTCGACGAGATTGACTCCGGCGTGTCCGGCGGTACCGCCGACAAGATGGGCCGCCTGGTATGCGCCATGGGACAGGATATGCAGGTTTTCGCCATCACCCATCTGCCGCAGGTGGCCGCCAAGGGCCACGCCCACTTCCTGGTTTCCAAGGCCGGGGGCAGCACCACCATGCACCAGCTGGACGCCGATGGCCGCGTACAGGAACTGGCCCGGATGCTATCCGGCGCCACCATCACCCCGGAGGCCGTGGCCAACGCCAAGGCCCTGCTAAACGCATAGCACCATGGTACGCGCCCAACATCCCATCTCCACCCTGGAGGACTTCTGCACCCAGCTGCGCCGGCACGGCCTTAAAGCCACCAAGCAGCGCCTGGCGGTGCACGGCGCCATGATGGAGCTGGAGCATGCATCGGCCGACATGGTCCGGGAGAAGCTGGCCCTCGAGGGCAGCAAAGTGACATCGGCCTCAGTGTACAACATCCTGTCCCAGCTGGCGGACTACCACATCTACAACCGCAGGCTCTCGGCCACCAACAAGATGTTCTTCGACGTGGACGGTTCCAAACACATCCACCTGTACGACCGCGAGAACCACTGCTACCGCAACCTGATAGACGAAGAGCTCTCTACTCTGGTGGCGTCCCATCTCAAACGCCGCCGCTTCAAGGGATTCACCGTGGAAGACATTGACATACAAATCATAGCAAAACCCACCCGTAAAAAGAAAAAGATATGAAAAAACTGCTGATTCCCCTTTTCTTCAGCCTCATAGCCGCCTGGTCCTGCGATGTGGGCACCACTTACAGCGCCACCAACGTGCAGGACATCGTTACCATCATCGAGCACCAGCTGGTGAACGACAGCGGGGTGCTGTACACTGTCACCTCCGCCCCCAAGGATATGCCCGAACTGCAGGAAGGTCATCGCTACTACCTGTTCTTCGACATCCTGAACCAGAATTTCGAGATTGACATCAAGTCGGTGAGTCCCATCGACATCATCATCCCGCAGGAAGACACCGGCGAAATTGTCGAAGCCCATGACCCTGTGACCATCCAGTTCAATTACATCGGCCCCAAATACATTGACCTGGCGTTCAACTACTACTATGACCCCACCAGCAACTGCGCGCACGACGTATTCGTCCGCTCCGAGTATGAGAACAGGATGCTCAAGCTTACCCTGTATCACGACGGTAACGACGAGAACCCCACCACCATGTCTGAGGACCTCCTCAAACAGAAAACGCGCATCATCAGCATTTCCCTGGGAGAGAAGGAAGTCACTTCCGTAAGCCTCACCCTGAACCTCCTGGGAACAGACGAAAAAGGCAACCCCGCCATCATCACCAAAACCTACACTACTGCTAATTAATACAGAGGGCGCTGCCCTGCCGGGCGCTCGGTGTTTAAAGTATTGATTACCAAGTATATAAGATTTTTTACATGTCTGATAATCAGCGATTTACGCCATGAGCATGTCTGCAAAAAAAAACGGCCTGCAATCCTGCAAGCCGTTTTTTTGTTGGGGTGGATGATGGGGCTCGAACCCTTATTGCACAAAGGCAACAATTTCGCCCTTTTCCACTTTTTCGCCCTGTTTTCCCAGAACGGCAACCAGGAGGCCGTCAACTGCAGCCACAACGTCTTCCAGACCATAGTAGGTCTGAACGTGGCCGATGACTTCGCCTGCCTTGACCTTCTTGCCCACTACAGGAGCCTTGGAGGCATCGTCCACATCCACTTCCCACAGCAGCTGGCCCTTGACGGGGCACTGTACGGGCGTGGCTTTGGGATACTTGGCCACATACTCTTCCACGCTGAACTTGGGCATTTCCACCACGGGACGCTCTATCACGATGGGGGCGCCGGCCTTGGCTTTCATCTCTTCCAGGTCCTTGTTGAAACGTTCCTTGGCGATGCCGCTGCGGAAGTCACGGTACTGACGCTCGAACATGGCCATGTTCAGGAGTTCTTCGTCGTCCTCGCCGTAGTCCCAGCCTTCCTCGTCCATCATCTTGCGGAACTTGGGAAGTTCGTCGGGATACATATCCTTCGGGTTGCCGGTGTAGAACTCCATCCCTTTTTCCTTGGCCAGGGCCACGATTTCGGGGGCCAGTTCTCCGGGCAGCTTGCCCATATTGCCCAGGATCATACCCCAGGTATCCTTGTCGATGGTGGTCCAACGGGGCTTGTCCTGCAGCATATTGAATACGTTCATCAGAGCCGTATTCTTCACGTACTGGCTGAACGGGGTTACAAGCGGCGGGTAGCCCAGGCGGGGCCATACGTACTCCACTTCGTCAAAGAGCTTCACCATCAAAGTATCCAGGCTCATTTCCGGACGGCCGTGGGCGCGCTGGGCGGCGTTGATGGCGCCCTGGAAGCCCTTCAGATCGGCCATCATGGAGCCCATCATACCGCCGGGCAGGCCGCAGCCCACCAGCAGGGAGGTCATCTGGGAGTTGGTAGGGTTGATCCAGTAGCCCAGGAAGTCGTCGATGAATTCCTGCGTGAGGCGGCGCACTTCCATATAGGCATCCATATTGATGTCCTTTACCTGAAAGCCGTCGGCTTTCATCATCTGCTGAACGGTAATGACGTCCGGATGCACCTTGCCCCAGGAGAGAGGCTCTACGGCAACGTCCAGATAATCCGCTCCGGCGCGAGCTACTTCCAGCATGGATGCCGGGGAGAAACCGGGGCCGGTGTGACCATGGTACTGTACCTTGATTTCCGGGTGTGCTTTCTTGATGCCGGCCACAATCTGTCCCAGTTCCGTGGGACGGCCGATACCCGCCATATCCTTGAGGCAGATTTCATCGGTGCCGTATTCCACCAGCTGGTCCACCAGCTTGAGGTAATAATCTACCGTATGAACGGGAGAATGCGTGATGGACAGGGCTGCCTGTGAAATCATTCCGCCCTTCTTGGCAAGTTCAATAGACGTCTTGAGGTTGCGGTGGTCGTTGAGGCCGCAGAAGGAACGGGCGATGTCCGTCCCCTGTTTCTTCTTCACCTTGAACATCAGTTCACGGACGTCTTCCGGAACGGGATACATACGGATGGCATTGAGGCCGCGCTCCAGCATATGGGTCTGGATGCCCGCCTTATGGAAGGGGGCCGTCCACTTGCGCACAGAGATGTTAGGGTTCTCACCGTACAGCAGATTCACCTGCTCGAAGGCACCGCCATTGGTTTCCACACGGTCGAAGCAGCCCATATCCACAATAGCGGGGGCTACCCGTACCAACTGGTCCACGCGCGGCTGATATCGGCCGGAGCTCTGCCACATATCCCTGTAAACAAGGGAGAATTTGATTTCACGTTTTGCCATATAGCGAATACTGATTTGACGTATTGACAAAGATACAAAAATTATTTTGCAAAATCGGAATAAATCCGTACATTTGCAGTCCCAAATGGTGGATGTAGTTCAGCTGGTAGAGCATCGGATTGTGGTTCCGAGTGTCGTGGGTTCGAGCCCCATCATCCACCCAGATGCAACCTTCAGATTTTTCTGAGGGTTGTTTTTATTTTTATTCGTATATTTGCATGTATCTAATAATGTGAGCCATATGAAAAAATTATTCATTCTCGTAGTATGCATGATGTTCGCACATGCCCTGTTCGCACAAGACATCATTACAAAAGCAGATGGAACCGATATTCAGGCGAAAGTGACGGAAGTGAGTCAGAACCAGATTTCGTTTAAGAAGTTTTCTAATCTTGACGGCCCCACATACACTATTAACGCATCGGATGTATTGATGATTACCTATGAGAATGGAGAGCGTGAAATGTTTAACGTCAAGAATGAGTCATCGATACCGCAAGGCGTGATGACATATAATCCGTGGAGCGGGAAGATTTCCGTCGGTGGAGTTACAATAGAGGATGGAATGCTGAACAGATATATTTCCCAAGAGGATATTAAGTCCTATAAGGGTAGTAAAACGTGTATGTTAGTCGGTGGTATTGTTGGTATTGTTGGAGCGGTTCCCTTCGGATGGAGTATCGGTACTGCCATTGCAGGAGCTAAACCGAATTTAGGTATGCTGATCGGAGGTGGCGTTGCTTTCGTTGGAGGTATTGTTGTTTCCTTAGTCGGTGAAGGTAAAGTGAAATCCATTGTAAATAATTACAACTCGAAACTAGCTTTTCAGCCACAGTTCCAATTTGGCGCTACAGATAATGGAGTTGGTTTAGCATTAGTGTTTTAACCCCTCCCTAAAACAAACAAACGGCTTGCAAGACTGCAGGCCGTTTTTTTTGCCGCAGACATACTCATGGCGTAAATCACTGACTATCAGGCACATAAAAAATTTTCTTGACTCCCGCGGGAACAAAGAAAAAATCTTATATACTTGGTAATCAGCGCTTTATATAACGAGCGCCCGGCAGGGCGCCGGCAGAGGGCTACAATTCCCTACGGAGCCGGGCTTTGGGGATGTCAAGTTGGGCGCGGTATTTGGCGATGGTGCGGCGGGCGACTTTGTAGCCGCGGGCGGCCAGGCCGTCTACCAGTTCGTCGTCGGTGAGGGGGTTGTGCTTGTCTTCGCCGTCTACCATTTCCCGGAGGGCTTTTTTGATTTCGCGGGTAGAAACTTCTTCGCCTTCGGTGTTTTCCAGTCCTTCGGAGAAGAAATACTTGAGGGGGAAGATGCCGAAGTGGGTTTCGATCCACTTGCTGTTGACCACACGGGAGATGGTGGAGATGTCAAAGCCGGTCATTTCGGCAATGTCCTTGAGCACCATGGGGCGCAGGTTGCTTTCGTCGCCGTCCACGAAGTAGTCGTGCTGGTAGTCGATGATGGCCTGCATGGTGCTTTGCAGGGTGTTCTGCCGCTGACGCAGGGCTTCGATGAACCATTTGGCCGAATCAATCTTCTGCTTCACGAACGTGGCGGCTTCCTTGTCGGCCTTGGAGGAAGACAGGCGGCCGGTTTCCATAATCTCGGAGTACCGGCGGTTGATGCGCAGTTCCGGGATGGAGAAACGCGGCATGGTGAGGATGAGCTGGCCGTTTTCGTAGTCCAGGTGGAAGTCCGGGACCACCTGCTGGGCCTGGTCGTTGTAGGAGTCGTCCACCTGTCCGCCCGGGGAAGGGTTCAGGCGACGGATCTCGTCCAGGACGCCCTTCATCTCATCCTCGCCCAGGTGCAGGCGGGCCATAATCTTCTGGAAATGACGGTTCTTGAAAGCCTCGAACTGGGTTTCCAGCACTTTGATAGCGTTCTCTACGGAGGGGGTGCGTTTCTTGTCTTCCAGCTGGATGAGCAGGCATTCCCGCAGGTCCCGTGCGCCCACGCCGGAGGGCTCGAACTCCTGGATGACCTTGAGCAGTTTCTCCACCTCTTCGGCCGATGATTCCACGCCGGCGCGGAAGGCGAGGTCGTCCACCAGGGATTCGATGTCCCTGCGCAGATAACCGTCTTCGTCCAGCGAGCCGATGATGAAGGACGCCACCGTGCGCTGATGATCCGTGAGATTGCGGTACCCAAGCTGCTCCTGCAGGCTTTGGGTAAAACTCTGTTTGACGGAGAAGGTATTGTATTCCGGACGCTCGTCCTTGCCCCAGTTGTTCACGTGGAGGTTGTAGGAAGGGATGTCGTCGTCCTGGGGGCCGTAGTTTTCTTCCAGGGAGCCGCCGCTCTGCTCCTTCTCCTCCACTTCGGAGATGGAGACGTCACGGGGCTGGTCGTCGTCCCGCTTGGGAGAATCGTCGTCGATGACGGGGTTGTCGTTCAGGACCTCGCGCACATACTGCTCCAGGGCCTGCACCGGCATCTCGATGACCTTGATGGTCTGGATCTGGAGCGGTGACAGCCTCTGCTGCTGTTTCTGTTCAAGTCCCTGTTTGATGGAAGCCATTAGCGGGGATAATTGATGGTCTCCTTAATGATATACGCGGTGGGATAGGTCCACTTGAGGGCGTTGTAGATGCGCAGGGCCTCATCCTTGGTGCGGAAGTCTCCCACGGTCACCTTGTAATTGGGGCTCTCGAAGGAGCGGTACACCGCCGCGCGGAACTGCTGCTGCAGCGTTTTCTCGATGGCTTCGGACTTGGCGCGGGCCTGGGGCCCGTTGTCATAATAGACGCGGATGCGGTAGCCGGTGATGGGCTTGTTGGCATTTTCGCGGACATAGGTGTCCATGGCCTGCTGCACGGCGACACTCTGGGTAATCTTTACACCGGAACCGATGACAGACAGGATGCTTTTTCCCAGCAGGGTGGAGTCTACGGGAGCGGTTTCGACCTCCTGGGCCTGCAGCGCAGCAGCGCTCAGGACCAGCAGGGAGAGTATGACGAAGATACGTTTCATTTTCTGGTAAATTGGGAAAGGTCCAGGTCCCGGAACTTGAGCGGAGCCCGGAGAACACCGTTTTTCTTGAGGGCGCCCTGTACGTCGATATCGGCCTTGAGGCCGCTCAGGGACTGTTTGGAAGCAATGACCAGCACATCCAGCAGCGAGGCGCCATCGGCCAGGGTGACCGTGCAGGGCAGCTCATACACCTGTTCGCACCGGGGGGCCAGTTCTATGCTGCCCGTGACAAAGTGGGCGATGGGCTTGTCTTCATAGCGGATGGTTCCGGTGATTTCCTGCACGGCGAGCCCCATGGCGGGGTTGTTGATGCCCAGCAGCAACTTCCCGTCCATAGACCGCAGGGAGGTGGGCACAATGTAGGCCACGCCGGCGGAAGTGAGGGAAATCTCCTTGACTTTGGACACGCCGCAGGAGCAGGCCAGCAGGGCCGCTACAAGAAAGATGCCGATATGCTTAAAAGCTTTCACTAACGCAAAGGTAGTGATTTTTTTCGTAACTTTGCACCCTATGAAAAAAAGAGCGTATATCGAGACTTACGGGTGTCAGATGAACGTGAACGACACCGAGGTGATTTTCTCCATTTTGGCCGATGCCGGCTACGAAAGGACGGAGCAGATGGAAGAGGCAGACCTGGTGATGGCCAACACCTGCAGCATCCGGGACAACGCGGAGCAGCGCATCTGGGGCCGCATCGAGGTCTTCAACCGGCTGCGCGTGAACCGGCCCGGCCTGGTGGTAGGCATCGTGGGCTGTATGGCGGAACGCCTGAAGGACAAGCTCCTGGACACGCACAAGGTGGACCTGGTGGTGGGCCCCGACGCTTACCGTTCGCTGCCCCGCCTGCTGGAGGCCATCGGCCCCGACAGTCCCCAGATCGACGTACTGCTCTCCCGCGAAGAGACCTACGCCGACATCACTCCCGTGCGCACGGACAAGAACGGGATATCGGCTTTCATCTCCATCATGCGCGGCTGCAACAACGTATGCTCTTACTGCGTGGTGCCCTATACCCGCGGCGCAGAACGCTCCCGCGACGCCCACTCCATCGTGCGCGAGGCGTGCGACGTATACGCACGCGGATATAAAGAGGTAACCCTGCTGGGACAGAACGTGGACAGCTATCTGTGGAAATCGGCCACGGAAACCGTGAACTTCGCGCGTCTGCTGGAGATGGTGGCCGCCATCGCACCGGACCTGCGCGTGCGCTTCGCCACCTCCCATCCCAAGGATATTAGCGACCAGGTCATCTACACCATGGCCGCCCATCCCAATATTTGCAAACATATCCACCTGCCGGTCCAGAGTGGCAGCACCCGGATGCTGGAACTGATGCGGCGCAAGTACAGCCGCGAATGGTACCTGGAGCGCGTAGCCAAGATTCGGGAAGTGATGCCGGACTGCGGTCTCACCACGGACGTCATTGCCGGATTCTGCACGGAAACTCCTGAGGATCACGCCGATACGCTAAGCCTGATGGAGGAGGTGGGCTTTGACTGGGCCTTTATGTTCGCCTATTCGGACCGCCCCGGCACCCTGGCCAACCGTACCATGAAAGACGACGTTCCGGCCGATGAAAAGAACCGTCGGCTGAATCAGATCATAGAACTGCAGAACCGCAAGTCCCTGGAACGTTACCGCGCCCAGATTGGCCGGAAACTGGAGGTGCTGGTAGAAGGCCCTTCCAAGCGGGACCCCGCCATGCTCTGCGGGCGCGCCTCCAACAACATGATGTGCGTCTTCCCCGCCGAAGGCCGTGCCGCCGGCACCTATACGCAGGTGCGCGTGGTGGACTGCACATCGGCCACCCTCATTTGCGAATAGCGCTCTTACCATAAATCGCTGTTTATCAACGTATTGCATATTTTTCTTTAGCCCGCCCGGCGTAAAGAAAATTCTCAAAGTATCTGTGTATCAACGAGTTAAGCCGCAACCTTCGAAAAGGTAGTGGCGGGGATGTATTATCTTTGCCCCGTATGAGAATAAAGGATTTGTGCCCGGACGAGAGGCCCCGGGAAAAACTGCGCCTGCGGGGCGCGAAGGCCTTGTCCAACGCCGAACTGCTGGCCATCCTGCTGGGCAGCGGCACCGGCGGAAAAAGCGTACTGGAGGTGGCGCAGGAGCTGATGAAGACGGCCGGCGGGCGGCTGAACCTGCTGGGCGCCATGCCCCTGGAGCGGCTTATCACGCAGAAGGGGGTGGGTGAAGTGCGGGCCATTACCCTGGCGGCGGCGCTGGAACTGGGACGCCGCACGTTCGAGGAGAGCGCCATTGCCGATAAGCGCTCGCTCACCTCGCCGGAAATGGTGTTCCAGCTGATGCTCCCCACCCTCAAGAACCTGGACCACGAGGAATGCTGGGCCCTGTTCTTGAACAAGGCCAACTTCCTCATCAGCAAGGAAATGATTACTTCCGGCAGCCTGGAGAGCACGCTGGTGGACACCGCACGCATCCTGAAGCGCGCCATTGAAAAGCAGAGCAGCTACGTGATCCTGGTCCACAACCACCCTTCCGGTTCCCCGCTGCCCGGGCCGGCCGATATCCACCAGACAGCGTGCGTGAAGAAGGCGCTCTCCAGCGTGGGAATCTCCCTGATGGACCACGTGGTGGTAGCCGAGGACAGTTTTTTCTCCTTCTCCGAAGAGCGCACGGGGCATCTGTGATTATTTGCTCTTTAACGGGAAAATACTATATTTGTATTTCGAAGCAAATCCCTAAGGCCATGAAACTAGTGAATATCGGGGAGAACAATTCCGTTCTCAACAGCTACATTGCAGAAATCCGCGACGTCCGTATCCAGAAAGACAGCCTGCGCTTCCGCACCAACCTGGAAAGGGTGGGTGCCGTCTTTGCCTACGAAATCTCCAAGACACTGGAGTACTCGGAAAAGGAAGTTACCACTCCCCTGGGCGTGGCCAATGTGCAAACATTTGACACGCAGCTGGTTATCGCAGCCATCCTGCGGGCCGGCCTCCCTATGCAGAACGGCCTGCTGGGCTTCTTTGACCACGCCGAAAGCGCCTTCCTTTCCACCTTCCGCAAGTTTGGCAAGGGAGACTACTTCAAGGTGCACGCCGACTACTGCACCTGCCCGTCCCTGGAAGGTAAGGTGCTCATTGTGGCCGATCCTATGTTAGCCACCGGTTCCTCCATGGAAAGCGCCCTGCGCAAACTGGAGGAAGAGGGCGGTCAGGCCCAGCACATCCACATGGTGTGCCCCGTAGCCAGCCGTTATGCCGTGGACCAACTGCTGCAGCGCCTGGACAGCCACTACACCCTGTGGGTGGCCGCCATCGACGAAGAACTCACCAGCCACAATTACATCATCCCCGGGTTGGGAGACGCCGGAGACCTGGCCTACGGCGAAAAAGTGTAAAGCCCTGTTCCATAGACCCTTCAAGACTGCCCGCAAGGCAGTCTTTTTTTGTGTTGAAAAATATGTGGAAAATTTTGGAAGAATTTGTAAGAAAATGGAAAACTTTTGCTACCTTTGTACCCAAGCGTGAAAGTATTTTAAACAGACTCTAAAACAATGGTCAGATTCTACGGAACAGCAGCCGGAAAGGTAGATGACAAGGGGCGCATCGTGCTCCCTGCCACCTTCCGTGAGGCCATGGTCCGCGGCGGCGCCGAGAATATGACCCTCATCGTTAAGAAAAACGTCCAGCAGCGTTGCATAGACCTGTTCCCCGCAGAGGAATGGGAGCGCCGCAGCGAAAAGGTCCTGGACGGAATAGACCCTGAACTGAATACCGGAGACGCTGATTTTTGGACCAAGTACAATGACGGCGTTTACACCCTTATCCCGGATGGGAAACTGGGCCGGCTGAACATCCCGTCAGAACTGCTTGAGAGTGCAGGTATTACCAAAGAGGTAGTATTCGGCGGTGTCGGCTACAAGCTCCAGATCTGGAATCCGGAAACCCGCAGGGCCGACCTTCTCTCCGATGAGAAGTTCAAAGAAACCGCACTGAGACTATCCGAAAGAAAATAGGAGGTCTCCGGTATGTCTGAATATCATATTCCTGTGCTCCTGACGGAAAGCATTTCCGCCCTGGTCACGAATCCCCACGGTACATATGCCGATGCCACTTTCGGAGGCGGTGGTCACACCGCTCTCCTACTTTCACGCTTATCCGATGGCGGCCACGTCATCGCCTTCGATCGTGACATCGATGCCATAGCCCGGGCTCCCAAGGATCCCAGGCTCACCCTTATCCACAACAACTTCCGCTTCATCGAGAACTACGCCCGCCACGAAGGTGTCCAGTTCGACGGCATCCTGGCCGATTTAGGCGTAAGCTCCCACCAGTTCGACACCGCCGAGCGCGGCTTCAGCTTCCGCTTCGAGGATGCGCCGCTGGACATGCGCATGAACCAGGAAGCCCGCCTCACCGCGGAAGAAGTGGTAAACACCTATCCCGAGGCCGACCTGGAGCGCATCCTCCGCCTCTACGGAGAGGTGGACGGCGCCCGCAACATGGCCCGCCTCATCGCCGACGCCCGCAGCAAGGAAGCCATCCGCACCACCGGGGACCTGGACCGCGCCATTGCGCGCATGCTCCCCAAAGGCGCCGAGCACAAAGTGCTGGCCAAGGTGTACCAGGCCCTGCGCATCGAGGTGAACCAGGAAATGCGCTCACTGGAGAAGTTCCTGGAAGGCGCCGCCCGCAGCCTGAAGCCGGGAGGCCGGCTGGTGGTAATTACCTACCACAGCCTGGAAGACCGCATGGTGAAGAACTTCATCAAGGCCGGCAACGTGGACGGCCTGGAGCAGAAGGATGTCTTCGGCCACACGGACACTCCCCTGGAGGCCGTGAACCGCAAGCCCATCCTGCCGGAAGAAAGTGAAATCGCCGGAAACACCCGCGCCCGCAGCGCGAAGCTCCGCATAGCCGAAAGGAGGGCCGAAAAATGAGTTTCAAGAGCATCCTCCACTCCATCGGCAACACCTTCCGGGCCATCCGCAGCGGAGAACTGCTGCTGCGCCTGCGGGCCGACAAATTCTACATGCACATCATGTACCTTTTCCTGCTGATGTGGATGACCATACTCCTGAGCCTGCAGGTGGACAAAACGCTCACCCGCGTGGGAGACAACAAGGTGGCACTGGAAAAGCTGCGTATCCATCACGCCGAGAAAGAGGCCGCCCTGGTGAAACTGCACAGTGCATCGGCAGCCCAGATCCGCCTGCAGGAACTGGGCTCGCAAGCCGCCCTTCCCAGTGAACCCGCAACCGTAATCAAGAAGAAATGAGGGAACAGAGTGAAATAAAGGACGATATCGTTGGCCGCGACAGAATTCACGTGGTCATGTTCTTCCTGTCCTTCGTCTTCATGGTGCTGGGCATCCTGATCCTGGTGTGGATTGTGAAAATCCAGACCACCTTCACCGTAGATTCCCGCGTCATCGGGCTCTTCCGTCCGGTGGAGCAGCGGCACGTGGATCTGCCCGTGCGCGGCAGAATCCTCGCCACAGACGGCCGTCCGCTGGCCATATCGGCCCCTCTGTACGACCTCTATATGGACTGCACGGTGCGCAAGGCCGATTATGCCGAAGACGGGAAGGTGGAGAAGGAGAAGGAATGGCAGGACAAAGCCCGCGAACTGGCCCGCTACCTGAGCGCCGAGTTCCGCGACCGCAGCGCCGCCGAATACGCCGACATCATCCTTAGCGGCCGCCAGAACAACAAACGCCACCTGCGCCTGCAACGCAACCTGGACCTGAGCACCATCCAGCGCGTGAAAACCTTCCCGCTGTTCAAGGAAGGTCCCTATACCGGCGGCATCATCGTGGAAGAGCACGAGGAACGTATCTATCCCTACGACTCCCTGGCCCGCCGCGTCATCGGCTACGTGAAAGAGCAGAACCGCATTGGCCTGGAATCCAGCTTCGACAGCGAACTGCACGGCACCGAAGGCTACGAATGGCGCCGTGTGACGGACAACAAGCGCTGGATCCGGGACCTGGATTCCACCGCCGTGAAAGTGGAGAACGGGGCCGATATCCGCACCACCCTGAACGTGGACTTCCAGGACATCGCCGACAAAGCCCTGCGTGCGCAGATCAACGCCAACGAGGACATCCGCGCCGGCATCTGCATCATCATGGAGGCCAAGACGGGCGCCATCCGCGCCATGGTGAACCTGTCCCGCGGCGCCACGCCGCAGACGGTCCTGTGGGAGCGCGAGAACCTGGCCCTTCGCGAAGTGGGCGAACAGGGCTCCGTGATGAAGACCGTCACCCTGCTCTCCGTGGTGGAAGACGGCTTTGTCAAAAGCCTGGAGCAGACCGTTCCCACCAACAACGGCCTGGTGCCCAACTATCGCCAGGACGTACACATCCTGGATTATCAGCGGGAGACCGGCAAGCGCGCCATCACCGTGATGCACGGCTTCGAGATCTCCTCCAACTACGTATTCGCCTACCTGGCCGAGAACTATTACGGCAAGCAGCCGCAGGAACTCTTCGACCATATATACTCCTACCGCCTGGGCGAAGCCTTTGACTTCGACATCAAAGGGCTGGGCACGCCGGTGGTGAACCGCCCCGGCACCCCGGGCTGGTCCAAGACCACCCTGGGCACCACCGCCTACGGCTACGGCCTCAGCGTAACCCCGCTGCACGTAGCCACTTTCTACAACGGCATCGCCAACAAGGGCCGCATGATGAAGCCCTACCTGGTGGAAAGCGTAGAGAAGGACGGCCGGGTGCTCAAGCGCTTCCCGCCGTCGGCCCTGAACGAGAGCATCTGCAGCAAGGCCACGGCCGATACCGTCACCCGCGCCCTCCGCGCCGTGGTGAACAGCGGTACCGCCACCCGCCTGAAGGGCGCCAAACTCCCCGTGTGCGGCAAGACCGGCACGGCGCAGGTAGTCCTCTCGCCCGAAGAACGAAAAGGCGGACCGGACCCCTACCACGACGCCTATGGCCGCAAGAAGAACCAGGGTACCTTCGTAGGTTTCTTCCCGGCCGACGACCCCAAGTACACCATCCTGGTAACCGTGTACTCCTACCTCTCCAACAAGAGCTTCTACGGCGGCACCATGCCCGCCCTGGCCGTACGCGAGATCGTAGACAAAATTTACGCACTGGACAGCGACTGGAGGCCCGAACTCCACCGCACCGCCAGCGTCCCCGACATGAAAGCAGAAACAGACAAATGAACTATAAGGACTTCACATTAATCACCGCCGACTCCCGGAAAGTCATTCCGGGCGCCCTCTTCGTAGCCGTCAAAGGCTACGCCAGCGATGGCCACAACTACATCCAGTCCGCCATCGACAAAGGTGCCAAAGGCATTATCTGCGAGCATCTCCCTTCGGGAACTGACATCCCCGAGGGAGTAGAAATCGAGGTTGTGGAGAACAGCCGGAAGGCGCTGGCGCTGGCGGCGGATGAGTTTTATGACCATCCGTCCAGGAAGCTGACGCTGGTGGGGATTACGGGAACCAATGGAAAGACCACTACGGTTACCTTATTATATAATCTGTTCCGGGCATTGGGGTATCAGTGCGGACTGCTGTCCACCATTGCGAATTATGTGGGTGACGAGCGGTTTGAGACCGAGAACACCACGGTGGATCCGGTGACGCTGAATGAGCTGATGGCCCGGATGGTGAAGAAGGGGTGCCAGTATTGCTTTATGGAAGTGAGTTCCATCGGCGTGGAACAGGATCGCGTGACGGGCCTGGACTTCAAGCTGGGTATCTTCTCCAACCTCACGCACGACCACCTGGATTACCACAAGACGTTTGCCGAGTACCTGCGTTGCAAGAAGCTCTTCTTTGACAACCTGTCCAAGGACGCCATCGCCCTCATCAACGTGGACGACAGCCACGGCCAGGTGATGGTGCAGAACACCCCGGCCAGGGTGGTCACCTATTCCGTGAAGGGATTGGCCGACCACACCGCCCGCGTGCTGGAGCAGAGCTTCGAGGGCATGCTCCTGAAGATAGACGGTACGGAGGCCTGGTGCCGGCTCATCGGCGCACACAACGCCTACAACCTGCTGGCTATCTACAGCGCCGCCGTGTGCCTGGGCGCAGACCCCACCGAGACGCTGGTGGCCCTCTCCTCCCTGGAGAGCGCGCCCGGACGCCTGGAGAACCTGCGCGGTCCCAAGGACCTGGCCGTGGTCATCGACTACGCCCACACGCCCGACGCCCTGCAGAACGTGCTGGAGACCCTGCGGGCCATCGCCCGTGAACGCCAGCTCATCTGCCTGTTCGGCTGCGGCGGAGACCGTGACAAGACCAAACGGCCGGAGATGGCGCAGATTGCCCAGCGCCTGGCCGACCGCCTGGTCATCACCAGCGACAACCCCCGCACGGAGGACCCGGAGGCCATCATCGAGGACATCAAGGCCGGCCTGGACCCGCAGGGACTGGCCAAGTCCCTGGTCATCACCAACCGCCGGGAAGCCATCCGCACCGCCATCCTCACCGCTCCGGAAGGCGCCACCATCCTGCTGGCAGGCAAGGGCCACGAGACCTACCAGGTTATCGGCCACGAAAAGACACATTTTGACGAAAAAGAAATAGTAGAAGAAACCTTCAAACTCATCTTGAAATGATTTATCATCTGTTCCAATATCTGGAGTCCATCGGGGCCGATTTCCCGGGCCTGGGCCTGATGCATTACCTGAGCTTCCGCGCCATGATGGCGGCGGTGACGGCTGTGCTGGTGGCCCTGTTTGCCGGCAAACGCATCATCGCCCTATTGCAGCGCAAGCAGATTGGCGAGACCGTCCGCGACCTTGGTCTGGCAGACCAGATCCAGAAGAAAGGAACCCCCACGATGGGCGGCATCATCATCATCCTGAGCATCCTGAGCGGCGTGCTGCTGTTCTGCGACCTTACCAATATCTATGTGATCCTGCTGCTGGTGAGTACCCTGTGGTGCGGCGCCCTGGGCTTTGCCGACGACTATATCAAGGTGTTCAAGCACAACAAGGAAGGGATGAGCGAGAAGGGCAAACTCCTTGGTCAGATCATCCTGGGCTTCATCGTGGGCCTTACCGTGTGGATGAGCCCCGACATCGTGGTCCGCGAGAAAGTGGAGGTGAAGGAAAGCATAGAGCGTAGCCTGGAGACGGAAACCACCGTGACCACCGGCCGCTTTGTGGAGGAAAACGTGGTGAAAAGCACCAAGACCACCATCCCCTTCGTGAAGAACCACGAGTTTGACTACCGCTGGCTGTCGCCGGTGAAGGGCGTATGGGGCTGGTATGCCAAGTGGGCCATCTACGTGCTCATGATTGTGCTGGTCATCACCGCCTGCTCCAACGGCACCAACCTCACCGACGGCCTGGACGGCCTGGCGGCGGGGACATCGGCCATCGTGGGCGTGGTACTGGGTATCATCGCCTGGCTGGGCGGTAATCTCATCGACTCTAACTTCCTGAACATCATGTACATACCGGGGTCCGGAGAAATGGCCATCTTCATGAGCGCCTTCGTGGGCGCCCTGGTGGGCTTCCTCTGGTTCAACTCCTTCCCCGCCCAGGTGTTCATGGGAGATACCGGCAGCCTCACCATCGGCGGCATCATCGGCGTAAGCGCCGTACTCATGCGCAAGGAACTGCTGATTCCGCTGCTGTGCGGTGTATTCTTCGCCGAGAGCCTTTCCGTGCTCATCCAGCGCACCTATTTCAAGATTACCAAGAAGAAATACGGGCAGGGCCGCCGCGTATGGAGCATGACGCCCCTGCACCACCATTTCCAGGACAAGAAGGCACCCGAGGGCCCGGTGCTCATCCCCAAACCCGTTCCGGCCCAGCATGAAGCCAAGATCACCGTCCGTTTCTGGATTGTGGAGATTATCCTGGCAGTTAGTACGTTAGCATTGTTGAAGATTAGATAGTTATGTCAAGAGTAGTTGTATTGGGAGGTGCCGAAAGCGGCGTGGGAGCCGCTGTTCTGGCCAAAGTGAAAGGATTCGATGTGTTCCTGAGCGACAAGGGACTCATCAAGGAAAGCTATGTGGAAACCCTGAAGAAGTGGGACATTCCCTTCGAGCAGGGCCAGCATACGGAGGAGCTCATCCTCAACGCCGACGAGGTGGTGAAGAGCCCCGGCATCCCGGGTACCGTTCCCATGGTGCAGAAGATCCGCGAAAAGGGCATCCGCGTGGTTAGCGAAATCGAGTTCGCCAGCCGTTATGACAGTGCCAAGAAGATCTGCATCACCGGCTCCAACGGCAAAACCACCACCACGTCCCTCATCTACCACCTGCTGCAGCAGGCGGGCCTGAACGTGGGCCTGGGCGGTAACATCGGCCAGAGCTACGCTTATCAGGTGGCTACCGAGCACTTTGACTATTACGTGCTGGAAATCAGCAGCTTCCAGCTGGATGACATCTACGACTTCCGGCCCGACATCGCCATCATCACCAACATCACGCCGGATCACCTGGACCGCTACGACCACAAGATGGAGAACTACGTGGCCGCCAAGTTCAAGATTACCAAGAACCTCACGCCGGACGACTGTTTCATCTTTGACTCCGACGACGCCATTACCGTTGGACACTTGTCCAAGATTGTGCTTCGATGCAAGATGCTTCCCTTCTCCCAGGAGAAGGAAGTGGAGCAGGGCGCTTTCTTGAAGGATGACAAGATTGTCCTCCGTTATGACAAGGAAGAGACCGACATTTTCCTGCAGGAGCTGGCCCTGGGCGGCAAGCACAATGTGTACAACTCCATGGCCGCGGCCCTGGCCGCCAAGGCTACGGGTATCACCAACGAGGTCATCCGCAAGTCCCTGGCCACTTTCCAGCCCATCGAACACCGTCTGGAACCGGTTCTGAGCATCAAGGACGTGTTGTACATCAACGACTCCAAGGCCACCAACGTGGACAGCGCGTGGTATGCCCTGGAATGCCAGAAGCGTCCCGTGGTGTGGATTGTGGGCGGCACCGACAAGGGCAACGACTACAGCGTCCTCAATGACCTGGTGAAGGAAAAGGTGAAGGCCATCGTGTGCCTGGGCGTGGACAACGCCAAGATCCACGCGGCCTTCGAGGGAATGGTCCCGCAGATGGCCGATGCCGGCAGCGCTGAGGAAGCCGTGAAGAAGGCGGCCGCCTTCGCCGAGGCCGGAGACGTGGTGCTCCTGAGCCCCTGCTGCGCCAGTTTCGACCTGTTCAAGAATTATGAAGACCGTGGCGAGCAGTTCAAGGCTGCCGTCCGCAACCTGTAAAAACGTATGACGGAAGAGAAGAAGCAAACCGGATTCCTGGGGCACGTGGTGAACCTGATGGACAGGTTCACGGGAGACAAGGTGATCTTTCTGATTGCCCTGTTCCTCATGCTCATCTCCGTGGTGTCCGTGTTCAGCAGCACCCCGCGTCTGGCCAACGACACGGGCAGCGACCGTGTGACCATCATGGTGGACCAGCTGAAAGTGGTGGCGCTGGGCTTCTTCCTCATCTTCTCCTTCTACTTCCTGGGCCGCGTGGAATGGTACCGGAAGCTGTCCATGCTGGGCTATTTTGCCAGCGTGGGCGTGCTCCTGGTCCTGGTGCTGAACCTCAACCTGGGCTTCGTGCGGGCCGGCGAGATCAACGGCGCCCGCCGTATCCTGCTGGTGGCCGGCAAGCAGATCCACATCTACGAGTTCGTGAAACTGTTCATGATCATGTACCTGGGCTGGGCCCTGGACACGTTCAAGAACGGCGACTTCAAGTGGCTTCCCCGCATAGCGCAGCGGCATCAGCACCTGGCTTTTCTGGAGAAAGACATCTGGCAGAAGATCTTCTACATCTACTTCCCCATCCTGTCCACCACCCTCATGGTGATGATGGGATCCAATTCATCGGCCATCTTCATGGGCGCCATCATGGTACTGATGGTGCTGGTGGGCGGCATCGACTGGCGGGACATCGGCTGGGTGGTCTTCGTAGGTCTGGTGGGTGTAGGCATCATGTTCGGCGCCTACAAGGCCGGCTGGCTCAAGGAGAGCCGCATCGGCACGGCCATCGGCCGTATCACGCAGGACGACGACGCCACCATGCGGCAGCTCATCGGCAGCAAGCGCGAGTCCCTGGAATGGAGACAGGCGCGCGGCAAGCTGGACCAGCCCGTGGGAGCGCTCCTGGCCATCAAGGAGGGAGGCATCTTCGGCAAGGGAATCGGCAACAGTACGCAGAAGTACCAGGTGCCGGTGATCTTCGGAGACTATATGTTCAGCTTCATTGTGGAGGAGACGGGCCTGATTGGCGCCATCATCCTCATCATCCTGTACTTCAGCCTGCTGGCCCGGGGCACCCTGGTGGCCAAGATGTGCGACAAATATTACGACAAAATGATTGTGACCGGCCTCATCATCCTGGTCACGGGGCAGGCGTTCATGCATATGGCCGTGAACGTGCACCTTCCCCTGGTTCCCCAGACGGGACAGACGCTCCCCCTGGTGAGCCACGGTACCAATGCTTTCATCGTCTTCAGCATCGTGTTCGGCATTCTGCTGTCCATCTCTAAAGACGCCAAGGAAAACATGGCCCGCAAGGAAGCCGAGGCAGCCCCTATCATTGAACACGACTGGACGCAAGACACTACTGTATAATGGAATACAAACCTATCAGAGCCATCATCAGCGGAGGCGGTACGGGAGGCCACATCTTCCCGGCCATCTCCATTGCCAACAAGCTGAAGCAGCTGAATCCGGACACGGAGATCCTCTTCGTGGGGGCCGAGGGCAAAATGGAAATGGAAAAGGTGCCGGCAGAGGGCTACCGCATCGTGGGCCTGCCCATCGTGGGCGTGCAGCGGCGTCTCACCGCGAAAAACCTCCTGAACAACGCCACCGTTCCCTTCCGCGTGCTGGACAGCGTGCTGCAGGCCCGGAAGATTGTGAAGCAGTTCAAGCCCGACGTAGTGATTGGCGTAGGCGGCTATGCCAGCGCTCCCCTTCTGTGGGCTGCCACGGGGATGAAGATTCCCGCCGTCATCCAGGAGCAGAACGGATTCGCGGGCGTCACCAACAAGATGCTGGGCAAGCGTGTCCAGTCCATCTGCGTTGCTTATGAGGGCATGGAGCGTTTCTTCCCGCAGGAGAAACTGGTGATGTCCGGCAACCCCATCCGGGAAGCGGTTTCCCAACCGGCCACCCCGGAAATGAAGGCCGAAGCCCTCAAGTTCTATGGCCTGGACCGGCAGAAGAAACACCTCTTTGTGGTGGGCGGCAGCCTGGGCAGCGGAACGCTGAACAACGCCATGAAACACTGGATCCAGGACGGATGCCCCGGCGGGGACGACGTAGAAGTGATCTGGCAGTGCGGCAAGTACTATAAGGCCGGCGTGGACGAATTTATGGCCAGCCACCCGGACGTGAAGGGCGTCACGCCCTACGATTTCATCGCCCGTATGGACCTGGCGTACGCCGCCGCCGATGTGGTGGTCTCCCGCAGCGGAGCCAGCACGGTGAGCGAGCTCTGCGCCATGGGCAAGGCCACCGTATTCGTGCCCTCGCCCAACGTGGCCGAAGACCACCAGACGCACAACGCGATGGCGCTGGTGCGCAAGGACGCCGCTCTCCTGGTGAAGGACAACGAGGCGGTGGACGAGCTGATGGAAGCGGCCATCGGCCTCATGCACAACGACGAAAGACGCCGTGTGCTGGAAAAGAACGCAGAGGCCATGGCCCTGCGGAATGCAGCGCAAGTGATTTGTGACCAAGTATATAAACTGGTATGAAGAACGTTTATTTCATAGGAATCGGCGGCATTGGGATGTCCGCACTGGCACGCTACTACAAGTTCAAGGGCTATAACGTGGCGGGGTACGACCGTACGCCGTCGGATCTCACGGCCCAGCTGGAAAAGGAAGGCATCGCCGTGCACTACGAGGACCGGCCGGAGCTGGTTCCCGCCGACGTAGCCGAGAGTCTCATCGTGTACACCCCGGCCATTCCGCAGGATATGGGCGAGCTCAAGAAGGTGATGAACGGCGGTTACACCGTGCTCAAGCGCTCCCGTACGCTGGGCGAAATCACCCGCGGACAGCGCTGCCTGGCCGTTGCCGGCACGCACGGAAAGACCACCACTTCCACCCTCACGGCACACATCTTCACCGCCACGGGAGAAGGCTGCAGCGCCTTCCTGGGCGGCATTTCCCGTAACTACGGCACCAACCTGCTCATGTCCAGGAACAACACCGTGGTGGTGGAGGCCGATGAATTCGACCGCTCCTTCCTGCAGCTGTTCCCGGAAATCGCCGTGATTACGGCAGTAGACCCCGACCACCTGGACATCTACGGTGACTACGAGCACGTGGTGGAAGCCTTCAAAGCCTTCGCCGCCCAGGTGAGCGGCACCCTTATCGCCAAGAAGGGAACGCCCATCGGCCCGTCCGACACCCCCGCGAAATTTCTAACCTATCATTATACCGATACTGGGGCCGATTTCTGCGCGCTGAACCCCCACCCCGACGAGTGCGGCTACTTCCACTATGACCTGAAGTATCCCGGCGGCGTCCTGAAGGACGTCCGCGTGGGCGCGCCCGGTTGGGTGAACGCCGAGAACAGTGTGGCGGCGGCGGCCATCGCCCTCACCTACGGGCTGGATCCGCTGGCTGTGAAAAGCGCCATCGGCACGTTCCAGGGCGTCAAGCGCCGCCTGGAGGTGCACGTGAACAGCCCCAAACTTTCTTACATCGACGACTACGCGCATCATCCCGCAGAGCTGGCATCGGCCATCTCCTCCATGCGCGACATCTTCCCGGGACGCAGGCTCACGGCCATTTTCCAGCCGCACCTGTACACCCGCACCCGGGACTTCGCCCAGGAATTCGCCGCGGCGCTGTCCCTGGTGGACAAACTCATCCTGCTGGATATCTATCCGGCGCGCGAGGAGCCCATCCCCGGCGTCACCTCCGAGATGATTTTCAAGGACGTGACCGCCCCCGAGAAAGTGCTCCTGAAGAAAGAAGAACTGATGGATTACCTCTCCGACGAACCGCTGGACGTGCTGGTAACCTTCGGAGCCGGAAATATCGACCGCTTTATTGAACCCATCACCCAACTGTTGAAGAGCCGCCTATGAAACCTGTCTTCCGTCGGGGCCTTGGCCTGTTGCTGATTGCCGGTTGCGTGGCAGTCTGGATTGTTACGTCCAGTATGTCGGCGCAGCAGCTGCGGCAGCGTACGTGCCAGGGAAAAGGCAGCCTGGAAGTGTGCATCACGGATTCGCTGGAGCGGCCGTTCATCGGCAAGGCCGATGTGGCCAAGTGGCTGGAGAAAGAGTACCGGGCCTATGCCGGACTCCCGCTGGACAGCGTGGACCTGGACAAGATTGAAAAACTGGTATGCGCTCACTCCGTGGTGAGAGACTGCCAGGCCTGGCTCACCGACGACGGCATCCTGCACCTGGAACTGAGCCAGCGGCAGCCGGTGGTACGGTTCGACGACGGTACCAACGGGTATTATGCCGATGCCACGGGCTTCGTGTTCCCGCTGCAGTCCCGCGGTACGGTGGACGTGCCCGTAATCGACGGTCACCTCCCGCTGAAGATTCCCCGCGGCTTCAAGGGCACCCCGGAGGATGCGGCCCAGAAGGTCTGGCTGGACCAGGTAATCGGGATGGTGAATTATATGGGCGGCACTGTATGGGAAGGGAATATCGTGAAGATGACAGTGCGCAAGGACGGCAACTTCGTATTCACCCCACGCAGGGGGAACGAGCATTTCATCTTCGGGGAGCCGGTGCGCGTGAAGGAGAAGATGCGCCTGATGAAGGCTTATTATGAGAGTGTGGTGCCGGTGCATCCGGATTACCGCACCGTGGACCTCCGGTACCGGGGGCAGTTGGTTTGCAGAAAATAAAAGACAACATATGGAAGAAAAGTACATTGCCTCAATTGATCTGGGGAGTTCGAAATTCGGACTCTGCGTGGCGCGCGTGAACGGAGACGACGTCCAGATTGTCTACTACAAGGAGACGCCCTCGGAGGGCATCCGCTACAGTATGATTGCCAACCCGCTCAAGGCTTCCGAAAAGTTGAAGGAAGCCGTGCAGGAGGCCGAAAATGAACTGATGATCAAGATCCTGCAGGTGGTGGTGGGAATGCCCCGGAGCGAGGTGGCGCAGGTGTCGGCATCGGCCCGCATCGAACGGTCCAACCCCGACGACTACATTACCGAAGAGGAGGTCCAGACCCTCAAGTCCATCGCGCTGGAGACCTATCCCCTGCCCAACCCCGAAAACCAGATCATGTACGGGGCCGTGGCGCAGTCCTTCTCCATCGACGACGAGATCCAGCTGGTGGAGAACGACGTGGTGGGCACCCTGTCCAGCTCCCTGGAAGGAAACTTCAAGGTATTCATCGGCAGCCGCAAGGCCACTACCGCGCTGGACAAGATTTTCAACAGCCTGAACATCGCTGTGGCCAAGAAATACTTCCTGCCGGAAGTGGTGGCCAAGACGGTCCTCAGCGACGAGGAACGGATGGGCGGCGTGGCCCTGGTGGACGTGGGCGCCGGCGTCACCTCCGTGGCCATCTACCACGGCGGCATCATGCGGTACTACGCTTCCCTGCCCTTCGGCGGCCGGGCTATCACCAATGACATCCGCACGGAGTGCTCCATCTCCGAGGATCTGGCTGAAAAGATCAAGAAGCGCTTTGGCGCCTGCCTGCCCGGCAAACTGGCGTCCCTGAGTGAGAAAGTGCTGCAGATCCGCCTTACTGAGCCCTTCAAGGAAGTGCCGGTGCGCTATATTTCCGAGGTCATCGACTGCCGCGCACGGGAAATCGTGGAGGCCATCCTGTACTACATCCAGGAAAGCGGCATGCAGAACAGCCTGCGCAGCGGCATCGTCCTCACCGGCGGCGGCGCCCAGCTCACCAACTTCGTGAATCTGGTCAAGGAGATGTCGGGCTACGACGTGCGCAAGGGATATCCGCGGATGATGTTCTCGGCATCGGCCGGCAGCAGCGTATATTCTACAGCGGCAACGTCGGCTATCGGCATGGTGTTGTCGGCCAAGGAAGACAAACTGCCGGACTGCGTGAGCGCCCCCGAGAAGCCGGTAGAGAAGGAAGAGGAGATGGTGGAAGTGGAAGTGACCGACGAGACACCCGAAGATATGCTCTTCGCCCCGTCCGAGTTTGGGGAAGAGGTGAAGCCGGCAGAGAAACCGCAGAAGACCAAGAAGGTGAAAGTGGCCAAGCCCAAGACCGAAAAGACGGGCATCCTGAGCATTTTCTGGAAGAATGTAGAGGGCACCGCTCTCAAGATTTACGATAAAGCCAATCAAGAGGAGACCAAATAATGAACGCAGATATCAACATCATTCCCCGTGACTGGGAAGAAGATACCAGTATCATCAAAGTGATTGGTGTAGGCGGCGGCGGTTGCAATGCCGTCAACTACATGTACAAGCAGAACATCCAGGGCTGCAGTTTCATCGTGTGCAACACCGATGCGCAGGCCCTCCAGTCCAGCGAAGTGCCCGTAAAGATCCAGATGGGCCAGGGCGGCCTGGGTGCGGGAACGGACCCCACCGCCGGCCGTAACGCCGCACTGGAAAGCCAGGACGAGATTGCCAAGAAGGTGATGGACTGCGGTACCAAGATGCTCTTCATCACCGCCGGCATGGGCGGCGGTACCGGCACCGGCGCCTCCCCCGTCATTGCCAAGATGGCCAAGGACCGGGGTATATTGACGGTGGCGGTGGTCACCATCCCCTTCAAGAACGAGGGCAACGAGAGCCAGTCCAAGGCTGTGGACGGTATCCACGAACTGGAGAAGAACGTGGACGCGCTCCTCATCATCAACAACGAGAAACTGTATCAGTTCTTCGGGGATACCTTGATTCAGGAGGCCTTCCCAAAGGCCGATGAAGTGCTGGCCACGGCCGTGCGCGGCATCATCGAGGTCATCAACAACCCCGGCTACATCAACGTGGACTTCCAGGACGTGTGCAAGATGATGCGCAATTCCGGGATGGCCCTGATGGGCAGCGGCGAAGGCACCGGCAACGACCGTCTGGAGATGGCCGTGAAGGGCGCTTTCGAGAGCCCCCTGCTGAACGACTTTGACCTGAAGACCGCCAAGAACGTGCTGGTAAACATCACCACGGGCAACAACGAGCGCGGCGCCAAGATGAGCGACCTGGAGCGCATCGACGACATGATTACGGAATACACCGGCGATGCCAATCACTTCAAGAAGGGTATCATCTGGGACAACGACCCCGAGTTCGGGGACAAAGTGCGCATCACCGCCATTGTCACGGGCTTCGAAATGGACCTGGGCGGCCTGGGCCTGAACAAGGACCTGGGCAACCTGGTCATCATTGACGAAAACTACCAGTGGGAACAGCCCGAACACAGCGGCGAAGTCACCATCCCCGCCGGGGCCGACACCATCAAGATTGGCTACAACAACTCCGACAACGCCAAGCACTTCAACTTCGCCAGCGACAAGCGTCCGGTCCTCTGCATCGAGCCCGGCGCCCCAAAAGGCGACTTGGAAAATACCCCGGCCATCCGCCGGGTGCATAACTAAATACGTCCCAGCCGTTCGGCCACGTAGGTCATGCGGCGGGCGAACTCCCGGCGGCCGATAAAGCCGAGGATGGCGGCGATGCCCAGGCCGGAAGCGGCACCCGTAAGGGCCAGTCGAAGGCTGTTCATCACCTTGCCCATGGGATATTCCCGCATCTTGATGTAGTCTTCCAGCACGTGCTCAGTTCTTCGGCGGTCATAGCTCCGCGGTATACGTCCAGGTCGTCAAAACCGAACTCGGCGCCGGAGATGTACTGGCATACCTCGAAGCAGTTCTCGTAATGATCTGGGTTCCAGAACTTGTCCACGTCCTTAGCCAGGAAGGGAGCGGTCTTGCTGTCATCGAATACTTTGGCGCGGGGATCCACGGGACGGTTGGGATCCACCGGCTTCTGGGCCAGACCGGCTCCGGCCTTCACACCGAAGACCGCAAATTCGGCCGGACTGATAAAGAGATAGGAGGCAATGTCCCACATATCTTTTACGAAGGTGGCGCGCTCCTTCACCAGTTCCACAACGGCTTCCACGTATTCACGGGTGTAGATGTGATTGGCGAAATCGGCTCCCAGGCCTTCGAAAGCGGCACCGGCGGTAAGGGCGTTGCAGGGGCAGTCCACCACCTTGAGGCCATGGCTTTCCAGTACGGGGATGAAGAGGTCGGTAAGTTCGGCCGTGGTTTTCAGACGCAGGTATTCCTTGTTATACCATTTGGCTTTGTCCGGATTGAACTTGGCGCCGGCTTTCTGTACCTTATCCAGGGAGAATGCCTTCACCAGTTCCGGCAGGGTGAACATTTCGCGGTCGTCTCCGGGGTTCCAACCCAGGAAGGCCAGCAGGTTCACGAAGGCCTCGGGGAAGTAGCCGTCCTCGCGGTAGCCGTGGGATATTTCACCGGTCTCGGGGTTCTTCCAGGCCAGCGGGAACACGGGGAAGCCCAGTTTGTCGCCGTCGCGCTTGGAAAGCTTGCCGTTGCCGACGGGCTTGAGCAGCAGGGACAGGTGGGCGAAGCGCGGCATGGTATCGGTCCAGCCGAAGGCTTCGTACAGAAGATAGTGCAGGGGCAGGGACGGCAGCCACTCTTCTCCTCGGATCACCTCGGTGATTTCCATCAGGTGGTCGTCCACGATATTGGCCAGGTGGTAGGTGGGCAGTTCATCGGCCCGCTTCCACAACACTTTGTCGTCCAGGGTGTCGGTGTTCACCTCCACGTGGCCGCGGATGAGGTCGTCCATCTTCACCACGCGGTTCTCCGGCATTTTGAAGCGCACGGTCCAGTCCGTGGTCTCGGCCAGCAGGCGCTTTACTTCATCGGCCGGCAGGGTGAGGGAATTGCGCAGCTCTTTACGGGAAGTGGCGTTGTACATGAACGTGTCGCCCCTGGCCTCGGCGGCGGCGCGTCGCTCGTTCAGGTCCTCGGCGCTGTCAAAGGCGTAATAGGCCCAGCCGGCGGCTACCAGCTGTTCGGCATACTGCCGATAGATGGGCCGACGCTGGCTCTGGCGGTACGGTGCGTGCGGGTGCCTCTCGCTGGCAACCTCCACCACCTTGCCGTTCTCGTCCACGCCTTCGTCGGGGATGATGCCGCACCAGCGGAGGGCTTCGATGATATAGGCCTCGGCTCCCGGCACAAAGCGATGGGAGTCGGTGTCCTCTATACGGATGATGAAATCGCCGCCTTTCTGCTTGGCGAACAGGTAGTTATACAGTGCCGTACGTACACCGCCCATATGCAGCGGGCCGGTGGGAGACGGGGCAAATCTTACGCGTGTCCTTCTTTCCATATACATATTATGAGAGATGCAAATTTAGCAGATTCCAAGCAGAAATCCAACGGCTGTTTAATCAGCCCATTTTGCAGCTGACACGTAAATCATTTACTACCAGCAACTTCTTGTTTCTCGGGTGCACCGAGAAGTGCACCCGAGAAATCATAAGTCATTGATTATGTGCCGATTATTTGGCAGCTAAGTCAGCAGCGCCAGGGCCTGGTCCAGGGAAAGGGCGTTTTCTATGCGGTAGTCACCGCTGCGGGAGCGGATGAGGCCGGAAAGGTGCGCGCCGGAGCCCAGTGCCTCGCCGAGGTCACGGGCGAACGCACGTATATACGTTCCCTTGGAACAAGTGATACGAATCACCACCTCCGGAAGCCCCAGTGCCGATGTGTCAGCTACGTTAATGCGTGAAGATGCGGAGGAGGCACTCTCGCAGGGGCAAAAGCGCTCATCAGAGCGCCCGGCGGAGGCCGTGTCCGACGAAGGAGGACTTATAGGCCGGGAGCCGCAGGGGGATAATAGGGGGGCGGAGCCCACCTCAAATGGGCCGAGGGTGGCCACGGATTCCGGAGAGAGAGTCTCCCCCGAAGGATAAAACCCCAGCAATTCTAGTTCCGAAATCACGATCCTGTTGCGTTGGAGAGATTCCAGGGCGGCGGCATCCAGTTCGTCGAAGCGGCCGTTGCGGTAGAGTTTGCGGGCCAGTTCGTAGGCGCGGACACCGTCTACGCTTTTGGCGCTGAACAGGGGCGCCACCTGTTCCTGTTCGCCCAGGAAGGCGGGAAGGGCGGCGCGGACGGCATCGGCCGTGATGTGTTCATAGGGAAAACGGCGGTCTACGTCTTTCTCCAGGTCGTAGGAAGGCGTGGTGGCGCCGAAGCGGATGCGGGCGATGTACTCCTTGTCGTGGTCCTGTAACTCCTGCGCCCGCTTGCAGGCGTTGCCGATGCATACCAGCAGCACCCCCGTGGCCAGAGGATCCAGCGTGCCGGCGTGGCCCACCTTCAGGTTCTTCTTACCGAAGTGCCGGATGGCGCGCCATTTGAGTTTGCGGATGACATCGGCCGATGTCCAGCGGTACGGTTTGTCCACCGCAAGGACGATGCCTTCCGGGTAATCAGCGATGTCGTGGGTGAAAGCCATTAGCAGGAGCAGGGCATTTTGTCAATGCGCTTCTGGTGACGGCCGCCCTCGAAGGGAGTGTCCAGCCATTCGCGCACGATGGCCGATGCCAGGCGGTAGCTGATGAACCGGGCCGGCAGGACCAGGACATTGGCATTGTTATGCTGGGCAACCAGGTGGCCGATGGCCGTTCCCCAGGCAAGACCCGCGCGGATACCCTGGTGCTTGTTCAGGGTGATGGCCATTCCGTTGCCGGTGCCGCAGAGGGCGATACCCAGATCCACCTCTTTGTTCTCCACGGCCTTGGCCAGGGCGTGGGCATAGTCCGGATAGTCTACGCTTGCTTCCGTGTCCGTGCCGAAATTCACCACTTCGATGCCGCGTTTCTGCAGCATTTTCACCAGTTTAAACTTGTACTCCACGCCAGCGTGGTCATTGCAGATGCCAATTTTCATAGGTTGATAGATTTTTGTCCGTACAAAGATACAAAAAAGATGAAGCACAGATACTTGGAGTTTTAGAGTATTTATACTATTTTTGCTGTTGCAAAATTGAAAAGTAGTGTTTCATTACCATAAAATGAAGAGTAAAACCCATTTCCTAGTCCTTCTGGCGGCTTTTTTCGTACTGGCCGTTGGTTGCACCTCTAAAAAGGAGCCCGTTACCGTATACATGTGGCAGCGTCTGAGTTTCAACGAGAATCCGGACACGCTGGCCGCCCGCTTCAAGGAGTGGAAGAGCCACGGCGTCACCGGCGTCTGCATTGACGGACGCAATCTGGAACAGACCCAGATGGCATCGGCCCTGGCTCACGCCGAAGGCCTGGAATACCACGCCTGGGTCCCTTCTATGCTGCGCAGCGGTATGCCGCACCACTGGTATGCCGTGAACCGCCTGGGACAGAGCGCCGACGAAAATCCCACCTACGTGAATTCCTACCGTTTCCTGGATCCGGCCAACCCGGAGGTGCAGGATTACCTTATAGAACAATATTCGGCCGTGGCCAGCCTGCCCGACGTAGATTTCGTGCGCCTGGACTTCATCCGTTACCCGGATGTGATTCTGGCCGAGGCCCTGAGCGAGACCTATGGCCTGGAGGACGTAAACGGTGAATATGCACCGGCCGATTACTGCTACTGCGAACACTGCGTGAGCGCCTTCTTCAAGGAAACCGGCCTGGACATCACCCAGGTGGAGGACCCCGGCAAAGTGGAAGCCTGGGCCCAGTTCCGCTGCGACCAACTCACCTTCTTTGTGGACAAAGTGGCCGCTGCTGTACACAAACTGGGCAAAAAAGTGAGCGTGGATGTGTTCCCCGGCCCCTATTCCTACGCCGAGCAC
This sequence comes from Bacteroidales bacterium, assembly GCA_017509685.1. Taxonomy (GTDB): domain Bacteria; phylum Bacteroidota; class Bacteroidia; order Bacteroidales; family UBA932; genus Cryptobacteroides. Next base: position 83,305 of record JAFWPA010000036.1, read on the forward strand.
ATGGTGCGCCAGCAGTGGGACCAGTGGATGGTGGATGCCTTCTTCCCCATGAACTACAACGACCTGTACCAGGAAGGTCCCGAATGGGTGGGACCGGTAGTGGCCGAAGAAGTGGAGGCAGTGGGCGGCGTTACCGTCATCAGCAGCCTGCGCCTGAGCAAGGACTGGCGTAACAAGAACACAGCCCGTGTAGGCAGCATGGGCCTGCTTCCTTCCGAGCTGGGCGTAGCCATCCGCGGCTCCGTGGAGTCCGGCGCCAAGGGCGTTTGCCTGTTCAGCGGCGCCCGCATGACCCCGGAATACTGGGAGGCCCTGGATGAAGTGCTGAAGGACCTGTCTAAATAATTTGGCAAATCCAAAATAAATCCCTATATTTGCAGGCTTTTTTGCGGGACGGTCCCGTGGAAGAGCCTGTAACACTTAACAAAACTCATTGCATCATGGCAGAATATTTACAGCCTGAGAAAAAGCAAGAGATTTTCGCGAAGTACGGGAAGTCCAATAAGGACACCGGCTCCCCTGAGAGTCAGGTTGCTTTATTTTCCTACCGTATCGCTCACCTCACTGAGCACGTGAAGAAGAACAAGAAAGACGTGGTGACGCGTCGCAGCCTTCTTCGCCTGGTCAGCAAGCGCCGTCAGCTTCTGAACTACCTTCAGAAGGTTGACATTGAGAGATACAGGGCTATCGTGAAGGAGCTGGGTCTCCGCCGATAAGCATCAGGATAGGAAAGAACGGGGGTACGGATGCAAGGCATCCTGCCCCTTTTTTCGAAAAAAGACGGTCCCATTGGGGGACAGACGAAATAAGACGTAATAATAGAACCAATGAACATTATCAAAAAGACCATTGTATTACCCGACGGTCGGGTAATCGAGATCGAGACCGGAAAACTGGCCAAACAGGCCGCCGGTTCTGCCGTTGTGAAAATGGGTGGCACCATGCTGCTGGCCACCGTCACCTGCGCCACGGAGGTGAAAGAGGGCACCGACTTCATGCCCCTTACCGTGGATTACCGCGAAAAGTATTATGCCGCCGGCCGTTTCCCCGGTGGTTTCCTCAAGCGTGAGAGCCGCCCCAGCGATTATGAGGTGCTCATCGCCCGCCTGGTGGACCGTCCCATCCGTCCCCTGTGGCCGTCCGACTTCCATCTGGAAGTGTTCGTGAACGTGATGCTCATCAGCGCCGAAAAGGACATCCAGCCCGATGCCCTGGCCGGTCTGGCAGCATCGGCCGCCCTGGCCTCCAGCGACCTCCCCTTCGGCGGTCCTGTGAGCGAGGTGCGCGTTTCCCGCATCGACGGCCAGTTCGTGATCAACCCCGGTTTCGAAGACAACAAGCGCGCCGACCTTGACCTGATGGTGGCCGCTACCGAGGAGAACATCATGATGGTGGAAGGCGAAATGAACGAGGTTTCCGAGCACGATATGCTGGAGGCCATCAAGTTTGCCCACGAAGAAATCAAGAAGCACTGCCGCGTGCAGAAAGAACTGATGCACGAGCTGGGCACCGACGCCCAGAAGCGTGACTATCCGCACGACGAAGAGGACGAGGCCCTGAAGACCGCCGTCCACGAGGCTTGCTATAACAAGTGCTACGAGCTTGCCAAGAGCGCCAAGCCCAAGCACGAGCGCGAAGACGGATTCAACGCCATCCGCGACGAATTCAAGGCCCAGTTCTCCGAAGAAGACCTGGAGCTCAAGGGTGCCATGATCGACCGCTACTACCACGACGTAGAGAAAGAGGCCATGCGCAACCTGGTACTGGACGAGGGCAAGCGACTGGACGGCCGTGCCACCAACGAGGTGCGTCCCATCTGGTGCGAGGTAGACTACCTGCCTTGCGCTCACGGCAGCGCCATCTTCACCCGCGGTGAAACCCAGTCCCTGGCTTCCGTGACCCTGGGCACCAAGATGGACATGAAGGAAATGGACGAAGTCCTCATCCAGGACGACCAGCAGTTTGTCCTGCACTACAACTTCCCTCCGTTTGCCACCGGTGAGGCCAAGCCTCAGCGCAGCACCGGCCGCCGCGAAATCGGCCATGGCAACCTGGCCATGCGCGCCCTCAAACCCGTGATCCCCACGGCTCCCGAATTCCCCTACGCCGTACGCGTAGTTTCCGATATCCTGGAATCCAACGGTTCCTCCTCCATGGCTTCTGTCTGCGGCGGCTGCCTGGCCCTGATGGACGCCGGTGTGAAAATCAAGAAGCCGGTGGCCGGTGTGGCCATGGGCCTGATCACCGACGCAGAGCGCCCCAACGACCGCTACGCCATCCTCACCGACATCCTGGGCGACGAGGATCACCTGGGAGACATGGACTTCAAGGTGACCGGCACCAAGGACGGCATCACTGCCACCCAGATGGACATCAAGGTGGACGGCCTGTCCTACGAAGTGCTGGAGAAGGCCC
>JAFWPA010000037.1 GCA_017509685.1 Bacteroidales bacterium
GCCCACGGCGGCGGTGCCTTCTCCGGAAAGGACCCTTCCAAGGTGGACCGCAGCGCCGCCTATGCCGCCCGCTACATCGCCAAGAACCTGGTGGCGGCCGGCGTGGCCCAGCAGTGCCTGGTGCAGCTGGCCTATGCTATCGGCGTAGCCAAACCCGTGAGTGTGTTCGTGGACACCTACGGCACTGCGGCCAAGGGACTGTCCGACGGCGAAATTGCCGAAAAAGTGGCCGCTATCTTTGACCTGCGTCCCGCTGCCATCATCCGGAAGTTCGGCCTCAAGAATCCCATCTACGCCCCTACGGCCGCCTACGGTCACATGGGCCGCAGACCCTACAGGAAAACGGTTGTGGTACAGGGAAAAGAACGCATTGTACAGTTCTTCGGATGGGAACTCCTTGATAGCGTGCCGCTTGTAAAAAAGAGCTTCGGATTGTAGTAAAAAAGATGGAATCCTTTCGGGTTTCGTCTTTTTTTTCTCCGTAAATTGTTGTACCTTTGCGCCCGGTTAGTGTGAAGGAATCAACCTATCAATATTTATTCTACCTTAATCATTTATGAAGAAACTCTTCAAAACCCTTTTGCTTGCAGTCACTACGCTGATTGCGAGCAGTGTCGCCTTTGCTCAGGTGACCACTTCCTCCCTCGGCGGTAAGATTACCGACGAAAGCGGAGAAACTGTGATTGGTGCTGCAATTATTGCCACCCACGTTCCCTCCGGTACCACTTACGGTGCCGTTACCAATCTGGAAGGCCGCTACTACATCAACGGTATGCGCGCCGGCGGTCCCTACACCATCGAAATCTCCAACCTGGGTTACCAGAGCGTGATTTTCAACGATGTCACCCTGCAGCTGGGTGAACAGACTGTCCTGGATGCCTGGATGGCCGAAGCCACCGAGCAGCTCTCCGAGTCCGTGGTTGTCGCCGACGACTCCCGCTTCCGCCGCGAGCGCAACGGTGCTGCCACCAACATCAGCATCAAGCAGATCCAGAACATCCCCTCCGTGTCCCGCAGCATGAACGACGTGATGCTGCTCACCCCGCAGGCTTCCACCACCTCCAGCGGTTTCGCAGTGGGCGGCGGTAACTACCGCGGTTCCTCCGTCACCGTTGACGGTGCCGCTTTCAACAATGCCTTCGGTATCGGTTCCAACCTGCCTGCCGGCGGTTCCCCCATCTCCCTGGATGCCATTGAGCAGATGTCCATCAACATCACTCCTTTCGATGTGCGCCAGAGCGGTTTCCAGGGCGGTGCCATCAACGCTGTTACCAAGTCCGGTTCCAACGAGTGGCACGCTTCCGTGTACGACTACTACACCTCCGAGAAATTCCGTGGTGCCAAGGTGGCCGGTGCTGATGTTCCCAACAGCAAAAACCTGAACCACACCATCGGCGCTACCGTGGGCGGTCCCATCGTCAAGAACAAGCTCTTCTTCTTCATCAATGGTGAATACACCTTCGATACCGTTCCCGGTTCCTCCAGCGTGGCCCGTACCAGCGCCACCGAGCAGTGGGGTTCCGACGTAGCCGCCAACTATCCTACGGTTGCCCAGATGGACGAGATGAAGCAGTTCCTGGCCGACAAGTTCAACTACGATCCCGGCCGTTATCAGGGCTATTCTCTGGACACCCCGGACTACAAGATCCTGGCCCGTCTGGACTGGAACATCAACGACAACAACCGCTTGAACGTCCGTTTCAGCCACACCCACACCTACGGTTCCAACTCTCCCTCCTCTTCCATGAGCCCGCTGGGCGGCACCACCACTTCCCTGGTGAGCGCCACCACCGGTGAGGCTATCAGCTTCAACCGCTACTCTGCCGGCCGTCAGGCCAACTCCGCCCTCTTCTATGAGGCTGCCCGCTACTTCCAGGAGCAGAACTTCACCTCCGTGGCCGCTGAACTGAACTCCCGTATCGGCAACGGTAACAACATGCTCCGCGTGGCCTATTCCCATCAGTACGAACCCCGTTCCTACGTGGGCGGTTACTTCCCCACCGTGGATATCCTGGCCAAGGACAACGCCAGCGGCAATGACACCCACGCCATTATGACCACCATCGGTGTGGATCCTTTCACCTATGGCAACCTGCGTGATGTCCAGATTGTTACCGCTACGGACGAATATGCCTTCAACGCCGGCATCCACAACCTCCTGGCCGGTGCCCAGTTCGAATGGAACCGTTCCACCAACGGCTTCATGCAGGGCGGCGCCGGTTGGTACATCTACGACAGCTGGGATGCCTTCAAGAGCGAAGTGGAAGGTACCGGCGGTCAGGCTTCCGGTTTCATGATCACCCACGCCAACCTGGACGATCCTACCCAGCAGGCTTTCCCGGCCTTCGATTACACCCAGATCTCCCTGTACGCCCAGGACGAACTCAACTTCTCCCCGTACTTCAAGATGACTGCCGGTATCCGTCTGGAAATGCCTTTCATCACCATCCCTACCGACAACGAGAACAAGGACTTCACCGCCGTGGCCAACGCCAATCCCAACAGCTCTTTCGCCAACCTGAAGACCTCTGACGTTCCCGCCCCCCGCGTGAGCGTATCCCCCCGTATCGGTTTCAACTGGGATGTCCTGAAGGACCGTTCCCTGGTTGTCCGCGGCGGCACCGGTATCTACACCGGCCGTATTCCTAACGTGTGGCTGGTTTCCGCTATCGGTAACTCCAACGTGCTGCAGTACCAGTACATTGCCAACCCCAAGACCGGCAATGCCGTGGTTCCTTTCAGCACCGACCGTGCCGAAATCATCAACAGCATCTATGCTACCGGCGCCTTCAAGAAGCAGGATCTGGCAGCTCCTACCGCCACCACCATCCTGGCCAAGGACCTGAAGATGCCTTCCAGCTGGAAGAGCTCCCTGGCTGTTGACTACACCCTTCCCTTCGGCCTGAAGGCCACCCTCGAGGGTATCTACAGCACCAACTTCAATGAGGTGTACGCTTCCCCGCTGGGTTACAAGCAGGAAGGTACCGTCCAGCTCCCCGGCGAGCCCAAGGCCCGTAACCTGTGGGTATCCGAGGGTATCAAGAACAAGGACGGCGGTAAGATGAACGGCTACTATGCCCACAACATCTCCGGCCTCAACGGTTCCTACTACTCCATCACCGCCCAGCTCAGCAAGAGTTTCATCTTCGGCCTGGATGTGATGGCCGCTTACACCCACAGCGGCGCCCGCAGCGTCTCCGACGGTAACGGTGACCAGATTTCCGAGTTCGCCAACACCTACTGCCTCAACGGTTCCAACGAAGCTGTCCTGGGTTATGCCAACTATGTGGCTCCTCACCGTGTGATTGGTAACATCGCCTACACCATCAACGAAGGCAAGCACGCTGCTACCAAGCTGAGCCTCTTCTACGAGGGTTACAACATCGGCTTCATCAGCTCCTACTCCTACTCCCGCGTTTCTTACCTGATGAACAATGTGAGCGGCGGTACCGGCGCTTCCCAGCTCATCTACATCCCCACCGCCACCGAACTGGCTTCCATGCCTTGGGGCGACATCACGGACAAGGACGGCAACGTGACTCAGAGCGCCGCCGACAACAAGGCCGCCTTCGAGGCCTTCATCGCCAGCGACAAGTACCTGAGCAAGCACCGTGGCCAGTACAGCGAGCGTAACGGCGCCGTGGCCCCTTGGCTGAACCGCTTCAACGTGCGCATCGCCCAGGATGTTTACTTCAACATCGCCGGCAAGAAGCAGACCGTGGAGATTGGTCTGGACATCAAGAACGTAGGCAACCTCCTCAACAACAACTGGGGTGTTTACAAGCAGATGAGCACCAACACCATCCTCAAGTACGAGAACGACCAGTACACCTTCACCAAACCCGAGTGGAAGAACCTGGCCAGCGTGAACTCTACTTGGCAGATGCTCCTGAGTGTCCGTTACGCTTTCTAGTCTTACGGAACCGCACTATTAAAAGTCCTCGCCCTACGGGCGGGGATTTTTTTTTATGAAAAACTATACGTATATTTGTACGTATTGTCACCAGACTACAACAGGGATCAATATTTATTCAAGATATCTTTATGAGAAACGCTTTTAAAAGCCTGCTGCTCACCTGCATAACCATGCTGGTGGGCATTGTTGCCTTTGCGCAGGTGACCACCTCCTCCATGAGCGGCCGCGTCTCCGACCAGACGGGTCCCGTGGTGGGTGCCACCGTACTGGCCGTGCATCAGCCCACGGGCTCCCAGTTCTATGCCATCACCGACGCAAGGGGTTATTATCGGCTCAACAGCATCACCTCCGGCGGTCCCTACACCGTCACCGTCGCCTGCATGGGTTACACGGACGCCGTGTTCAAGGACATCAGCGTGGCCCTGTCGGACAACCTGGTGCTGGACGTTGAACTGGCCGAGGAAAGCCTCACGCTGGAAGGCGTGGTGGTGAGCGCCGAAGGACGCACCTCCAACATGCGCAGCGACCGCGCCGGTGCCATCACCTCCATGTCCTCCAAGGAGATCATGACCCTGCCCACAGTTAGCCGCAGCATGAACGACCTCCTCAAGCAGACCCCCCAGGCCTTTGTGGACGGTTCCAAGGTTTCCATCGGCGGCGGTAACTACCGTCAGTCCTATGTGACCGTGGACGGCGCCGCCTTCAACAATGCTTTCGGTATCGGCTCCAACCTGCCGGCCGGCGGCAGCCCCATCTCCCTGGACGCCCTGGAGCAGATGGCCATCTCCGTCACGCCCTATGACGTGCGCCAGAGCGGCTTCACCGGCGGTGGCATCGCCGCCACCACCAAGAGCGGTACCAACCAGTTCACCGGAACGGCCTACGTCTTCTTCCGCAACCAGGATATGATTGGCCGTGAAGTGGCCGATTACGCCCCGCTCACCCTGGACGCCAGCCGTTACCTGATGTACGGCGCCTCCGTGGGCGGCCCCATCGTCAAGGACAAGCTCTTCTTCTTCCTGAACGTGGAGGCCGATAAAAGCATTTCTCCCGGCCCCAGCCGCCGTCTGTCCAACTACATCGACGACGGTACCGGCACCTTGGTGCGCGATGGAGACAAGGAAGTGTTCACCGACGGCTCCGACGGTGTGGCCCGTCCCAGCGCCGTGGTGCTGGACGCCTTCCACGACTATCTCCTGAATAACTACGGCTACGACACCGGCGTGTACAAGGGCTATTCCACCGAATCCCCGTCCCTGAAGATCCTGGCCCGCCTGGACTGGAACATCAGCCGCAACCATAAGCTGAACGTGCGTTACAGCCTCACCAACTCCAAGTACGCCAGCACCATGTCCGGCTCCCTCACGGGCTTCAAGGATACCGGTTACGCTCCTAAGGGCGGCCGTACCTCCATGTACTCGATGTACTACAAGAACGCCCGCTACTATCAGGAGCAGAACTTCTACTCCGTGGCCGCCGAACTCAACTCCCGTTTCCTGGACGGTAAGCTGAACAACACCCTGCGTGCCACCTATTCCCACCAGTACGACCCCCGCAGCCAGGAAGGCGGTTACTTCCCGGGCGTGGATATCGTGGTGGGTACCGGCAGCGACCGCGCCATCTACACGGTCATCGGCTCCGAGACCTACACCTACGGCAACCTGCGAGACGTTCACACCGCCCTCGTAACGGATGAACTCACCCTGAGCGCCGGCATCCACAACCTCCTGCTGGGCGCCCAGTTCGAGTATAACCACACCACCAACGGTTACCAGACCCAGGGTGGCGGCGCATACGTATTCGAGTACGCAGACGAACAGGCGTTCTACTCCTCCATCCTGAACGGAACGGTGTTCAACGATCCTTCCCAGTTCGCCGTCACCCACGGCAACAACGCCAAGCTCACCCAGGAATATCCCACTTTCCAGTATGAGCAGGCTTCCGTTTATCTGCAGGACCAGATGAACATCTCCAACAACTTCCGCCTCACCGCGGGTATCCGTCTGGAGTATCCGTTCTATCCTTCCATCGCCTACAACGACAACCCTTACGTGAAGGCTACTTCCTTCCACCCTACGGATACCAATCCTACCGGCACCTACGACACTTCCAGGCTGCCCAAGGCACAGATTACCCTCTCTCCCCGTGTGGGCTTCAACTGGGATCTGTTCGGCAACCGCAAGGTGGTGCTCCGCGGCGGTACCGGTATCTTCGTGGGCCGTCTGCCGTTCGTGTGGATCGTAGCCCAGGCCGGTAACTCCGGCGTGCTGCAGACCTCCATCAACCGCAAGTATCCCGAGGACATCCCCGCCATCGGCACGGACCGCAGCGCCATCATCCAGGCCCTGTATCCCGGCGGTTATACGCCCCAGATTGCCTCCAAGCTCACCCAGCTCACCCTCATCGATCCCGCCATCAAGAATCCCCGCAACTGGAAGTCTTCCCTGGCTGTTGATTTGGACCTGGTGCCCGGCTGGAGCTTCAGCGTAGAAGGCGTGTACAGCAAGGAGATGTATCCTACCACCATCACCGACATCGGCCTCAAGGATCCCACCTCGGCCACCGAGGTGCAGGACATCAGCGCCCGCCCGTACTGGAACAATGGCAACTACGACGGCAATATGGCCGACGTCTTCCTCCTCAGGAACGTGAACAACAAGGCCCTCTGGGGCTACTACGCTTCCGTGACCGCCACCCTCACCAAGAAATTGTGGAAGGGTCTCAGCGGTAGCATCAGCTACACCTACACGGACGCCAAGTCCATCAACGACGGTATCGGCGACCAGGTGTCGTCGGCCTGGAAGGCCCTGGTGTCCAAGCGCGGCACCAACAACATGGAGCTGGGTACGCCCAACTACGTGATGCCGCACCGCGTGATGGGTAACATCACCTGGACCAAGGACTATTACAAGTACTTCGGTACCACCATCTCCCTGTACTACTATGGCGGTCCCCGCAGCCGCGGCAGCGTGGATTACGTGAACAACATCTACGGAGATGGCGCCTATCAGTACAGCCTCATCGACATCCCCACCTATCAGGACCTCTTCGGCCCCGATCCCTGGCAGTTCGAGACTTATACCTACAAGGACGCCGACAAGGTTACGCAGACTTACACCGCCGAGCAGCAGAGACTGGACCTGTGGGCCTACATCCAGCAGGATCCCTACCTGAGCAAGCACACCGGCGAGGTGGCCGAGCGCAACTCCAACGTGTCGCCCTGGGTCCATCAGTTCGACCTCAAGTTCGCCCAGAACTTCTACTTCTACACGGGCCGCAACCATCACAAGCACACCATCCAGCTGGGTATGGATATCCAGAACGTGGGCAACATGCTCAATCCCTACTGGGGCAATGTGTGGTCGCTCAACGCCGCCGACGGCTATGGCAACACCAAGCCGCTGGACCTGACCAACCCGGACAAGGTTTACCTGGAGGGTGCCAAGCCCATCTTCAAGTTCCAGCGTAACGGAACCAAGACCCTGGACAGCACCTTCTCCCGTTCTTCCAGCACGGGCAGCACCTGGTCTATGATGATCAGCGCACGTTACATCTTCTAATCCCTGCGCCTTATGAAACTCAAGCATATCATTTCCGGTTTGGCCGTCATCCTGGCCACCGTGGCCTGCACCAACGATACCTTCGACGTGAAGGAGCCCCAGGTGACTACCGATATCACCTCCTATGCGTTGGAGACCCCCGAGGCCGGTTCCTTCGACATGGTCTTCCACAGCAACCTGCCCTGGGAGATCAAAGTGACGCCGGCCAATGCCAGCAGCAACGTGTCCGACATCAAGGTGAATCCCTCTTCCGGCGCCGGTTCGGAAAGGGCCATTACCGTTACCGTCAGCTACAAGGCTAACAAGGACCTCAAGCGTGAAGCCATCATTTCCATCACCACCAAGGCCCTGGGCGCCTCCGTGCGCCTGAGCCAGCCCGGCGAGAACGATCCCACCGAGGTGAAGGGCTCCCTGGCCACCCCGTACATGCCGTACGACCTGGTGGCCGACATGATGGGCGGCAACATCCCTTCCACCGACATCTATGTCCGCGGTATCGTTTCCAAGGTGAAGGAAATCAGCACCTCGTACGGTAACGCCACCTTCTGGCTCACCGACGACGGCGTCCAGCCCGACGATGACAACAAGGCCTTCCAGGTGTACCGCGCCAAGGACTATGGCCTGGTGAACATCTCCCGTGAAGACCTGCTGAAAGAAGGTGACGTGGTCACCGTATTCGGCGGCGTCACCGTGTACGGCGGCAATACGCCCGAGACCAAGCAGAATGCGGCCCAGATCCTGGCAGTGAACGGCGTGGGCACCGCTTATGGTGACGGCTCGGAAGAACTTCCTTATAATGTGGGCGCCGCCATGGCCCGCATCCTGGAAACCGGAGAAACCTCCACCGAGGAAGTGTTCGTGATGGGCGTCATCGCCCAGATTAAGGAAGTGAGCCCCTCTTACGGCAATGCTACCTATTATATTACCGACGACGGCTATATGCCGGCCGACCCGGCCTCTGTGGTCCAGGTGTTCCGCGGCAAGTGGTTTGGCGGTGAATCCTTCACCTCCGAAGACCAGATCCAAGTAGGAGACGCCGTCGTCATCAAGGGAACCCTCGTCAATTACAAGGGCAATACCCCCGAGGTGAACCAGGGCAACGTCATTGTTGAACTTAACGGTAAAACCGACCCGAATAACTAATAACAAAACTATAATCCCATGAAATTCAGAAACCTTATTTTGGCAGTTATCGCCGGCGCAGCTCTCCTGACCGGCTGTAACAAGGAAGTGGACCTGGGTCCCGCCAAGCTGGAAGTAAACCCCACCGACGTGGCTTTCTCCCAGTCTGCAATCGCCTCCCAGGATATTACCCTTACTGCTACGCGCGACTGGGCCGTCACCGGCTTGCCGGACTGGATTGCCCTGAGCAAGGAAAGCGGTTCTGCCAACACGCAGAGCCAAACCATCACCCTCTCCGTCACGGAGAACAAGGGGAACAACCGTAGCGCCACCCTCACCTTCACCATCGGCTTTGCCCGCGCCAACATCGCGGTGAGCCAGGTGGGTCCCGAAGGAGAGGTGGACAACGGCGACGGCACCAAGGACAAGCCCTTCAACGTGGCCGGCGTCATCGACTACGTGAATGAGCTGGGCGCCGATGTCACCAGCCCCAAGAACGTATACGTGATGGGTAAGATCAGCGCCATTTCCGAGGCCTTCACCACCCAGTACGGAAACGGTTCCTTCGTCATCTCCGACGACGGCGAAACCACCGGTTCCCAGTTCACCGCCTATCGCGTGCTGTACCTGGGCAACAAGAAGTTCGCCAGCGGAGACACCCAGATTGAGGTGGGCGACGACGTCATCGTCTACGGTAAAGTGGTGAACTACAAGGGCAATACCCCCGAAACCTCCCAGAATGCTGCCTTCCTGTACAGCCTGAACGGCGTGAACAAGGGCGGCGACGAAGGTGGCGGCGGCGGTGAAAGCGCCGAGCCTCAGGGCACGGGCGCCGTGGACAATCCGTTCAACGTGGCCGCAGCTATTGCCAAGGCCGTCGAGACGGGTGAAACGGCCACCGAGACCGAATACTATATCAAGGGTAAGGTGGGTGAAGTGAAGGAACAGTTCAGCGCCCAGTACGGCAACGCTACCTTCACCATGGTGGACGAAGGCTTCTCTGCCACCTTCACCGCTTTCCGCGTCCTCTACTTCGACAATCAGAAGTGGGCCCTGGGCGGCAAGGAACTCGCCGCCGGAGACGAAGTTATTGTCTGCGCCAAGATTGTGAACTTCATGGGCAACACCCCGGAGACCTCCGGCGGTTATGTCTATTCCATCAACGGTGAAGGCGGCAGTGTCCAGCCCGGCGGTGAAGACACCCCGAAGGGAACCGGCACCCAGGCCGATCCTTACAACCCCAAGGCTGCCGCCGATTTGGCCGCTACCCTGGAGACCGGCGCCAAGACCGAGAACGATGTCTACATCAAGGGCACCATCTCTTCCATCAAGTATACCTTCAGCGCCCAGTATGGCACCGCAACCTTCAATATCTCTGAAGATGGTACTGAGAAGGGCACCCAGTTCACCTGCTATAGCGTCTACTACTATGACAACAAGCCTTGGGTCGAAGGAAACGACCAGGTGGAAGTAGGTAAGGAGGTTCTCATCTGCGGTAAACTTACCAATTACAACGGTACGCTGGAAACCGCCAGCAAGGAAGCCTGGATTGTGAGCATGGGCGGCGGCGGATTCAACCCTCCTTCCGGCGAAGGTACGCTGGAGAATCCGTTCACCGTGGAACAGGCCATCGCCAAGGCCGTAGAGGCCGGCGAAACCGCCACCACCGATGTTTACTTCATCAAGGGTAAAGTGGCTGCCGTCTCCCTGAGCGCCCAGTACAAGAACGCCGATCTGGACCTGATTGACGAAGGCAAACCCGAAGCTATCTTCAAGGCCTTCCGCATCAAGGGCTTCGAAGGCGCCGACATCACCGGCGAGGAGCCTATCATCGTTGGTGACGAAGTTGTGGTATGCGGTAACATCGTCTACTACAACAGCTCTGTTCCGGAAACCACCCAGGGCGGTAAACTGGTCACCTGGAACGGCAAGACCAGCTTCGACGGCGGCGGCGTGGAGCCCGGCGGAGACGTAGACTTCGACAAGGCTACCACCATCAAACTGAATAACGAAAGCACCTGGACAGAGGCCACCGACGGCACCTACAAGGCCGGTTTCGAGACCACCTCTTCCAACGGTATCAAAGTGGGTGTTTACAAGCACTCCAGCACCTCCAATATCATCGCCCCGGACCAGTACAGCGCCCGCGTTTACAAGAGCGCCGTCATTTCCATCAGCGCTCCCGCCGGCAAGAAGGTCCTGGGCGTCCGCTTCAAGGCCAATGATGTAAACAGCGGCCAATATTGCAAGCCTCTCACCGTCATTGAGGGCGGCAGCGGCGTCATCAATGCCGATGCCACCACTTTCCTCATCGGTGACTGGACCGGCAGCGCCGACAGAGTGGTCTTCCAGGCTGTCGAAGCCCAGACCCGTCTGGTCGAGGCCTATGTGGTCCTGGACGGCGAGGGTGGCGACACCCCCGGCGGCGACACCCCTGGTGGCGATGATCCCAAGCTCCCTGTGAACGACGGTCTCACCGAGGAAACCGCTTTCACCATTGAAGATGCCGTCTATGTATCCAAGACCCTCACCGACGACAAGGAATTCTATGTGAAAGCCGTGGTGGGTAAGGACATCAGCATCAAGAACGGCACCGCTTCCTTCGAGCTCCTGGACGGTACGACCGACGAAAAGCTCACCGTGGTGAAGGCCAAGTCCTTCGATGGCGCCGAGTTTGACGGCACCGAACCGCTGGATTGGCTGGACGAAGTGGTCCTCAAGGGTAAGGTGAAGGAATACAGCACCCTTCCCGCCCTGCTGGAAGCCGTATTCATCAAGTGGAACGGCAAGACCAGCTTCAAGGAGCCCGATCCTGACTTCACCTCCATTGCCAGCCTCAACGCCCTGGCCACTTCCTCCACGGCTACCGAATACACCGGTACCCTAGAGAACGCTGTGGTCTCCTTCGTTCCCAACGCCAACAACGCCATCATCAAGGACGCTACGGGTTCCACCTTACTGTACAAGAGTGGTCATGGCCTCAAGCAGGGCCAGACCTTCAGCGGTAAGACCACGGTGAAGGTTCAGCTCTATCAGGGCGCAGGCGAACTGACGGCTATCGACGCCATCTTCACCGGTGACGAAGCCGTAGTGGCTCCTCAGGAGACCACCCTGGCCAACCTGGTGGCCGACTTCGGCAAGTGGCAGAGTGCCTATGTGAAGGTGAGCAACCTGGAAGTGACTGGTGTGAGCGGCAAGAATGTGAACGTGAAGGACGGAGACAATACCTATGTGGTATTCTCCAGTGCCGGCAATGCCACTTGCGCCGTGGGTGACAAACTTACCGTCACCGGCACCATCTGCCAGTACAACAGTGTCGCCCAGATCAAAGCCTGGACGCTCGATGCCATCGAGGTGAAGCAGTATGACTTCACCAGCATCGCTTCCCTGAATGCACTGGCCACTTCTTCAACAGCCACCGAATACACCGGTACGCTGGAGAACGCCGTGGTATCCTATGTTCCCAACACCAAGAATGCCATCATCAAGGACGCAACGGGTTCCACCCTCCTGTATCTGAATAATCACGGCCTCAAGCAGGGCCAGACCTTCAGCGGCAAGACCACTGTGAAGGTGCTGCTCTATCAGGGTGCCGGCGAACTCACGGCCATTGACGCCGCCTTCACCGGCGACGAAGCCGTGGTAGCTCCCGAGGAGACCACGCTGGCCGCCCTTGTAGCCGACTTCGGCAAATGGCAGAGCGCCTATGTGAAGGTGAGC
>JAFWPA010000038.1 GCA_017509685.1 Bacteroidales bacterium
CGGCTGTGAAATTCCCGACTGGCTGGCCTACGTATTTTGCATCGGACTCCTGGATGGGCACGTCATTTCCGTGCACGCAAGCCGTCACGGAGAATACCGTGGCGGCCAGCGTCAGAAGAAAATTCGAAGTACGCATAGGCCTACAGTTTGGAAATCCAGTCCGCCGCTTCGTTCAGAAGGGCATCCAAGGCGTTGATCTTCACGATGGCGGTCTCGGCGACGGCGGCCGTGGGATCGTCCACGAAAGCCTTGCCGCTGGCGATGCAGGCGTCCAGGGACGCCACGGCATCCTTCAGGGCCGTCTCCAGGGAGGAGGCCTTCGCCCAGCCGTTGTCCTTCACGAACTGCATGATGGATGCGCTCGCGGCCTTGTCAAGGCCTTGCCCGCCGAACAGGCTGTACTGGATGGACAGGAGGTTGTCCTTGAAATCCTGGTAGGACTTCTTGGAGTAGGGAGATTCGATATAGTCCGGGTCGTAATCCTTGCTGTTCACATAGTGGGCCGTGCCGATCTTGGTGTTGGCCACCTCGTTGCAGATATTGGAACAGCCGGCGACCAGGATGCTGGAGACCGCTTCGGGCCAGCTCCGATACGTGCTGCCGGCTTTGCCGGTCTGGAGCAGGTTTTCTCCATAGGTCAAACCACTGTCCATCACGGTGTTCAACTCCAGTTCATCCTCCACCAGCGCCTTGCGGCTGGCCGGGCAGTCCGGATCCCACGCGGCCTGGAGCTCGAAGCAGTAGTTACGCAGGTCCTCGGCCACGGCCACGGCGAAAATCACCTCGCTCTTGCCGGAGACGTTCCGGCCGGCGAAGGCCTCGTCGTCCTCCACCCCGCTGAGCGCGGCGGCCGTCCGGTTCTTACCATCCCGGAAAATGATGAACTCGATGCCGTGGAAACCCAGGGAAGCGGCGCCCACCTCGTCCACGGCGCCGGCGCCTTCCTCGTCCAGGTCGGCGATCGTTTCCGCATTGGAGAGGCTCTTCGCAAGCTTGTCCTTGTCCAGCGGCCAGGAGTCGATGTGCGGATCAATGCCATAGGCCGTCGCCGCGCCGTACAGGAAGGCCTCGCTCTGCTCCCACCACTTGCGGGCGGAGAGGAAGGTCGTGCAAATCCGGTCGATGTCGGCTTGGGAGTACGTATCTTTCTTCTTCAGGTCGGAAAGCTGATTGTAGAGGGCTTCCGCCTCGTCGGCCAAATGGCCATACACTTTGTAGATCACGCCGGGAACATAGCTTTCCACGGTTGCCTTGAGGGCTTTCTCCTGCTCCGTCAGGCCGGTTTCCGCCTTCGGATCCTTGTTGCAGGAGAGGAGCGTCGCGGCCGCGACGGCCAGGACGCCAAGCAGTTTGAATGTTTTCATATCACTCATGGTTTAAGTTATTATCTGTTGAAAAAAGCCATGTAGCAGATGCCGAGGCTCACGGATGGCTCGGGGTTGTACCCTGCTTTCAGGAAGCGGTGCGAATACTCCGCCTTCACGGCGATCTGCGGGATGGGGAAATAGTTGAAACCCACGGCCAGGCGGTTCTTGACCGTCCATTCGGCCGGCTCCTCGCCCGCATCGGGGATGAAGGGATTGTAATACTCGTAGCGGCCGAAGACGAAGAGCTGCGGCTTCCCCTGGCGGAACCAGGGCAGGATGTCGTAACCGACCTCGCAACCGAAAGCCATCGCGCCCTTGCCCACGGCGGATTTCTTGTACGGAGCATTGTTGGCGGAGCGGTTGCGCTTCATGTAACTGATCATCGCCGCATCGCCCACATAGCCGTAATCGGCGTTGCCGCGGGCGATGAAGCGGCGGCCTTTGTACTCGAAGTCGAAAGCGCCCACGGCCGTCCGGCCCACGACACCCGCATAGCGGGATGATTCGGCAATCACCTCATAAGGATAGGTATTGTTGAACGCTCGCCCATAGAACCCGCTCAGGGAAAGGCGCAGGTTCTGCACGGAATAGTTGTCGATGCGGGCGACAAAACCCAACTGATTGGCCGTCTTGAACTCGAAAGGCGAGCCGGCGCCGTTCTTGATGAAGTTCTCCGTATTGAACAGGTAGGCATCCAGGCCGGCGATGACCTGGACTTCGTACCGCCAATGGGCAGTCCGGCCCCACAGGCTGATGCCGGTGTCATGCCAGGTGGAAGGAAGGATCGTGCTTTCGCCTTCCGGACGATAGACCGTGAAGAAGTTCAGGGGCTCATGGGCGTTGTTCAGGCCACCCACGGGAACGACCATATGACCCACGCGCACGTTGAACTCCGGCCGGAAGCTTTTCTGGATCCAGAACTGCTCCAGTTCCACTTCTCCGCCTTTCTCCACCTCGGTCTCCCACTCGCCGGCTTCCTCGAATTCCTTCTCGGAAGCGGTCCCGGTCCCGGTGTGCTCGAACTCGATTTCCGTTTGCATGGACCAACCCTTCCCGAAGTCGTATCCCACATAGATGACGGCGTGGGGGATGTCGAAACGGCCGTGCCGCTCGCCCTGGTGAGAGGCGGCGGAAGAATAGCGGTAAACGTTGTCGCTGTAGAAGTTGCTGCTCAGGGCGACCTCACCGTAACCGCCCACTGTCAGGCGCTGTGCCGCGGCCGGAAGAAGGGCCGCAAGGCTGGCGAAAAGGATGATGAATATTCTTTTCATGACATCTCTGTTTTCGGGTGGCAAAGTTACGCCCCGGCCGAAAAAGGCACAATCCCCATTTTGGGGGATTTTTATCGGCCTTGGATTCTACGGACAACGGATTAAATTCGTATATTCCCCCTATGATGAAGAAATTAGCGCTCTTTCTGCTGGACGGCCTCGACGGCCATGTGGGCGGTCACTATTTGGCGGCTATGGCGATGAACGCCGCGACGGGCAAGGAAGAGTGCCGATTTCATTCTTGGCCGACAGGAAGATTAGTATTCCTTCGCCAGCCAAATCCCCAGCAGCCGGTTCGTGACAGAGTAACTGTTCCCGTCCTTCCTGACGATTCCCTTGTCGTGAAGAACCCTCAAGGCGCTTTGCACGGTGCTCGGGCTTTTCATTGAATGTTTCTTGCAGAAGGCTACGGAAGGGGACTTGACGATGCCCAGGAAAGACTCCAATAGCGATTGCCCCTTGCTTTTCAACGGACCGGTAATCTCTTTGGCAAGCAGCAGAATCAATTCCGCCAAAGAAGAAGTCGGATATAGGTCAATGGAGAATGTTTTGAAGTTCGACTTCACGAACGCTCTGTTGAACACATGGGCTATGAGTCCGGACTTCCCCATACGCCGGGACGAAATCAGCACCGTGTTCCGCCCATTATCGAACGAAGCGCTCTAATTATCTCGGCGCCAGCTGGCGCTTGATCAGTTCCCGTTTGAGGTCGGGGCCGTAGGCGTAGTCGCCTACGTCCAGGCTGTCAAGGAGGTAGAGGTCGCTGCCTTTGAAGAGGGTCCTTTCGGCGGTGGCGCGGATTTCGCGGGCGCGGTCCAGGGACTCTTTGGGGATGATGAGGTGGCAGGGGATGACGTAGGCCACGGGATTGATGGCCACGGCGTGAGCCACGGCCCGGACGCCCTGCGGAACGCCCACCATGGCGGCCAGTTCCGTGTAGCTGTACAGCCGGGGTTCCAACTCATAAATCTGCTTCCAGACCTTGATTTGGAAAGGGGAGCCAAAGAGCCGGAGGTCATCCCAGGTAAGATACCTGGCAAACTCCATCAGGTCTTCCGTGGAAATCTTCCGCGTTCCCACGGAATCCACTTCTTCGGGAGGGAGGGCGGCCAGTTGGGCGCCAATCCCGGCCAGGTGGCGGTAGTCGGTGGCAATGGATGCCACCTTCCCGTCAATCTCGGTAACGATCCATTCCATAGGCAAAATCTATTTCTTCAGATAGGGTTTCAGCTGTTCCCAGGAGACGGAGGCAATCACGATTCCCAGGGCGTAGGGCCCCACCTCATAAGGCTGGAAAATCCACTGCACACCGCCTTCTCCCAAGGAGAAGTTGCCGTTGGGCACCACGAACTCCATCTCTACCAGCTGTACCAGTTCGGGGTCTTCGGCTTCCATCTCGCTCTTCACGGCGGCCTGCATCAGTTTGGCTACAGGTTCTTCATAACCGGGGTTGAAGATGTCGGTCTCGGCCAGCAGATCGCCGGTCTTGCGGTCAAAGACCAGCTGGCTCACGGTCTGGATGCCGTGCGCGCCGCCGCGGAAGGAATAGTAACTTAGCAGATAGTTGTTCCAGTGCTTGTAAGCGTTGGTGAACACGCCGTTGATCTTGTCTTCCCAGGTGAGCACGCCCTGTTCGGCGCCGCTGTTCTCCGTGATGTACTCGTCAATGAGGTTCTCCCGGTAGGCGGTGGCCAGCTCTTCCAGGGAACCGGCCGCATCCTCCATGTCGAAGGCCTGCTGCACGATGGTCCCGTTGATTTTCTCCATCTGCGGGATGCGCAGGCCGCCGGTGACGTACTCCAGCGAGATGGCGTAATACAGGGAATCGGCCTGGCCTTCTGCCAGCGGCATCACAAGGTCGTCCTGGTAAGTCTGGGTGGAAAGTCTGTCACAGGCCGCCAGGAGCAGCAGGGCCGATGCGAAGAGGAAAAGCTTTTTCATAGGTATCATTCGTTATTCAGTTCCACAATGTCCACAGGCCGGCAGGAGGCGTCTCCCATAAGGTAACGGGAATAGTGGTCGGCCATTCTCCAGAAGAAGTATTCGTTCATGTCCCCGAAGCCGTGGCGCTGGCCGGGTAGGAGCACGAACTCGAAGCGCTTGTTGGCCCTGATGAGGGCGTCCACCACGCGGATGGTGTTGGCCGGGTTCACATTGTTGTCCCGGTCTCCGTGCACCAGCATCAGGTGGCCCTTGAGGCGGGAAGCCAGTTCCTGGTTGGTGTCTATGTGATACACGAAGGAAGTGTCTCCCTGGGCCACTTTCTCCTGAATGCCGTGGTGCTGTTCACTCCACCAGCGGTTGTAAATGCTGTTGTCGTGGTTGCCGGCGCAGGAGACGGCCGCCTTGAAGAAGTCGTTGTACTTGAGGATGGCCGCGGTACTCATGAAGCCGCCGCCGGAATGGCCGTGGATACCCACGCGGTCCAGGTCTATCCAATTGTGGCGGGCGCCCAGCTGCTGGATGGCGTACTTCTGGTCTTCCAGACCGTAGTCCCGCAGGTTGCCGTAGCCGTAGTTGTGGTACCACTTGGAACGGTTGGGATGACCGCCGCGGTTACCCACGGTGATCACGATCATGCCCAGCTGCGCCAGGCGGTCCGTGCGCAGGTTGAAGCGCCAGCTCACTTCGTTGGCCTCTACCTGCGGGCCGGGATACACGTAGTCGGCAACGGCGTACACCTTGGTGGAATCGAAGTCAAAGGGCTTGTGCATCTCGCCCCAGAGGTCCGTGACGCCGTCGGCGGCCTTCACCGTGAAGCGCTCGGGGAAGCGGTAGCCGGCCGCGAAGAGGCGGGTGAAGTCGGCCTCCTCCAGCTGTGTGCGCTTGCCGGTGGCGGTATTCACCAGCATTACGGCGGGCTTATAGTCCACGCGGGAGTAGTTGGCCACCAGGTACTTGCCGTCATAGGAGGCGGTGGCCAGCACGTCCATGTCGTCCATGTCCAGCTGTACCATCTCGCCGCCGGAGAGCGGCACGCGGTAGTTGTGCATCTGATAAGGGTTCTCTCCGGGGTTCACGCCGCAGGCGCTCACCACCAGGTAGGAAGGCGTTACGCCCAGCACATCCTCCACGTGGAAGGACCCTTCCGTGAGGTTTTTCTTCAGGGTGCCGTCGGGGCCGTACAGATACAGGTTGGCCCAGCCGTTGCGTTCGCTCCACCACACGAAGTCGCCGTTAGGGAGGAACTTGGGATTCCGGACTTCCACATACGTGTTCAGGCGCTCGGCGATGAGGGTCTTGGTGCTGTCGGCGTTGATGTCCACGCGGCACAGGTCATAGCGCTTGAGGTCCCGGCTCATCCGGTACATGTAGAAGTGGTCGTTGCCGCCCAGCCATTGGGCCGAATAGAATTCCTCATAGTCGTCCTTGGCGGTGCGCTCGGCGTCCAGGATGGCGCCGTCCTGGTCCTTGAAGGCGTCCCAGGCAATCTTTTTCACCTTGCCTTCCAGGTCCAGCACCAGGAGCTCTCCCTTGGCGCCGGGCTCGCCGGGCATTTGGTAATGGTAGGTCTCCAGCTCCGGGCGGGGCTTGGCCAGGGAGTTGATCACCCAGAATTCCGCAATGTTGCTCATGTCCCAGCGGATGAGGGCCAGATGCTTGCCGTCCGGCGCCCAGTTGAAGCGGGCGAAATGGCGGGCGGTGGAATCGGCTTCGGTGTCTCCGTTATAGTTGTCGCCGTCCCAGGAGTGGTCCTTGGTGCCGTCGGTTGTGAGGCGGCGCTCCACCAGGGTGCTGTCCTTGGGATCCTTGGCGGCCTTTTTCAGGTTCTCCTTGTCCATCACCCACAGGTTGTGGTCCTTCAGGTACACGCCCACGCTGCCGTCCGGCGACACATTGGCCCAGTGGGGATACTCGTCCTCGTGTTCCTCCGTGTCCCAGGTGAGCTTGCCGCTGGCGATGTCATAGTAGAAGCGGTAATTCACGAACTTCCCGGTGTGGTTGCCGGCGCTGTCCCGCTTCTCCTGCTTGGACTCCAGGTCCCACTGGAACGTCTTGTCGTCCTTGAGTTCCAGGTCCAGCGGCAGGTGCTGGGCGTCGTACGGGTCCCGGGTGATTTCGCTGATCTCGCGGGCCAGTTTGGGCAGGTCGAAAATTTCCGTCTTCTTGCCGGTGGCGGGGTCCACTATATAATAAAAGGTACCGGCCGACGTCTTCCAGCTGTACCAGAACTTGTCGCTGTCCCGGAACCAGTTGGGGCGGATGCGCGTGGAATACACCATCTGGCCGATTTTCTTGGCGGTGAATTTTTCGGCCTGGGCGAAATTGGCCCGGGTCACTTTCTGCGGAGCGGCGGGCTGGGCCGATGCGGCCAGGCACACCGTGAGAGCGATGACGGTAAGGAATCTTTTCATAAACAAGTTCGTTGATTTCCAAAGATACAAAAAAATTATCGCAAATTTCCCGTTTTATCCGTATATTCGCATACTTATGAAGATTAGACAAATATCGACCCTGGTGGCGGCGCTGGCGATGACGCTGACGCTGGCCGCCCAACCTGCCGGGCGAAAGGCCTGGAACGAAGACTGGAATTTTACCAAGGACGGACAAACCCGGAAAGTGGACCTCCCGCACGACTGGGGCGTGGAGCAGCCTTTCCTGCAGGAGAATCCCGGGGAAACCGGCAAACTGGCCTGGTGGGGACAGGCCTCCTACACCAAAATCCTCAACGTAAGCGCCAAGGACCTGCAGAAGGATCTTAGGCTGGAGGTAGACGGCGCTTTCTCCAACGCCAGGGCGCTGGTGAACGGGAAGGAAGCCGGTGGCTGGCCTTACGGTTACGCCTCCTGGACCGTGGCGTTGAACCCTTTCCTGCAAACGGGCGACAACGTCATTGAGATCACCCTGGACAACAAGCCGGAAAGTTCCCGTTGGTATCCCGGCGGCGGCCTGTACCGCAACGTGTGGCTCACCACCACGGAAAAGACCGCCGTTGCGCACTGGGGAACCTTTGTCACCACGCAGGTGGACGGCGCCGACGCCCATATCAGGCTTGCCCTCCGGCTCAAGTCTCCGGAACTGCAGGTGGCCACCGTCGCCACCCGCATCCTCTATAAGGTAAAGAACGTGGAATATGTGGTGGCCGAAAGCCGCAACGTGGAGCGCGTGTACGACGGCCGGGAGGTAATCCAGACCTTCGACCTGCTGGACGCCCGCCTCTGGAGCCCGGAGAACCCGCAGATGTACGTGGCCCGTACCGTGGTGGAAGGGGAAGACGGCACCAAGGATACGTACGAGACCCCCTTTGGCATCCGCACCGCCGAATTCAAGGCCGACGGCTTCTACCTGAACGGGACCAAGACCTTCCTCAAGGGCGTGTGCCTGCACCACGACGCCGGTGCCCTGGGCGCCGCCTGGTACGACGACGCCTGGGTGCGCCGCCTGGAAATGCTGAAAAAGATGGGCTGCAACGCCATCCGCTGCAGCCATAACCCGCCCGCCCCGGAACTGCTGGACCTGTGCGACCGCATGGGTTTCCTGGTGATGGACGAGCTCACGGACACCTGGACCTGGCCCAAGAAGGACAACGGCTACGCCACCCTCTTTAACGACTGGGCCGAAAAAGACCTGGTGGCCCTCATCCACCGGGACCGCAACCATCCCTCGGTGATCCTGTGGAGCATTGGCAACGAATGCGGGGAACAAGGAGACCCGGACCGCTGGTGGATCCCGCAGATGCTCACGGACATCTGCCACCGGGAAGACCCCACCCGCCTTACCACCGCCGGCAATGACAACCCCGGCGCCGCTTTCACCGACTACGCCGCCACCCTGGACGTGTACGGCTTCAACTACAAGCCGCACCTGTACCAGGAATTCGTGGAAAAGCACCCCGGTCAGCCCGTGCTGGGCAGCGAAACCTCCTCCTGCATCTCTACGCGCGGCTATTACCGCTTTCCCGTAGAACAGGACAAGGGTAAAGGCTGGGATATGAACCCGCCTTTCCAGGTGAGTTCCTATGACTTGTACGCCCCCGCCTGGGCTTCCAGCCCGGACTACGAATGGCAGTTCGAAGACCAGGTGCCCGAATGCGCCGGAGAATTTGTCTGGACCGGCTACGACTACCTGGGAGAACCCACGCCCTTCAATATGGATCCGTCCGTGCTCACCAACTTCCACACGGAGGAAGAGAAGGAGGCTTACCGCAAGATGGTGGCCGCCTGGGGCCAGACCATCAGCGACGTTCCGCTGCCCTCCCGCAGTTCCTACTTCGGCATCATCGACCTGGCGGGCTTCCCCAAGGACCGCTACTGGTTGTATCAGAGCCGATGGGCGCCGCAGGTGGCATCGGCCCATATCCTGCCGCACTGGACCTGGCCCGGCCGCGAAGGGAAGGTGACGCCCGTGCACGTGTATTCATCGGCCGACGAAGCCGAACTCTTCCTGAACGGCAGGTCCCTGGGACGCAGGAAAAAGGACGGCTACCGCTTTGTGTGGGCCGATGTCCGCTATCAGCCCGGTACCCTGGAGGTGGTCACCTACAAGGCTGGCAAGGTGTGGGCGAAGGACAAGGTACGCACCGCCGGCGACCCGTACAAGCTGAACGTTCAGGCCGATTTCAAGGGCCGCGAGCTGAGCTATGTCACCGTGGACGTGGTGGATCGCAACGGCACCCTGGTGCCCGACGCCACCACTTCGCTGTCCTTCAGCGTGAGCGGTCCCGCGAAGGTGATGGCCACCGATGCCGGCGACCCCACCTCCCACGTTCCCTTCTACAGCACGGAGCTTCCCGCCTTCCACGGGAAGGCATCGGCCATCATCCGTCGCACCGGCCCCGGCTCCGTGACGGTGAGCGTAAAGGCTAAAGGCTTCAGGACCGCCACGTTGGAACTGTAGTTTCCCCTGTGGATAACTTTGTTAATTAAAATATTTTTCTTATCTTTGCAGCCCATTTTGCAGGGACATAAGCCCTACAAGATGGACTGTAACTTTAATTTATTTATTAACAAACATTTATGCCTACAATTCAACAACTTGTCCGTAAAGGACGCGAGGCACTCGAAGTGAAGAGCAAGTCTCGTGCGTTGGATGCTTGCCCTCAGAAGCGTGGCGTATGTCTTCGTGTTTACACGACGACCCCTAAAAAGCCGAACTCCGCTATGCGTAAAGTAGCGCGTGTCCGCCTTTCCAACGCCAAAGAGGTCAATGCCTACATCCCGGGCGAAGGTCACAACCTGCAGGAACACAGCATCGTGCTGGTTCGCGGCGGTCGTGTAAAGGACCTTCCGGGTGTTCGTTACCACATCATCCGCGGCGTTCTCGATACGCAGGGTGTGAAGAACCGCAAACAGCGCCGCTCCAAGTACGGCGCGAAGCGTCCGAAATAACATCGCAACCG
>JAFWPA010000039.1 GCA_017509685.1 Bacteroidales bacterium
GAAGGAGGGGAAGGGGCCTGCCGGCGGCATCGCCGCCGGGGATGCTTCATCATCCAAGGGGCCATAGGCCCCGCAGGCCCCTTCCCCTCATCCGCTTCTTCGGCCACCCGCTACTACATTACAAAGTCAAAAAAAACATCAAGGCCACAAATCGCCCTTACAGCGGTCTGTGGCCTTGATCTATCCTCGGCCTGACAAAATCAAAGTGTCAAAGACGGGAAGATACAAATAATTCCTTAATTAGAATAAGGTGGGGTGATTTTCTTCCAGTTCGCTCAGGACTTTGTTCATGATGGCTTCGCGGAAGAGGACGGATTTGGCGTGCACCTTGAAACGGGAGCAGTATTCGTCGATGGCGGCCAGTTCGCTGTCGTTGAAGTACAGTACATAGCGGTTCTTGCGGAGGAGCAGGGCTTTCTGCTTCTCCAGATAGGCGGGATCTACGCCGGGGATTCTCTTTTTGCGGGCCATAGTCTAAAACTGTACGTAGCGGTGCTGTACCACGCCTTTCCGGTCTGTCTGGATGATGAAGGGCATGGCCGATAAGTCAAAGGTTTCCAGCAGGGTGGTGGCTTCCAGGGGATAGTCCGTGAGCAGGGCGTCCATATCTACCAGCAGCACTTTGGCGGGGTAGTTTTTGGCCACCAGGGCGTCTACGGCCGCCAGGGTTTCCTGGCAGGCGTTGCAGCCGCCGGTGTAGAAGACCACGTAGCCGGGCTTGCCCTTGATTTTGCTCAGGTCGAACACGCCTTCCTGGGTGCCCTTGCGGAACAGGCAGAGTTTCTGGCGAAGCACGCCGTGCACTTTGAGGTCGGGGATGACCGAACCGATGGGCGTGCGGCTGGTGAGGTCTTCCAGCATCTTGCCCAGGGATACCACCTGGGACTGGTCATCGGCCGTATTCCATACGTCCGGCAGGCCGGTGACGTATTTCTGGACGAAGGGGACGCAGGCGTCGCGGTATACCTCTTCCCGGCGGGAGGAGAGGTAGTACAGGAGGTCTCCGGCCACCTGCTTGAAAGAATCCATGTCGCCTTCGCCGAAGGTGCGGGCGGCCAGGTAATCGGCCACGTCCATCACGTGCGTGACGGAGAGGGTGTCGCCGTAGGCGCCGAAGAGCTGGCTGTAGCGGGCCATCTGCCCGGCTTCACCATATATATATTGGTTGGCCGAGAACTGCTGGTTCAGGAGGATGCGCAGGGCGGGGGTGTCCAGGCCGCGGCCCACGATGGTTCCCGCGGGATTCACCAGGAACATGCCCGGGGTCTTCAGCACCCCGTACAGCCGCTGCCAGTCGGATTCCATGGCGGGGTCCGACACGTGGACGACGCCGGTGAAATTTTGGCGGTAGCGGGCCCAGGCGTCGGTATCGGCCCCAACGTAGATGGCAAAGACGGTGAGCGGGTATTCCCCGGCGTCCACCAGCTGCTGCAGGCGGGCGGTTTCCAGCTTGCAGGTGCTGCAGCCGGTGTCGTAGAAATACAGCACGCTGTAGCCTTGACGGGCCGGCATCTCTACCGGATTGCCGGAAGGGTCTGGCATCTCCAGTTTGGGTGCGGGCATCCCTATCAGGGAGGACTTGTTGAATTCTGCGAAAATCTGCGCGTTCAGAAGGTCCTGGTCCGATGCCATGGGAACGGCGCCGGAAAGGAACCACTGCTGGGCGATGTGCACCGCCACGGCGTCGTCTCCCATGATGTGGGAGGCCAGGTAGTGGTTGTAAATCTTGAGGGCGACATACTGCCGCACCAGGGAATCCTGACAGGAGGAAATGAGGAAATCACATTCGGCGCTCTGGACGTCGGGCTTCTCCCCGGCCAGGGCCGTGAAATATTCTTCCAGTTTGGCCCCCAGTTCCGGGTACGGTTCCTGGGCCCGCAGTCCCAGCGATAAAGCGCACAGCAGCGCCGTCAGGATCCACTTTCTCATAACTGAACGCCTTCTGGGATGAATGCGGAATAGTCTCCGCCGTGCTTGAGGATGTCCCGTACGGCCGATGACGAAATATGCGCGAACTCCTGTGCCGTAGGGATGATGATGGTCTCGATTTCCGGGGCCAGGCGGCGGTTGGCGTCGGCGATGGAACGCTCGGTCTCGAAGTCGATCATGTTGCGCACGCCCCTCACAATGTGGCGGATGCCCAGCTGGTGACAGGTATCGATGGTGAGGTTGCTGTACTGGATCACGCTCACGCCCTCAATCCCCTGGGTGGCCTGCCGGATGATGCTCAGGCGCTTGTCCATATCGAAGAAGCCGCGCTTGTCCTGGTTGATACCCACGGCAATCACCACCTCGTCGAACATGGTGAGGGCGCGTTTGAGGATATTCAGATGGCCGGCCGTAAAGGGGTCAAAGGAGCCGGGGAAAAGGGCTATACGTTTCATAACTGCCAGTTGATAGGGGTTTTACCCTCCCGGATAAGGAGGTTGTTAGTCTGTGAAAAGTGCCGGCAGCCGAAGAAGGCCCCGCCGGCCAGCGGCGAAGGGTGGGCGGCCTGCAGGACGTGGTGCCGGGAACTGTCGATGAGGGCGGCCTTGGCCTTGGCGAAGTTGCCCCACAGCAGGAAGACGATGCCGTTGCAGCTCACCGATAAATACCGGATGACGGCATCCGTGAATTCCTCCCAGCCGATGCCCCGGTGCGACGCCGCCCGTCCCGCCTCTACCGTGAGGATGCTGTTGAGCAGGAGCACGCCCTGGCGGGCCCAGCCCTCCAGGTTGGGGCGCCCGCTCATCCGGATGCCCAGGTCTGTCTCGATCTCCCTGAAGATGTTCTTGAGGGAGGGGGGAGTGCGCACGCCGTCGGGTACGCTGAAGGAAAGGCCCATCGCCTCTCCGGGGTTGTGGTAGGGGTCCTGCCCCAGGATGACCACTTTCACCTGCGGCACGGGCGTAAGGTCAAACGCACGGAAGATAAGGCTTCCGGGCGGGTAAATTACCTTTCCTTGGGCCTTCTCCTGATGCAGAAAGCGCACCAGCGATGCGAAATACGGTTTCTCGAATTCGCCCGCGAGTGCGGCTTTCCATGTGGGTTCTATCTTTACGTCCATTGTCTAAAAAATGAAGTCGACTACGTCGGCTATCGTTTTTACATAGACAAAGATAAGACCTTTTATGTAAATTTCCTTGATATCTTCTACATCTTTTCGGTTTTCTTCCGAAATGACGATGGTATGGACGCCGGCGCGTTTGGCGGCCAGAATCTTTTCCTTGATGCCGCCTACGGGCAGCACGCGGCCGCGCAGGGTCATTTCGCCGGTCATGGCGATGCCGCTCTTGGGGGCTTTCCCGCGCAGGGCGCTCACCATGGAACTCACCATGGTAATACCGGCCGACGGCCCGTCCTTGGGTACGGCACCCTCCGGCACGTGGAGGTGGATGTCCTTCTTCATGAAGGTCTCGGTGTCCATACCGGCCAGGCCGGGGTGCGCCTTGATGTACTGCCAGGCAATCTGGGCGCTTTCCTTCATTACGTCTCCCAGGTTGCCGGTCATGGACAGGTTGCCCTTGCCCTCGCTCACCTGGCTCTCTACGAAGAGGACTTCGCCGCCCATCTCCGTCCAGGCCAGTCCGGTGACTACGCCCACGCCCTCGTTGCCCTTGACGTCGTCGTGGAAAGCGGTGGGCAGGCCCAGGTATTCGCGCAGGTGCTTGGGCTCTATCACGCGGGGGAACTCCTGCTCCAGCGCCATCTTCTTGGCGGTGACGCGGGCCACCTTGGCAATCTGCTTCTCCAGGGAACGCACGCCGCTCTCGTGGGTGTATTCGTCCACGATGTGCTGCAGGGCTTCGTCGGTGAGGGAGAGTTCGTCGGCCTTGAGTCCGTGCTCCGTGAGCTGCTTGGGTACCAGGTACTTGTGGGCAATCTGGAGCTTTTCTTCGGCCAGGTAGCCGCTCACGTTGATCATCTCCATACGGTCCTTAAGGGCCGGCTGGATGGTTCCGATTCCGTTGGCCGTGGTGATGAACAGGACATTGGACAGGTCATAGTCCACGTCCAGGTAATTGTCGTGGAAGGTGCTGTTCTGCTCCGGGTCCAGGGCCTCCAGAAGGGCCGATGAAGGGTCTCCCTTGAAGTCGCTGGCCAGCTTGTCAATCTCGTCCAGCACGATGACCGGGTTGGAGGTGCCGGCCCGCTGGATGCCGCTGAGGATACGGCCGGGGAGGGCACCTACGTAGGTTTTGCGGTGGCCGCGGATCTCCGCTTCGTCGTGCATGCCGCCCAGGGAGATGCGGATGTACTTGCGGCCCAGAGCCCGTGCGATGGACTTGCCCAGGGAGGTCTTACCCACGCCGGGAGGGCCCCAGAGGCACAGGATGGGGGACTTCATATTGCCCTTGAGCTTGAGCACGGCCAGGTATTCGATGATGCGGTCCTTCACCTGGTCCAGACCGAAGTGGTCTTCGTCCAGCACCTGCTGGGCGTGCGCCAGGTCCAGATTGTCGTCGGACATCTCGCCCCAGGGGAGGTCCAGCATAAACTGGATGTAGGAGAACTGGATGCTGTAGTCCGGGGAAGTGGGGTTGTACTTCTCCAGTTTGGCCATCTCCTTGTCAAAGATGGCGCGCACTTCCTTGGACCACTTCTTTTCATCGGCCCGGCGGCGCATCTTCTCGAATTCCTCGCCTTCGTCCATACCCAGCTCTTCCTGGATGGTGCGCAGCTGGTTGTTCAGGTAGTATTCGCGCTGCTGCTGGTCGATATCGGTCTTTACCTTCTGGTTGATTTCCTGCTTGATCTGCAGCAGCTGGGTTTGGGTGTCCAGCACCTTCAGCAGCGCCAGGCCTCGCTCATGGATGTCCGTGATTCCCAGCAGCTGGGTGCGCTCCTGGAAATTCTCCACCTCGATGGTGGTGGCGATGAAGTTTACCAGGAAGTGGAAGTTGTCGATGCTCTTGAGGGCGCCGATGGCTTCCTTGGGTGCGAAGGAGGAGGATTTCACAATGAGGGCGGCCTTTTCCTTGAGGGCATCGGCCAGCACGCGCAGTTCGCGTTCGTCGGCATTCTCCGGGACGTTCTCTTCCAGGAAATCCACGCGCGCGGTAATATAGGGGTCGTAGCTCACCACGCTCACCAGCCGGGCCAGGGAAGAGCCCTGCAGGATGGCGGTGACGGTGCCGTCCGGCATCTCCAGGGTCTTGATGAGCTTGCACACGGTGCCCCACTGGCACAGGTCTTCCTCCATGGGGTCTTCCACGGAGACGTCCATCTGGGGAATGGCCACCAGCCAGCCGTCACCTTCCTCTACGTCGGACACCAGCTTGATGGACTTTTCCCGTCCCACGGTGACCGGAAAAACGGTGCCGGGGAACATGACGGCGTTGCGCAGGGCCAGGACGGGCATCACCGGAGGCAGCTTGGATACATCCACTTTCATGGAAGAGGCTTCTCCGATGACAGGCATTATATTCACTTCTACGCCCGCGGGGGCGTTAAAATCTAGGGATTGCTTCATATCTACTGACAATTTGTCATAAAGTGGGTGCACTATGCACCAGCTGCCTATATTGTCAATCTCTGTGCCAAGCCTTGAAAATGACACTTTTTCAGTCTAACATTTTGAAATCTCAAAAATTAAGTCTAATTTTGCCCAGTTTTTTCGATGTACAAAAACTAAACATAAAAACTATAAAAACATGACTAAGGCAGAAATCGTAAACGAAGTAGCAAAGACTACCGGAATTGAGAAGACCCAGGTATTGGCCGTTATCGAAGAATTCACCAGTGTAGTAAAAGGCTCCCTGGTAGCCGGTGAACCCGTATATCTGCGTGGCTTCGGCAGCTTCATCATCAAGCACCGCGCCCAGAAGGCCGCCCGCAACATCACCCGCAAGACCACCATGGTCATCCCGGCCCACGACATTCCGGCTTTCAAGCCCGCCAAGACCTTCGTTAACGCCGTCAAGGAGAAATAATTAATTTATAAACCATCATTACTATGTGCCCTAGCGGTAAGAAAAGAAAAAGACATAAGATGGCGACGCACAAGCGTAAGAAGCGCTTGCGCAAGAACCGCCACAAGAAGAAGTAATTCTTCCGACGAAAAGGGCTTGCGATGAGTTCGCGAGCCCTTCCTTTTACCCAAACCATTTAATTTCCACATGGAGTCTGAGAAACCGGACAAGGATCTGATTGTTGACGTAACAGCAACGGAGGTACATATCGCCCTGATGGAAAATCACCGGCTGATAGAGTACAACACGGAGTCCAGCACTGGGAACAAGTTCACGGTAGGGGACGTTCACCTGGGAAAGGTGAAAAAGATTCTCCCGAACCTCAATGCTGCCTTTGTGGACATCGGCGACAAGAAGGAAGCCTTCATCCATTACCTGGACCTGGGACTCTACTTTCCCGCATTCGACCAGTTCGTACGGGAATCCAACAGCAACACCAATCTCAAGGACCTGTACTCCAGGATCAAGATTGGCAACGCCCTCCCCAAGGAGGGACGCATAGAAGAGTTCCTGCACCCCGGACAGATGATCGTGGCCCAGATTGTCAAGGAGCCCATCTCCACCAAGGGATCGCGACTGACTGCGGAAATTTCATTGGCAGGACGGAACATCGTACTTCTCCCCTTCGCGGAAAAAGTGTCCATCTCCCAGAAGATTGGCTCGAAGGAAGAGAAACGTAGACTCGAGACACTGGTAAGGAGCATCCTCCCCAAGAATTACGGTGCCATCATCCGCACCGCGGCCGAGGGAAAGAACGCCGCCACCCTGGTGGCCGAAACCGAATCCCTCATTGAAAAATGGGAAAGCTCCTGGAAGAAGATCGCCGGCAACAAGAACGTCCAGCTGCTCTTTACGGAATACAGCAAAACCACTACCGTGTTGAGGGACCTCCTCAACGACTCGTTCTCCAATATCTGGATCAATGACGAACGGGTGGCCGAAGAAGCCCGGAAGTACGTTTCCCTGATAGCTCCGGAACAGGAAAAGATTGTCCATCTGTACGAAGGCAAACAGCCCATCTATGACCACTTCGAGGTAACTCGGCAGATCAAGGGCTCCTTTGGCAAGGTGGTTCCCATGCGGCAGGGCGCCTATCTGGTGATTGAAACCACCGAAGCGCTGAATGTCATTGACGTAAACAGCGGCATCCGCACCAAGACAAGCGACCAGGAGGAGAACTCCTTTGAGGTGAACAAGATTGCCGCAGAAGAGATTGCACGGCAGCTGAGGCTCCGCGATATGGGTGGCATCGTGATAGTAGACTTCATTGACATGGAGTCCAACGACCACAAGAACGCACTCCATAAGTACATGCAGGAGCTGATGGAAGCCGACAGGGCCAAGCACAACGTGCTGCCGCTTACCAAGTTCGGGCTCATGCAGATTACCCGGCAGCGGATAAGGCCCGTTACGGAAATCAATACGTCGGAACAGTGCCCCGTGTGCCACGGTACCGGAAAAATCACTTCCAGCGCCGTCATCGACGAGGAAATCGAACGCAAGATCGCGTTCTATTCCATTGAAAAAGGTGTCCGTTTCGTCACCCTCAAGACAAGCCCCATTCTGGGCGCTTATCTCAAACGGGGACTGTTCAATTCCTTCCTGGCAAAGTGGCGGAAACGCTACAAGATAAGGATAGAATTGGTGGAAGTAACGGATTTCACCGTCCTCCAACATGAAATGTTTAATGAAAAAGGGGACAAGCTCGAGTAGCTTGCCCCTTTTTTTTGCTCTAAATTGCCAAGTTGCGTAACTCGCTGATTATCAATGTTGTTCAGGGTTTTCTTTAGCCTCGGGAGCCTAAAGAAAATTCACAACAGTGCTGATAATCAGAGCATTAGGCTGGAGCGGACTTTGGCGGCGGCTTCGGGGCCTTTCAGATAGGCCAGGATGGCCAGGCCGAAGTCTACGGCCCAGCCGGCGCCGCGACCCGTGATGAGGTTACCGTCGGTGACGGTGCCTTCGGGCGTGTAGACGGCTCCCTGGCCGATGAGCGCTTCCTCGAAGCCGTCGAAGCAGGTGAACTTGCGGCCGGCGAGGCCGGGCAGCTGGGACACCACCAGGCCGGGGGCGGCGCAGATGGCCGCCACGGTGCCGCCGCGGGACCAGTGGTCCTGCAGGATTTCCATCAGTTCAGCGTGCCGGGCCAGGTTCTTGCTGCCGGGCATGCCGCCGGGGAAAATCATTACGTCATCGGCCCCGGTGCCGGGTTCCATCACTTCCAGGTCGGCCCAGGAAGTATCGGCCGTCACCTGCAGCCCGTGGGAGCTTTCCACCAGGTATTCGTCGGTGATGGAGACGGTGATTACCGGTACGCCGCCGCGCAGCAGCACGTCCCGCGTTGCCAGGGCTTCCATGTCCTCGAAGCCGTCGGCCAGAAAAATGTGTATTCCTTTCATAGATTCGTTGTATTAGCGCCTGCGTCCCTGCGCAATGGAGATGTAATAGAGGAGGGTGGCCAGGGAGCCAAGGGCGGCAATCACGTAGGTGTAGGCGGCCCACTTGAGGGCGTCCACGGCCATGGGCTTGGTCTCGTAGCTCACGATGCCGGCGCTTTCCAGCCAATTCACGGCGCGGGCGCTGGCATTGATTTCTACCGGCAGGGTGACAAAGCTGAACAGGGTGGTAAGGGCGAACAGGCCTATGCCAATCCAGATGAGCGAGGGGAAGATGTTAATCATAAGCACCCCTGCCAGGAGCACCCAGGAGACGATGTTGTTGGAGAAGGAAACCACGGGCACCAGAGCGCTTCTCATGCGCAGCCAGGCATAACCGGTGGCGTGCTGCACCACGTGTCCGCATTCGTGCGCGGCCACGGCGGCCGCTGCTACAGAACGGCCGTAGTATACGGCTTCGCTCAGGTTCACCGTTTTGGTGGTGGGGTCGTAATGGTCTGTGAGTTTGCCGGGAATGGAGACGATGTTCACGTCCCGGATCCCGTGGGCGGCCAGCATACGGGAGGCTACTTCGGCCCCCGAGAGGGCCAGGGGAACTTCCGAGTATTTCTGGAAACGGCGCTGGAGCATATTCTGGATGACCATGCTCAGGACCATCACCACTATCATCAATATCCAAATGGTTGCGTTGCTCATATTCTTTTTGTTTATGCTAAAGGCCATCAAATAATGGGCCCGCATGCAAAAATAAGGAATTTATGACGAAATGTCAGCAGGAAGTGTTATTTTTGCAGATTGAATTATGGAAAAAGAACGCCAAATAGCAGAGGAATTTTCCCGCCTGGAGCTGGATTTGAAGGCCACGGTGGAGAATTACCGCTATTTCCGTACCTTGTTGGAACCCAGGACCAAACTGCTGGTGCTGGTCAAGGCCAACGCCTACGGACACGGCGCCGTGGAATTTGCCGCCATGATGCAGCGCGCCGGGGCCGATTACCTGGCTGTAGCCTATCCTGTAGAGGGCCTGGAGCTTCGCCGGAACGGTATTTCCCTTCCCATCCTGGTGCTCACGGCGGGCACGGATTTCTATCCGGAAATCATTGAGACCCGCATGGAGCCCAGCATCCCCAACCTATATTCCCTGAAAAAGTTGGTGGAAGTACTGCGGGAGAAAGGCCTGAAAGACTATCCTGTACACATCAAACTGGACACCGGCATGCACCGCCTGGGCTTTGTGACCGAGGAACTGCCGGAACTGATTGAATATCTCAAAGTCACACCTGAGGTGAAGGTAAAGGCTGTTTTCTCCCACCTTTGCGTGGCCGAGGACCCCGCCGAGGACGCCTTTACCCTGGGCCAGATCCACCTGTTCCGGGACAACGCCAACCTCATCGCCGACGGCATCGGCTACATGCCCATGCGCCACATCCTGAACAGCGCCGGCATCGAGCGTTTCCCCCAGTATCAGTTCGACATGGTGCGCCTGGGTATTGGTATATACGGTATCAGCGCCCTCCCCGGCAAGCGCCTGAAACCCGTCGCGTCGCTCAAATGCAAGATCCTGCAGCTGAAGAAGCTGGGCCCCGGAGAGACGGTAGGTTATGGCCGATGGGGCCGTCCCCAGGAAGGCAGCGTCATTGCCACCATCCCCGTGGGCTACGCCGACGGCATCGACCGTCACCTGGGCCGCGGCGCCGCCTCCTTCAGCGTGAACGGCCACCGCGCCCCCACCATCGGCAATATCTGCATGGATATGTGTATGCTGGACGTTACCGGCATCCCCTGCGCCGTGGGTGACACCGTCACTATCTTCGGCGAAGACCCCACCGTAAGCGAACTGGCCCTCATCCTGGGCACCATTCCCTACGAAGTCCTGGTCTCCGTTCCCCGCCGCATTCATCGGCTGGTGATACGGTAATTCGCACCACCCCTGAAAACTACCGCTTCGAGCGGAAGAATTCCAACATGAGCGCGGCGCATTCTTCCTGGAGGACACCGCCGGTGACTTCCGTGCGGGGATGGAGGAGGGAAGGGGAGAAGAGGGAGAAGCCGCGGCGCTGGTCCGGGGCACCGTAGACGATGCGGCCCATCTGGGCCCACGCCAGGGCGCCGGCGCACATGGGACAGGGTTCCACCGTCACGTAGAGGGTGCAGTCGTTCAGGTACTTGCCGCCCATGGCCTCCGTGGCCGCCGTGACGGCAATCATTTCGGCGTGGGCGGTGGTGTCGTGCAGCCGTTCGGTCTGGTTGTGACCGCGGCCGATGATGCGCCCTTTCCACACCACCACGGCGCCGATGGGAATCTCTCCGGCGGCCTTGGCGGCCTGCGCTTCCCGCAGGGCTTCACGCATAAACTGAACATCCGAATCCATATTGCAAAGATACTCTTTTATTCTTATCTTTGTACGGTTATTTAGGAGTCGGCCATGAAAATCACAAAGGCGGAATTTGCCGGAAGCAGCACGCGGGTGGGGCAGAAACCCCAGCGGCGCCTGCCGGAATTCGCTTTCATCGGCCGCTCCAATGTGGGAAAGAGTTCCCTCATCAATATGCTCACCGGCAACTCCAAGCTGGCCAAGACTTCCCAGACGCCCGGCAAAACCCAGCTGGTGAACCACTTCCTCATCAATGACAGCTGGTACCTGGTAGACCTTCCCGGCTACGGTTTCGCCCGTTTGCCGGACAAGGACCGCGCCCGGCTCCGGCACATCATCTGGGATTATATCAACAACTCCCAGGAGCTGGTGATGCTCATGGTGCTCATCGACAGCCGCCATCCCATGCAGGACGTGGATCTCCGTTTCATCAGCGAGCTGGGAGAAAAGGGTATCCCCTTCGGCATCATCTTCACCAAGGCCGATAAAATGGGCGTGGAGGCCCTCCAGCTGCAGCTGAACCAGAACAAGGGCCGCCTCCTGGAAGACTGGGAGGAACTGCCGCCCTGCTTTGTGAGCTCTTCGGTGAAGAGTACGGGTAAAGAAGACATTTTGGATTACATAGAATCTATTCTTCAAACCATATGATAAACACAATTCACGAGCACCGTCTGGCGCTGTTCACCTGTGATGCTTCCCGCTATTTTGCGGAAAAGGTAGTTGATGCGATGAATCGCATGAAGTCTCCCGAAGACCCGGAAGTCACCCTGGGCCCCCTTGAAATCGCCCGCTTCAGCGACGGCGAATTCCAGCCTTATTTCCAGGAAAGTGTGCGCGGAGCCACCTGCTTCATCATCCAGTCCACCTTCCCCTCCACGGACAACCTCATGGAGCTGCTCCTTTCCATCGACGCCGCCAAGCGCGCCTCCGCCGAACGCGTGATCGCCCTCATCCCGTACTACGGATGGGCCCGCCAGGACCGCAAGGACAAGCCCCGCACTTCCATCGGCGCCAAGCTGGTGGCCAACATGCTCAAGGTGGCCGGTGCCGACGCCGTGATGACGTGCGATCTCCACGCAGACCAGATTCAGGGCTTCTTCGACATGCCGGTGAACCACCTGTATGCCAGCTACGACTTTCTGGGCATCCTGAAAAAGCTCCAGAAGGAGTTCAAGGACACCCTCACCCTGGCGGCTCCGGATATGGGCGGTGCCAAGCGCGTGCACGCCTACGCCAAGTTCCTGCACACCCCGGTGGTCATCTGCCACAAGACCCGCGCCAAGGCCAATGTGATTGAAAAGATTGTCCCCATCGGTGAAGTGGAAGGCCGTGACATTGTGATTATCGACGACATCATCGACACCGCCGGCACCCTTACGGAAGCTGCCAACGTGCTCCTCCAGCGGGGCGCCCACAGCGTGCGCGCCTTCGCCACGCACCCGGTGCTCTCCGGCCCGGCCTACGAGCGCATCGAGGCATCGGCCCTGAGTGAGGTGTACGTGACGGACACCATCCCCCTGAATCCTGCCAAGAAGGAGTACTGGGGCAAGTTCCGCGTGGTTTCCCTGGCCGAAACTTTCGCCCGCATGATCCTTCGCGTGTATAACTACGAGCCCATTTCCTCTGAATTCCCGCTGTAAATGAAAACCTTGCTCGCTGCCATCGTGTTTGTTGGACTCGCCGTGCTTCTGCTGGGCGTGAACATCTTCTTTTTCAAGAGGCCGTTCCCCGACGGAGAGATTTCCACCAATCCCGAGATGCGCAAGCGAGGCATCAAGTGCGCCAAGCAGGAGGAACTGGAGATGCTGGCGGCCCAGAAGGGGAAGAAGCTGTGCGACGGCAATGTGTCCGATGCCTGCGCTTCCTGTTCATTAAACAATTGTAAATGAAAATTCTACGCTTTATCGGTAAGCTTTTGACGGCGGTGGCGCTGGCATTTTTGCTGGCGCTTGCCGTTACGGGCTTCGGCCCCATCTATCGTTTCCCCGGACCGCAGCCTTTTACCGGAAAAGATATTTTCAACCCTTACGCGGCGCTGGACACCACCCAGGGCTGGAAGCGGGCCAACTTCCACACGCATACGCGGGTAAGTGGTCCCTGGCCCATGAACGAATGCCCGCGCTGGCCGGACTACACGGACTCCGTGTACCGTGTCCTGGGCTATGACATCGTCACCTTCTCCAATCACAACGAGATTACCACGCACCCGTACGACACCGCCCTGCAGGTGAACGTGTACGAGCACGGTTACAATATCCCCAAGTTCCACAAGCTGGTCTTCGGCAGCCCCAAGGTGATTCATTGGGACCCCCTGCTGCCCCTGCTCGCTTCCCAGAAGCAGTTCCAACTGGACTACCTGGGCCGCAGCAGTGACTTTATCCAGATGAACCATCCTTACCGGGTGCTCTTCAACAGCAAGCGTCATATGGAGCGCCTCTCCGGTTACCAGATCATGGAACTGGACACCTCCATCAGCACGGAGAACGAGTACTGGGACTGGGCGCTCAGCTGGGGCCATTACAGCTTCGGCCTGGCCAACGACGACCTTCATTACCCGGACAAGCACTGGAAGATTGCCATCCGCTGCAACTTCCTGCAGGTGCCGTCGGGGAGGTACGAAGATTTAAAAAAGACCCTTCTCACCGGCTGCTACTATGCCATGCGCGTGCCGGATTACGGAAACGGCGACTGGGAAGAGAAGATAGCCCGCAACCATTGCCTGCCGCAGGTGACCTGGATCGGCCTGGAGGGGGATACCGCCTGCATCCGTCTGTCGGAAAAGGCCGACAGCATCCGCGTGAACGGTCAGGACCACGCTACCCTGGCGCTGGTTCAGGACACCGACCACATGGCCTACACGTTCAAGGCCGATGACCCCTTCGCCCGCTTCACGGCCTTCTTCCCCGGCGGCGAGGTCATCTACTCCAACCCCTTCGCCCGCTACGACGCATCGGCCGAAGATTTCCCGGGGCAGCATCATGCCACCCCCACGGTAAGCTGGCTCCTGACCATCCTGTATAACCTGCTGGTACTGGCCCTGGTCATAGCTCTGGTTCGGGCCATCGTGTCCCTTTTCCGCCGCCGCCGATGAAACTTTTCCGGGAAAAAGCCAGCCTCACGGCGTATAGCCTCACGCTCAGCCTGTACACGCTGGTGGCTTTCCACGTGCCTTTTTTCTCCCATGCGCTGAAGCACATAGAAGGCGGTTTCAACGGCGTGCTCATCATTGTAACAGCCGCTGTCCTGCTGCTGTGTATGAACTGTCTGCTGTACTACCTGCTGGCCTGGCTGGGCCGGTTCGTGGGCAAGTGCATCATCTCTTTCACCCTCATCGGGGACGCCGTGATGCTCTTCGGCGTAAACGCCTACGACGTCCTGGTCACCGACGAAATGATGGGGAACGTGCTGAACACGCAGTATTCGGAAGTGTCGGGCTTCTTCTCCTGGGAGCCCGTGATGTACATCCTGCTGCTGGGCGTGCTGCCTTCCGTGTACGTTTTCGCCCGCAAGGTGGAATATGGCTCCTGGAAGCGTATGCTGGCATCGGCCGGCATCTCCGTGGGCATCGTGGTGGCGGCGCTCTTCGGCAATATGAAGAACTGGCCGTGGATAGACCGCAACTCTACGGAACTGGGCAGCCTCCTCATGCCCTGGTCCTATATCGTGAACACTTTCCGTTACTATGCCGCCGAACGGGAGAAGAACCAGCAGGAGATTCTGCTGCCGGACCCCGTGGCGGTGAGCGACAGCCGGGACGTGTGCGTGCTCTTCATCGGGGAATCGGCTCGCGGAGACCATTTCTCGCTGCTGGGCTATGAGCGGGAGACCAACCCCCTCACCGCCAAGGATGGCGTGCGGGCCTACCAGGGATGGGCATCGGCCACCTACACCCGCGCCGGCGTGAAGGCCATCCTGGAGCCGATGGACACCCCCGACCTCTACGAAATCATTCCCAACTACCTGCAGCGCACCGCCGGGACCGACGTCATCTGGCGCACCCACAACTGGGGCGAACCGCCGGTACATACGGAAAAGTACTATACCTTCAACGTTCTGCAGAACAAGTATCCCCGGGCCGATGCCCGCTACGACGGCCTTCTGCTGGAAGGCCTGCGGGACGATATCATGACCAGCGACAGCACCAAGGTGTTCATCGTGATCCACGCCTACACCAACCACGGGCCGTCCTACAACACCAATTACCCGAAAGGCTTCGAGGTGTTCACACCCGTATGCAACACGGTGGAAATGTCCAACACCAGCCCCGAGGAACTGAACAACGCCTACGACAACAGCATCCTGTACACGGATTACCTCATTCATCGGGTCATCGAAATCCTGCAGACCGTACCGGACCGCCGCTCGATGCTCCTGTTTGTATCCGACCACGGGGAATCCCTGGGCGAAAACAACCTGTATATGCACGGCGTGCCGCTTTCCATGGCGCCCAAAGAGCAGCTGGACATTCCGCTCATTCTGTGGACGTCGGACCCGTCCCTGGCCTATAAAGACCTTCCGGAAGTGGGACAGCACCACGTTTTTCATACCATTCTTCACTTTATGGGCGTGGATTCTCCTGCCTTTAACGAAGAAATGTGTATCTTTGCACCCTAAAACAGAATATTATGGCTTTAGTTGCGATAGTCGGGAGACCGAACGTAGGAAAATC
The DNA here is from genome assembly GCA_017509685.1 of Bacteroidales bacterium. Classification (GTDB taxonomy): domain Bacteria; phylum Bacteroidota; class Bacteroidia; order Bacteroidales; family UBA932; genus Cryptobacteroides. Next base: position 15,395 of record JAFWPA010000039.1, read on the forward strand.
TACCCTGTTCAACCGCCTGGTGGGAATGCGCCAGGCCATTGTGGACGAGACCGCCGGCGTCACGCGTGACCGGCATTACGGCAAGTGCGAATGGAACGGCCGGGAATTCTCCGTGGTGGACACGGGCGGCTACACCTCCAACAGCGACGACGTCTTCGAGGACGCCATCCGCCGGCAGGTGGGCATCGCCATCGACGAGGCCGATGTGGTCCTGTTCCTGTGCGAGGCCGGTACCGGCATCACGGATTACGATATGGAGATTGCCGACCTGCTTCGGCGCTCGAAGAAACCCGTGGTCCTGTGCGTGAACAAGGTGGACAGCGGCGAGAAGATGTACGACGCCTTTGACTTCTACGGCCTGGGCCTGGGAGAAGTGTGGAGCATATCGGCCGCCAACGGCAGCGGCACCGGGGATCTCCTGGATGAGATTCTGCGCGTTCTTCCGGAGGATGTACAGGCCGATGACGACCACGCAGACCTTCCGCACATCGCCATCGTGGGCCGCCCCAACGTGGGCAAGAGTTCCCTCACCAACGCCCTTCTGGGCGAGGAGCGCAATATCGTGACGCCCGTAGCCGGCACCACCCGCGACTCTATCTCCACCTACTACAACAAGTTCGGCCACGAATTCATGATTGTGGACACCGCCGGCATGCGCAAGCGCGGCAAGGTGACCGAGGACCTGGAGTTCTATTCCGTGCTCCGCGCCATGCGCACCATCGAGCACAGTGACGTTTGCATCCTGATGATAGACGCCACCCTGGGAATGGAGGCGCAGGACATGAACATCTTCAACGTAATCCAGAAGAACCGCAAGGGCTGCGTGATTGTGGTGAACAAATGGGACCTTTTCGAAAAGGATGTAAATACCATGAGGGACTATACCGAAGGCCTCAAGGCCCGTCTGGCCCCTTTCAACGACATTCCCATCATCTTTACCTCCGTCCTGAACAAGCAGCGCATCCTGGACGTTTTGGACGCCGCCGCCCGCGTAGCCGACAATATGGCCCGGAAAATTCCCACCTCCCAGCTGAACGACGCCATGCTCCCGGAAATCGAGAACTATCCGCCGCCGGCATGGAAGGGTAAGTACATCAAAATCAAGTATGTGACCCAGCTGCCCACCCGCACTCCGCAGTTTGCCTTCTTCTGCAACCTGCCCCAGTGGGTGAAAGAGCCCTACAAGCGCTTCCTGGAGAACAAGCTCCGCGAGCACTTCGATTTCGAGGGCTGTCCCATCCAGGTGTATACCCGGGCGAAATAAGGCCTGGCCGTCAACTAGCTAATTATCAGCATTTTATACACTGACGGGTGCACCTACAAGTGCACCCGTGGTTTTGTAAGCAGCTGAGTTTTAGTGACTTATGCGCCAGATGGTTGATTAGAGCTGGGGGTCGAAGTGGGGGATGGGGTTGAGTTTGAACAGGTTCATCACGTGTTTGCGGTCGATGAGGGCCTTGGTGGCGGGGTCTTCGCACACGCCCGTGCGGATGTACTTGTCCAGAACGGCATAGGTGAATCCCAGGTTGTCTTCATCGGTTTTGCCGCAGAGGCCGTCGGAGGGCGTTTTTTCCACCAGGTCGATGGGAAGGCCCAGTTCCTTGCCGATAGCCACCACTTCCTGCACGGTGAGACCGCCCAGCGGCGAAAAGTCTCCGGCGGCGTCTCCGTAACGGGTACTGTAACCCACCCAGTCTTCGGACAGGTTGCAGGTGTTCACCACACGGCCGTTGTTGCTCTGGGAAACGGCATAAAGGGCCGTCATCCGCAGGCGCGGGGCCATGTTGATGCGGGTCTGGCTGCTGGCCTCGTGGCCCAGTTTGTCTTCCACTTCGGCCATCAGGGCGTTGAAGGAAGCGCCGATATTGATATCGTACCGCCTGATACCCAGATGGTTGATGAGCTTGATGGAATCCTCGATGTCCGGCTGGACTCCGTTGGGCATGGTAACGCCGATTACGCGGTCCTCGCCCAGGGCCTCTACGCACAGGGCAGCGCACACGCTGCTGTCCTTGCCGCCGGAAATACCCAGTACGGCATTGCATCCCGGGCCGTTTTCTTCAAACCAGTCGCGGATCCACCGGACGCACGCGTCCTTTACTTGTTTAGCATCGAACATATTTCTCATTATTTTCCACAAAGATACAAAAAAATAAACCTTTAGAACTCCTTGAAATGTAACGACTTTTTTGTTATATTTGTAGGACTATGGGAGAGCGGGATTATATGGACCTTCTGGAACTGCAGGCCAGGATCAAGGAAAGCGTGGCAAGCGCATTTCCGGGCCGGTACTGGGTGAAGGCCGAGATTGCGTCCTGGAGCCCCCGTTCCAACGGACACTGCTACCTGAGCCTCACACAGTCCCAAGGGGGAAAATCCGTGGCCGAATCCCGCGCCATGATCTGGAAGTGGAACTACCCTCAGCTCACCCTGTACTTCGAGGAAACCACCGGGCAGAAACTGCAGGCCGGCATCACGGTGCTGGTGCGCGTGCAGGTGGCTTTCAGCGAGCTGTACGGGATGTCCCTGTACATAGACGACATCGACGCCGCCTTCACGCTGGGCCAGCAGGCCCTGGAACGCAAGCGCAACATCGAGCGCCTGCAGAAGGACGGCTATATGGATATGCAGAAGGAACTGGCCCTGCCGGAACTGCCGTACCGCCTGGCCGTGATTACGTCCCGCACCGCCGCCGGCTACCAGGACTTCCGCAACCATCTCCTGAATAATCCGGAGGGCTATGCTTTCCAGCTGGATTTGTACGAGGCCCTGATGCAGGGCGAACAGGCCCCCGCATCCATCGTGGAGGCCCTCGCCGAAATCGGCGATAAGAACTACGACGCCGCCCTCATCCTCCGCGGCGGCGGCAGCGAACTGGACCTCCAGTGCTTCGACGACTTCGGCCTGGCCGTAGCCATCGCCACGTGCCCCGTGCCGGTGATTACCGCCATCGGCCACGACAAGGACGTACACATCGCCGATATGGTGGCCCACGCGTCCGTGAAGACGCCCACTGCCCTGGCCGACCTCTTCCTGGAGGCCTTCGAGGCACAGGACGCCGTCATCGACCGCCTGCAGGGGCGCATCGCCGCCGGGCTCAACCGCGTGGCGGCCCGGGAGGAGCTCCGCGTCAAAAGCGTGGAAGCGGGCCTGAAAAACGCCATCCAGCGTCGTGTGAGCGGGCTGGAGATGTTGCTGCAGCGCAATATCGGCCGCATTTCCAAAGGCCTGCTGCAGAAGTACGCAGCCCTGGAGCGCCTCAAGGATGCCGCCGTGCACCGCATCCGCTTCGCCGCCAGCGCCAAGCACAGCGCAGCCTTTTCCGAACTGGCCCTCAAGGAGGCCCTCATCAACGGCTCGGATCCCCGCAAGATCCTGGGCCTTGGCTATGTCCTGGTCACGGGCAAGGACAACAAGGTGCTCAAGACCGTGGACAAGGTGGCCGTGGGGGACCGCATCGGCGTGCGTTTCCAGGACGGCTCCCTCACCGCCAGGGTAGACGAAATTTACACTGAATCACTGCATAACAATAACATCAAAACTGCGTAGATATGGCAGAGAAGTTTGACTATTCCAAGGCCATCGCCGAACTGGAAGAGATTGCCAAGAAAGTGGAGAATCCGGAAACCAAGCTGGACGACATCGACGCCCTGGTGGCCCGTTCCAAGGAGCTGCTGGACCAATGCCGCAAGTACCTGCGCACGGTGAAAGAAAAGATTGATTCCATTGAAGAGTAAAACCGAAACGATATGAAAAGAATCTACGAAACCGACCCCTGGCTCATGCCGCACAAGGACGCCATAGACGCCCGGCACGAACACATCTGGCAAACCCTCAAGCACATTGCCGGAGACGGCCTGCTCAAGGATGCCGTGAACAACCACATGTACTACGGCCTGCACAAGTGCGAGGACGGCAGCTGGGTATTCCGCGAGTTCGCCCCCAATGCCAACAAAATTTTCCTCATCGGGGACTGCAACAACTGGAAGCGCACGGACGGCTATGCCCTCAAACCCCTGGGCAACGGCAACTGGGAACTGAAGATTCCGGAAATGTTCCTCCATCACGGCCAGCTGTACAAACTGTACATCGAATGGCCCGGCGGCGGCGGGGAGCGCCTGCCTTCCTATGCCACCCGCGTGGTCCAGGACCCCGTTTCCAAGGTGTTCAGCGCCCAGGTGTGGGACCCTGCCAAGAAGTATGTCTGGAAGCATGGCCACGCCGGCAAGCGCCCCCATCCCATGATTTACGAATGCCATATCGGCATGGCCGCGGAGAAGGAGAAGGTGGGCAGTTTCGAAGAATTCCGCAAGGAGGTGTTGCCCCGCATCAAGAAGCTGGGCTACGACACCATCCAGATCATGGCCCTGCAGGAGCACCCCTACTACGGCTCCTTCGGCTATCAGGTGAGTAACTTTTTCGCCCTCTCCTCCCGCTTTGGCACCCCCGAGGAATTCAAGGCGCTGGTGGACGACGCCCACGGCAAGGGCATCGCCGTCATCATGGACATCGTGCACAGCCACAGCGTGGACAACGTGGCCGAAGGCCTGAGCGAGTTCGACGGCCGGGACAACCTGTATTTCTACAGCGGTCCGCAGGGACGTCATCCCGCCTGGGGCTCCCGCTGCTTCGACTATGGCAAGGACGAAACCCGCTACTTCCTGCTGTCCAACGTGAAATACTGGATGGAGGAATACCACATAGACGGTTTCCGCTTCGACGGCGTCACCTCCATGCTGTACTGGGACCACGGCCTGGGCAAGGATTTCGGCAATTACTCCCTGTACTTCGACGGCGGCGTCGATGAAGACGCCGTCATCTACCTGTCCCTGGCCACCCGCCTGGTGAAGGAGATGAACCCCAACGGCTTCACCATCGCTGAGGACGTGTCCGGTATGGCCGGCCTGGCCGCCCCCTTCGAGGCCTTCGGCGTGGGCTTCGACTTCCGCATGAGCATGGGCGTCGCCGACCACTGGATCAAGTGGATCAAGGAAAAGAGCGACGAACAGTGGTCCATGGGCGAAGTGTGGTGGGAACTCACCAACAAGCGGGCCGATGAAAAGACCATCTCCTACGCCGAGTGCCACGACCAGGCGCTGGTGGGCGACAAGACCATCATCTTCCGCCTGATGGACAAGGAGATGTATTTCTGCATGAACAAGGGCTCCCAGAACGGTCTGGTAGACCGCGGCATCGCCCTGCACAAGATGATCCGCCTGGTGACGGCCGCCACCGCCGGAGACGGCTACCTGAACTTCATGGGCAACGAATTCGGCCATCCCGAATGGATTGACTTCCCCCGCGAAGGAAACGGCTGGTCGTTCAAGTATGCCCGCCGCCAGTGGTCGCTGGAGGACAACCCCGCCCTGCGTTACGGCGACCTCCGCAATTTCGACGAAGCCATGGTGCACCTGATGCGGGAAGAAAACATCCTGGCCGAGCGTCCTGTCCTGCTGGTGGCCGATGAAGAAAAGAAAATCTTGATTTTCCTACGGAAAAACTGTATCTTTGCATTCAATTTCTCGCCCACCGGTTCCTTTGCGGATTATGGCTTCGCCGCCCCGGCGGGGGAATATGTGAACGTCTTGGACAGCGACCAGCCGCAATTTGACGGTTTTGGCCGCCTGGCAAGCGTAGAACGCCATATTTCCATAGCGGAGAGATGCCCCAACGGCAACCAGGGCTTCGACCATACGCTCAAAGTGTATCTTCCGGCCCGTACGGCAATGGTTTTGAAAAAAGTATAAACCCGACAATATGGCTTTTTTGAAATTCAACAAGTCTGAACTCGTCAACCTGTCCTACTCCTTGAACCGGGAGATAGTATTGGCGAACAAGACCGGCGCGTATTGCGACACCACCATCGTCACCTGCAATACCCGTCGTTACCACGGCCTCCTGGCCGTTCCGGTGGAAAAGTTCGGTGGATTCCGGCACCTGCTGCTGAGTTCCCTGGACGAAAGCCTTACCCTGCGCGGCAAACGGTTCAACCTGGGTATCCATTGCTATGGAGACATTTATGAACCCCGCGGACACAAGTACATCGTAGACTTCGACGCAGACCCGGTTCCCTGCATCACCTACAAGATTGGCGAAATCGTGTTCCGCAAGCGCATCGCCCTCACCCCGGACCAGAATCAGGTCCTTATCCATTACGAACTGGTGAACGCACCTGCCAAGGTGAAACTGGAACTGAAGCCTTTCCTGGCTTTCCGCAACGTTCACGCCCTCACCGGAGAAAACGACGCCGCCCGTACGGACTTCCAGCCCATACAGAACGGTGCCGCTTTCTGCATGTACGAGGACTTCCCGGTCCTGAACCTGCAGCTGAGCACAGCGGCTTCGGCGTTCAAGTACAATCCGGTATGGTACAAGGGTGTCACCCTGTCCGACGAAATGCGCCGCGGCTTTGCCTGCCGCGAGGACCTCTGGGTGCCCGGCACCTTCGAGGTGGAGCTGAAAAGCGGAGACTCCCTGGTCTTCTCGGCCGCGGCCGGAGACCCGGTGAACGCCGCCTCCCTGAAGCGCCGCTTCGCCGCCACGGTGGAGAAGATCGGCCCCATCACCTCCTTCCACGACCAACTGGTCCGTCAGGCCGATTCCCTCATCCGGGAAGACGCCGAAGGACGCAAGCGCGTCGTGGCCGGCTACAGCTGGCTGCTCACCGGCCTGCTGCGTGAGACCCTGTATTCCCTGGCCGGCCTCACCCTGTACGCCAAGGACGACGCCAAGGAATTCGAGGAAATCCTGGACAACCTCATCGAGGACAACCAGGAGCGCCTCACCCGCCGCACCACGCAGGTGGAATCCCCGCTGTTCATGACCGTCACCCTGCAGCAGTACATTGCCTGGGGTGCCAAAGACAAGGACGTCTGGGCCAAATACGGTCCCGTCCTCAAGAAGATTCTGGAAAGCTACCTGCCCGGCGTGCGCCAGGAGGTGGCCATGCAGCCCAACGGCCTGCTGTGGGCCCAGATGGACGGCGTCGCCCTTTCCTGGATGAACGCCTACATCAACGGCCGCGCCGTCACCGAGCGTGCCGGTTACCAGGTGGAAACCAACGCCCTATGGTACAACGCCATTTGCTTCGCCCTGGCCCACGAAAAGAAGGGAACCGCCTTCTACAAGCGCTGGAGCGCCATCAAGGAGCAGGTGGAACAGAACTTCCAGCCCACTTTCTGGAACGCCGATCTCGGCTTCCTGGCCGACTACGTAGACAACGGCGGCCAGCACCTGGAGCTGCGTCCCAACCAGCTGTGGGCCGTTTCCCTGGACCATATCTGCGTCTCCGACGAAGTCATCAGCTCTGTGATGCGCGTGGTGAACGCAGAACTCATCACCCGTCGCGGCGTGCGCACCCTGAGCCCGCGCGACATCCGATACAAGGGTGTGTACGAGGGTAATCAGCAGGAGCGCGACGAAGCCTACATGAACGGCTGCGCCTGGCCTTTCCTGCTGGCCCAGTACTGCTACACCAGCTTCAACATGATGGGCAGCGCCTTCATCAAGCGGGCCGAATGGCTCACCGAGGGCTTCTACGAGGACCTCTCCAAGCACGGCGTGGGCGCCTTCTCCGAACTCTACGACGGAGACCCGCCGCACGAGCCTCACGGCGCCGTGTCATCGGCCCTCACCACCGCCGCCCTTCTCAACATCAACTGGCTCATCAACAAATACAGGGAGGAATAGATTATGAGAGTACTTATGTTTGGCTGGGAGTTTCCTCCCCATATCGCAGGTGGTCTGGGTACGGCCTGCGAAGGCATCGTGAAGGGTCTCGCCTACAACGGCGTGGAAACCCTGTTCGTGATGCCGTCGGCCTCCGGTGACGAAGACCAGAGTGCCACTACCATCATCAACGCTTCGGATGTGCCCGTAGACACCGTTTCCGAGACCGTGGAAGAATACCTGGACAAAGTGAAATTCATCCACATCGGCTCCAACATGATTCCCTACGCCGATCCGGAGGAGTTTGGCAAGCTCATCGAGGAAGAAAAACGCCGTCAGGTGAAAGACTTCTCCATCAGCTACGGCCAGAAATACAAGTTCAGCGGCAAGTACGGTGCCAACCTGATGGAAGAGGTGGCCCGCTACGCCATGGTGGGCGGTACCATCGCCATGCAGCGCAAGGATGAATTCGACGTCATCCACGCCCACGACTGGCTGTGCTACTACGCCGGCATCGCCGCCAAGGAACTCACCGGCAAGCCCCTGGTCATCCACGTGCACGCCACGTCCTTCGACCGCGGCAGCGTGGACAACATCGATACCCGCGTGTTCGCCATCGAACAGAAGGGTATGCAGATGGCCGACCGCGTGGTCACCGTGAGCGACCTCACCCGCAACATCGTCATCTCCCGCTACGGAATCGATCCCGCCAAGGTGGTCACCGTGCACAACGCCGTGGACTTCAGCGGCCGGGAGAACATGGTGGTGGAGCGCGGCGTGAAGGAACCCGTGGTCACCTTCCTGGGCCGTATCACCTACCAGAAGGGTCCCGAGTACTTCATTGAGGCGGCCGCCAAGGTGCTCAAGCGCACCAAGAACGTACGCTTCGTGATGGCCGGCAGCGGTGATATGATGAACCGCGCCATCCGCCACGCCGCCCGTCTGGGCATCAGCGACCGCTTCCACTTCACCGGCTTCCTCCGCGGGGCCGATGTCCAGAAGATGTTCGCCCTGTCCGACGTCTACATCATGCCGTCCATCTCCGAGCCTTTCGGCATTTCCCCGCTGGAGGCCATGCGCACCGGCGTCCCGTCCATCATCTCCAAGCAGTCCGGCGCCGCCGAAATCCTGAACTACGCGTTCAAGGTGGATTTCTGGGATGTGGATGCCATGGCCGATGACATCTACGGCCTCCTCAGCTATCCCGCCCTGGCCCAGTTCAGTGCCAAGATGGGCTACGACGAGGTGAACGCCCTCAAATGGAACGGCGCCTGCGCCAAGCTCAAAAAAGTTTATGAATCAGTAGTAAAATAAGATATTATGGCAACCAAGAGCATCTGCCTGTATTTCCAGGTCCATCAACCCACCCGGCTCCGCCTGTACAGATTTTTCGATATCGGCAAGGACTCCCATTACTATGACGACTTTGCCAACCGCACCATCCTGCGCAGGGTAGCACAGAAGTGCTATCTGCCCATGAACCAGCTCATGCTGGAACTCATCAACAAGAACAAGGGCAAGTTCAAGATTTGCTATTCCATTTCCGGCAGTGCCCTGGATCAGTTCCAGCGCTTCTGCCCGGAGGTGATAGACAGCTTCAAGGCCCTGGCCGCCACCGGTCGCGTGGAATTCCTGGCCGAAACCTACTACCATTCCCTGGCTTCCCTGGGCAGCGACTCCGAATTCAAGCACCAGGTGGCCAAGCATGCTGCCAAGATTGAAGAGCTCTTTGGCGTGAAGCCCGTCGCTTTCCGCAACACGGAGCTCATCTATTCCAACAGCATCGGCGAAATTGTATACGAAATGGGCTACAAGACCATGCTCACTGAGGGCGCCCGCCACATCATGGGTTGGCAGAGCCCCAACTACGTGTACACCGCCGAAACCCAGCCCAAGCTCAAGCTTCTGCTTCGCAACTATGTCCTGTCCGACGACATCGCCTTCCGCTTCTCCCAGAACAAGGTGACCGCCCAGCAGTATGTGGGCTGGATGAAGGACAACGCCAAGGAAGGGGACATCGTGAACCTGTTCATGGATTACGAGACCTTCGGCGAGCACCAGAGCCCCGACAGCGGCATCTTCGAGTTCATGCGCGCCCTGCCCGACGCCGTGCTCAAGGACGGCACCTTCGGCTTTGTCACCCCTTCGGAGGCCACCAAGAAGTACAAACCCGTCTCCGACATCGCCGTGGAGGATCCCATCTCCTGGGCCGATGAAGAGAGGGACGTCACCGCCTGGCTGGGCAACGAGCTCCAGAGCGAAGCCTTCAAGAAGGTGTATGCCATGAAGGAGAAACTGGCCATCGTGAACGACCCCGACCTCTACGAAGACTGGGGCCACCTCCAGGAGAGCGATCATTTCTACTACATGTGCACCAAGTTCTTCTCCGACGGCGAAGTGCACAAGTATTTCAACCCGTATGACACTCCCTACGAGGCCTTTATCAACTATATGAACGTGATTTCCGACTTCCAGATCCGCCTGGACGAGAAGCGCGCCGCCCTGGACGTAAGGGAGACTGCGGCCCAGGAGTTCGAGGCTCCGAAGCCCGTGCGTAAGAAAGTGGCGAAGAAAAAATAATAAATGGCAAAGAAAGCGATTCTGAATCCGGACTATCTGTTCGAAGTCAGCTGGGAAGTATGTAATAAGGTAGGCGGTATCTATACCGTCATCGCCACCAAAGCCCTGCACCTGCAGGGACAGTTGGGTCGCCGTCACATATTTATCGGCCCCGATGTCTGGATGCACCGTGCGGGCAACCCGGACTTCCTGGAAGACCCCATGCTCTACCGCTCCTGGAAGGCGCAGGCCCTCACCGAGGGTCTCCGCCTTCGCGTGGGCCGGTGGAACATCCCCGGCAAGCCCGTGGCCATCCTGGTGGACTACAAGCAGTTCCTGCCTCAGGCCGACGACATTCTGGCCCGCCTGTGGAACGATTTCGGCGTGGATTCTCTCACCGGCAACTGGGACTACAAGGAGAGCGCCGTGTTCGGCGTGCTGGCCGGCCGCGTGGTAGAGAGTTTCTACAACTACAACCTCAAGGGTGGGGAGCATGTGGTGGCCCAGTTCCACGAATGGCAGACCGGCGCCGGTGTCCTGTATTTGAAACAGTCCGGTGTTCCCGTGGCCACTGCGTTTACCACGCACGCCACCATGATGGGCCGCTGCCTGGCTGGCAACAACCTGCCCATCTACAGTGATATCACCTCCTATGACGGGGACGAAATGGCCCGCCGCTTCAACGTGACGGCCATCTACTCGCTGGAGAAGAAATCGGCCCTTAACGCCGACGTCTTCACCACCGTGAGCGACATCACCGCCAAGGAATGCGCCCAGTTCCTGGGACGCCCCGTGGACGTGGTCACGCCCAACGGGTTCGAAAACAGCTTCACCCCCTCCTCCGACGAAGACTACGCGCGCCTGCACGACGCCGCGCGCACGCGTCTGGTAGAGGTAGCATCGGCCATGAGCGCCGAGGAAGTGCCCTCCAACGCCCTGTTCATCGGGATTGGCGGCCGCTATGAATTCAGGAACAAGGGAATCGATGTGTTTATCGACTCCCTGAGCAAACTCAATTGCTCCGGCTACGACGGCCGCAGCATTCAGGCTTTCATCATGATTCCTGCCGGCCATCACGGCCCCGACAAGGAACTGGTGGCCAAGATGACGGGCGAAGGCAATCCCCATTACCAGACCCAGGTGTCGCATTATCTGATGAACGCCGAATACGACACCATCAGCAACACGCTGCGGGCGAAAGGCCTGTGCAACGCCCTGGGAGACAAGGTGAAGGTGTACTTCATCCCCTCCTACCTGAACGGGGACGACGGCGTATTCAACATGCCTTACTATGACCTGCTCTGCGGTCTGGACCTGGCCATGTTCCCGTCCTACTATGAACCCTGGGGGTACACGCCCCTGGAGGCCCTGGCCTTCCGTGTGCCCACCCTTACTACCTCCCTGGCCGGATTCGGCCTGTGGGTGGAGACCCATTACAAGAAAAAACATCCCGGCATCACCGTGCTCAAACGCAACGACACCAACTACGACGAAGTGGTGGACGGCACCGTGGCACGTATTCAGGAGCTGGCCGGACTGGACAAGACCCAGCGCAAGGTATACCGGGAAAACGCCCGCGAAGTGGCTCAGATAGCCCTGTGGGACAATCAAATTGTGTATTATCAGGAGGCCTATTCCCTGGCCCTTTCCAAGATCAAGGACCGGGAGGACTCTTACAAAACCAAGAAGAAGACTATGCAGTATTTTAAAGCAGACGTTACCAACCCCAACTGGAGAAGCATCCTGGTCACCCGTCACCTCCCGGAGAAGCTCTCCGTCTGGAGAAGATGTCCAAGAACCTGTGGTGGTGCTGGAACGAGAGCGCCAAGGACTTGTTCAAGTCCATTGACCCCGAAGTCTGGCACAAGAGCGGCCACAACCCGCTGGTGGTGCTGGATACCGTGAGTATCAAGCGTTTCCAGCAGCTGTCGGAAGACGAAGACTTCCTGGCCCGCATGAAGAAGGTTCTGGACGAGTTCGATACTTATATGGCCGCCAAGGCCAAGCGCAAGAATCCTTCCGTGGCCTATTTCTGTATGGAATACGGCCTGGACACCTCGCTCAAGATTTATTCCGGCGGTCTGGGTATCCTGGCCGGCGACTACCTGAAGGAAACCTCCGACATGAACACCAACCTGGTGGCTGTGGGCCTGCTGTACCGCTACGGCTACTTCAACCAGGTGCTCAGCGCCCAGGGTTATCAGGTGGCCGGTTACGACGCCCAGGACTTTGCCAAGATTCCCGCCGTGCCCGTACTGGACAAGGACGGTAACTGGCTCACCGTTTCCGTGGCATTCCCCGGCCGTACCCTCACCGCCCGCCTGTGGAAGGTGGAGGTGGGCCGCACGGACCTGTACCTGATGGACACGGACCACGAAGACAATATCCCAGAAGACCGCGAGGTTACTTTCCACCTGTACGGCGGCAACTGGGAGAACCGCCTGAAGCAGGAACTCCTGCTGGGCGTTGGCGGTATCCGTCTCCTGCGCAAGCTGGGACTGAACCCGCAGGTGTACCACTGCAACGAAGGCCACGCCGCTTTCACCGGCCTGGAGCGTCTGCGCGAGTACATCGAGCAGGACAACCTGGACTTCTCCGAGGCCCTGGAGGTGGTTCGCGCCAGCTCCCTGTTCACTACCCATACGCCGGTTCCCGCCGGTCACGACGCCTTCGATGAGGGTATGCTGCGCCAGTATATCGGCCACTATCCCGATCGTCTGAAGGTAGACTGGGAAACCCTGATGTCCCTGGGTAAGGACAACCCGCTGGATCCCCACGAGAAATTCTCCATGAGCAACCTGGCCGCCAACATCTCCCAGAACGTGAACGGCGTGTCCATGCTGCACGGCAAGGTGTCCCAGGAAATCTTCGCCCATATGTACCCCGGTTACCTGCCGGAGGAACTGTTCGTGAGCTATGTCACCAACGGTGTGCACTATCCCACCTGGTGCGCTCCCGAATGGAAGCCCGTACACGCCAAGGTGTTCGGCCCCGAGTTTGCCACGCACCACTACGACAAGTCCTGCTTCGAGGGTATCTACAAGATCTCCGACGAAGAGGTGTGGAACGTGAAGAAGAGCCTGAAGGTCAAACTCATCGACTTCCTGCGCGAACGTCTGATGGACAAGACCGTGAGCAACCACTACAGCCCCACCGAGCTGGTGACCATCCTGGAGAACCTGCGCGACGACGTCCTCACCATCGGCTTCGCCCGCCGCTTCGCCACTTACAAGCGCGCTACGCTGCTGTTCCGTGACCTGGACCGCCTGGACAAGATTGTGAACAATCCCGCCCAGCCCGTGCAGTTCCTGTTTGCCGGTAAGGCCCATCCCGCCGACAAGGCCGGTCAGGACCTCATCAAGCAGATTGTAGACATCTCCAAGGATCCGCGCTTCATCGGCAAGATTGTGTTTGTTCCCGGCTATGACATCACGCTGGCCAAGCGTATGGTCCAGGGCGTGGATGTGTGGATGAACAATCCTACCCGTCCGCAGGAGGCTTCCGGTACTTCCGGTGAAAAGGCTGCCATGAACGGCACCATGCACTTCTCCGTGCTGGACGGCTGGTGGGTGGAAGGCTACAAGGAAGGCGCCGGCTGGGCACTTCCCATCGAGCAGGCCTACGAGGACAACAACTTCCAGAACGAACTGGATGCCGCTACCATCTACCAGATCCTGGAGAACGACATCGCACCCGCATATTATAATGTAGACCGCACCACCGGCCGCAGCCGTGAGTGGGTGGGCTATATCAAGAATACCATTGCCAAGGTGGCCTGCGACTTCACCACCAACCGCATGCTCACGGATTACATCAACCAGTACTACGACCCTCAGGCCAAGGATGTCACCGATATGGTGGCCAAGGACTTCAAGAAGGCCCGCGAACTGGCTGCCTGGAAGAACCGCGTGCGCCGCGAGTGGGAGAATGTGATCCAAGTTTCCCGCAGCCAGCCTGCCAATACCTATGACATTTCCCAGGCGCAGCCGCTGCATTCCGAAGTGGAACTCCAACTGGGTTCCCTCACCCCTGAAGAAGTGGGTGTGGAGGCCGTCTTCGCCCAGGTCGATGCCCACGGCAAACTGCACATCGTGGAAGTGCAGGAGTGCAAGGTGGACAGCTTCCAGGATGGCGTGGCCAAGTACAGCGCCGACGTAGTCCCGGACAAGACCGGTGCCTACCAGGTAGGTGCCCGCGTGTTCGCCAAGAACCCGCTTCTGCCGCACCGCCAGAGCTTTGAGTGCGTGAAGTGGCTGTAGTAACTACAGGATTCTTTGACGGTGTCCATCTGGGGCACCGTCATGTTCTTGAGACAGTGGTCTCCTTGGCCCGTGAAAAGGCCGAGGAGGCCGTTGTAGTTACGTTCTGGCCGCATCCCCGCACGGTGCTGCAACAAGACGCCCGGGAGTTCAGGCTGCTGTCTTCCCTGGAAGAGAAGAAGGCCCTTTTGGCCTCCTGCGGCATCGATCACGTCGAAGTGCTCCCTTTCACCCGCGAATTCGCCGCCATGAAGGCCGATGAATACCTTCGGCTCCTGGCCGATAAGTATAGCGCCTCGGTAGTTGTCATGGGATATGACAATAGAATTGGTAGTGATAAGAAGACGGCTGGAGAGATAAGTGCTTCGCCGGCCGTCGCTTCGCGACCCCTCCCATGCGCGTTGTTCTCCGAACAACCGCTCTGGGCCCCTCCCTCTTACGTGGCCGAGGGTGGCCACGGGCCTGCGAATCACTCACCTCTCCAGCCTCCAATCTCTTCCACTAGAATTCGTCATGCATTGGAGGAGGGGAGGATAGAGGATGCAAATGGGATGCTGGGGTACCGGTATGGGCTGTATGGCGTGGTGGTGGCGGGGAACCGGCTGGGAAGGACCATCGGGTTCCCGACGGCGAATATGCAGCTGTACGAGCCATTGAAACTGGTGCCCATGAACGGGGTGTATGCCGTTGAGGTGGAGGTGTGTGGAGAGACGTACCGGGGGATGTGCAATATTGGCTTCAGGCCTACGGTGGACGGGAAGGTGCGTACCATTGAGACGCACATTCTGGACTTTGACCAGGAGATTTACGGTTTGCCGCTGCGGATCCGTTTTGAGCGGCGCATCCGGGACGAACGGAAGTTTCCCTCGATGGAGACATTGCGGTCGCAGCTGGAGATGGACCGGCAAAGCGTGTATTCTCTGGAGTAGTTGGGTACTGTTGCGGGTTGACTATTCCCCCGTCGCAGGTTAAGCAATGAAGTGTCGCAGGTCTGTAAAATAACGCTGATCTGCAACACTGGAATGCACAGAAGGCCGAAATGTGTCGCAGGTCGGTCCTGAAATGTAGACCTGCGGCGTTCTGTATAATGACCTGCGGCGGTATGGCCGATGAATTGTTGCACGAAGGCCTATGACTTGCGACGCTAGAGGTTCTGACCTGCGATGGTATGTCTGCTGACCTGCTGCATTATGCTAGCTGACTTGCGCTGAATCTGCCGGAGGTGCTCGCCAAAATCCGGCGAAAAATGCATGAATCCGCTAAAACATAAAAAAAAACCTGCAAAACATGATTTTGTTTTAGCGGGTTATTGCGTGGTGATTTTATTGTTTTTATGTTTGTCCGAGCCGCCAAATCTTGTCGACATAACCTTAAATCACCATAGATATGAAAAAATTTCTTGAAGTCCTCATGGACGATGAAGGTCTTTTGCACCTGAGCACCGATTTCGAATTTGAAGACAGTCGGGATAATCCCCCGGCCGATGTGATGGAGTACATGGCAAAACACGATGACCTGAATAGGCGTGCCATTCGCAGCCTGGTAACCGAAATATGGAAAAACAGGAATCCGAATCCAGGAAAGGCCATCCGGTGCTTGGCCATGGCCGAGATTATAGCCTGCGCAGAACCGTACGATCATGCTGAACACTTTTGGAGTGCCATGATGTTTGATTACATCCCTAAGTATGAAAAACTGGCATCCAGTCTCAAAAAGCCTTTCGGCTACGATCCATCCAAAATGATTCGTCCAATAACTGGCGTTTTTCCCAACGGCATGCCGCCCATCCCCTTCGGTTTTGGCAAAACAAAAAGCTAGTTATGGCATTCCAAAGAATTGTAACCCGCACGCTCCCCGATGGCCACGTGTTCAAGATGTATCCGTTTCACATCAGTCTGGAAGGAATGGAATCTGTCTTGCTGTGCAGGGATGATGAAGACTATGATCACCTTCAGAAGTCCATTTACGTGAGTGCTTATAAGAATGACTGCCGCGTTGTCTCGGAAATAGCCATGTCCAGTCATGGCCATGCGGCTATCCTGGCTCCCGAACTGGAGATGGCGCAACGCACCGGGGAGATGATCAAAAAACGTCACTCCCAGTATTTGAGCTGGAAATACAATGAGAAGGGGATACTGAACCGTTCCGATATATGTGTCAAGTATCTGGATACCGATTGGTATGTACGAAATGCCCTGGCATATATCCCCCGCAATGCAGTAGATACCGGTTTGCGTGTGGAGGACTACCGGTGGTCGTCTTATCGTGGCATGTTCGTAGAGGGCCGAAGCACTGCGGGCGTATATCGTGTGGCCCATCTTAGCCGTCGGGCGCGGGAGCTGCTTTTCCGTACACACGAGGATTTGTCCATAGTTCCATGGGTTCTGAATATCGACGGCAACATAGAACCGGCCAGCGCTTGTGACTATGAGTACCTGGAAGGTGCATTTAACAATGATCAGGCCTTTTTCCTGAAGACAATCGGTTCTGTCAATACAGCCGAAATGCAGCAATTGCTGGTGCTGAATGGCCGAAACAAGCAGACGGACGCCGAAATGCTGGCCGTTATATCCCGCCTGGCCGAAAAATGGTACGGAAAAACCATTCTGGAATTGACTCCGGAGCAGAAAGCGCACCTTTTGCCATATTTGTATCGGTCGTATCGTACCACGGTGCCGCAACTGGCCCGCTGCTTGAGGATGACCCGCGAAGTGGTGGCTGGTCTGGTACCAGTCCGCGGCAGAACGGCCCGCAGTTTGGTGACTTTGCCGTAGGTTCTGTCGCAGGTAGTATGTCGCAGGTTTTGTTTCAATCCGTTGCAGATTAGGTCATGTTGTGTTGCACGTCCGCAAAAAAACACTGACCTGCGACGCTGGAACGCGTAGGATGTGGATTTGCGTCGCGGGTCGGCTGAAAAATGCAGACCTGTGACGTTACGCGTAATGACCTGCGACGGTATGTCTGCTGACCTGTTACGTTGTGCTGGCTGACTCGACGCGCCTCTTTTCCCGGACGCAAAAATGTGGACAAGAGGGATGCTAAATAAAAAATAATTGCTACCTTTGTGGTGACATAAGGCTCGACGACCGTTCATCGGTCGTCGGCTGTTTTTTTGACAACGTTAAAAAAGTAAGATAATGCCCATCGAAATGATGACCCAGGCCGGCCTGGACAAGTTGAAACAGGAACTGGCCGATGCACTGGCCCAGCGGCCGGTGATCTCTGCCGCCATCGCCGAGGCCCGCGAGAAGGGTGACCTCTCGGAGAACGCGGAATACGATGCAGCCCGTGACGCACAGGGGCTGCTGGAAGTGAAAATCGCCCGTCTCAAGGAAAAGGTGGCCAACGCCCGCGTGATCGACGAGAGCAAACTCAGCGCCGACACCGTGCAGCTCCTTTCAAAGGTGAAGGTGAAGAACCTCACCAACAAGATGGTGATGAACTTCCAGATTGTGCCGGAAAGCGAGGCCGATTTCTCCAAGGGCCTGCTGGCCGCCACCACGCCCATTGCCAAGGCGCTCATCGGCCATGGTAAGGGGGAAACCGTAGAGGCCAAAGTGCCCAGCGGCGTGATGAAGTTCGAAATCCTGGAAATCTCCCTGTAAAGCGTTATGGCAACCATTTTTACCAAAATCGCCGCCGGCGAAATCCCTTCCTACAAATGCGCGGAGAATGAAGACTTCTATGCCTTCCTGGATATCTCCCCGCTGGCCAAGGGCCATACCCTTGTGATTCCCAAGCACGTGGAAGACGACTATATCTTCCACTTGGACGAAGCTACCTACGAAGGCCTGTGGGCGTTTGCCCGCAAAGTGGCCGTGGCCCTGAAGGCCGCCATGCCCTGCCAGCGCGTGGGAGTGGCCGTACTGGGTATGGAAGTGCCCCACACGCACATTCACCTGGTGCCGCTCCAGACAGAAGGGGACCTGGACTTCCGCAAGGCCAAGCTCCAGTTGCCTGCCCATGAAATGAAAGCCATCGCCGACAAAATCTTTGCCGAATATGAGAAGCTTTAAGCTCCTTGCCGCCACGGCCCTGGTGCTGCTGACGGCCGCCTGCGGGAAGAATACCCGTATTGAAGGCAACCTCCACGAGGGTGCCGGTAAGCAGGTGACTGTGAAACTCTTGGATGTGAACCGCTTCCAGGTGCTGGACAGCGTGAAGACCAATGCCAAAGGGGACTTCAAATACAGCCTAAAACTGGCCAAGGCCCAGCCGGAGTTCATCTATCTGTACTACGGAGACCGCCAGATTGCCTCCCTGCTGCTGCAAAGGGGCGACAAAGTGAAGGTGCTCACCGACACGCTGGGCGCCTACAGCGTGGAAGGCTCCCAGGAATCCCTGAAACTGCAGGGCGTGGAGAAAGACTACAACGCTTTTATGCGGGAGATGCAGACCATCCTGGACAAGGAATCCAATCCGGATCCGGCCCTGTCCCGCTGCTATGTGCAGTACTACCGTGACCGCCTTAAATACGTGGTGGCCAACTCCCATTCCCTCACGGTGGTTCCGGTGCTGTTCCAGCAGGTGAATCCCAGTTTGCCGGTGTTCAGCCAGCCCACCGACGCCATTGTCTTCAGCGGTATCTGCGACTCCCTCAAGACGGTGTATCCGGATTCCCGCTATGTGAAGGCCCTGGAGAAGGAAACCGCCCGCCGTCTGGCCCAGATGGAAGTGGATAACCGCATCCGCAACGCGCAGGAAGTGGGTTATGTGGACATCAGCCTGCCTTCTATGGATGGCAAGCCCGTGAAGCTGAGCGAGTCCCTGGGCAAGTTGACCATGCTCTATTTCTGGGACTCCACCGCCCAGCAGAAAATGTTCAACATTGACGCCCTGCTGCCGCTGTATGAGGAATTCCACAAGAAGGGCTTCGAGATTTATGCCGTGTCCCTGGACAGTGACAAGGCTGCCTGGGCGGCTGCCGTGCGCAACCAGAAACTGCCCTGGATCAATGTGTGCGACACCCGCGGTGCCCTGTCTCCCTACGTGACCGCTTACGGCATCGGCTCCCTGCCCATGGTCTGGTTCCTGGTGAACGAGGAGATTGACACCGACGCCAAGGTAGGTAACGCCGCCGATATCCGCAAGTATCTGAAGAAGAAGCTTTAATGGCCCGTATCCTTTTGATAGATACTTCTACTGCAGTCCTGTCCGTGGGTTTGTCCGTGGACGGGACTGTGGTTGAAGAGCGTATCTGCACCGAAGCCCGGCAGCAGGCCTCCCTCACCGCTCCGCTGGTGAAAGAAGTGCTGGATGCGCAGGGCATCTCCGTCAAGGACTGTGATGCCGTTTGCGTGGGTTCCGGTCCCGGCTCCTATACGGGCCTTCGTGTGGGCGTTTCCACCGCCAAGGGCCTGGCCTTCGGTGCCGGAAAACCCCTCCTGGCCGTGGGTACGCTGGATATTCTGGCTGCCGGGGTGGAAGGGGAGTACAAGTATATTGTGCCCATGATCGACGCCCGCCGCATGGAGGTGTATACGGCCGTGTATTCATCGGCCGGGGAACGTCTGACTCCCATTGAGGCTAAAGTGATTGACGGTGAATCGTTTGCCGATTATCTGGAGGCCGGTCCCATCCTTTTCGTGGGAGACGGCGCCCTCAAGTGCCGGGAGGTAATCCGTCATCCCAACGCCCGTTTCCAGGACGCCGCTCCGCTGGTGCGTTACATGGCACCACTGGCCGAAGAGGCATACGCCATCGGCCGCTTTGAAAATCTTGCGTACTTCGAACCCTTCTATCTGAAGGATTTTGTGGCCACCGTCTCCAAAAAGAATCTCTGGTAGCGCTACTGGGTTGGAAGTTGTGGGCACGTTGTTGCCATCGGCAAAACAACCGATGGCAACATATCTCCGATGATTAAAAATCAAATGAAACAGACAGTATGGGAATCAAAAGTATGTCAGACAATACCCACGATGTCCCGCTGAAGACAGGGATACTTACCCCGGCATTCGCGGAAATGCCATAGTGAGAACCAACCCCCCAACTCCAGCCGACAGTCACATCGGCAAAAATGTTATGGGGACTACCTGAAAAATTTCTGATATAGTTCAGTCTCACAGCGGTAGTGGGTGTATTGTTCCGGGGCAGCCAGTAGGCTTCGCCCTCTGCAAAGATACTGCCTGTAATAATAGCCTTATCTCCCCAGGCCATGGCTCCAAAGCCAATTCCTCCTCCGACATAATATCTTTCGTTGAACATATACCCATGAGATGTCTCTACTCCATTCCAGAGGAGATACCTATTAATATAAGAGACATTTCCCTTATATCCTTTTGCTCTATATGCCGGAACAGTATCCTGAGCGACTGCGCTATTAATCAGTATGCAAGAAAAAATAACCGTAAAAAGAAATCTTTTCATTTTTTTTGACCGACAATTCTAAGAATAAAACGTTGCCTACTGCCCCAGCGTTAACAGCCCTTTCAGGTAAGGGAAAATCCAGTAGCCCAGGTCTTTCAGGAGCCCGTACAGCACGGAATCCGTGAGGATGGGCGTCTTCACCAGTTCGAACTTGGTGTTGACGGTGTCGAAGAGGATAATCAGGAGGCTCAGGATAACGGCCGATAAAACGATGGAGAACACGAAGCCCAGTACGCGGTTGAACCACCCCAGGGAGGCGCTGTCGGCTACCTTTGTTAGGAGTTTGGCAAAGAACAGGACACAAATCAGAACTCCCAGCAGCGTCACGGAAAAGCCGATTATGTGCAGCACGGTGCTGGACACGGTGATGTACTGGCCAAGCCACACGCACACGGGCTCGCTGAAATGGTAGGCCAGATACACGGCCAGCACAATGCCGGCCAGGGTGGCCACCTGCTCCAGAATACCCTTGGTAATACCCCGGATAGCGCCGGGAATGAGCAGAATCAGCAGAATGATATCCAACAGGTTCATATTGCCAATGTCAGTTTAAATTGTTATCTTTGCATTCCTATAATTGTGGTACAAAATTAACAAAAATATATGACTTTTAAAGAATACAAGGGGCTGGACCTGACAGAAACCGGTAAGTCGGTTCTGGAAGGTTGGAAGCGTTGCCGGGCGTTCGAGCAATCTCTCGAACTGCGGGAAGGCGCCCCTGCATTCATCTTTTTCGAAGGCCCGCCCAGTGCCAACGGTATGCCGGGTATCCACCACGTGATGGCCCGTTCCATCAAGGATGCCATCTGCCGCTACAAGACGCAGACGGGTTACAAGGTGAACCGCCGCGCCGGCTGGGACACCCACGGCCTTCCCGTAGAGCTGGGTGTGGAGAAGAAACTGGGCATCACCAAGGCCGATATCGGCACCAAGGTGAGCGTGGAAGAGTACAACGCCACCTGCCGCAAGGAGGTGATGAAGTATACCGCCGAATGGGTGAACATGACGGAACGTCTGGGGTATTGGGTCGATATGAACGACCCTTACATCACCTACGACAACCGCTACATTGAAACCCTGTGGTACCTGCTCAAGAAGATCTACGACAAAGGACTCCTCTATAAAGGATATACCATTCAGCCGTATTCTCCCACGGACGGCACCGGCCTCAGCTCCCACGAGCTGAACCAGCCCGGCTGCTACAAGGACGTGAGCGACACCACGGCCACGGTGCAGTTCGAACTCATCAAGGACGGCAAATCCCAGCCGCTCTTCGGCACCGAAACCCTGCCCGTGTACATCCTGGCCTGGACCACCACGCCCTGGACCCTTCCGTCCAATACGGCGCTGTGCGTGGGCCCGGACATTGAATACGTGCGCGTGATGTCCCAGAATCCCTACACCGGGGATCCTGCCATCTACGTGCTGGCCAAGGACCTGGTGGAAACCTGGTTCGGCCCCAAGGTACCGTTCAAAGTGCTGGACGGCAGCTGGAAGGGCAGCGAACTGGTGGGCATCCGCTATCACCAGCTCATTCCCTGGTTCCGTCCGGACGGAGACGCCTTCCGCGTCATCGCGGGGGACTATGTGACCACCAGCGACGGTACGGGCATCGTGCACATCGCCCCCACCTTCGGCGCCGACGATAAGCGCGTGGCCGCCGCGGCGGGCATCGGCGCCATCATGCCCGTGGACAAGGACGGCAATCCGCAGGCCCAGGTAGACCGCCAGGGCCGCTTCATGCGCCTGGAGGATATGGATCCGGCCTTTGCCGCCACTGTGGATCCTTCCTATAAGGAATATTCCGGCCGCTATGTCAAGGCCGGCTACAAGCAGTACTTCGAGCACGTGGAAGAAGAAGGTACGCTGGATATCGACCTTTGCGTGATGATGAAAGCCGACGGCCGCGCCTTCAAGGTCCAGAAGCACGTGCATAGCTATCCGCACAGCTGGCGTACAGACCTTCCCGTGCTGTACTACCCGCTGGACAGCTGGTTCATCAAGGCATCGGCCGTAAAGGACCAGATGGTGGCCCTGAACCAGCAGATTACCTGGAAGCCCGCTTCCACCGGCACCGGCCGATTCGGCCAGTGGCTGGAGAACATCCAGGACTGGAACCTCTCCCGTTCCCGCTACTGGGGCACTCCGCTGCCCATCTGGCGCACGGAAGACGGCAAGGAGGAAATCTGCATCGGCTCCGTGAAAGAGCTCTACCAGGAGATCGAGAAAGCGGTTGCCGCCGGCATTATGGCCTCCAACCCCCTGAAAGACAACGGGTTTAACCCGGAGGATATGTCCCTGGAGAACTACAATAAGATAGACCTCCACCGCCCCTATGTGGACCAGATTTTCCTGGTTTCCGCATCCGGCAAAAAGATGACCCGCGAGACAGACCTCATTGACGTGTGGTTCGACTCCGGCGCCATGCCGTATGCCCAGGAAGGCCTGCGCAACCTGAACAGCCCGGCTTTCGGCGCCACCGCCGACTTCATTGCAGAAGGCGTGGACCAGACCCGCGGCTGGTTCTACACCCTGCACGCCATCCACACCATGATCAGCGGAACGCCCGCCTTCAAGCGCGTGATTTCCAACGGCCTGGTGCTGGATAAGAACGGCAACAAGATGTCCAAGCGCCTGGGTAACGCCGTAGACCCGTTCTGGGCCCTGGATACCTATGGGGCCGATGCCCTGCGCTGGTACATGCTCACCAACGCCGAGCCATGGGACAACCTCAAATTCGACGAAAAAGGCGTGGACGAAGTACGCCGCAAGTTCTTCGGCACGCTCTACAATACCTACGCTTTCTTTGCGCGGTACGCCAACATTGACGGCTGGGATCCTTCCTGTCATTCTGAGCGAAGCGAAGAATCTGAACTGGACAAGTGGATTGTCTCCCGCCTGAATACGGTAATCCGTGACGTACGTGCGGCCTACGAGGACTACGACGTAAAGAGCGCCGGCCGCATCCTGGAAGACTTCGTGTGCGACGATGTCTCCAACTGGTACGTGCGCCTGAACCGTGCCCGTTACTGGGCCGGAGAAATGAGCGCCGATAAGGAAGCCGCATACAGCACGCTGTACCGTGTTCTCAAGACTGTTGCCGTGCTGGCCGCTCCCATCGCCCCCTTCTATATGGATCAGCTGTATAAGGATCTGGGCGGGGAACTGGCGTCCGTGCACTTCACCCTGATGCCGCAGTCCGAAGAGACCGTCATCGACGCCGCCCTGGAGGAACGCATGGCGCTGGCCCAACAGGCCACGTCCATGGTTCTGGCCCTTCGCAAGAAAGTGAACATCCCGGTGCGTCAGCCGCTGCAGAAGGTCATCATCCCCGTTATCTCGGAGAAGGTGCGTGCGCAACTGGAAGCCGTGAAGGGCATCATCCTGGCCGAAGTCAACGTGAAGGAGATGGAATTCATCGCCGATACCAGCGGCTTCATGAGCCTCAGGATCAAGCCCAACTTCAAGGTGCTGGGCAAGACGTACGGCGCCCGGATGAAGGAGATTGCCGCTGCATTCGGCACGCTGGAGCAGCCCGTCATCGCCGCCATCCAGAAGGCCGAAGGCGCAGGGGAGAGCTACACGCTGGCCCTGCCCGGCGGCGATGTAGTGCTGAATCCCGGCGACTATGCCATTGCCTCGGAAGATGTTCCCGGCTGGCAGGTGATCTCCGAGGGCTCGCTCACCGTGGCCCTGGACATTGAAGTTACGCCCGAGCTTCGCCGCGAGGGCCTTGCCCGTGAACTGGTGAACCGCATCCAGAACCTGCGCAAGAGCTCCGGCTTCGAAGTGACGGACCGCATCCATACGGTGGTCTACTCCGACAGAGCAGACCTCGCCGACGCCCTATCGGCCTTTGGGGATTATGTAAAGGCCCAGACCCTGTCCCTTTCCATCGGCCTCAAACCCGCCGTAGTAGCGCCCGCCGATGCTGCCGAAGTAGAGTGGACAGAAGGAACCATCAAGCTAACCGTAAAACGATAACGATATGGAAGAGAACAACAAGACCCGCTATTCTGACGAAGAACTGGAAGAGTTCCGCGTCATTATCAACGAGATGTTGGATAAAGCCCGCGCCGAGTACAACACCCTGCGCGAAGCCATGACCCACGCCGGCGGCAACGACATTCTGGATACTGCACCCACTTTCAAGACCGTGGAGGACGACGGCGCCTTCCAACTTTCCAAGGAAGAAGCAGGTGCCCTGGCCCAGCGTCAGTACAAGTTCATCCAGAACCTGGAAGCCGCTCTGGTACGCATCGAGAACAAGACTTACGGCATTTGCCGTGTCACCGGCAAGCTCATCCCCAAGGAGCGTCTGCGCCTGGTTCCGCACGCCACCACCACCGTGGAAGGAAAGGCTATCCTGGAAAAGACCGGCAAGAAGTAGGTCTATGAAAAACAGGGGCAAGTTTCTCCTTTTGCTGGGTATTCTGTTAGTGGTCATTGACCAGGTCATCAAAGTCCTGGTCAAGACACACATGACACTGGGCGAGAGCATTCCCGTGTTGGGCAACTGGTTCCAGCTGCTGTTCGTGGAGAACAAGGGAATGGCTTTCGGGATGGCTTTCGGCGGGGTTGTGGGCAAGTATCTGCTCACCGTCTTCCGCCTGGTGCTCTTCGGTGTACTCATCTGGTGGATATCCAAGCTCCTGAAACAATCTGTCCCTACGGGCGTGCTGGTGGGTCTTACGCTCATCACGGCCGGCGCCTTCGGCAACATTGTGGACTGCCTGTGCTACGGCCTCATCTTCAGCGAATCCACTTATGAAGCGGTGGCCACGCTGGGCGGTTCCTACGCACCCTTCATGCAGGGCAAGGTGGTGGATATGTTCTACTTTCCGCTGTGGACCTGGCCCGACTGGGTGCCCTGGTTAGGCGGGCACATCTTCTTCGAGCCCGTGTTCAACTTCGCCGACAGTTGCGTAACCTGCGGCGCCATCTACCTCATTCTCTTCCACTGGAAGTTTTTTGCTAAGGAATAAGAGATTCACAGACGCTCTCCGCTTCGGGGAGCGTCTCTATTTTACCCACATCCACCAGTTGTAAATTATTTGCCAGTACGCCGAAAATGGGGTGGTGGATGCACTCCTGCAGATAGAAGTCCATAATAGGGAAACGGCCGCTGAAGCCGGCCTGCTCAAAGGCGTCGAAGATAGCCGGCGAAATATTGTGTATGCCGGCAAAGGCAAAGCGGCGGCAGGCCGAAGGGTCCAGGTCCGGGTAGGGGGAACGGACCTCTCCGGTGGCCACGTTGGTCCAGCCCATCAGGCGCATCTCCTGGTTGAACAGCAGGTAGCGCTGGGTCTTTCGCTCACTCACCAGCAGGGTGGCCAGGGCGTCCGGACGCATCTGTGCGCGGAACCAGGGAATGTCCAGGTTGGAAACGATATCTACGTTGTGTATCAGGAAAGGCTCCTCCAACGGTTCCAGCAGGTTTCTGGCATGTAGAATACCGCCGCCGGTCTCCAGCAACTGGTCGCTTTCATCGGAGATGCTTATGTTCAGTCCAAAATCGTGCGTGGCCAGGTATTCCCGAATCTGTCCGGCGAAATGGTAGACATTCACCACCACGTCCGTGTAACCGGCCGCCTTTAATTTATGGATGGTATGGTACAGCAGCGGCTGCCCGCATACGGGCACCAGTGCTTTGGGAAGGGTGTCGGTAATGGGTTTCAGGCGTGTGCCCAGGCCCGCCGCAAATACCATCGCTTTCATTCTACAGCATCTTTTCGGTGTTCAGTTCCCGGTGGGTGAGGACCACCTTGATATTGAATTTGTCGGCCAGGTGCCGGGCCACATGTTCGGCGCAGTATACGCTGCGGTGCTGGCCGCCAGTGCAGCCGAAACATACCTGCAGGTGGGTGAATTTGCGCTCGATGAAGCGCTGCACGTGGGCGTCCACCAACTTGTACACGCTGTCCAGGAACACCGTTACCTCTCCGTCGTCCTCCAGGAACTTGATTACCTCGGGATCCGTTCCGTTGAACTGGCGGTAGTATTCGTACTTGCCGGGGTTGTTTACGCTGCGGCAGTCGAAGACATAGCCGCCCCCGTTGCCGGTGGTATCGGCCGGAATGCCTTTTTTATAGGCGAAGCTGTACACCTGTACCTCCAGCCGGTGATCCTCCTGAATCACGTTCAGTTCCGGCTTTACAGACAGCTCCTGCAGGATCTGGTTCAGGTAAGGGTACTCTGTAAAGGGCGTCTGCAGCAAGGTGCGCAGGTTCTGCAGGGCATAGGGTACGCTGGCCAGGAAGTGGGGTTTCTTCTCAAAGTAGCCCCGGAATCCATATGCGCCCAGCACCTGCAGGGTGCGGAACAGTACAAACAGGCGCAGACGGCTGCGGAACTGTTCCTCGTCCACTTTCCGGAACTGCTGCAGGGCCCGCAGATAAATGCGGATGAGGTCCTGCTTCAAGTCCTCGGGGAAACGGGAGCGCGCCTGCCAGATGAAGGAGGCTACGTCGTAATAAATGGGACCGCGACGTCCGCCCTGATAGTCGATAAACCAGGGCTCCCCGTCCTTGATCATCACGTTGCGCGCCTGGAAATCCCGGTACAGGAAGGTCTCGTCGTCCTCCTCCAGCAGGTCCTTTTTGAACTTCTCAAAGTCGTCCTGCAGCTGCATTTCGTTGAACTCGATGCCGGTAGCCTTGAGGAAACAGTATTTGAAGTAGTTGAGGTCGAAGTCAATCATCCGGGCGTCGAAGGCTTCCTGGGGGAAACAGACGCTCCAGTCCAGCCCCTTGCCGCCCAGGAACTGAATGCGGGGCAGCTGCTCTATAGTGCGGCGCAGCAGTTCCGTCTCATAGGACGAATAGATGCCGCTCTCCCGGCCCTGGGATACCATGTCAAAGAGTATCTTGTCTCCCAGGTCCTCCTGGATATAGGAATAGCCGTCCGGGCTTACGGCCAGCACGGTGGGCACGTGCAGGCCCTTCTCCCGAAAGTGTTTGGAGAGGGTGATGAATGCACGGTTTTCCTCCAGGGAGGTGCCGATGACCCCGATCAGGGTCACGTTTCCGCCGCTCAGGCGGAAGTAGCGGCGGTGGCTGCCGGAAGACGGAAGTTCCTGAACCTGGGCCAGTTCCTGGCCGGTATAGGATTCGAAAAGGGGTTTGAGACGGTCCATTTACAGTAATAACTTTACGCGGAAACCGCGGGAGGTGGGTTCTTCAATGATTTCCCGGCACAGGGAACGCAGTTCGTCCAGGGACTCCGGGGAGGCCGATGCCAGGGGAGAGGTTTCCAGATTCTCTACCATAAAGTCCATGGCGGTCTGGTCCGACAACTCACTGTAGGTAATGCGCACGGTGAGAGGGAAGTGGGCGCCGCCCAAGATGTCCCGGATCATCAGCCGGCACAGGCGGAGGGCTTTGTCGGCCTTGTCTCCGATATTGTATTTGTTGCAGAACTGCCGGATCTGGCTGTCCATGTCCAGGAAGTCGAAATCCCGGCTGCCCACCTCGAATACAGCCTTGCGGATGCGCTGCACGAACGCCTTGGTGGCGCTGCGGCGGGGATGGTCGAAGATCTGCTTCGGCGTGCCCTCCTCGTAGATGATTCCTTCGTTCATGAAGAAGATGCGCGTGCTCACGTCGTAGGCGAATTTCATCTCGTGCGTGACGATGATCATAGTCATCCCTTCCTTCGCCAGGTGGCGGATGACGCTGAGCACTTCGCCTACCATCGTAGGGTCCAGGGCCGATGTGGGCTCGTCAAACAGGATAACCTCGGGCTTCATGGCCAGGGCGCGGGCGATGGCCACGCGCTGCTTCTGCCCACCGGAAAGGCTGGAGGGGTAGACATCGGCCTTCTCGGCCAGCTCCACCTTGCGCAGCAGGGCCATGCTTTCCTCGCGAACCTGCTCCTTGGGCTCCTTGCGTAGGACGTAGGGGGCGTACATCACATTCTCCAGCACCGTCATGTGCTCGAAGAGGTTGAAGTTCTGGAACACCATCCCCACTTTCTGGCGCATCTTGTGAATGGGGTACCCTTTCTGCAGAATGTCCTCCCCGTCCACTAAGATGCTGCCGCCGGTGGGCAGATCCAGCAGGTTCATGGACCGGAGCAGGGTGCTTTTCCCCGTCCCGGAAGGGCCGATGATGCTGATCACCTCTCCCGGTTTGATTTCGCAGTTAACGTCCTTCAGGACCTGCAGGGTGCTGCCGTCCGGGTTGACATAGGTTTTGCTCAGATGGGAGATGGTAATCATAGTACTTTCTTTTTAGGTTTTGCCAGGCGCAGGAGATTGCCGATTAACAACACCAGCAGGAAATAGATGATGGTTACCGTGAGCAGCGGTAGCACGGCGTCGAAGGTGCGGCTTCGGATGATGTCGCCGGCCCGGGTGAGGTCCTGGATGGCGATGTAGCCCACGATGGAGGTGCCTTTGAGCAGAGAAACGCATTGTCCCCTGTACAAGGGGAGTCCGTGCCGGATTGCTTGGGGGAAGACTATGTGGAAGAAGGTCTGGACAGGGGTGAAGCCCAGTGCCAGGCCCGCTTCGGTCTGTCCGTGGGGGATGGCGCTCAGGGATGTCTGGTAAATGTCGCTGGCGCCGGAAGCGAAGAACAGCGCAAAAGTAACCACGGCTACCAGATCCGGCGGGACAGTGGTCTTGGCGAAGATGATGTAGAAGTTGATGAGCAGCAGGACCAGTTCCGGTATGCCGGCGATGAAGCCGTTGTACACGGTGGCAATCGTTCGTAACCAGCCGCTACGGCTGCGGCCCATCTGATACAGGATGATTCCAAGCAAGGACCCCATCAGGATGGCCAGTATGCTGATCTTGAGCGTCTCCCACAGGCCGCGGGTGATGAATTTCCAGCGATTCTCGGCCAACAGGTTCTTCCGGACGCTCTTTTTGAACCACGTCCACAGGCCGCTGTGTTCCCTGGCGGCTTCCCTGTCCACAACGAAGTAGGCGGGGTGATAGTCGTGATAGTGTACCGAGAACAGGAATTCCTCTTTCCTTTCGGGCGTGATGAAGATACAGCCGCAAAGGACATCGGCCATACCTGTCTTGATGGCCAGGATGCCGGAGCTTACGTCGTATAGCTTAATCTCCAGGGGACGGTGCAGGTCTTTGCCCAGTTCCCGCAGCAGGTCTATTTCCAGGCCGTACCAGTCGCCGTTCACTTGAAAGCCGATGGGAGCGAACATGGAGCAGCAGGCCACCCGGATGGGCTTGCCGCCGGTCTCGGCGGGGATGTGCGTGAAACTGTCGGCCTGGACATAACGGTCCGTGAGCCAGAAATCCTTGAGCTGGTCCATGGTTCCGTCGGCTTCCAGGCGCTGCTGGGTGTCCGTCATGGCCTGCGCCAGTTCCGGCTTGTTTTTCGGGAACATGAAACCGGTGGGATAACTGTCTTTCCCCACGAGGGCGATCTTGATATCGTTTTCCCTTTGCGTCTCTACATTGAAGATTACTTCGTCGGTGACCGACACGTCCACTTTGTCGTTGATGAGCGCCTGCAGGATGTCGCTTTCCGTGTTGTAGCGCTGCAGGGTGATGTCGTCGCGGGCCGACAGCTCCATATCATAGCTGCTCCCGGATGCCACGCCCACCCGCAGGCCCGCCAGGTCTGCAGTGCTGCTCAGTTCAATGCTGTGATCCTCATTTCCCCCACAGGAGGAAAGGACCAGGGCGCACAGGGCGGGCAGGATGATTCGTTTCATATTCATTCGCTTAATTGTTCCGCAATGCGGGATTTGAGGAAAGCCAGGAAGGCCGGGTCGTTACTGGCGTGAAGGTAGAATGTGCGCACGAGATCCAGCGCCGCGTAGGGCCGGAGTTCCCGGTTCAAGGCCTCTATGTCTTCGGTCCCCGTGTAGGCCTTGGCAAAGGCCTCCCAGAACTGGAGCATCTGCTCCCGGGTCATATGGGTGAGGTCCTGCACCTGGGGGATGACGCTGTCTTCCACCATCATCTTGTACAGGTGCGCCAGGTCCATCTTGTAACAGCCCCGGGCCAGCCAGCCCAGGTCTATCCAGTAATAGCGGTCATCGGCCAAGATGAGATTGCCCGGCTGGAAATCCCCGTGCAGGCAGGTATGGGTGTCCGGCAAGGACAGCGTTATGGCCTCCAGCCGTTCCCGCTGGGCATGCGTGAGCAGAGGCGACGTCTCCAGCGCATTGATGAGCAGGGTGTTCATGGAAGGGACTTCTTCGTTCGGCTTCACGGGCGTACGGTGAAGGGCCTTGCCCCATAGGGCCATCTGTCCAGCCAGTTCCGGGATACGTTCCGGATGGTCCGCGCACAGACGGGCCATGGACCGCTTGCCCTGGATTTGCTGGCAAAGATAGCCGTGATCCTCCCCGTCCCGCACAATTTCATACACCTGCGGTACGGGCAGCCCCATCTCGTAGGCCGTCCTGGAAACCTGGAACTCCTGTTCTACCTTGCTCTTTTCGCCCATTTCGGAGCGCACCAGCTTGAGCATTACGCCAGGATGCGCCGGAGACACAAAGGCTTGGCCGTTGTATCCTTCGCCCACCAGGGTCCATTCACTTAAGTCTATTTGCCGGTAAGAAGACATACTTTGACAAGATAGGCAAAATGCGCTACAATAGCAAATAATCTCTGGTAAAAAAGAAGAAAGACAGGTCTTTCGGCCTGCCTTTTGGGGAGTAGGGACGATCGGATTCGAACCGATGACCTCTTCAATGTGACTGAAGCGCTCTAAACCAGCTGAGCTACGCCCCTGTATTTGGGACTGCAAAGGTAACACCTTTTCCGGAATTACCAAAATTTATTTTAACTTTCTTCAGGTATTTGGATGGCATCCAGCCTGCAGGTGGCCAGGGCGCCCACAAAGCCCAGGCCGCCCGTCACGTTGCTCCAGGTGAAATTAGCGGGCGTGAGGCCCATATTGGACAGGAAGTCGAAGTTGCTCTGGTACAGGGTCTTGGCGTAATTGTAGAATTCCGCGGACAAGGCCGAGAAACTCACATAATAGAGGGTTTCCATGCCGGTGGGAATATTGGAGGGATCCGGCAGGTCTCCCGTTCCGGTCCCGATATCCCCGCTGATGATACCTCCGCCAATCACGCCGGTATCCCCGCCCGGCATACTTTTCCGGATGTTGTCCAGGATGGAGGTGTCGAAGGAGTTGAGGTAGAAACTGTACACATTCCCTTCGAACTGCTTCTGGGTAATGAGTGTGATGGGCATAAACTCTTTGCCGCCCAGCACGGTTCCGTCGAAATTCACCTGCACAAAATCCTCCAGGTCGAAGTTTCCGCTTTCGGCGACCGACAGGATGTATCCGGGCGTCAGGTATGTCACAAATTCCTGGGAGGTGCCGTCCATATAGCTTATCTGGGTGTTGGCCAGAATCTGGATGCCGAAGTATTCGCCTTCCACAGGTGCGTGGTCCAGGGTGAGGGAAATCCGGGTGGCCTTGATGGTGTCCACCTGCATATTCTTTAGCTGCACGTCCTGCACTACGGGCTTGGACGGAGCCCGGGTGCTGCCGCTGGCCGGCGCCATTCCATCGGCCTTTACCGAAACATCCAGCAGGTCGCCGCCCTGCAGCCGGGTGTCGCTGAAATAGCTTCCGTCATTCAGCTGCTGTACATCGACGGGCGAACCGTTCACCTGCAACTGGACCGACAGATGCTCCAGGTTGGCGGAACTGGCGGCCAGGGGCGCGGCGTACGTGGGGTTCACGTAGATGCCGCTGCCATCGCCGATACACTGCAGATAGATGCGCGGCTCCCCTTCCTGTTTCAGCTCGAAGGGAATCTCGCAGGCGGGAAGGCTTGTCAGCAGGCCCCACAGCAGGATATGAAGTGCTTTTTTCATCTAAAACTGATAGGTAAAGGTGATGGTGGGAATGATGGGAACCAGCCCCAGTGCAAGTCCGCTGAAACTGCCGTTGCTCTCGGTGGTGAGGAATGCCATGGAGGCGTTCAGGTGATTGTAGGCGTTGTACACGCTGATGTTCATCTTGAACTGGCGTCCTTTCTTGAAGACTTTGTGGTATTCCACGCCCAGATCCAGCCGGTGATAGGCCGGCAGCTGCGTGTTGTAAGGTTGGTCGTACAGATATCGGCGCCCGTTTTCGTCCTCCATGTAATGTGAAGGGAAGGTGACGCGGTTGCCGCTGTGGAAGTTCCAGTCGGCAAATACTTCCCAGCCCTTGGCAAACTGCCAGGAGGCCACCAGGTTTAATTTGTGCCGATTGTCGTTGCGGTCCGGATACCAGTCGCCGTAGATGGCGTCGAAGCGGCGCTGTGTCCAGGAAAGCGTGTAGTAGAGGCTCAGGGACAGTTTTTCCGTTTCATAACCGGCTTCCACTTCCAGGCCATAGGAACGCCCGCGACCCTCGGTGAAATGTTTTTCCCACTCCGTGATGGGCGGGACAAAGGTATTGGACCCGTTGTACACCAGCATGTGGTTCATGGTCTTGTACCAGCCTTCCAGGTTCAGGCGCACGTGCGGCCAGGGCGTGAGGTACACGCCGCCGGCAATCTGGTCGCTGAGCATGGGCCGGGCCACCGCGGTGGAGGGCATCCAGGCATTGGAAGGAAGGTCCATGTACATGGCGGCCACCAGATGGGCGAACTGGCTCATCCGGGTATAGGACAGTTTGGCCGATATCTGGTTGTTGATGAGCCACTTGAAGGCAACCCTGGGCTCCAGCGACGGCCAGGTTTTTCCGGGCGTGGAGAAAAGCGCCAGGCGCACGCCGGCGTTCATCGTCAGGTTGTAGCGGAGGAAAAATTCGTCCTCGATGTAGACGGCCGGCTCAAAGGCATGGTAACGGACCCCTTCTTTATCGGCCGATTCCTG
Organism: Bacteroidales bacterium; assembly: GCA_017509685.1. Taxonomy (GTDB): domain Bacteria; phylum Bacteroidota; class Bacteroidia; order Bacteroidales; family UBA932; genus Cryptobacteroides. Next base: position 49,049 of record JAFWPA010000039.1, read on the forward strand.
CACCTTCTCCCCCTCCTGCACGGTGGAGGAGTCGAAACTGCGGCTGGAATGGTACCAGTGATACTGCGCCTGCAGGCCGAAGCGGACGTGGTGGTAGGAATTGGGGTACCAGTCCCAGTTGGACATGTATCCCACTTCCCGGATACCGGAGACGTCGTTGTCGTTCATGGCGGTTATGCTTTCTCCGTTTTCGGAGAGCCCCCAGATGCTGAAATCGTATCCTGTATCCGAATTGCTGCGCGAGTAATACAGCAGGTTTTTCATGCGCAGCTTCTTGGAGAACTCGTACTGGTGGGAGACCGAAGACAGCAAGCTGCCCCATTTGACGCCGATGCTCATCCGGGTATCCCCGCTGTGCACGACGCCTTCGGCATCCTGCTGGTGCTTGGTCTGCTCCCGCTGGGCGCGCAGGTTATCGGCCCCGGTGTACAGCGTCACATTCAATACGTTACCTGGGGCGAAACGGTGGGTGAGCCGGGCGTTGATGTCCCACATGGAATAGTTGCCGCCTACGGTGTTGTCGGCCCCGTTACGGGAATTGGCATACCAGATGGCGGGGATGGTGACCACTTCCATCCAGCTGCGCCTCAGGCCCAGGTTGAACGAGGTCCTGTCCTTCACGATGGGGCCTTCCACCTGGATGCGTCCGTCAATCAGGCCCAGGGAAAATCGGCCATGATATTCCTCCATATTCCCTTCGCGGGTTTCCACGTCCACCACCGACGACATACGGCCGCCGTAACGGGCCGGAAAACCGCTTTTGTAAAAGTCCAGATTGTCGATGACATCTGTATTGAAACTGGAGAAGAAGCCGCCGAAATGGCTGATGTTGTACAGGGGGACGCCGTCCAGCAGGAAGAGGTTGTCGTTGCCGTCCCCACCGTGCACATACAGGCCGTTCATCAGTTCATTGCCTGCTGCCACTCCGGGAAGGCGCTGCAGTTTCTTGATGACGTCGGGGGTGCCGAAAAGGGCGATGCCGGAACTGAGCTGCTTGCTTTCCAGGTGCATCAGACCGGTCTGGGTGGTATTGCGCATCTTCTCCCGCATGACGGAAACGCGCGAGGCATCCAAGGTGTCCCGCAATTCCTGTCCTTGTAGGGAAAAGCTGCCCAGAAGCAGCAGCAACGGCAAAATAACCCGCTTCATAAGGCGGCAAAGATACGGATTTTCACAATCCTGTGCAACTTATTGGTTGCGTTTCAGTCGGGAGATGGCGTTTTCCAAACTCTCGGAAGGCTCGATGATGTTGTAGTCCTTCCAGAAGTCCGGATCCTGGAATTCACGGGCTTTCTCGTTCAGGAAATCTTTGGGGCGGAAGCGCTCCTGGCGGCGGATGGGTTTTACGTCCGGGCGCACATCGGTGACCACCAGCTCGTTTACGGCGGTGTAGTTGGTGCGGAACAAGCGCTTGCGCCAGTCACAGGCGAAGCGCATGGTGGAGCGAAAGTATTCCAGCCGGGTGTATCCGTCTTCCAGCCGATAGTTCATCACCACCGAACACTCCTGGGGGAAGAAGCGCAGGGATAACGGCTTGGATATCAGCATCATCTGGGTGGCCTTTCCGCGGTCCCGCATATCCAGCGAGGCCTCTACGCGGGTAAAGGTGAGCAGCTCCCGGTCAATGTACACCGTGCAGTAGTACAGCGCGTATTCAACATTGGCGTTGGGCGTCATTTTCACAACAAACTGCGGACGGTCCCCGATAAAGGTGGTCGGCAGCAGTTCATAATTATACAGGCTCATCTCCTCCTTGTTGAAGAGGATGGCGCTGTTCTTGACCAGGTCCATGGTGATGGCTGTGGTGGGGCCGCCCTGCGTCTTTACGCTCAAGGTGTCCGTGCGGCGCTGACTCACCAGCACCCGGCTCTTCTCCAGTGCGGCGGCATCGGCCGATATGGCCCCGTTGTAAGCCGCTTTGTACATCCTGGCCACAGCCTCGGCCACATAGGTATAGCGGTTGCGTTTGCGAAGCGTCTCCCGGTAGAAGCATTCCAGGAGTTGCGCCTTGGGGCAGTAGGTGTCCCAGATACGGTCCACCGCCATCTGAACGATGTCTTTGGCATTGCCGGAAACCACCAGGGCTTCCGTGAGCTCCATGCTTTCCCGCTGCAGAGTAATCCACAGCCCGCTTCCGCCCTTGACCGTCCTGGTCTTGAACCCCATATAGGAGCATCTTACATTCCCGATAGGTTTGTCGCTCTTGATGACGAAGTATCCGTCGGCATTGGTAACCGTAGCCTGGCTCCTTCCGGGGATGGAAACGTGCACGGACTCCAGCGGCCTCCCGGTGGCGGCGTCCACCACCGTCCCCTGAGCCGTATAACCCAGCCGCAGACTGTCCGTCTGCCCCCAGGCCACCGTTCCTACTACAAATAGCGCTATGATAACCAGCCATTTACGCATAGATATGCAAAAATACAAAAAAATATATTAAATTTGCAATCCTTTTCGGAGGTGTGGCCGAGTGGTCGATGGCGGCAGTCTTGAAAACTGTTGTACGGCAACGTACCGGGGGTTCGAATCCCTCCGCCTCCGCAAACGAGAACGGCATCGCAGCAAAGCTGCGGTGCTTTTTTGATGGGCGGGCCGTTGAAAGCTTGCTTTCATAAGGCCCGTCCAGCGAAAAAGCACAAAGGGCCGAAGGCCCGTGATGCTGTTCCGTTTAAGCCACCCTATCAAGGGATGTCGGAGGGCGAAGCCCGACGAAATCCCGGAGGAAGAGGCTCATTCCGAGCCATTAAAATTGATCTTCTGATTCTTAATCAGATAAGGCACCGGCTTCCCGTCTTTCATGGCAGGTTTCCAGCGAGGCGACCGCTTCAATACGCGCACAAGTTCTTTCGAAAACTCTTCGTCTGTTGAAGAAACAATTTTGATATCCCGTAGTTTTCCGTCTTCCCCCACTACGAATTCATAATGAACGGTTGCAATCTTGCCAACCATAGACTCCTTGTACCTGAAATTTGGATGAATATAGACTTGAAAGAACGAGGCTCCATCACCAAAGACAGGCCGTGAGTCATATTGTCCATAGCCTAGACTCTCTAAAAACGCGGAATCATCATCCGTGAGCGTCAGTTCGGGTTTTTGAGGCTTGACAACACCCGCTGCTGCCGCGTTTTTATAGGTCTTTCCCTGCTTGGTCGCACCATTATTAACGACTACGCCGATAAAAATTTTTCCATTGGGATAATACAGCGTATCACGTCCGTTGGCATAGCCGGAAGAAAACTCCCCACATATTACAGCTCCCGTTGCCATAAACAATCGGCCATATCCTTGCTCTACCCCCTTGACAAAGTTTCCGCTATAGATACTTCCATCGGCTTTAATCCGGATGCCACGACCTTGAGGAACCGTTCTGTTAAATGAGCCGATGAAAAGTCCCCTATCCTGATGATACAACTTTCCCTGTCCGCTTGGAAGTTCGCCGATATAGGTACGGTTATCCAACTTGACTGTATCCACGGCTGATATAGGAGCGGTGAGTAATACAGAGGCTAATAGAGATATAATTATTGACATAGGCTTATTCCTTAAGTAGATTACGGGATTGCTCATTGCTTTCAAGGACAGACATTTGGTGAATAGCAATGGAGTTTAGTTCAACCCGGCTTGCTGCCTAAACCCCTCGAATTCGAGGGGGTTAAAATCAGAATTATAGAGAGTCTCCCATATACCGAGGAATTCGATCGTATTGCGATTGCGCATCCAATTGGCTATCACGCCATTCGGGTCCATCCAATTTTTCTGGCGGGCTATATCGGTGATGCAAATATAGTCAATACCCCCCCTTGGACATAGTTCTGATGGCAACGTCCTTGACAATAATCTCATTCTTCTTATCCATAGACTTCTCATTTCTTGCAAAAGTAAACAAAAAACAGTATGCCAGCAAATGTCTACTCGCAAAACGGAAGTTTTGGGGATGTCTACAAAATGTCTACTTTGAAAGGACATCGCAACGGAATCCCTCTTTTACCCCTTCCTGTATTCCGACGGCGTCTGGCCTGTATGGGCTTTGAAGAACTTGTAGAAGACGCTCTGGTTGGGGAAGTGCAGCAAATACACGATCTCCTTGATGGGCTTGTCGGAATATTTGAGCAGGTTTTTGGCTTCCAGAATTACATAGGAATCAATCCAGTCCGGTGCGCTGCGGCCGCTGGACATTTTCACCAGTTTGGACAGGTACTTGGGCGTCAGGCACAGTTTATCGGCATAAAAAGCCACGCCGCGCTGCTCGTTGTGATATTCGGTGACCAGGGCCAGGAAGCGTTCGAATACCTGGTTCACGCGGGCCGATGATGCGCTTTCCTCCGGCGGGGCCGATGCCAGCCGCTGCGTCCACAGGCTCAGGGCTACATAGATAAAGGACGTCAGCAGAGAGCCCGTAATCTCCCGTTTGTTGTCCTGCCGGGAGGACAGGATCTTCCGCGTGAGGTTGAAATAGTCTTCGGCCAGGTCCAGTTCTTCTCCCTGCAGGGTGATGCAAGGGTTTTTCCATACCCGGATGCTGTCCTGGAACACTTTGTTGAAGTCGAAGCGGATGCTGCTCAGGAATTCCCGGGACACCAGGGCAAAGAGCAGCTCGGCGTCTCCGATATGGTCTTCTTTGTAGGCCGACAGCTTGACGATGTTGCCGGGAACCACCACCAGCAGGGAATTCTCGTGGATGTCATAGGTGTTGAGGTTGATATCCAGCGAGAAATGCCCTTTCTTGAGGAAGAAGAGGATGTAGCCGTCGAAGCGGACAGGGTAGTTGAGCATGCGGAGGACGGCCTCGCTCTTTTCTACCTGACGGCCGCTGACAGTTCCCAGGATGAACTCTGTTCCCAGCGCATATTCGTCTACCAGGGGTGCCAGCGCCTGGATGCGCCGGATGTCTATGGTTTGCAGTGCTTTATCTTCCATAAGGGCAAAAACCTTTTCTTTACAAAGATAGGAACAATTGTTCATATTTTCGCATTTTTCGACCAAAAGGAATATTTGTGCTCCAAAAAGAAGCCAAAATGGGTTCAAGCAGGCAATGAATTTGCACAAAAAGCAAACCGCGAAAATGAAACGAAAATGAATGACAATATGACAAAGATTGGAAAAATGGCAGTAATGACGGGCTTGCTCCTTTGCTGCACGCTGGCAGGAGCCCAGCCCCGCACCCTCACCCTGGCCGACTGCCGGGAGATGGCCGTTGCCCAAAGCAAAGAACTGGACCAGGCCCGTATCCAGACAGAGATGGCCGGCTATGACCGTAAGATTGCCCTGGCCAACTATTTCCCCAAGGTAACCGCCGCAGGCTCATACGTATATAATAACAGGGATGTCAACCTCATCAGCGAGGAACAGAGCGCCCGCCTCACATCGGCCGGCACCACGCTGGACAATGCTTTCTGGGATGCCCTGAAGGGTCAGGTGGGAGGCTTGGAGAACCCTACCGTCCGCACGGTGGCGCTGGAACTGCTGAACCAGATGCAGGCCAGCCCCAACCGCATCGATATCGCCACGCCCATCAATGCCATCGGCCAGGAGATCGACGCCACACTTCATCCGGACCTGCACAATATCTGGGCGGGTACCGTGGTGGTGGAACAGCCCCTGTTCGCCGGCGGCAAGATCATCTACAGCAACCAGATGGCGGCGCTGGCCCAGCAGTTGGCCCAGTCCAAATACGATATGGCCGAGGCCGAACTGCTCCTGGACGTGGACCAGGCCTACTGGCAGATTGTCTCCATTGCCAACAAGGAACTGTTGGCCGAAGAATATGTGGAACTCCTAAGCCAGCTGGAAGCCGACGTGGACCATGCCATCGAAGCCGGCGTAGCCACTCCCTCCGATGCCCTGCAAGTGAAAGTGAAGGCCAACGAGGCCCGGATGATGCTCACCAAGGCCACCAACGGACTGGCGCTTTCCAAGATGCTGCTGTGCCAGCGCATCGGCCTTCCCCTGGACAGTCAGATAGTGCTGGCCGATGAGACATCGGACATAATCCCGGAGCCCCGCACTCCGGAGCAGCGCAGCATGGAGGACATTTACGAGGCCCGTCCGGAGACCCGCAGCCTGGAGTTGGCAGGTCAGCTATTCGACAAAAAGGCCAAGGTGATAAGGGCCGACGGCCTGCCCACTGTAGCCTTCATGGGCGCCTTCACCCTCACCAACCCCAACCTGTATAACGGTTTCCAGAACACCTGGCAGGGCGGTAACCTGAGCGCCGGAGTAGTGGTGAAGATTCCCATCGTACACGGTGGTGAAGGCGTCTGGAAATACAAGAAAGCCAAGGCTGAGGCCCGCCTGTACCAGGACCAGCTGGAGGATGCCAAACAGAAGATCCTCCTGCAGGTAACCCAGCAGCGCAAGCTTCTGGCCGAGGCACAGCAGAAGCAGGAACTGGCCCAGGCCAACCTGGCGGCGGCCGAAGAAAACCTGCGCATGGCCACCGTGGGCCATGAGGCCGGCGTGGTTCCTACCAACACCGCCCTGGCCGCCCACACGGCCTGGCTGAGCGCACACAGCGAATGCATTGATGCGGGCATCGAACTGCAGATGACGGCAGCCGCCCTGCAGAAAGCCGAAGGAATGAACTTGAAATAAAACATACTATGGAAAACAAGAGAAATTATAACCTGCTCATTGGCCTGGCCGCCCTGGTGGTCATTGTCATCACTATCTCTGTGGTAGGATATGTTGTATCGCGCCCCCGTCCCCTGGTGATTCAGGGCGAAGCCGAAGCCACCGAGTACCGTGTGTCCGGCAAAGTTCCGGGCCGAATCGAGGAATTCCGTGCCCTGGAAGGGCAGCAGGTGCACAAAGGGGATACCCTGGTGATCATCGACTCACCGGAAATCAGGGCTAAAATCCAGGAGGCCAATGCCGCCAAGGCAGCCGCTACGGCCCAGAAGGACAAAGCCATGAACGGCGCCCGCCGGGAGCAGATCACCGGTGCCTATGAACTGTGGCAGAAAGCCATCGTGGGCGAAGAGGTGATGCGCAAATCCTACGAGCGCATGCAGGCCCTGCACGCGCAGAAGGTGGTGTCGGACCAGAAGTTCGACGAAGTGGAAGCCCAGTACAGGGCTGCCCAGGCCACTACCCGCGCCGCCCACAGCCAGTACCAGATGGCTGTGAACGGAGCCCGTCAGGAGGACAAGGATGCCGCCGTGGCCCTGGTGGAAAGGGCCAACGCAGCCGTGGAGCTGGTGAACTCCTATATGGACGAAATCCGTCTCACTTCGCCTTCCGACGGCATTGTGGCCGATATTTATCCCAAGGTAGGGGAGTTGGTGGGCCAGGGCGCTCCCATCATGACCATCCAGGACCTGGACGACATGTGGTTCACCTTCAATGTGCGCGAAGACCGCCTGAAAGGCATGCAGAACGGCGACTGGATCCAGCTTTCCATTCCGGCCCTGGACGGAAGGCGCGTATCGGCCCGGGTGTATTACCTGGCCGCCCGCGAGTCCTACGCCACCTGGAAGGCCACGCGCGAGATCGGCGAGTTCGACACCCGTACTTTCGAGGTGCGCGCCCGGCCGGAAGGCCGTGTGGAAGGCTTGCGTCCGGGTATGAGTGCCATCATGATTGTGAATGAGTAATGAAAAAGTTCCTCAGGATAGTTTGGCGTGAGCTGGGCATCATCCGGAAGAGGCCGCTCTATATCCTGGCCTCGGTGGGCGTGCTGGCGGTGAATATCGTCTTCTACACCACTTTCTTCCGGGATGGTCTTCCCAGTAAACTCCCCATCGGCCTGGTGGACCTGGACCGCACGTCCACCTCGCGCGCTTTCTCCCAGCAGCTGGACGCTACGCAGCTGGGACAGGTTGTCTATTACGACGATCTCCATCTGGCCCGCCACGACATGGAAACCGGCAAGCTCACTTCCTTCGTGGTAATTCCGGAGGGATTCAACGCCGACTTGCAGGCCCAGCATCAGCCGCACATGGCCTATTATGTGAATTCCCTCTATTTCGTGGGCGGAGCGTTGGCCTACAAGGACATCATGACTATGGTGAACCTGACCAACGGCGCCGTGCAAAGGGAAATCCTGCGGGCCAAGGGATACAATGAGCGCACGGCCCGGGCCATGATCCAGCCCATCGTGCTGGACCAGCACCAGATTGGCAACCCTGCCACCAACTATGGCGTATACCTGAACGGCGTGCTGCTGCCGGGTATCCTGGAGATGATTGTGATCCTGGTCACCATCTATGCCGTGGGCTCGGAACTGAAGTACGGTACCTCCCGGCAGTTGCTGGGGATGGCCGACGGTTCCATCGAAAAGGCATTGCTGGGAAAGCTGCTGCCCTACAACGTGATTTTCACGGTGCTGGGTATCGGCCTGGAACTCCTGCTTTTCCACTGGTTCCACTATCCGTTGCGGGGATCCATCGGCTGGATGTTCCTGGACATGCTGCTGCTGGTGTCTGCTTCCGAAGCCCTGGGTATGTTCTTGGTAGAGCTGTTCCCGGTGCTGCGGCTGGCGGTGAGCGTGGGCGCCATCCTCAGCGTCCTGGGAATTTCGCTGGCGGGCTTCTCCCTGCCGGTAGAGGCCATGCCTCCCTATATCCAGGGTTTCAGCGCCATTTTCCCGCTCCGCCATTATTACCTGATCCACGTGCAGGAAACCCTCTGGGGCAGCGGTTTTGCCGGCTGCTGGAAGGAGGTGGTGCATCTGCTGCTGTTCCTGTTCCTGCCGGCCGTCCTGATGGGCCGCCTGAACCACGCTTATATCTACCAAGACTATGAAAGGGATTAACTTCGTCAGTACCTGGTTCCGGGACTGGTACAGCATATTCGTCCATGAGCTCAGGCTCATCTTCTCCGATGCGGGCGCCATGGTCATCTTCTTCGTGGGCGGCCTTCTGTACCCCGTGCTGTATAACCTTATTTATATGAACGGCACGGTGGACGAGATGCCGGTGGCCGTGGTGGACCTTTCCGACGGCGCCTACAGCCGGCGCTACCTGCAGAAAGTGGATGCCACCCGCGAGTGTGAGATCCTCCTGTACTGCACTTCCCTGGAAGAGGCCCGGCAGCTGATGCAGAAAAGGACGGTGCATGGGATCATCTATGTGCCGGCCGATTTTGACAGCCGCATCGTGCGCGGGGAGCAGGGCTTCATCTCCACCTATGCCGATATGTCCAGCTTCCTCTACTACAAGAGCCTTACCATGGGCACCAGCCTTGCCATGCTGGACGAGATGCACCAGATCCAGATAGAGAACTACCAGTTGCCGCAGATGGTGGAGCCGGAGGAAAACATGCCCTACAACCGGCCGTTCTCCTATACCATCTTCTTCATATCGGCCGCGCTGATGCTGGTCATCCAGCAGACCATGTTCTACGGGTCCTCGCTGCTGGCCGGTACGTTGCGGGAACAGAACCGCAGTTTTGCCTCGCTGCCCCGGCAGTTGCAGGGACTGGGCGTGGGACGTGTGGTGCTGGGCAGGGGAGCGGCCTATATGGCCGTGTATCTGGTGGTGGGTACCATCATTGCGCTCCTTGTTCCCTGGCTCTTCCGCCTGCCCCAGCGCGCGGATTGGACCGAGATCATGATACTGCTGCTGTTTTTCATTGTGGACTGTATCTTCTTCACGTTCACCTGGTCCACCCTCATCTGGAAGCGGGAGACGGTGTTTGTGCTGTTCCTCAGCGCTTCGCCCATCATCCTGTTCCTCACGGGATTCTCCTGGCCCACATCGGCCATCCCCACCTTCTGGCAGTGGGTCAGTTACCTGTTCCCTTCCACCTTCGGCTGCCGCGCCTTCATCAACCTGAACACGGCGGGCGGGACGCTGGCCACCGTGGCACCGGAAATCCGAGCCCTGGCCATCCAGGCGGCAGTCTATTACTTCCTGTCCTGCGCCGCCATCTATGTGGAGAACCTGATTGTCAAAAAGAGGGGCTAGTTTACGAAAAAAGAAAAAAATTCGTACATTTGCTTTCCAGAGTATTATTGTAACTATCAGAAGAATATGAAAAAAGTCCTTTTAACCCTTCTGGCAGCGGTAATTTTCCTGGCTCCGGCCACGGCCGACAACGACCGTCCCATTTCCCCGGACCAGCTTCCCGCTGCAGCCAAGACTTTTATTCAGCAGACCTTCCCGGACCTGACCATCGCTTATGCCGAGATTGAGCAGGGATTTAAGACCAGCTACGAGGCCCGCCTGAGCGACGGAACCAAGGTGGAGTTTGACGGCAACGGCAACTGGGACAAGGTGGACTGCAAATACAAGGCTGTCCCCGCCGCCCTGGTACCGGACGTCATTGCTAAATACGTATCGGCCAACTATGCCGGCGCCCTTGTCACCAAGATTGACAAGGAACTGTACGGCTATGAGATTGAACTGAACAACGGCCTGGACCTCAAGTTCTCCACGAACGGCCAGTTGCTGGAAATTGACGACTGATATGGCCAACTCCCCCCTGAATACCGAACTTCTGGACCGCGCCATCCTGTTCGCGGTGAAGGCGCACGCCGGTACGGAGCGCCGCGGGAAAGGTTTCCCGTACATTGTTCATCCTATGGAGGCCATGGAAATTGTGGCCACCATTACCCCGGACCAGGAACTGCTGGCCGCCGCCGCCCTGCACGACACCGTGGAGGACACCAACGTGACCATTGAGGAAATCCGGGACCAGTTCGGAGAGCGCGTGGCCAATTTGGTGGCCGCCGAAAGCGATGCCTTCATCGAGGGAAAGAGCGAGGAAGAGACCTGGCACGCCCGCAAGCAGGCCGCCATGGACCGCCTGGCCGCCGCCCCGCACGACGCTAAGATTGTTGCGCTGGGAGACAAGCTGTCCAATATGCGCGCCATCGCCCGGGATTACGCCACCATGGGTGACAAACTCTGGGACATCTTCCACGCCAAGGATCCCAGCGACCACGAGTGGCACTACCGTGGCCTGGCCAATTCCCTGCGGGAGCTCTCGGATACCTTTGCTTTCCAGGAATTTGAATCCCTGATTAACCAGGTTTTCAAGCACTAAATGCTGAAATCCCTTCTTATAGCCCTCTCCCTGCTGGCAAGCGAGCAGCGGGAGGGCTATTCTTGTGAACTGGTGGAATACCCGGTGGGGGAGTCACACGTTTCCGCCTACTTGCTGGTGCCGGACGGTGCCGGCGCCGATGACCCCCGCCCCGCCCTGGTGCTGCTGCACGACCACGGCGCCCGCTTCGATATCGGCAAGGAGAAGCTGGTGCGTCCCCTGGCGTCGGCCCCGGCGCATATTCAGGCATCGGCCCGCCAGTGGGTGGACGACAATTTCGACGGCGTCTTCCTGGCCGACAGGCTGGCCGCGCAGGGCTACGTGGTGATTGTCCCAGACGTCCTGTATTGGGGCGGCCGCAGTACGCCGTTGGCGCAAAAGTGGAGCCGGATGCAGTTCGGGGATCTGCCAAAGGACGGCATCAAGGAGTTGAAAAAGGACGTGTACGAAGGCCAGCGCGCCGTGTACGACAGCCTGGCCCGTAAGGGCATTGTCTGGGCCGAACAGACTCTGGCCGAAGATACCGCCGCCGCGGAGCTCCTGGCCGGCCTGCCCTGCGTGGACCCGGAGCGCATCGGCTGCTTCGGCTGGTCGATGGGCGCCCATCGCGCCTGGCTGCTCACCGCCTCCTGCCCGCTGGTGAAAACCGGCGCGGCGCTGTGCTGGATGACGCTGAAGGAGACGCAAGCGCAGCCGCCATCGGCCTCGGATTATTCGATGATGATTCCCGCCCTGCGGGAGAAATACGACTTCCCGGACATCGCTTACGGCCTGTGTCCCAAGCCCTTCCTCTTTCTGGGTGGCCGCACGGACAAGCTTTTCCCGGCCTGGTCTGTCGAAGAAGCCTACCGCCGTATGCAGGACATTTATGCCGATGCCGGCGCCACCGGCCTTCGCACCGAATGGTTTGACGGCGGGCATCACTGTGGTATTCCGGAGCAGGAGCGCATCCTGCAATTCTTCCGGATTTACTTGAGGTAGCTGAGAATAATATTGGCCAGCTCTTCCTCCGTGTGATTGTCGGCGTTTAGGACAAGGTCATAGTTGCGGAGGTCATAGCGGCTTTTTCCGGTGTAGCGCTTGATGTAGTTCTCGCGGGCCTGATCGATACCGTCGATTACGGCCTTGGCGCTTTCTTCGGCCAGGTTCTGCTTTTTCATCACACGTGCAATGCGGTGCGGCATGGAGGCGGTGATAAAAACGTTCAGTTTGTTGGGATGGTTCCTGAACACGAAGAAACCGGAACGGCCGGCGACGACGCAGGAACCCATCTGGGCCACACCTTCGAGGATCTCTACCTCGGCCTTGAAAATATCGCCCGAGGTAACGTTCACCTTGAATTCCTGGGAGAACTTGGGATCCACGCCCAGCATCTGGGCCGACGGCATGGGCGTAACCTTGCTCAGGATGTCCGTGAGCCAGTTACCTTTCTCTCCCTTCAACTTCTCTATGGCGCTTACGCTGAGACCGAACTGCTTTTCAAGGGATTCTACCAGGATTTTGTCGCAGTAGCGCACGCCCAGTTTTTCGGCCAAGAGTTTGCCAACGGTGTGACCGCCGGAACCTACTTCGCGGCTGATGGTAATGACAAAGGTATCTTTCGTGATCATAGAGAAGTGGTTTAGTTCAAACAAAGTTAGGCATTATCTGCCGGATTTCCAAACAGTTTTTCGGCTCCTTCCTTCACCTCATCGGCGAAGTCCTTGGCGGCATCGACCGCTTTTTCTGCAACATCGGAAGCCTTCGCCTTCCACTCGTCCTGTTTGGCTTTCTTCTCTTCCGGGGAGAGGGCGTCGTAGTCTTTTACCTTGCCGATGATGACTTTGGTTTCGTCTATGACGGCGTCTACGGCTTCGTAGATGGCTTCATTGGCCTTGCCGGCAGCATCCAGGAGGCGCTCCTTGACAGAGGTCTTGGGGGATTCGGAATTCTGTTCGCTCATAGTATTTATTGTTATTTAACAAAGGTACTTATTACTGTCGAGAAAACCTATGGGAATGATGGCATTTATTCCTTATCTTTGTAAAAACTGGAAAGACCTACTGTTATTAGCATGGCGGTTTTTTCGACAATCATCCTCGCGTTGCTCCTCCTGCTGCCGGCGGGAGAGGCGTCGGCGCAGCCGGGCCTCTACACGGTCACAGGCAATCGGGTGAATATTCGCTCTGGCCCAGGGACGGGCTACTCCGTCGTCGGGTCGCGTGGGAAGGGGGACACGGTCACGGTCCTGTCCTTCTACGACGCCCAGTGGGCGCGGGTGCGCCTCGGCGATTCTCCGGACGGTTACATGAGCAGCCGCTATCTCGCCTACAAGGGCCCCCTTCCGGAAGAGAACCAACAGAGCGCCCAAAGTACCCGGAGCCGTTCCTCCGGCGGGGTTTGGGACACCCTGTGGAAGATTACCCGTACCCTCCTCTGGATCAGTGTCCTCGTCGTCCTCATCGGCGCCAAGATTGAAAACGGCTGGGCGGCTCCGGCGTTCCTCCTGCAGTTCATCTGCGGACTGGGGGCCGTCGTCGGCTGGCTGGCCTTCGGAAACGCCAAGGCGGGGGCTGTGGTGGGGATGGGGGTCGGCATCGTTCTGGGGTTCCGGGAACTGGCAAAGGGGTTGGACTGGGACCTGGGCGGAGTAGGCTTGCTGGGGTATGTCATTTGGTATTTGGCGTCCTACCCGTTCTACGTCTTGAACCTCCTGCAGTTCTGGCTCTCGAAACCTTGGCGCCCTCTCTTGAAGCGGAACGTCTTCAACGATTACAGAAAGAGGGCATGGCGGCGTTTCTTTGCCATTCTCCAGGTGCCGTTCTACATCCTGTGCTTCCCGCTTCGGATTGTCAACGCCGTGTACTACAACATCATCATCCACAACGTCTACGAGTTGTCGAACTACGTCATCGAGGTGGTGGTCCCTTCCGACTGGGACGAAGGGGGCGACGGTTTCTGGAAGTGGATTGTCTGGTTTCCCGTCCGGATTGGGAAGTACCTCATCTGGCATGGGCTGATGACCTTCGTAGAGAGCATTGCCTGGACTGTCATTGACACGTTCGTCCCGGCGGTGACGCTCTACCACGGGACGGCAGGGGAGAGCGCGGACAGCATGCTTTGTGACCCCGAGCGGAACCATCATCGCAAAGCTACCTCCGGGTGGCTGTCAGGGATATGGAACGTGGGGGGCGGCAACTACGCCGGAGACGGTATCTATTTCGGCATCTTCCGCAAAACCCTGCGCAACTACGCCTCGGGCTCGGCCATCGTGGCGCGCGTCACCATGGGGCGAACCGTCGACGTGGCGCTGATTCCCGACGTGATTTATAACCAGGCGGGCAAGCCTAACGCCTCGGCGGTCTCCAACTGGGCGCTCAACCGTGATTACGTCTCCGGCGAGTGGTGGCGTTGTGACCGCCATACCAACTGGTGGGAGATCTGTCTGTACGACAGGCAGAACCGCTACAACGACAGCTGGCGTATCCGGCCCATCTATGCAATCAACTCTTCCACCGGCGTCATGCAGCGCATCCCCGGCGGTACGGCCCACTGGCTCTTCCGCAGGATGGTCCTGAGGGATCTCCGAAACAGCATCGACGATTTTTTGGGCAGGTGAATAAGCTGCCCGTTTTTGCTAATAGGTTAATAATGAGTGAATTATAAATTTTCCTCTGGGCGTTTTGACCCGGAGGAAGAACTGACCGACTTGATTCTCAAATACATAGGATAGCGGGCCCATTTTCACGGGCTTTTATTGCGCATAAAGGAAAAAAGTATAACTTTGCATCTTCATTAACCTTTTTGTATTTTTGTATTATGAAAAAAGTAGTTGCAATTCTTACCATCGCCCTTGCGATGATTGCTATGGCTTCCTGCAAGAAAGCCAACAGCCTCGCTGGTACCACTTGGAAGTGCGTTGTATCTGCCGAGAATGACGGTGACGCCTATTCCATCAACTCTTCCTTCAGCTTCCAGGAGACCACCTTTACCTTCACCTTCGATGCTACCGGTCCTGGTGCACCCCCGTCCCAGAGCGCAAACGGTACTTACACCTACAAGGCTCCCACTGTGACCATGAAGATCGGGGCCAAGGAGCTTACCGCCAACATCAACGGTAGCATCCTTACCATCAACGACCCCGACCTGGGTCAGCTCGAGTACAAGAAACAGCTGAAGTAATTCTTACTTATACTAAAAAAATCAGGTGACCACTTGGCCACCTGATTTTTTTACGTTAACGCCGGCGGCGGCATAGGAAGCGCCGCAGGAGGATACTGCCTGGCAAGTGGTTGAGGGAGGGGGAGGGAATTGTCTGTAATTAGTGCTATCTTTGTGACAGACATTATAACTGATAGTGTATGGAAAAGAAGACAACCCGCAAACAGATTGACTGGCAGCAGTTCTTTATCACTGTCATCGGAACCGCCATCGGCGTAGCGCTCACATTTGTCGTGAACGGAATAATGGAGCGCCGGAACAAGGCGCAAGCCCAGCGGCTCACGGCCATCATGGTCATTCACGACATAGACAATTCCATTGATATCGTCAAAAAAATGAAGGAGGAAGAAGAGCGGAATGGCGAATTGCTGCGTTTCGCCCTGAAACAAAGAGATCATCTGGAAGGGATGCCGTTCGACACGCTCGCCGGCGTCCTTGACGTTCTGATAGATTCCCGTTCGGTTTTCAGCTTCGACACATCCAAGGAGAAGATTTTCAACAGCGACCTGGACACCTGGCAGAATCTGGGCAACATGGCGTTTTTGGACAATGTACAGACTTTCTATCATTACAGGAAAAGGGCTCAGGATGCCATGAACGAGTCAACGGTATGGGAGAGACCCATTCCCAACGAAGAGTACATGCAATTAATCATGGGTTCCGGATGGGTGACGGAGGAAGAGTTTGCTGCCATCTTGCAGCCGCTCCTGGAAGAGAAACTCCACGAAAACAGGGTTGTCTACTACATCAATGTATCTTCTAGCCGACTGGACTATCTGACGCAACTGATTGACTATTGGACCGGGTTGAATGATGAGAACAAGTTCCTGATGGGCCTCACGGACCAGGAACTGGAAGACTATGTCAACAATATCAATAAAAAGGGTGTCTCCTTGACCAAGTCCAAACTGCTGGGCCATTGGGTCATGACCGTTGGGGAACAAACCAACGAATATGACTTCCACGGAGACCACAGGTATGATTTTTCCGTTGACTATGCATCTTCTTTCAGACAGATGAGATTCTTTGCCGGCAGGCTGAAGATGACGCTCTCCTATAGTGGCGAATGGGCTTTCCAGGGTGATTCACTGGTTTTGACCCCCGACTACAATACGGCAAATATGACTGTTGACCCCAGCGGTATGGTGCCGGAAGAGAACATGCAGGACAGCCTGGATGCCTGGGTAACCCGATATCAGAAGCAGTCCGTAGACAGGTTCAAGGAAATGGCGGACAAAGGAGATAATCTTAGCGTCAAAGCCCTGGTGGACTCCTCCAATGACAAAATGGAATGGATCGAGTCCGATGGTACCGTGCGTTACCTGAAACGGAAAAGGGAGTAGGTACGCTTCCCTGTGCGGCACGTAGAGTAACATCTCGTTTAAAACATAATCGCGAAATTATAAATTATAGTTCGAAATATTTTTGTATTTTTGCAAAGTATAACTAATAATCTTGCGATATGGATAAGAACGTTATAAAAACAATCATAGGCGAAAAGCACCATGAGATTGCTCAGATCGATCTTGTGAAACGGCCAGTATTGTATGAGGACAATATGTCCTATGTAAACGTGGGTATCCGCAGGGCCGGCAAGTCCTGGTTGCTATATCAGGATGTCAAACAGCACCTTGCCGACGGAGAATTATCACTCGAAGACTGTCTGTATGTAAACTTTGAGGATGAACGCATCGCAGATATCACGTCAAAAGAACTTGGACAACTCCTGGACTGCTATCAGGAGATGTTTGGCCTGAAGAAGCCGCTTGTTTATCTGGATGAGATTCAGAATATTGACGGCTGGGAAAAGTTTGTACGTCGGCTTGCCGAAGCCAAGTATCGGATTATGGTGACGGGCAGTAATGCCAAGATGCTCAGTAAAGAGATTGCTTCCACGCTGGGGGGCAGTTTTGTTATTCGGGAAGTGTTCCCATTCTCTTGGAAGGAATACCTGTCATACCACGGTATCTTCCCTGGAAATAACTGGGAGTTTGAGCCGAAGACAAGGCTTGCTGTGCGGACTCGCTTTGAAGATTATTTATACAACGGCGGTTTTGCCGAGACCTTTCCCATCGTGGGCAAGCGGGAATGGCTCACCAGCCTGTTGCAGAAGATTCTTATGGGCGATGTTATCTCTCGCTATAAAATCAGGAATGACCGCCAGCTCAGGCTGCTGGTCAGAAAGGTGGCCGACAACGTGATGCAACCGACGGCCGTTTCCCGTTTTGAGCATATCATCAAATCATCGGGAGAGACAATCAGTTTGCCCACGGTAAAAGATTATCTGGAATATCTGGAAGAATGCTATCTGATTTATTCCGTCCCCAATTATGCATCGGCGGATTCCGAACAGGAAACGCTCCGTAAACGCTATTTCATGGATAACGGCTTGCTGAATCTTTATCTGTATAAGGGCGAAACAAAGCTATTGGAAAACCTTGTGGCACTACAGCTTCGCAAGAAGTATTGGGATCCGGAGGAGCCTAAACTGTTCTTTTACAAGCGCGGAGGGGTGGACCTGGATTTCTACGTCCCTCAGGAAAATCTGGCCGTGCAGGCTTCATACGACTTGACCACTCAAGCCACTAGAGACCGTGAGATAAAAGCCCTTGTGGACTTCAGCAAAGTGTTCAAGCTTGACCGAGCCTTGATTATTACATATGATGAAGAGGAAACCATTGAAAAAGACGGGCTCACCATTGAAGTAATACCGGCCTGGAAATGGCTGCTGATGTGACTCGTTTATGGCAAAACCCGGGATTTGCCTGCCTGCGGCAGTCACATCCCTGGACGCTCGCCGCGGGGCCCTGCAAAGCATAGAATGCAGCTGTCGGCCCTACGGGCCTACTGGCTGTTTCTGTCTTCCAACCCTTACGAAAGCAAGCTTTCGACGGTCCGGAAGCCAAAAACAGCCGGTCGCTTGCGCGACCAGCTGCATTCCTTTTTGCGGTGAGTGAGGGATTCGTAAACGAAGTGCAATCCCGTGCAGGAACCCTTGTTTAAATGATTTCTATTGCGTATTTTTGCAGTCGTAGTCAAGCGGCTACACTCAAAATTGGGCCATTATTGGGCCACGATTTGACAAAAATGCGCTATGAAGATTAAGAGAAATATCGCTTTCAAGCTCCGCCCTTACGGGAAGGACGGGAACCTCTTCCAGATCAGGATGAGGGTTACTTTCAACGGCCGTCGTTTTGACACCAAGACCGGATGCCAGATCAATGACCCTTCGGCCTGGGATGCTCAGTCGCAGCTGGTGGCAGAAGGATACGTGGGGCCGAAGGGGGAGACGGCGCAAGCTATCAACAACGAGCTCCGCAATGTCCGGGACCAGATGGATACTGCATTCAAGTTCTTCGAGGCTACGGATAAGAACCCGACGATTGAGGAACTGAAAGTGAAGTATGAACAGCGCCTTAACGGTACTGTTCCGTCCAAGCCTGCGGAGGAGAAGAAGGAGCGCAAGCCCAAGGCCCCCGGTTTCTTTGAAGTATTTGACAAGTTTACGGCCGAGTGTGGAGAAAAAAACGCCTGGACGGAGGCTACTTTCCAAAAGTGGGCGGCACTGAGGAATGATCTGCATAAGTTCAGGTCCGGCATCAAGTTCACCGAACTGGATGAAGATGTTCTCACTGCTTTCGTCACCTATCTGAGGGATACGAAGTCCCTGCGTACTCCCCGGAAAAAGAAAGGGGACAGGAAGGAATATGACCCGGAAGATGTGACCGGCCTCAAAAACTCTACCATCGAAAAGAAGATTGACTACCTTAAATGGTTCCTGAACTGGGCCTCTGAGAAAGGATTCAACACAAACCGCAGCTATAAATCCTTCCATCCCACCCTCAAAAAGACGCAAAAGCGTGTCATTTACCTGACCAAGGAGGAAATCAAGCAAATCCGGGCGCTGGAGCTGACGGCCGAGAAGGCCTTCCTGGATCCGGTGCGGGATGTGCTGCTCTTCTGCTGCTTCTCCGGCCTTCGCCATTCCGACGCCAACAACCTCCGCCGCAGCGACATCAAAGGAGACCATATTGAAATCACTACCGTCAAGACGGCCGACAGCATTTCCGTCGAGCTGAACGACATTACCAGAGCCATTCTGGAGAAGTACAAGAAGGTCCCCTTTAAAGACAACAAGGCGCTTCCCAATCTGACCAACCAGGCTATGAATCGGGATGTCAAGAAGCTTTGCAAATTGGCTGGTATCGATGAAGAGATCAGAGTGACCACCTACAAAGGGAATGTACGCACGGACACTATCTATCCCAAGTATCAGCTGGTCGGTACCCACACCGGCCGCCGCACCTTCATCGTCAACGCCCTCTCCCTGGGGATTCCCCCGGATGTGGTAATGAAATGGACCGGCCACAGCGACTACAAATCCATGAAACCCTACATTGACATCGTTGATTCCATCAAGGCCCAGTCCATGGCCAAATTCAACAGTTTGTTGTAGGAATTGAGAATTATTTGGTAACTTCGCCCTATGAAGGATTTTAGAGCATACATTCTTGGCCTTTGCGGCAAGAAAGAAGGATATGTAGTTGAATTCAAGGGAGCCAAGGGTGGCTTCCCCGGCTCATTCTGGGACACATACTCTTCCTTCGCTAACACCGCAGGTGGCATTATTGTGCTGGGCATCACAGAAAAAGACAATGTCTTTAAGATGGATGGCCTTACCGAAGACCAGATCCACAAGTACAAGAAGATTTTCTGGGACAATTCTCACGATGCCAGAAAGGTCAGCTACTGCCTCTGCCAAGAAGACGACGTTCTGGTAGAGGAAGATAACGGTGCCTGGTATCTTATCTTCAAGATTCCTCGTGCTACTTTTGACATTAAGCCGGTGTATCTCAATGGAGATCCTTTCCATGGAAACACATTCAGGCGAAATCACGAAGGAGATTACCATTGCTCGGATAATGAGGTCCGCCTAATGATGGCCGATTCCATTATCCTCCAGAATCCGCAGGACAGCAGGACATTCAAGGGGATTAAATTTGAGGATTTGGATGAAACCTCCATTCGTCAATACCGTCAGGTGTTTTCTGACCGGAATGTAGGTCATGCATGGAACAGCCTTTCAGACAAGGCGTTCTTAAAGAAGTTAGGTGGTTATTCGATAGATTCGGAAACAGGCGAAGAGGCCGTCACTTTGGCAGGAGTCCTTATGTTCGGCCAGGATACGGCTTTGACTACCGCTTTGCCCTATTACTTTGTGGATTATAGGGAGAAACTGAGCGCCAATCCCAATATCCGCTGGACAGACCGCGTGTGTCCTGATGGCCGCTGGCAACCCAACCTGTTTCAGTTCTATAGCCGTATCTATCCTAAGTTGAGCCAGGCTCTGCCCGTCCCATTTAAACTGGACGAAACCGGGTTCAATCGCATAGATGACACTCCGGCGCATAAGAGCCTGCGCGAAAGCATTGTCAATACTCTCTGTCACTGCCGTTGGGGAATGATGGAAGGAATCGTCATTGAACGTTATCCGGATCGTCTGTACTTTTCTGACCCGGGCGTTATGCTCATATCAATTGACGAGTTCTACGAGGGCGGCCACAGCATTTGCCGCAATCCGGCCCTTCAGACAATGTTCAGATTGATTGGGACTGGAGATAAGGCCGGCAGCGGTGCTGATGTTATCAAGACCGGCTGGAATGAAAATGGCTGGCCTGATCCGGAGTTGAAAGAACACTTTGGCGCATACTCCGACAGGGTAGAATTGACGCTGCGTTTGGGGGCTGTTTCCGGACAAAATGGAAAAAGTGAGGAGAAAAGTGATAAGAAAGGTGATAAGAAAAGTGTCAAGAAAACGAAGGATCGGATTAAAGATATGATGAGAGAGAATGAGTATGTCACCTTGTCACAAATGGCGGAGGCTTTGGATATTTCTGTCAGTGGCGTGGCGAAATCCATAACCAGGATGCAGAATCACGGTGAAATTGTTCGTCACGGTGCAGACAATGGCGGCTATTGGGAAGTCTTAAAATAATTGCACTATGCCTAAACCCACCAACAAGAATACCACTCCTCCCCAGGACCTGAACATCGACTGGATGTCGCTGTTCTCCCCGTGTCCGGTAAACATTGAGACGCAGACGCCGGAGCGGGTGAAGTTTGCACGGCGCTATAATCTTACCTTCTGGTGCATCTATGGTGTTTTGGCGGTGGCTGTAGTGCTTCTTGCCTTCCCGGATATAGAGAAGATGATTCTGGGACCGATACTGGTACTGATTTTCTTCCTCGCTTTCAACGCTATCGCCCACAGCATCCGTGTAAAAGGAAGATCCGGCAGGAAAGAACTGGCGCCCATCTCATCCTTTGCCGAATGCTTCTCCAACCAGGAATTCTATCAGAAGGTGGACCGCTTCATCACGGCAAATTATGATGAAACCAGGCCGATGACCTCTGTAGAATGCCATGCCCTGCTGGATTATATCCTTAAGAAGCCGGAGTATCTGATTTCCGGTGTCAGCCTGAACCGCCTTTCCAAGCTTTTGATCAAGGAATATGGCAAGGCAGGGTTACTCTCCTTCTCCGTGGAACGGGCCATCAGCAAGGCCACTGTCACAGAGAACGACCAGGAGCGCATCAAATGGTTTTTCAAGGAATAGTTCCAAACAAGTTCAAATAAATTCACATACCTATTTTATTGAACCCAAATAGAACCTAAAATGTTGTAAATCAAACAGTTAGGTTTGTTTTGGCACAATAAATGTATATATTTGCAGCCGGATAGAGCCACTGCCCCCGCAGCCCCTGTCCGGCTATAATTATATGTGTAACTCTTAA
>JAFWPA010000040.1 GCA_017509685.1 Bacteroidales bacterium
GCTGCAGGTGATGGACGAGGGCCGGCTCACAGACAGCAACGGCCGCACGGTGGACTTCAAGAACACCATCGTCATCATGACTTCCACGGTGGGAAGCCGGGAGATAGAGGAGTATGGAAACGGGATTGGCTTTGCCACGGCGGGCAAGAACGTGGACGTGGACCGGCGTTCCGTGGTGGAAAAAGCGGTGAAGAAGGCGTTCCCGCCGGAGTTCATCAACCGCGTGGACGGCCAGGTATACTTCCATTCCCTGGATAAGGAAGCCATTGAGCAGATTATCGATATTGAACTCAAGGACCTGCGGGAGCGGGCGTTGGCGGCCGGTTACAAGTTAACCATTACGCCCACGGCCAAACGCTTTGTGGCCGATGCCGGCTATGACCCCGCCTACGGTGCCCGGCCTTTGAAGCGGGCCATCGTGCGCTACGTGGAGGATCCGGTGTCCGAGTTCATCATCGGGGACCGCATCCTGGTGTCCAAGTCCAAGAAGGCTGGGGAACTGCGCACCCTGCGCGTAACCCTTACCCCGGACAAGGAATCCACCCAGGTAGAGCTGGTTAAAGGCTGAGGGCGTCTTCGAATTCAAGGCCCAGGTCTTCCATCAAACCCTTGAGCGCCTGGAGGGAATCATTGGAGGAAATCATGTTGGACAGGTTTTCCAGGTTGGTGTAATCCGTGTTTCTCATAATACCTTTGCTTTTGTTTCTGGTGCAAAGGTACAGCAAGCTTGTGCCAATGCATGGCACAAGCTAATTATTTACGAATAAAATTACTGAAAAATTTCCAGAAGACGGTCCGGATAGTTGGAAATGATGGCGTCCACGCCGCAATCGGCCATCCGGCGAATCTCGTCGGGGTCGTCCACGGTCCAGGGAACCACCTTGATGCCCAGGCTGTGGCAGTAGGCCACGTTCTCGGGGGTGATGGCCTCATAGTTGGGGGACCACCACTGCGGCTTGAAGCTGATCTGGGGAAGAATGGCGTAGATGTCGTATTCCTCTTCGGTGAGATAGGACAGGATGACGCGGGGCCACTTCTGGTGGATGTACTCCAGGGCGCGGGTGTCGAAGGTCTGGACGATGAGGCGCTTGCCCAGTTTCTTGGAGAGCAGCAGGGGAACGCAAACGTCGCAGAACTCCTTGTAATCGGGCCAGAGGGTGCCTTCGCCGTCTCCGGGCCAGGACTTGATCTCGATATTATAGTTGAAAGGCTTCAGGCCGTTTTCCCGGGCATAGGCCTCGGTGAAATCGATGAGGTCCGAGGCCAGGGGCTTCACTTCGGCTATTTTCTGCTGGTCCGGCCAGCGCTCCACGAAACGCATACCCACGTCGTACTTGGCAATGCTGTCATAGGGCATGGTGTACAGGTACTCCTTTTCGTCATCTTCCAGGATGAGGGTGCCGTCCGGGCGCGTGGAATAGCGCGGATGGAAGTAGTTGTCGTGGGACACCACCACCTGTTTGTCGCCGGAGAGCTGGAGGTCGAACTCCAGCGTGTGCACGCCCAGGTCCATGGCGTTTTTCATAGCCGACACGGTGTTTTCCGGCATAAGGCCGGCGCCGCCGCGGTGGGCCTGGAGGTCGATGGACGGCTGGGAGCCGCAGGCGGCCAGCACGGGCAGCAGGGCGGCAAGGAGTACGAAACGTTTCATAGTATAGGTTTAAATGTTTTCGAAGGTAAAGCGGTTCCAGGGCAGCTCTTCCATTTTGCCGCTGTCCAGGACGCCGATGACGAATTGGAGGAGGGGGAAGTCCTCCAGGTTTACCTGTCCTTTACGGGCGCGGATGGTGATGGAATTGGCAAGCCGGCGGATGACCACCAGCGACTCCAGGGTCATGCCGCCCAGCAGGGCCTGGGCTTCCTCGCAGGTTTTGCCCTCTCCCAGCAGCAGGCCCAGCTGGCGCGTGCGGGCGCCGGTGGCGGTAACGTAGAGGTCCCCAATGCCGATGAGCGTGCTGTCGAAATGGGCTTTCTGCAAATCCAGGACGCGGATCATCTCTTTCACCGCCTGGGTGAAGACCGCCGCCTGGGAATTGCAGTGGTCCTCTTCGTCCCCGTGGGCCTTGCGGGCATAGCCCAATGCCATGGAGACGCCCAGGGCATAGGCGTTCTTGATGGCCACGGCCGTTTCCAGCCCCTTGGCGTCTTTGGTGAGGGAAATATGGAACCAGGAGGTTTGCAGGGCGTCTTTCATCATCTTCAGCAGCTTCGTTTCCTTGCCGCAGATGACCACCTGGGTGTGGTCGTGGTGCATGATGCCCATGGCCGTTCCCGGGCCGCCCAGCGCGTAGATGTTGCGGCGGATGCCACATTTGCGGAGCGCCCGCACCCAGTAGTCGGGGTAGGAGCCCAGCTTGCCGTCTCCCAGATCGGCCAGGCCTTTGGCGGCCGACAGGACCGGCATGGCGGGATCCAGCTTCTTGAG
Organism: Bacteroidales bacterium; assembly: GCA_017509685.1. GTDB lineage: Bacteria > Bacteroidota > Bacteroidia > Bacteroidales > UBA932 > Cryptobacteroides. Next base: position 2,426 of record JAFWPA010000040.1, read on the forward strand.
GATTTCCTCCAGGAACCAGTCTACGCCGAAGGAGGAGATGGCGCCGATGACGAAAGAGGAGCCTTCCACGGCTTCCTGCCAGTTTTCACAGTAGTAATATTGGGTTCCGGCCGGGTAGGGTCTGTCCAGTTTGGGGTGCCGGCCGTCCCGCTTGCACGCATCCACCACTTCCTTGTCCACAGGCGTTCCCACCAGGCGCACCAGGTTGCCGTTTTCGGCCGCTACGAAGGCCAGTGCAGACCCGATTTGCCCTATACCGATAATCGTTATGATAGCCATAAAAATCGTTTCAAATTGCAGTACAAAGTTAGTGTTTTTTCCGATTCTTTTTCGTATCTTTGTATGTTTATAAGGAACAAGAATAAAAATGGATAACAACGAAGAGAAAGATATGTTGGAAGAAGCCGGCGGAACCGGCTACATCGAGCAGGTAGAGATAGACCACGAGATGCGTACGGCCTACATCGACTACTCCATGTCGGTGATTGTTTCCCGTGCCCTCCCGGACGCCCGGGACGGTCTCAAGCCCGTCCAGCGCCGCGTGCTGTTCGGCATGGACAACATGGGCCTCAGTTACAGCGGACAAACCAAGAAGAGTGCCCGTATCGTGGGTGAGGTGATGGGTAAGTTCCACCCCCACGGAGACGCCAGCGTATATGACGCCATGGTGCGTCTGGGCCAGGAATGGAACCAGCGCTACCCCATGGTGAAGGGCCAGGGCAACTTCGGCTCGGTAGACGGCGACTCTCCCGCCGCCATGCGTTACACGGAGGCCAAGCTGATGAAGATGGCCGAGGATGTGCTGGGAGACATGGACAAGGACACCGTGGACATGGTCCTCAACTTCGACGACACCCTGGAGGAACCCACCGTACTGCCCACCAAGGCCCCCCTGCTGCTCCTGAACGGCGCATCCGGCATTGCCGTAGGTATGGCCACCAATATGGCTCCCCACAACCTGGGAGAGTGCTGCGACGCCATCTGCGCCTATATCGACAACCCCGAAATCACCACCGATGAACTGATGCAGTACATCAAGGGACCGGACTTCCCCACGGGCGGTATCGTCATGGGCAAGGGCGGCATCAAGGAAGCCTACGAAACCGGCCGCGGCCGCGTGGTTATCCGTTCCAAGACGGAAATCGAGGTGGACGAGCACGGCCGCGAGACCATCGTGGTCACGGAAATCCCCTATATGGTGAACAAGCGGGAAATGATTGAGAAGATTGCCCAGCTGGCCGATGAAAAGAAGGTAGAGGGCATCTCCTATATCAACGACGAAAGTTCCCGCGGCGAAACCCGCGTGGTTATCCGCCTGAAGCAGGGCACCAATTCCGGCGTGGTCCTGAACCTCCTGTTCAAGTACAGCCCCCTGCAGAGCAGCTTCTCCTTCAACAACGTGGCCCTGGTGAAGGGACGTCCCCGCACCCTGAGCCTCAAGGAGATCATCGGCCAGTTCGTGGACTTCCGCCACGAGGTAGTGGTGCGCCGCACCAAGTTCGAACTGGACAAGGCCCAGAAGCGCGCCCACATCCTGGAAGGCCTGCTCAAGGCCATGGACCTCATCGACGAAATCGTCCACATCATCCGCTACGAATCCAAGAGCATCGAGGAAGCCAAGTCCATGCTCATGGAACGCTACCAGTTCACGGAGCCGCAGGCAACCGCCATCGTGGAAATGCGTCTGCGTCAGCTGGTTGGCTTGGAGCGTGAAAAGTTGCAGAACGAATACGACGACCTCATGAAGTTCATCGACCGCTGCAACCAGATCCTGGGCAGCGTGGAAGAACAGTTCAAGGTGGTCAAGGAGGAAACCATGGACCTGAAGGCCCGCTACGGAGACCCCCGCCGCACCGAAATCACCCTGGCCGACGACGAATTCAACCCGGAGGATTTCTATGCCGATGAAGACCAGGTGATTACCATTTCCCACCTGGGCTACATCAAGCGCACCGCCCTCACCGAATTCCGCACCCAGAACCGCGGCGGCGTGGGCATGAAGGGCAGCGCCACCCGCGACGAAGACTTTATCGAGCACATCTATATCGCCAACACCCACAGCACGCTGCTCCTGTTCACCCAGAAGGGCCGCTGCTACTGGCTCAAGGTATATGAGATTCCGGAAGGCACCCGCGCCTCCAAGGGCCGCGCCATCCAGAATATCTTGATGATAGAACCCGACGACGCCGTGCGCGCCTACCTTAACGTGAAGACGCTCAAGGACGAGGAATTCATCAACAACAACTATATCATGATGGTCACCCGCAAGGGCGTGGTGAAGAAGACTTCCCTGGAAGCCTACTCCCGTCCCCGCACCAACGGCGTCAACGCCATCAACATCCGCGAAGACGACGAATTGCTGGAAGCCATCCTCACCAACGGCAACTGCAATATCATGATTGCAGCCAACGGAGGACGCTGCGTACACTTCGATGAAACCGAGGCCCGACCCCTGGGCCGCACCTCCACCGGCGTCCGTGGCATCAATCTTGATGAAGGAGACTTTGTGGTGGGTGTCGTAAGCATGGATCCCCAGGCCGAAGACGCCGACAAACACCAGGTTCTGGCCGTTTCCGAAAACGGTTTCGGTAAGCGCTCAGACCCTGCTGATTACCGTCAGACCGCCCGCGGTGCCAAGGGTGTGAGAACCCTGAACATCACGGAAAAGACCGGCAAACTGGTAGCCATCAAGAACGTCACCGACGAAGACGACCTGATGATTATCTGCCGCTCCGGAATGACCATCCGAATGCCTGTCAACACCATCCGTGTTGCCGGACGTGCTACTCAGGGCGTGAAGCTCATCAACATCAGGGAAGGGGATTCCATCGCCGCCATCTCCGTAGTTGCGCACAGCGACGAAGAAGAGAGCCAGGCCGCCGAAGGAACCGAAACAACAGAATAATAATTAAAACCGCTTTTATATTATGAAAAAGTTAGTATTTGCCCTTGCACTGGTCTGCTCCATGCAGCTGGCCTATGCCCAGAAACCCGACGCAGAAATGCAGAAGGGTGTGGATAAAGCCCTGGAGGCTACCCAGGATGCCAAGAAGGCCGGAAAGGCCGCCACCTGGATCAAGTTGGCCGAGGCCTATATGAAAGCTTATGCCAATCCTACCTCCAACATCACTCCGGGTATTGACAAGAATACCTTCACCATGATGAACAAGGAGGCTCCCATCTCCGTGAGCACCGTCGAGATTGAAGGCCAGGCCTTCGAGAAGATGCAGCTGTCCCACGTAGACGTCTACTTCAACGCCGCCGGTGTGGTGACCATCGTGGACGTTACCAAGCCTTCCGTTCCCGGAGACCTGCTGGGAGAGGCCGCCAAGGCCTATTCCAAGGCTTTCGAGCTGGGTGCCAAGGCCAAGGACGTGGCTCCCAAGATGAAGGAGATCGCCGATGACTACTACAATGACGCTTTCGTAGCCTATCAGCTGGGCAATATGGCCAAGGCCAGCGACCTGTTCAAGGGTTGCGCCGAGGTTTCCGCCATGGCCCCCAGCGAGGTTGTGAACGACGAAGCCGCTTACTATTCGGCCTTCACCGCCCTCAACTCCCAGAACTATGAACGCGCAGAGTCCATGCTGAACCAGTGCCTGGAGAGAGGTTTCTATCAGGATGGTAATGTTTACGCCAATCTGTCTACCTGCGCCCTGGCCAAGGCCGACACCCTGGCAGCCAAGAATTACCTGGCTTCCGGTCTCACCGCCTTCCCTGACAACGCCGCCATCCTCACTAACCTCATCAACCTGTATCTGCAGACTAAGGAAGATCCCGCCAAGATTGTGGAACTGCTGGACGAGGCCAAGAAGGCCATGCCCGACAACCCTTCCCTCTTCTATGTGGAAGGTAACATCTATGCCGGCATCAAGGATTATGAGAAGGCCAACGCCGCTTATGACAAGGGTCTGGAGATTGCCGACGGCAAGTACGACATGTGCTGGTACGGCAAGGCCGTGGTGGTCCTGAAGGAGTGCGACGACATCATCGAGGAAATGAACGCCCTGGATGTGCGCGAGTGGAAGAAGTACGACGAACTGGCCGCCAAACTCACCCAGAAGTATATCGACGCCATCGAGCCCTTCGAGAAGTGCTACGAGGTAAGTGAAATCCCCGAGGTGAAAGCCGCCGTGGCCGACAGCCTCAAGCGCCTGAACTTCCAGCTGCGCAACGTGGATCCCAAGTACCAGGAAGCCTACGAGAAGTGGAACGCCATCGTGGGTGCCGAATAAGCACAATATACTGTTAAAAAAGGGCCGGCCCAAGTCAATGGGGCCGGTCTTTTTTTTTTTGTGCGCACGCGGGACTAACAAATTCTTCAGTAAATTGTTAGTGTAAATTTTTAGAAATGGAGAGAGGGGACAGGGGAGATTATACTTACATTTGAATGAAGCAACCTTAGTAAGTATGAAACGCATCCTTCCTCTGGCACTCCTGGCCTGTCTGCTCCTGCCGGCCTGTGAACCCTTCGATCTGGAAAACAACACCGAAACGCCGGAAAACCCCGGCGGTTCGGAAGTCCCCGGAGGTCCTGATGGCCCTGATGGCCCGGTTGGTCCGGAAGGCCCCGACGGTCCCGACGGGCCGGACAATCCGCCGTCCGTACCCTTTGCATTCGACGAGGATCTTTCCAGTCTTCTCTTCGGCCCGGCCGAAGAATCCGTGGCAGTCTTCACCAATTCCAACGAGGGAGACTGGACGGTATCTTCAGACCAGACTTGGTGCTCGGTGGTGAAGCTGATGGGCGAGCGTCCCTTCAAGATTTTTGTGAGCGTGGAGACCTATTTGGAGAGTGAGGGAACCGTGCCCCGCCATGCTACCATTACCGTACAGGACGACACCGGTACGCTGGCTACCCTTGCGGTTACCCAGGATCCCGTTCCAGAGATTACCTTGCCTCCCGTCGTGCTGGTCCCAGCATCGGGCGGGACCATGCGCATCCCTATCCATACCAATGTGTCCAAGATAGGAGCCTACCCCGGAGTTCCGCAATATGAGGAGTATGATTACGACCAAAGCTGGATCCAGGTGCAGGACTGTGAAGGCACCACCGTGGTGGTGATAGCTGCGCCCTGGGATATATCCCAACCTAAACCTTTGCCTGCCTGTGTTCGCGTATATGCCTATGACAGCCCCGCGGAACATCTGAGGCTGGAATATGGAGACCCCTCTCTTTCCGGGGAAGATTTCCCCTACTTTGATGAAACACCCTGGGATTAATGCCGTATGAAAAAGATTCTGTACATCAGTTTAGTGCTCGCCCTGGCGTCCTGTGCCCGTGAACACTTTGAACCCCAGCCTCTGGAAACCAACGTCCTCCGCGCCAGCCTGGTGCGGGAAAAGGGGACGCTTACCAAAACCCAGACCCTGGACAACCCCGGTATCCGGATGGAAACCCGCTGGGCCGATGGAGACCAGATTGGTGTGTGGGGAACTGTATCGGGCAGCAATGTGCTCTATGAGGTGGAGCCGGCCGACATTTCTTACGGCGGCCGCAGCGCCCTGTTTTATGGGAAAGAAAACATACCCAAAGGCAATCTCACGGCGGTTTATCCCTATCAGGAAAATGCAGTTCTTACCGCAGAAACCGTCCAGGTTTCGTTCCCGGCCCGCCAGGTGTTCACGCGCAACAACAGCGTCCCTGCGCCGGACCCGGCCGCTATGATTCTGGCGGCTCATGGAAATGGCGAAGACGGGCTTCAGTTCTACGGGGCGGTATCTATGCTGAAGATAGGTTATACTGCTCCCGAAAACCAGGTAATCAAAGAGGTCATTTTCACCGATTTGGCCGGCGGCCCCGTGAACGGAACGTTGACTGTGGCGTGGGAAGGCGGCCTTCCGAAACCCTCCGTGGACGGTGGAACCAGCAGCATCCTCCTGGACTGCGGCAATGGCGTACTGGCTACCGGTGAAGACCTTACCCTCTTCTGGATGAGCGTTCCCGCCCGCCATTATCCCCAGGGTATCGGCATTTCCTTCGTGCTCAAAGATGGCACTCGCTTGGAGAAAACCATCGGCACCGCTTACGGAAAAACGCTGTACCGCGGCGTGGTTCATGCCGTGGGAGATGCCCGCACGGTGGAAGAATATACGGGCTCCGGCGTTTCCTATGAGCTGAAGGACAATGTGGTTGTAGTAGACCGGGACAAGGTGGATCTTCTGCGTGACGTACAGCGGAAAAACGTGTGGTATACTTCCGAAACCGGTGAGGAAATCCTAATGGACGCCCTGCAGGTGATGGTTCACAAGGACCTGGGCCTGGCTAAGGGAACCTATCTGATTCTGAACGAGGTTTCTGAACTTCTGCCCTACGGCTTTATCGGCATCGTGGAGGAATATACCTCCTTTGGTGATGAGGCTCAGGCGCTTATCCGCGCCTGCGAAGACCCTGCCGAACCTTTCAAACACCTGCGCCTTGGTTCGCCCATCTATTCCGATGACGGCAGCATTCTGGACGGCGGCGGCCTGGACCTGAACCTGGGCGGACGCCTGGAGAGCGTGATTACGCCGGACGGCGAAGACCTTCCCTTTGACGTGGAAGGAGACTCGCTGACCCTCTACGAGCCTCCTACCAAAGCCGTCAAAAACAGCTCCTACACTTCTCCCCGCCTCAAATTCTCGGTAAAAGCCGAAGGAACGGTAGACAGCGAGATGTCCCTGGGCGTGCAACTGCAACTGAATACGCGCTTCTCCATGGGGGCCGATGATGAAGGAAAAACGGAATACATCCATTTTAACCTGAACCCCAAGGTCCTGTTTGACTTGCAGGCCAAGTACTCCCTGTCCCACGACATCGAAACACTTTCCGGCAGCATGGAATTCGGCACGTTCCGCTTTGCGCCCATTACCGTTGGAGTCATCATTGTGCGCCCGTCCGTGGAACTGGGAGCGTATGGGAAGGCAAGGACCAGCGTGGAACTCAATGTGAAATATTCCTATGTATATGACGCCGGCACTTTTGGATTCTCCTATTCCAGGGCCCAAGGGTTTTCTCCCCGGCAACTCATGACCCAGCCCAGCGAGGAAGACGGCATCCAACCCCCGGAGGTAACTCTGAACGGCATCCTTGGCATGTCCGTGGGGCTTTATGCCACGCCCGAGTTGTCCCTTTACGGACTACTGGCCGCAAGGCTGAGGACGCAGGTGGGCCTGCAGTTTGCCATTGGCTATGATCGCACAACGGACGGGAATGATTTTGTCGGCGGCGGCTATTTCTCCATCACGCCGGAATTCAGCCTTACTCCTTCACTCGCCACTCTGGGGGGCTGGTGGAATAAGAAAATGGACGAGCTGGAGCCCTTGGAATTCGACCCTATTTTCAAGAAGTATCTCATTCCGGAATACAAATACGGTGCGTCGGTGTTTAAGGGGATTGCGGCCAACCCGGTTTACGGGGACAGAGTCTTTCTGAAATACGACGATAAGTCGTATGAAATCAAGAAGATAACCGGCTACGACGGCTTCGATTACCATTTTGTCTTCCGTCAAGAACCTTTGATGACCCTGGGTGTTGGTGTGGCTCTTTACGGCGGCGAAAAGTTTGACTATTTAGAGCCATCGGCAAGTCAGACCGAGTTGATCAATCTGGGGCTGGAGGATTATACCTCTTTCAACCGCACCGTTTTAGTAAAGGCCAAGTATTTGGGCGCCATACAGGTGGGAGAATACAGCGGCCCCGAATCCGAGGACCAGGAAACCGTGGAATACAAGGGAACCATCCATTATCCCTTCGACTTCGACGACTATAAGTATTACATGCTGGTACCCTGCGTGTTTGTCCCGGGCCATCCCAAGAACGACCTGATGCACTACAATTTCGGCAGCGTCGATAAGTGGGGCGGGACGCATACGGCCTTCTGCTGCCACTGGCCCCGCCTGTCCAACGGCCAGGAATGGCCTTATGACAGAGAGATCCCTATAACAGGGGGAGAAGAATAGCTTTGGAACATCCCATCACGAACTTTTGGCCCAAAGTTCGTAATGCCAGAATCCGTGGCTCTTCCCGTTACGAAAAAAACGGTTAAAGTTCGTAATGAAAGGATCCACTACTGGTTGGTGGCAGGGGAGGAGAGGGAAGGTACTCCCGGGAGTGCCTTCCCTCTCCTCCCCTGTGGCACGTCCCTTCTATTATGGGGCGTTTTTGCTAACTATTTCATTAGCTGCACATTATGCAATCTTCTCCCGGCGAAATAGCCCGGAGTAAAATGCGTAAATTGCACGTTGTCAGGAGTTTACGAAAAACGCCTACTGCTTTTCGTCGAAGGCTTTGACGATTTTGGTGACTAGCGGGTGGCGGACGATGTCCTGGTTGGTAAAGCGGACGGTGGCGATGCCCTTGATGCCTTCCAGCAGTTTGATGCCGGCCAGCAGGCCGCTGTCTTCCTTGTGGGGGAGGTCGATCTGCGTGGCGTCGCCGGTGACGATGAATTTGGCGTTTACGCCCATGCGGGTGAGGAACATTTTCAGCTGTCCCAGGTTGGTGTTTTGAGCCTCGTCCAGAATAACGCAGGCTTTGTCAAGGGTGCGGCCGCGCATATAGGCCAGCGGAGCAATCTGGATGGTGCCGTCTTCCATAAATTCGTGCAGGCGCCTGGAGGGAATCATATCAGCCAGGGCGTCGTAGAGGGGCTGGAGATAGGGATCCAGTTTGTCCTTGAGGTCTCCGGGCAGGAAGCCCAGGCGCTCGCCGGCCTCCACGGCGGGGCGGGTTAAGATGATACGCTTGATCTCCCGGTTCTTGAGGGCGCGCACCGCCAGGGCGATGGCCATATAAGTTTTGCCGGTACCGGCCGGGCCGATGGCAAAGACCAGGTCGTTCTCGAAGTAGGCGGCAATCAGGTCCTGCTGCGTCTTGTTCCGCGCCCGGATGGGTTTGCCGTCTGTTCCGTGCACAATCACGGCATCGGCCGTGGGGTGCGACTGCTCACCCGTGCCGGAGAAGATATCCTCCACGTCATACACGGTGAGGTTCATCTTGCGGTGCCGCCGCTCTATGAGTTCGGCGAAGCGGATATTGAACTCGGCGATGTCGCTCTCGCGGCCCTCCAGGATGAGTTCGTTGCCCCGGGCCACCACTTTCAGGTGGGGAAAATAAGAGCAGAATTCGGTGAGAATTTTATTGCCCACCCCATAGATTTCAATGGGGTCGATGGCGTCCAGCGTAATCGTTTTCTTCATATCTGCACAAATATACTACTTTAATTTGGGTTAATTTGGGAAAAAAGCGTATTTTTGTAAGTTAAGGAGGATTACGGTATGAAAAAGACCCTCATATTCGCCCTTGCGGCGGTTCTGCTGGTAACCGGATGCGACTTTGTGCGCACGGTGGCCGGACGTCCCACATCGGCCCAACTGGACGAAATCCGCAAGGAGCGGATGGCGGCCGAAGAAGCCCGTCACCAGGCCCGGCTGGATTCCATGGCCCGTGCCGAGAAGGCTATGGCCGAAACGCTGGCGGCCCGCGAGGCCCAGCTCCTGGACTCCCTTACGCAGGCCAAGGGCACGGTGCTGAACCCTTCCAAACTGGGAGGACTGTACACCACCAAACTGGAAAGCAAGTATTACATTGTGGTGGGTGCCTTCCGCACGCGCTCCTACGCCGAGCGTAAACTCACCCAGTGCAACCAGGCCGGCTATACGGCCACCATCATCAGCTTCCGGAACGGGCTGCTGGCCGTGGCCATCTGCCCTTCCGATAACCTGGAAGAAACGCTGAAAACCCTGAAGAAGCTGCGCGGAACAGAGGTTTGCCCGCAGGACGGGTGGATCCTGATGAACATTTAAGATGAAGCGACTCCTTACCCTTCTGGCCGCCTGCCTGCTTGCCACTGCGCTGCAGGCCCAATACCGCAATCCCGTGGAGGAACTGGACGACAGCGAGACCGTCCGGTCCCTGAAGGAGCACGTGGCCACCTTGTCGGCCGCCCAGATGGAGGGCCGCAAGGCCGGCAGCGAGGGAGAGGCCATGGCGGCGGACTATATGGAAAGCCGCCTGAAGGAGTTCGGCCTGGACATCCTGCCCGCCGGCAGCACCTTTCAGGTGGCGGGGGCCGACACCCTCACTTCCCGTAACGTGGTGGCTTATCTGCAGGGCTGGGACAAGGCCCTCAACAACCATTATATCGTAATTGGCGCCCGGATGGACAACCTGGGTGCCGACACGTACACGGTGAACGGGGAAGTGGTGAACCGCATCTACTACGGTGCCAACGGCAATGCATCGGGCATGGCCCTCCTGCTGGAACTGGCCCGCAAGCTGTCTCTCTCCCGCGCCCTGCTGCGCCGGAGCGTGCTTTTCGTGGGATTCGGGGCATCGGCCCAGACCTTCGCCGGCTCCTGGTACTTCCTGAACCGCGCCTTCGCCGCCGACGCCGACAAAATTGACGCGATGGTGAACCTGGACATTCTGGGGATGGCCGAGAACGGTTTCTATGCCTTCACCTCCTCCAACGAGGACCTGAATACCGTGGTGAAAACCCTGCAGGGGGAACTGCTCCCCATCCAGGCGCAGCTTACCCTTCAGGCGCCCTATCCCGGGGACCAGATTGTTTTTTATGACAAGGAAATCCCGTCTGTCCTCTTTACCACGGGCCGCTATCCGGAGCACAATACCGGCCGCGACACCTACGGCATCGTGGACTTCGAGGGAATGGAGCGGGAACTGGAATATATCTACAGCTACGTGCAGGAACTGTGCAACGGCCGCAAGCCGCTGTTCCGCAATACGGAGACGAAGAAAGCCGACGACATGCCGTCCGACGTCTACGCCTACTCCGACGTAGACGTGAAGCCGCAGTTCCTCAATTCATCGGATCCCCGCACCTTCATGGAACGTTGGGTTTATCCTTACCTGAAGTATCCCAAGTATGCCGCCGATAACGGCATCCAGGGCCGCGTGCTGGTGGAGTTCATCGTGGACGAAAAAGGGGAAGTGCGGGACGCCAGGGTGGTACGGGGTATCCACACCAGCCTGGACGAGGAAGCCCTGCGGGTGGTGAGCGCGTCGCCCAAGTGGCGCCCGGGCCGTCACCGCGGCAAGAAGGTGAAGGTGGCTATCACGGTAAGCGTGGAATTCCGCCTGGAGAAAGACAAAGGAAAGTTTGGTATCAACGGTACAATCATCAAATAAATGGATTATAATTTCTTAGAGATCGAGAAGAAGTGGCAGCAGTGGTGGGCCGCCAACAAGACATACAAGGCAGAAGTCAATCCTGCCAAGCCCAAGTATTACGTGCTGGACATGTTCCCGTATCCCAGCGGCGCGGGTCTGCACGTGGGCCATCCGCTGGGCTACATCGCCAGCGACATCTTTGCCCGTTACAAGCGCCTCAAGGGCTTTAACGTGCTGCATCCCATGGGCTACGACGCCTTCGGCCTGCCCGCCGAGCAATATGCCATCCAAACCGGCCAGCATCCGGAAAAGACCACCCACGACAACGTGGCCCGTTACCGTGAGCAACTGGACCGCATTGGCTTCTCCTTCGACTGGGACCGCGAATTCCGTACCTCGGACCCGGACTACTACAAGTGGACCCAGTGGGCCTTCCTGAAGATGTTCGGCTGCTGGTACGACAAAGATATAGATAAGGCCCGTCCCATCGAGGACCTGGTGGCCGCTTTTGAAAAGGGCGGTTCCGCCGCCGTGAATGCTGCCTGCAGCGAAGGCCCTGCCTTTACCGCAGAACAGTGGAAGGCGTTCTCCGAGAAGGAGAAGGCCGATGTCCTCATGCGCTACCGCATTGCCTATCAGGGAGAAAGCACCGTGAACTGGTGCCCGGCCCTGGGTACCGTGCTGGCGAACGACGAAGTCAAGGACGGCTTCTCCGAGCGCGGCGGTTTCCCCGTGTTCCAGAAGAAGATGACTCAGTGGCAGCTGCGCGTGAGCGCCTATGCCGCCCGCCTGCTGGACGGCCTGGACAAGCTGGACTGGACCGACTCCCTCAAGGAGATGCAGCGCAACTGGATTGGCCGCAGCCAGGGCGCCGAAATGGTGTTCAAGGTAAGCTGCGACGGCCAGGAGCACGACGTAACCATCTTCACCACCCGCGCCGACACCATCTTCGGTGTTACCTTCATGGTACTGGCCCCCGAGAGCGAGTGGGTGGAAAAGCTCACCGCCCAGAGCCAGAAGGCCGATGTGGAAGCCTACCTGGAGCAGGTGAAGAAGAAGACGGAGCGCGAACGCATTGCCGGCAAGGCCGTTACGGGCGTATTCTCCGGCTCCTACGGCATCAACCCCGTCACCGGTGAAAAAGTGCCGGTATGGATTGCCGAATACGTACTGGCCGGCTACGGCACCGGCGCCATCATGGCCGTTCCGGCCCACGACAGTCGTGACTACGCCTTCGCCAAGAAGTTCAACCTGCCCATCATCCCCCTTATTGAAGGGGCAGATGTCTCCGAGCAGTCCCTGGACGCCAAGGAAGGAATCATGTGCAACAGCGGTTTCCTGAACGGGCTCACCGTGAAGGAGGCCATTCCCGCCGCCATCGATTACGTGGAGAAAAACGGCATCGGCCACAGGAAGGTCAACTACCGCATCCGCGACGCCATCTTCTCCCGCCAGCGCTACTGGGGAGAACCTTTCCCTATTTATTATAAGGACGGCATCGCCACGCCGGTGGATTTTGCCGACCTGCCCCTCACCCTGCCGGAAATCGACCAGTACAAGCCCACCGAGGACGGTCAGCCGCCGCTGGCCCGCGCCAAGGACTGGACGTACAAGGGATATCCGCTGGAAAAGAGCACTATGCCCGGTTTCGCCGGTTCCAGCGCCTACTACCTGCGCTATATGGATCCCCGCAACGGGGAGGCGCTGGTTTCCAAGGAGGCCGATGAATACTGGCGCAACGTGGACCTCTACGTGGGCGGCACCGAGCACGCCACCGGCCACCTCATCTACAGCCGTTTCTGGAACAAGTTCCTGTGGGACCTGGGCTATGTGTGTGAGCAGGAGCCTTTCGGCAAGCTCATCAACCAGGGCATGATCCAGGGACGTTCCAATTTCGTGTACCTGATTCCCGGTACCAACAAGTTTGTATCGGCTGGTCTCAAGGACCAGTACGAAACCATCCCGGTGCACGTGGACGTGAACATCGTGTACAACGACAAACTGGACATCGAGGCCTTCCGCGCCTGGCGCCCGGACTATAAGGACGCTGAGTTCGTGCTGGAAAACGGCGAATACGTCTGCGGCTGGGCCATCGAGAAGATGTCCAAGAGCATGTACAACGTGGTGAACCCGGACAAGATTTGCGACACCTACGGCGCCGACACCCTGCGCCTGTACGAGATGTTCCTGGGCCCCATCGAGCAGGCCAAGCCCTGGGACACCAAGGGTATCGACGGCGTGAACCGCTTCCTCAAGAAGTTCTGGCGCCTGTTCTGGGACCGCGAGAAATGGCTGGTTACCGACGACGAACCCACGAAGGAAGAGCTGAAAGCCCTGCACAAGCTCATCGGCAAGGAGCAGGAAGACATTGAACATTTCTCCTACAATACCACCATATCGGCCTTCATGATTGCGCTGAACGAACTGGGAAGCTGCTCCAAGCACGCCATCCTGGAACCGCTCACCATCCTGCTGAGCCCCTTCGCCCCGCACATCGCCGAGGAACTTTGGCATCAGCTGGGGCACCAGGATTCCGTGGTGTACGCCTCCTTCCCCGAATACAGGGAAGAGCTTGCCGCCGACAATAGCGTCAACTACCCGGTTTCCTTCAACGGGAAAACCCGTTTCTTCCTGGATGCGCCGGCATCGGCCAGCCCCGCCGAGGTGGAGGCCCTGGTGCGCGGTCACGAGAAAACGCCGCAGTATGTGGGAGAGTTCTCTATTGCCAAGGTCATCGTGGTCCCTGGCCGAATCGTTAACGTAGTCCTCAAGAAATAACGTATGTCTACCATCATCCAAAAAAATGCCGTTACGGTGATTAAGGAGTGGCTGCTGGTCACCCTGGGCATCCTCATCTATGTGGGCGGATGGTCGCTGTTCCTCATCCCCAACAACTTGGTGGGCGGCGGCGTATCCGGTATCTCGTCCATGATCCAGTATGCCACCAACGGCGCTATCCAGATGGGTTATTCCTACTTCGTGCTCAATGCCATCCTCATCATCGCGGCGGTCGTCATCCTGGGTATGGGCTTCGGTGCCAAAACCCTGTATGCCATCGTGCTGGCGTCGGTGGCGCTGCGTTTCCTGCCGGGACTCATCCCCACGGAGATCATCAAGCACCTGGCGCTGGACAACGGTAAGCTGCTCTCTGTGCTGATGGGCGGCCTGATGGCCGGTATCGGCATCGGCATGAGCATTTCCAACGGCGGTTCTACCGGCGGCACGGATATCATTGCGCTCATTTACACCAAATACCACAACGTGTCGCCCGGCAAGGTGATCCTGTTCCTGGACTTCGTCATCATCCTCTCCTCCTTGGTGGTCCCTTCCTATGTGACCGACATCGACCCCGAGACCGGCCTGGCCATCCTGGATGCCGACGGAAAGGCGCTCACGCACCTGATGCCCATCTACGACAAGATTACCACGGTGCTGTACGGTCTTATCCTGGTAACGGTGAACAGCTATGTGCTGGATATGTACATTTCCGGTTCCCAGCAGAGCGTGCAGCTGTTCATCCTCTCCAACGAGTATGAGAAGATTGCCGATTCCATTACCCACGACCTGCACCGCGGCGTCACCGTGCTGGACGGCAAGGGCTGGTACACCAAGAAGGACATGAAGGTGCTCATGGTGCTTACCCGCAAGACAGACCTGAACCTGCTGCTGCGGTATATCAAGCAGATCGACCCCCACGCCTTCCTGTCCGTGAGCTCCGTGAACGGCGTGTACGGCAAGGGATTCGACACCATCAAGAAATAAGAGTTCTTTAACATACAAGGGTAAGCGTGCCCCCGGCCGTCCTTACCTTGCTCCATGATCCACCTGTTAGTGCTGCTTCTGGCTGTCCTACTGGCGGCAGCCATCTCTGTGTGCGTTGTCCTGTACATACGCCTGCAAAGAAAGGAAGCCCTCCAAGAAAAGGCGGACGACCTGTCCGCATCCCTCCCAACGGCGGCAATCGATCAGTTTCTGTACGACAGGTGTTGCCGGTATATGACGGAACACCGGCCTTTCCTGGTGCCCAAATTCACGCTCCAGGACCTGGCCAACGCCGTCTATACCAATAAAGTATATCTGAGCAAGACCATCAACCGCTACTCCGGGAAGAATTTCAGGCAGTACGTGAATTACTATCGCGTGATGTATGCCATGGAACTGTTCCGGAAAAACATGGGACTGCGCATCCTGGAAATGGCGCAGCTGTCCGGTTTCCGTACGGATACGTCTTTTCTCAGAAGCTTTAAGGAAGTCATGGGGGAGAATCCCAGCATCTGGTGCTCCCGCATGCGCAAAAAGAATAACAAGAATTAATTAACAGGCCCGGAGCGCTTATCCTTGAATCCCTTTCCAGCTGTCTGGAACAGGGGCCAGAACATCCACCTCGGTCTTCTTGACGGGGTGGATGAACTGTATACGGCGGGCCATCAGGGAAATACCGCCGTCGGGGTTGGAACGCTTGGCGCCGTATTTGAGGTCTCCCTTGATGGGACAGCCCATATGGGCCAGCTGGCAGCGGATCTGGTGATGCCGGCCGGTGTACAGTTCAATCTCCAGGAGGAAATAGCGGTCTGTAGTTTGGATGAGGGTGTACTTGAGTTTGGCCTCTTTGCCGTTTTTGGCAATGTAGGACTTGTTCTGGGCTTCGTTGCGCACCAGGAAGTCCGTGAGGACGTCGCTGTCCTTGGGCGGCTTTCCGGCAGTAAGGGCCCAGTAGGTCTTGTGGATGTCCCCGTTTCTGAGCATTTCGTTCAGGCGCTCCAGGGCTTTGGAGGTTTTGGCAAAGACGCACACGCCGCTCACGGGGCGGTCCAGCCGGTGGGGGACGCCCATGAACACTTGTCCGGGCTTGCCGTCCCGCTGCGCGATGAAGGCCTTCAAGGTTTCGGACAGGGGTTCGTCCCCGGTCTTGTCTCCCTGGACAATCTCTCCGGTTTTCTTGTTGAAAATGAGTAAGTGATTGTCTTCGTAGAGGATACGACCGGCCAAGTCTGCGTATTCCTGTTCTCCAATTTGTCTGTAAATGCTCATATCTGTTGCAAAGATAGTGTTTTTTCATTAGCTTTGCTTTCATGAAACGAATCTTTCCATTAATCCTGTGTGCTGCACTTGTTTACGGGTGCGGGACCTCTGCCCCTGTATCCACTTTTGCCACCGAGGAACTGCAGATTGGCTATGGCACCCAAACGCGGGACCAGATCACCTCCTCCGTCTCCCGGGTAGACATGCCCGAACATCCCCACATGTACAACACCATTTACGAAATGATTGTGGGCCGATGCCCGGGCGTCATCGTCCAGGGCACCAGCGTCACCATCCGCGGCACCAACTCCATCCTGGGTAGCACCGAACCCCTGTACATCCTGGACGGAACACCCATTGAAAGCATCGACGCCATCAACCCCAACGACGTGAAAAGCATTGACGTTCTGAAGGATGCCTCCGCCACCAGCATCTACGGCATGCGCGGCGCCAACGGAGTGATCATCATTACTACAAAATAAGCCACTTTTTTTTGGTAGATTCACAAAAAAGTCGTACATTTGCGGTCCAATCTTCTGGATGTAGCGCAGTTGGTAGCGCACCTGGTTAGGGACCAGGAGGTCGCTGGTTCAAGTCCAGTCATCCAGACCTCAAAACTCCAAGCTTTTCGCTTGGAGTTTTTTTTCGTCTGGACTCCTGGACTTGAACCCACCCCACGTTACCCCCCGACGCCTCGCGGCGTCTGCCCCCTCGGGGGGCGTTATTCTCTTTTCATCCTCGTTCTTTGACAATCTTAAGTTGAAATTGGCCTCAATAGCAACTAAGATCGTCAGTGGTGACAATTGTAATCTTCCGACATCCCCGGAAGAACTTTCGGGTAATTGTAAAGAATCTTTACAGGTGTGTAAGATTCCTTTACAATCCAAGTGTTCTTATTCTATTCGGAATGGTCTGATATTAAGAGAGATACACTCAGCGGTACGTGGGTTGTATTTGCGTGTGAGGGAATAAATGACTAAATTTGAGCTTTAGATTATGGCTTCGAAAGTTGGAAAAATACTGGTGGTTGATGACAACCTGGGGATTCGCCGGGCGCTGGAGATCCTGTTGCCGATGCACTTTGCGGAGGTGAAGGCGATTCCGTCGCCGGCCACTCTGGTGAATTCTCTGGAGCAGTTCCGGCCGGATGTGGTCTTGCTGGATATGAACTTCAACACTTCTATCAATACTGGCAACGAGGGGCTGTACTGGGCCGGGGAGATCAAGAAGATGGTGCCGGAGGTGGAAGTGGTGTTGTTCACTGCCTATGCTGATATTGCATTGGCGGTGGAAGGAATGAAGCGCGGAGCCTTCGACTTTATTGTGAAGCCGTGGGACAACGACAAACTCGTGGCAACGCTCACTGCAGCCCGGGATAAGGCCAGGAAGGCGATGAAGCGTGATGCCCGGTCGGAGCAGGCCATGACGGCAGAAAGCCCGATGTTCTGGGGCTCTTCTGCTGCCATGAAGTCCATCCGGAAGACGCTGGAAAAGATTGCGCCCACCGATGCCACTGTGCTCATTACCGGCGAGAACGGTACCGGCAAGGATGTACTGGCGCGGGAGATTCACACACATAGCCTCCGGAGCGGCAAGCCGATGGTGGCCGTTGATGCCGGGGCCATTACGGAAACCCTCTTTGAAAGTGAGTTGTTCGGCCACGTGAAGGGCGCGTTCACGGACGCACACACGGATCACGTCGGCAAATTCGAGCAGGCCGATGGAGGGACGCTGTTCCTGGATGAAATCGGCAATATTCCCTTGCATCTGCAAGCCAAATTGCTGCGGGCCATTCAGAACCGGAGCATCGTCCGGGTGGGTGGCAGTGAGGCCAAACCCATCAATATCCGACTGATTTGCGCAACCAATATGGACTTGGAGCAACTGGTCCGGGAAGGCCGGTTCCGTGAAGACCTCTACTATCGCATCAATACCGTCCACATCGTCTTGCCTGCACTTCGGGAGCGGAAAGAGGACATCGTGCCGCTTGCGCAACTGTTCCTGGAGCGCTTCGCAGAGAAATATCATCGCCCTTTGACGGGGATCGCTCCGGATGCGGCGGCGATGCTGACGGAGGGCCACTGGAGCGGCAATATCCGCGAGCTGCAGAACTGCATCGAGAAAGCGGTGATCCTTTCTGATGGCAATGAACTGACGGCGAAAGACATCCAGTTGGAGCAGGCGGCCAAACCGATCGGGACCACCATCAAGGCTGTCAATGAGGCCGAGGAGGAAAGGCTGGTCCGCGAGGCGATGGACCGCACCGAGGGCAATATCTCTGCCGCTGCCAAGATGCTGGGAGTGAGTCGGCCGACGCTATATGCAAAACTGAAAAAGTATGGGTTATGACCTTCACCGTCTGGCATATCGTGGGAGTATCAGTCATCGTTGCAATTGTCGCGGCGGTGCTGGCCGCCATAAGGACCAGACGTCAGGACATCAAGAAGGTGGCCTATATGATGGATGCGCTGGAAGACGGCGAACTGAACTTCCGCTTCCAGGACAAAAGCAAGTTCAATCGCACGCTGAACCGAATCCGAACAATCTTTGAGAAACAGCGTCAGGCCCACGAGCAGGATTCCTGGACCAAGCTCATACGCGTGCTTACGCACGAGATTATGAATACGGTGTCGCCGATTGCGTCTCTTTCTGAGGCGATGGCCAAGTCGGTCGATGAGAACGGCCATAGCGAACTGGACATCAAGGCCGGGCTGGAGACCATCAGCGATTCGTCTAAGAATCTCATCGACTTCGTTCAGACCTACCGCCAACTTTCCGGTGTGGCGAAGCCGATTCGCAAGGCGTTAGACCTGCGGGAACTGATGGATAATGTCATCGGCCTGAACAGTGAGTTTGCCGCCAGCTGTGGCGCTTCCTGCGTCTATCGGCCTGAGGAGGATGATCTGATGATTTACGCCGATGAGGGCCAGATTTCGCAGATTTTCATCAATCTTATCAAGAACGCCCTGCAGGCGGGAGCCAGGAACATTGACATTACCGCGAAGATGGGCAGGGATGATGAAGTCATCATTGACGTGGCCAACGACGGCGAGCCCATTCCGGTCTCTGCCCAGGAGCAAATCTTCATTCCGTTCTATACCACCAAGAAGGAGGGCTCCGGAATTGGCCTATCCATTTCCCGTCAAATCATGCGCAACCATAACGGCACCATTGAGCTGGTCCGGAGCGATGCCCAGCAAACCGTATTTGAGTTGCGGTTCAGGTAGTCTCCGTAAGAGAAAACTGTAAACTGTAAAGCCCGAAAGTGTAAAGTGTATTGTAAACTTTACACTTTTTTCATATCCGGTCAAAATCGTTTCTTATTCATTATCAATGCTTTGTTATATATGGCACAGCAAGTGATAGTACTTGGCATGGTTAAACATAAGTATTGACATGAAAAACCTTTTCATTAGTTGTGTAGTTACAGCCCTGGCGCTTGCTGAGACAGTCAGCGCCAGCGGCCAGACTACCATGACCCTGAAAGACTGCATGGCCTACGCCATCTCCAATTCCACCAAGGTGCGCATCCAGCAGGCGGCCATTGGCGACGCACAGATTGACCGGCGCGACGCGGCGCTCGCGCTCTTCACCCCGCAGATCAATGCGCAGACTTACGCCTACTACAACTTCGGCCGAAGCATCGACCCGCAGACCAATACCTATTTCAACACCACGTCGTTCCACAACAACTACGGCGTGAGTGCCGGGTATGACCTGTTCGACGGCTTCAAGGCGGTGAACAACTACAAGATTTCCAAGACTGGGCTCCTGATTGCCGATTCCCAGGAGAAGCAAGTGGAGGCCGACATTTGCCTGGCGGTGATGGAGGCCTACTACAACGTAGTCTATTACAAGCGTTTGTGCGTTGTTTACGAGGAGCAGGCGGCTACGGCGGAGCAGGCGCTGGTGAAGGCCCGCCGGCAGGAAGAACTGGGCCAGAAAGGCCACGCTGACGTCATTCAGATGGAGGCCGATTTAGCCGACCGCCAGTATGATCTCACGAACACCTACAATATGTATCAGGACCAGAAGATGACGCTGGCCGACCTGATGTTCTGGCCGGTGGATGAGGAACTGAACATCGACACTTCCATGCCGGAATGGCAGATTGATCCGGTAGCCACGGAGTCTGTGGTGGACTTCGCCCTGGAACACAATCCCGCTGTCCAGATTGCCAGCTGGAAAGAACTTAATGCCAAGCGGGAACTCAATACCGCCAAATGGTCGTTGCTCCCTTCCGTGGGCCTCTATGCCGGCTGGAATACCAGCTATTATACCTATCAGGGGGCGGCGACCAGCCCCTTCTGGAACCAGTTCAAAAACAATGGGGGAGAGTATGTTGAGGTATCGCTCCAAATTCCCATCTGGAACCGCCTGAGCAAGCACTCTGCCATCTCCAGAAAGCGCCACGCCTTGGACAAAGCAACTGCAGAGCTGGACCAGAAGCGCCGGGATGTGGAAAGCGAGGTGAGAAGGGCCATTCAGGACCGTGACGGAGCGGCCACTGCCTACCAGCAGGCCCAGCGCAAGGCCGAAGTCCAGGCTGAGGCATACACGCTGAACCTGAAGAAGCTGGAGCAGGGGCTGATTTCCCCGCTGGAGTTCCAGACCGCGAACAACAATTTCCTCAAGGCCCAGGCCGATGAGATGAACAGCCTGTTCAAGTACCTCATCAAGCAGGCGGTTGTCCGCTACTACAATGGTGTTGAATATGTAAATCAATAAGAAACTATGGATAAGATCATCGAGAAGAAAACGGGTTGGCGCGTGGCGTTCACGAAAAAAGCTATGCCTTGGTGGCGGGGAGCGCTGCTACTGGTGTTTGTAATTTACCTGATTGCAAGGCCGAATAACAAGACCCTGCGCGTGGATAAGGACACCGTGACCATCTCCAATGCAGTCAAGGGCGAATTCAATGATTATATCCGCATCAGCGGGCGCGTCCAGCCGATGACCACCATCCAGTTGAGCCCGCAGGAAGGCGGCATCGTAGAAAAGATCCTCATCGAGGAAGGTTCCCCGGTGAAGGCAGGTGATGCCATCCTCATCCTCAATAACGACAACCTGGACCTGCAGATCCTGAACTCCGAGGCCGAACTGGCGGAGAAGGAGAATATCCTCCGCAACACCCAGATCCAGATGGAACAGCAGAAGCTGGACGTGCGCCAGAACGTGCTGGAGTACGGCATGCAGGTGGACCGCCTGAGGCGTGCCTATGAGCAGCAGAAGGCGCTCTATGAGGACAAACTTATCGCCAAAGAGGAGTACCTGAAGGCCGAAGAAGACTACAATTTGGCTTTGCAGAAGTACAATCTGATGACAGAGCGTTCCCGTCAGGACAGCCTTTATAGAGGCACGCAGATCGACCGTATGGAGGAATCTCTGGAGAATATGCAACTGAATATGTCGATGATCCGTAGGCGCAAGAGCAACCTCATCGTGAAAGCCCCAATCGATGGCGAACTGGGCCTGCTGGACGTGGTCCTGGGCCAGAGTATCGCTGCCGGTACCAAGATTGGCCAAATCAATTCCGTAGGCCTCTATAAAGTAGAGGCACAGATTGACGAGCACTACATTGACCGCGTCATCGCTGGCCTGGAAGCCACCTTCGAGCGCCAGGGAGAAACCTACTCCACCGTCATCCGTAAGGTCTATCCAGAGGTTCGCGACGGCAAGTTCAAGGCCGATTTCAAATTCGACGGTGAGCAGCCCGACAACATCCGCAGCGGCCAGACCTACTACCTCAATCTCCAGC
>JAFWPA010000041.1 GCA_017509685.1 Bacteroidales bacterium
AGAGAGAGCTCAGAAAGTATATCCATTACTACAACTACGATAGAATCAAACTACGGTTAAACGGACTGAGTCCGGTGCAGTACCGAACTCAGAATATGTAAATAACTATTATTAACCGTCCAACTTTTGGGGTTCATATCACGAGTATAGGGGGAGGGGCCCGCTGGATACAAGCCCCGCAGGGGCGCAGGAGACAGTGGGAGGGGCCGGAGGGAGCGAAGCGACCGGAGTTCCGCCGGAGGGAGTCTTTGCCGCAGGCGTGCTCATTACGTAAAGCGTTGATTACCAGGTACATAAATAATTTTCTTTATCCCGCGGAGGATAAAGAAAAATATATAAGTTATTAGCAATCAGTCAGTTACGAGATTTCGCCCCAAGCCCAATTACAGCCGCTCGCGAGCGTAATCAGCAGTGAGGCGGAAGGTCTTTTTGCCGGAGGAGGGGGCGTCGAAGAGGGCGTCGGCCATGATGCGTTCGCAGATGGAGCGGAGGCCGCGGGCACCCAGCTTGTTCTTGATAGATGTATCTACGATGAGATCCAGCACCTCAGGGTCTATCACCAGTTTGATGCCATCAAGTTCGAACATCTTTTCGTATTGGCGCAGGAGGGCGTTCTTGGGTTCGGTGAGAATCCGTTTCAGGGAATCGCGGTCCAGCTGGTCCAGGTAAGTGATGACAGGCAATCGGCCCACAATCTCCGGGATAAGGCCATAGGCGCGAAGGTCCATGGCATCCACGTATTCCAGGAGGTTGTCCTTGTCGATGCGCTGCTTTTCCTCGGCGCCAAAGCCGATAATCTGGGTGTTTTTCCTTAAAGCGATATGCCGCTCGATGCCCTCGAAGGCGCCGCCGCAGATGAAGAGGATGTTCTGCGTATTCACGTGGATGAACTCCTGTTCCGGGTGCTTGCGGCCTCCCTTGGGCGGGACGTTCACGATGGAGCCTTCCAGAAGCTTGAGCATGGCCTGCTGCACACCTTCGCCGGAGACGTCGCGGGTGATGGAAGGGTTGTCGGACTTACGGGCAATCTTGTCAATCTCGTCGATGAACACGATGCCCCTTTCGGCCTTTACCAGGTCGAAATCGGCCTCTTGCAAAAGGCGGGTGAGAATGCTCTCCACGTCTTCTCCCACGTAGCCGGCTTCGGTGAGCACGGTGGCGTCCACTATAGTAAAAGGTACGTCCAGCATCTTGGCGATGGTGCGGGCCAGCAGCGTCTTGCCCGTACCGGTGGGTCCCACCAACAGGATGTTGCTCTTTTCCAGTTCCACACCGTCGTCGGCCTTGTCAATCAGGTTGTGCTGTACGCGCTTGTAGTGGTTGTACACGGCTACGGCCAGCACTTTCTTGGCGCGGTCCTGGCCAATCACGTACTGGTCCAGGTAGGCTTTAATCTCGGCCGGCTTGGGCGCCTTCCCCAATGCGGGAGCCACACCGGGCTTCTTATTCCCCTGCTCCAGCTCCTCCACGTACTGGGCGGCCAGTTTGGCGCAGTCGCTGCAGATATAACCCTCCAGGCCCTTCAGCAGGAACGGGACTTCGGCGTCGGTCCTGCCGCAGAACATGCAGTGGTTCTGTCCTTTCTTAGGCATTACTTCTCTCTCTTGCGAAGAATCTCGTCCACCATTCCGTAGGCCTTGGCTTCCTCGGCGGTCATCCAATAGTCACGCTCGCCGTCCTTGGCCACCTTCTCATACGGCTGGCCGCAGTGCTGGGAAATGATGTTGAACAGTTCGGTGCGGGTTTTCTCAATCTCCTTGGCGGCGATGAGAATCTCCGTGGCCTGGCCCTGGGCACCGCCCAGCGGCTGATGGATAAGCACGCGGGAGTGCGGGAGAGCAGAACGCTTGCCCTTCTGCCCGGCGCACAGCAGCACGGAACCCATGGAAGCGGCCATGCCGGTGCACACGGTGGCCACGTCGGGCTGCACCAGCTGCATGGTGTCGTAGATACCCAGGCCGCTGTGCACCTGACCACCGGGGGTGTTCAAGTAAAGGGTGATATCGGCCGATGAATCCTGCGACGCCAGGAACAGGAGCTGCGCCTGGATGATGTTGGCCACGTCGTCGTCGATGGGAACGCCCAGGAAGATGATGCGGTCCATCATCAGGCGGGAGAACACGTCCATCTGGGCCACGTTCAGCTTGCGCTCTTCGGTAATGGTAGGATTGATGTAACCGTCATACACGCTGGTATAACGGGAAAGGGTCGTAGAACTAATCCCACGGCCCTTCACTGCAAACTTGTCGAATTCTGTCATATTACTGCAATTCCCGGAATTTCTCCATAGAGATTTTCTTGTTCTGGAGCGTCACTTCTTCGCGCACCTTGGCAATGGCGATGTTGTCCTCGCACTGCTCTTCCAGGCGGCGGTACTGGTTCTGGTCCTGAAGCATGTTCTCGGCGCTGGAATCGATGAGATTCTGCGGCACACCGGCCATTCCGTACATGGCGTACTGATAGGCCACGAAGCTGCGGGCGGCGGCCAGGATGTCCTCACGGCTCACCTTCAGGTTGAACTTCTGCATGATGTAACCGCGAACCAGCTGCCACTTGAAGTCCTCGATGAAGGCAGGGAATTCCTTCTCTACCTGCTCGGCGGTGAACTTGCCCTCGTTGGCATAGACCAGCCAGCGCTTCAGGAAGGCTTCCGGAAGCTCCAGGGCGGCCTTCTCTACGAAGTACTTGCGTACATCGGCGCCGAAGCGGTAGTTGGCTTCCTGCTCGTGGGAGGCCTTGATGCGCTCGGTGACCTTCTCCTCGAACTGCTCGGGGGTGGTGACCACGCCCTCGCCGAAGATCTTGTCGTAGGTCTCCTGGTTTTCCTCGGCGGCCACGTAGGTCTTCACGTTCACCACAGTGAAGGAGAACATGGGATCCAGGCCGGCCAGCTGGGCCTTGTCTACCTTGAGCATGGCGGCACGGTCCGTCTCATTGGGGAAGGCGGCGTTCACGTCCAGCTGGAATTTGTCGCCGGCTTTCTTGCCGATGAAAGCGCCGCGGGCCTCTTCGGCCACGTGGGAGACGCTCACATACACGCCTTCGGCCTTGTGGCCTTCGTTCTCGATGTCGGCCACGATGTAGTCGTTCTCACCGGCCTTCTTGCCCTCCTGCAGGGAACCGTACTGCTGCAGCAGCTGCTCCTTCTGGGCTTTCTTTTCGGCGGCGGTGATGTTGATGTCATAGTACACCACCTTGTCTTCCTTGTTCACCTCGAAGTTGATCTCCGGGGTCTGGGCGATGTCGAACTTGAAGGTAAAGTCCTCACCGGCCTTCCAGGACAGCTGAGGCTGATCCTCGGACGGCATGGGTTCTCCCACGACGCGGATCTTCTCCTTCTTGATGAAATTGTCCAGGGACTCGCCCACCAGACCGTTGACGCTCTCGTACAGGCACTGGTCTCCGTATATGCGCTGGATGAGGCTCATGGGAGCCATTCCACGGCGGAAACCCTTGATGTCGGCCTTGCGGCGGTAATCGTTGAGGCGCTTGCGAAGCGGCTCGGCATAATCTTCTGCCGCGACTTGGATGGTAAGCTGATAATTCAGTGCATCAGCCTTTTTCTTGGTAACTTTCATAGTATCTGTTTGTATTTATTGTCTCAAAGGGGCGCAAAGATACGAAAAATCTGCGGAAATGTCAACGTTTGCGCTTGGGATACACCACACGGCCGTGATAAATCTGCTGCACATAGGTCTTGAGCATGCTCTTGATGAGGTTCATCTCGTGCAGGGTGATATCGGCATCTTCCAGCTGACCGGCCTTTTCCTTGCCGGCCACGATGCTTTCCACAAAGCGGTCCACGGCCTCCGGCGTGAAATCGGTCAGTGTGCGGGAAGCGGCTTCGATAGAGTCGCAGATCATCAGGATCACCTCCTCCTTGGTGGTGGGTTTCTGTCCGTGGTAGTAGAAATCGGCCACGTCCCCGGGGTCTCCGCCGGCGTTCAGGTACTTGTTCAGGAAGTACGCCGTGCTGGAGGTTCCGTGATGGGTGCGGATGAAGTTCTTCACCACCGAGGGGAGACGGTGTTCGTCGGCCAGCGCAAGGCCGTCGTCCACGTGGCGGATGATGTCGATGGCGCTCTCCCGGGGCGTCTTGTCCTGGTGGTACTTGGCGGCGCCGGGGGTGGAGCCCTCGTTCTCGATGAAGCACAGGGGGTTCTGCATCTTGCCAAGGTCGTGGTACAGGGCGGCGCAGCGCAGCAGCGGGACGTTGGCGTCCGTTGCGCGTCCCACGGCATCCACCATATTCATCACCTGCAGGCAGTGCTGAAAGGTGCCGGGCGCCTTGGCGCTGAGCTCCTGCAGCAGCGGGTTGTTGGTGTCGGCCAGCTCGATGAGGCGCGTGATACTGACCAGGTTGAAGAGCCTTTCAAAGAGGTATACCAGCGGGTACAGGGCAACAGTAAGCATGGCGCCCACGAAGATCTGGATAAGCTGCATCCACCAGATGGAGGTACTGCCGGCATCGATGAGGCGGAAGGCCAGGAAGACGGCCAGTTCCACGCCGAAGATGATGGCGGCGTTCACAAACTGCTGCCAGCCCTTGTTCAGGCTGCCGAAAGTCTGGATGGTGACCATACCGGCCGTGAGGAACATCACGAACAGCTCCATCCCGTTGCCACAGAAGATGAGGACGGGCAGGAGCAGGATCATGTACACGGGCATCACCACGCGGTTGCGGAAGAACGCCTGCAGGTACAGGGCGAACACCGGGAAGGGAACCAGGTACATCATGGAAGGAGCGAAACGCTCCATCAGGAAGGCGGTCACGGAGGACAGCAGGAACAGGAACAGCAGGTAGTAGTAGCGGGACGCGTCCTCGAAAAGGCCGGGCGTGGCAAAGTGGATGCACAGGTACAGCAGCAGCACCAGGGCCAGGGCGATGAGGGCGTTGCCCAGATACAGCAGGATGCGCGGGCCGCCATAACCGAACACCTTGTTGTATTCGTACTTGTAGCTGTCCAGCACCTGGGCGATTTCCGCGGTGACGATTTCCCCGTTGGATACAATCTTTTCCTCGGCCTTCACATAACCCAGGGTGGGCGAAATGTAGTCGTCGCTCTCTGCGTGGGTAAGGTTGGTCATGGAGGCGTCATACACCAGGTTGGGAATGATGGCGTTGTACACGCCGGCGCGGCGGAAGAGGGAATCCAGGTTCACGGAAGGATAGGCCGATGCCAGCAGAGCAACCAGCTGGTCCTTGGCGTCGGACACCTTGTATACTTCGGAACGGGGGTAGGTGGCCGCCCGTTTGTCCCGCTGGATGTAGATGAGCTCCTCGGAAACCTTGGCGGCTCCGTGCTCCGTGCGGACACGGCCGTCGGAAATGACACCCTTGCCGTAAATATCACTCAAACGCGTGACCACGGCGGGCCGAAGGGAATTGTAGCCGCCCAGGTCCAGGCCCTGCACGTTCTTGATCACGGAGGTGGTCACCTCGTGGGAGTACTTGTAATAAGGGATGACGATGGAGCCGGCCTGTTCCCTTTCGGCCTGGATTTCCTCGTCGGTCTTGAGGATGGGGAAATCGAACTGGGAGATGAGGGTCTCGTACGGCCAGGGAGTTCCCTTCTTATAGTCATAATTGAATTTCGCGGTCCTGGGCATCAGGAGCACCAGGACTGCGAAAACAATGGCCAGCGGAATAAACTTCCGGGGTATCTTAGGCGTCGATATTGGCATAATGGGCATTTTCTTCGATGAAAGCGCGGCGCGGCGGAACATCGTCACCCATCAGCATGGAGAAGGTACGCTCGGCCTCGGCGGCGTTTTCAATGGTAATCTGGCGCAGTACGCGGCGGGACGGATCCATGGTGGTTTCCCACAGCTGGGTATCGCTCATTTCACCCAGACCTTTGTAGCGCTGTACGGTAACGCCCTTGTCGGAGCCGCGGCCCAGTTCGGCGGTGGCGGCGTCGCGCTGGGCTTCGGTCCAGCAGTAGCGTTCCTCCTTGCCCTTCTTCACCAGGTAGAGCGGCGGGGTAGCCAGGTACACATAGCCGTTCTTGATGAGGTCGAACATATAGCGGAAGAAGAAGGTGAGGATGAGGCAGGCAATGTGGGAGCCGTCCACATCGGCATCGGTCATGATGATCACCTTGTGGTAACGCAGCTTGGAAAGGTCCATGTGCTTTTCGCCGGACTCGTCTTCCTGTGCCACGGTCACGCCCAGGGCAGTGTAGATGTTGCGCACTTCCTGGCTTTCGAAGGCGCGGTCCTGAGCGGCTTTCTCCACGTTCAGGATCTTACCGCGGAGCGGCAGGATGGCCTGGATGCGGCGGTCGCGGCCCTGCTTGGCGGTACCGCCTGCGGAGTCACCCTCTACCAGGAAGAGTTCGCACTTCTCGGGATCGTGGTCGGAGCAGTCGGCCAGTTTGCCGGGCATGCCGGCGCCGCCCATCGGGGTCTTTCTCTGCACCATCTCGCGGGCCTTGCGGGCGGCGGCGCGGGCCGTAGCTGCCAGCACTACCTTCTCCACAATGGTCTTGGCCTCCTTGGGATGCTCCTCCAGGTACTGGTCCATGGCGGCGGCAGTAGCCTGGGACACGGCCGATGTGGCCTCCGGGTTACCCAGCTTGGTCTTGGTCTGGCCCTCGAACTGCGGTTCGGCCACCTTCACGGAGATGACGGCGGTGAGACCTTCGCGGAAGTCTTCGGGGCTGAGTTCGCCTTTGAACTTGGCCAGGAGGTTGTTCTTCTCGGCGTAATTCTTCAGGGAACGGGACAGGCCCATCTTGAAGCCCTGGAGGTGGGTACCGCCTTCGATGGTGTGGATATTATTGACGTAGGAATAGATTCTCTCGCGGAAACCGGTGTTGTACTGGAGGGCGATGTCAATGGGAATGATCTTGTCCGTATTCACGCAGATGGCGTCCGGGACCAGCTTTTCCTCTCCGGCATCCAGGTAGTCAATGAATTCCTTAAGGCCGTGCTCGCTGTAGAAGACCTCGGAGCGGAACACCTGGTTGCCGGTGGCCTTGCGCTCTCCGTCTTCGGCCGTCACAAATTCGTCCACTTTCTCGCGGAGGTCTGTGAGGGTGATGCGGATGCCCTTGTTGAGGTACGCCAGTTCACGCAGACGGCTGGCCAGGGTGTCGTACTTGTATACCGTGGTCTGGGTGAAGATGGTGGCATCCGGGTGGAAGGTGATGATGGTTCCCGTATCGTTGGACTCCCCTACTACTTCCACGCCCGTGATGGGCTTGCCTTTGGAATATTTCTGGACGAAGATCTTACCTTCGCGGTGGATTTCCGCCACCAGAAGGTCCGAAAGGGCGTTCACGCAGGAGACACCCACGCCGTGCAGACCGCCGGACACCTTGTAGCTGTTCTTGTCGAACTTACCGCCGGCGTGAAGCACGGTGAGCACCACTTCCAGGGCGCTCCTGTGCTCTTTCTCGTGCATACCGGTAGGGATACCGCGGCCGTTGTCCTGCACGCGGATGGAGTTGTCCTCCAGAATCTTTACGTCCACGTCCGTGCAATAGCCGGCCATGGCCTCGTCTATACAGTTGTCTACTACCTCATAAACCAGGTGGTGCAGGCCGCGTTCCCCAATGTCTCCGATGTACATGGAGGGGCGTTTTCTAACGGCCTCAAGGCCTTCCAGGACCTGGATGCTGCTGGCGGAATACTGCTCTTCCGCACGTTTCATCTCTTCGTTCTCGATCATATTTTCAGTCAAAAATTATCTATCCATTCAGGGCATTCCCTAAAACATACAAAGATAGTAAAAATTAACTGAAAATACAAGCGATAATCTTACAGATTAAACGTGAATCCGGCGGTGAAATAAACGCCTTTTTCGGCATAGAAAGGCACACGCTGGATGGGCTGGTTCAGGAGGTTTCCCACCTTGAGCCAGACGCCCACCGGACGGCTGAACTGATAGGAAGCCTGGAAGCCCAGGTCCAGGTAGCCGGGAACGGTTCCCAGGCGGGATTTGAGCTCGCTGCGGGCGTCCAGCGTAAAGCCGGCCCGGATGCGGGAGCCCCAGTTGTAGAACACCTTGGCGCTGCCGGCGAACGTCTGCGGTGCAAACGGCACCATCGCGTCCGTGAAATACGTTATCTTGCTGAAAGTGTTGACATACCGCAGCTTGCCCTGAATGTCCAGGAAACGGTTCTTCCAGCCTACGGTGGCCTGTGCGATAAAGGAATGCACGGGCCCGGCGTAGCTCACGGCGGGCTGGTAGGTATCGGGATTGTAGGCCCACAGCCACTTGTTCTCTATCCAGGTATAGCCGGCAGACACATCATAGTAGAAACGGTGGCCGATATTACCTTTCACACCCAGCATGGCCAGCACGCGCTGCACCATGACGTCGGTGTACCAGTCGGTCCCGGCAATGAAGGAATCTTTCTGCAGATAGGAGTCATAGCTCATGACCTCGCTGCCGCCGGTCACGTTCAGATACAGGGCCAGATGATCCTTAACCATCTTCCAGGAAAGCTGGATGTCCGGGAACACCGGGAAAAAGCCCACGTTGGTGCTGGGCGCAAAAGTGGGATCCGAGCGCAGCACGAAGGCCACTTTTACACCTCCGGCAAAAGAGAAACGCTCGCTGGAATACATATACCGGGGCGGCGTAATGGTAAAGCTGGCCAGGTTTCCACCGGGCTGCGTGACCGTCTCGGCCTTCACACCCATCTGGATGGCACGGATGCGCAGGCTGGCGTCGGTGAACGTATGGATTTCCTGCAGGCCGGCAGGCAGCCAGATGAAGGATGCAGCCGTCCCCACCTCATAGTCCGCTTTGGTGGTTCCGGGTACGTTCTTTACGCGGGTGGAAACCCGGGCCACATGGTGGGTGAAATCTCCTTGCGATACATCCGTGGCCTGGATGTGGTTATACTGGAAATCGGTCTTCCAGGTGCCGGTGCGCCAGTCCAGCAGGAAATCGGCCCCCGCAGCCGAGCGCATCTCCACCCCCTGGCGGAAAGTGCCGTCCGGAAGGAAAAATCCGCCATCCGTAGCAATGTTATGATACTGGCCGATATGGGAATAATGGTCCCCGTACAGGTTCAGGCGGAATTTCTGCGACCGGATGGGCGTCCACACCACGGCAAATTCCGGGTGAAGGGGGTAGCCGGCGCCCACACGCAGGTACAGCTTGCGCTCGGTGGCGGCACGCCCGGAAGGCCGGGGTTCCACCAGGTAGGGCGTGAATTCATAGGCCCCCTGGTAAGGGGTTTCGTTCACGGCATAGTCGAAGTCCAGGTTGAAGTGCGTCAGGGAATCCGGAATCTCCAGCAGCTGGGACGGCTTCTCAATGCCGGAAGCCTCCCGGGCGTAGACGTTGGTCACCTCCACGGTGGGGTTCAGGTTCTGGGCAAAGGCGGCGGCGCTCCACAGCAGGAGGGCGCATATGATGGTTTTTTTCATTCTCGTCTACAGTTTACTCAGTCTCATGTTCACCTGGTCCAGGACGTCGTCTTGCGGGCCGATGGGAGTATAGCCATCCTTGATGCTCTCGAAGGTGGCGCGGGCCTGGCTCAGATTCCCCTGCTCCGCGAAACTGTCACCCAGCACGATGAACGCCTTGGCCAGCCAGTAATTCTGGCCGCCGGCCTTGTCGGAGAAGGCGTACACCTGCTCCTGCACGGCGGCGAAATCGCCCCGGTCGAAGCTGTCCTGAATGAGGAGATAGCTGGCTTCGGCGCCTTCGTCAGTGGAAGGCTCCTGCGCCAGTTCTTTGAGCAGTTCCAGGGACGATGCGCGGCGGCTGGTACTCATCAAAGACTTGGCGCTCACGTAACGGGCCTCCCGCCGCAAGGCGACGTCGGTCTTCATGGAGGCGAGGACCACATCGGCGGCATCCAGCGCATCTTCCCATCGGCGGGCACGGAAAGCGGACCGCATGAGGCCGATATAGGCCGCCTTCCGGTTATCCGGCAGCTGGGCGCTGTCCTTCAGGCGGTCGTAGGCTTCGTAGGCCCCGGCGTAATTGCCCAGTTCCAGGCGCAGGTTGGCCAGCTGGAGCGTGGCACTTTCGGCCAGCGCCCCTTCCAGGCCTTCTGCCAGGGCCTGCTGATAGGCGTCGCACGCCGGCTCCTTGTTGCCGGTAAAGCGATAGCATTCGGCCAGATAGAAGCGCGCCTTGGTCCCGTACAGCGGCTCCGGATATTTCTCCATGTAGGCCTGCAGGGTGCTCAGTGCTTTGGCGTAATCCCCGGAGAGATACATCTGCTCTGCACTGGAGAAGTACACCTCTTCCTTCTGGGCTTCCGTGCGGCCGGCGGCCTCTCCCAGGCTGTTCACATAGGCCAGGTAGGCGTCCGGATCCTTCTGCGTACGGTAGATGGCCTCGATGGCCAGGAGCGCGTCTTCGGCGTATTCCCCGCCGCGGGCCACCACGGCCTTGTAATAGTCCAGGGCGTCCTGGCTGCGGCCGGCGTTGCGGGCAATCATGCCCAGTTCCAGCAGGGAACGGGCCTGCAGCGAGGGATCCTTGGTGGTAATGCGCAGCGTGTTGAAAGTCTTGACGGCGGCGTCCTCCTTTTTCAGGGCCACATAGGCACGGCCCAGCTCATAGAGGGACTCCCCGTAGTAAGGCGCATCGGGACTGGCCTTCAGGGCCTCTTCCAACAGGGCAGCCTTTCCGGCTTCGTTTCCGCGGAGGCCGCTGGCCACGCCCGCCATCAGGCGCGGGTAGAGGTTGTTGGCATCCGGGTAATCGGCCATCTGCCGCTCATAGGCCGTGACGGCCGATGCATAGTCTCCGCCGAAGAAATAGCAGTCCCCCACGCGGGTGCGGGCATCGGCCCCCTGTGCCCGGGCGTTACCGCCCAGGTAAGTATTGAACCACTTGAGGGCGCGTTCGTAATCGGCCTCCTTGAAATAAGCGTATCCCAGCTGATATGGGATGAGATACCCCTCCGGCTTGCGGGACAGGGCCTGTTGGTTGTACAGTTCCGTCCACATCCCCCGGGCCTCCTCATAGCGGGCGTCGCGGTAATAGGCCTCGGCCAGGTAGTAGCGGCTTAGCTGGTTGAATCCGTCCTTGCGGTCGCTGTAATACACCGCGGCTTTCAGAGGCGACACAGCGGCGCGCCAGGAGCCGGCCTGCATCAGTTCCCGGGCACGCAGGAAATAGGCCTTGCGGTAGTTGGACAGCATGCGCGGCTGCAGTTCGTCAATGTGGTCATAGGCGTCTACGGCCGCTTCATAGTCGTGGTTCTGCAGGGCCGCCATGGCCATGTAGTTATAGATTTGGTCTCCCTTTTCCCGGGTTCCGTAGCGGTTCAGGTATTCCTGGAAGGGCTTGGTGTCCCGGCCCAGGTCGAAGGCCAGTTTGGCGTAATTATAATAGGCGTCCTCCTTGATCCGGGCCGAATAATCCTGGTCGGCCGCTTCCTTGAAGGCGCCCATGGCGGCCACCTTGTTCTTCAGGCGGATGTAGCTGTAACCCAACTGGTAAGAGGCAATCTGGCCCAGGGAGTCGGCACGGTCCCCCATCTGGGTAAACTGGTCCACGGCGCCCTGCCAGTTCTCCTGGAGATAGCTGATCTCACCGGCATAGAAGCGGTCGCTGCGGGTGGGCGCGGCGGTATGGTCCAGTTCATAATAGGTGCCGGCCTTCTCCACGTTACCCAGCACCAGGTGGCTTTCGCCCAGGATGCGGGACAGGTGCGAGCGGCGGTCTTCCGGGACGCTGTCATAGAGTTCGTCCCCATTTTCTACCACATAGGCGTAGTCTTTCCGGTTGAACCGGCATTCCAGGATGTAGTAG
Organism: Bacteroidales bacterium; assembly: GCA_017509685.1. GTDB lineage: Bacteria > Bacteroidota > Bacteroidia > Bacteroidales > UBA932 > Cryptobacteroides. The sequence continues at coordinate 11,735 of JAFWPA010000041.1, forward strand.
CGGGCCAGCAGGCCGAAACGGTAATCGTCCGATGCTTTCCGGAACCACTCCTCGGCCTCCTGGAAATGCTGCTGGGCATAGTTCATATAGCCCAGGTTGTACTGCGCCGGAGCGCGGTATGGGGCTTGGTCCACCTGCGCTAGGATTTCCTTGGCATATTCCCATTCGCCCACGGAATAGGCGCTGTAACCTTTCTTGTACAGGTATTCGGCCTCCTGCTGCGGATACAGCCCCTTGATTCTCTCGAATTCCTCCAGGGCCTGCTGGTACTCACCGGCGTCGAACAGGGTGAGCGCTATCTGATAACGGATCTGGGGTGCCTGGACATGATCCCCGTTGCGGGCCAGGAAGCCCTTTGCCAGGGGAAGGGCGTTTTCCGTGCGCATCTGCAGTGCGCATAGGGCGCGCCAGGCCTGTGCATCGGCGGAACCGTCGGTTCCCAGCAGACGCACCGCCTCCGAATACATTCCCGCTTGATATAGATTGCTGACCTGCTGCCAGTTCTGGGCCTGTGCCACCCCTGAAAAAAGGAGCACGGCCGCCACGGCCGGAAGGAGTTTTTTCATCTTTTCCATATTTTGACAAAGATACTGAATTTTTCTGATTATATTTGTCAGAATATTGATTTTATCACTATGGAGCCGCTCATTCATTTCAAGGACGCCGACATCCTCAACGGGGAAAACGTGGTCATCTATTCCCTGGATATGGACATCATGCCCGGGGACTTCGTCTACATCGTGGGCAAGGTGGGATCCGGCAAGACTTCCATCATCCGCACCATCACCGCCGAGAACCGGATGGACAAGGGAGAAGGCATCGCCTGCGGCTTCACCCTGCCGGGCATCAAGGCCCGCGAAATCCCCTTCCTGCGCCGCTCCATGGGCATCGTGTTTCAGGATTTCCAGTTGCTCACCGACCGCTCCGTTGAGGACAACCTGTCCTTCGTCCTGCGTGCCACCGGCTGGAAGGACCGCGCGGAAATCGACCGCCGCATCAAGGAAGTCCTCAAGGACGTGGGAATGGGCACCAAGGCCCACAAGATGCCTCACCAGCTCTCTGGCGGCGAGCAGCAGCGCATCGCCATCGCCCGGGCCCTCCTGAACAAGCCGGCCGTGATCCTGGCCGATGAACCCACTGGCAACCTGGACGGCGAAACCGCCGACGAAATCCTCCAGCTCCTACGGGACCTCAACGCCGCCGGCACCGCCATTGTGATGGTCACCCACAACCGCGCCATCTTTGAAAAATACCCCGGCCGTATCTTCTCCTGCGAAGGAGAGCACTGCCAGGAGGTCTTCGACGAAGGCATCGACGTCACGCTATGACCCGCAAAGAACGCTACAACGCCATCATCGGCTGGTTCCAGGAAAACCAGCCCGTGGCATCGTCGGAACTGCATTTCCAGAACCCGTACCAGCTGCTGGTGGCGGTGATCCTGTCGGCCCAGTGCACGGACCGTCGGGTGAACCTGGTCACCCCGCCGCTGTTCGAGCGCTTCCCCGCCCCGGAGGACCTGGCATCGGCCACCTTCGACGACGTCTATCCTTACGTGAAAAGCGTCTCCTACCCCAACGCCAAAGCCCGGCACCTCATCGCCATGGCCCAGATGCTGGTGAACGAATACGGGAGCGTGGTACCGTCGGACATCGACGCCCTCATGCGCATGCCCGGCGTGGGCCGCAAGACCGCCAACGTGATTGCCTCCATCGTGTACGACCAACCCGTCATCGCCGTCGATACCCACGTGTTCCGCGTGGCCCGTCGGCTGGGCCTCTCCAGCGGCACCACCCCCCGCGCCGTAGAACTGGACCTGGAGCGCCACATCGCCCCCTCCCTTCGTCCCGTCGCCCACCACTGGCTCATCCTCCACGGCCGCTACACCTGCACCGCGCGCTCCCCCAAGTGCGCCGACTGCCCCCTTACCGCCTGGTGCCGGGAGTATCCCTCTCTCGTAACCCATTGATTATCAATATAGTTTAGGATTTTCTTTAGCCCGTTGGGAGTAAAGAAATTTCAGAACAGCGCTGATTATCAATGAGTTAGATGGTTTGCTGCGAGCAGACCAGCAGATAGTTGGCCGATAGAGCGTCGATACGCACGCCGAAAATGTGGACGGGGCCGCCATCGGCCATGCCCAGCTTTTTGCGGAGCTGGTCGGAGGTGAGCGGGATGTTGCGGGCGGTGACATCGGCCCTGGGATAGCGCGTGCCGATGTCCTTGAGCGACCGCTTGTCCAGCGGGGCCGATTCCAGCACCCGGAACACCTTGCCGAACGGCCTCAACGCCTCCGGAACTTCCTCACCCACATACAGATGCGTGTGCCGCCCCAGCTTCTCCAGCCCATACTGGCATGGCAGGTCAAACGCCCCAGCCTTCAGCAGGGCCTTGCCCGGTTCAAACAGAATGGGCGTGATGCCGGCATCCTCCGTCCCCTCCCCGCCCGACAAGGCTTGCATCACATCCCCTGGACCTGGTCCAGCACCCAGAATTGGACCTGGTCCAGAACCTGCCTGGACCTGGTCCACCTGTAATGAAGAACCGTTCTCGTAAACAGTGACCCCATACGGGCCGTCGCAGTTCCTTTCCAGCAGGAGCAACAGTTCCTTGCATTCACCTTCGGCGGCCACTACGTGCACATCTTTTACACAGGCCAACTGCTTGCAAACCAGCGTGATGTCAGCCATGGGCGAAAGCTTGAGCAGCAGCCGCGGACACGCAGCCAGCAGTTCCGGCAGCAGCTGCAGCACATCCGGCTGACAGTCTTCCAGGCGGAACACCTTACGGCCATCGACAGAACGCCGCGCCGGATCCAGGAAGAGGACGTCCGGGCGGAAATCACCCAAAACAGATGCCACATTTCCAGGAACCACTTCCTTGCAACAGACCTGTACATTCGTAAGCCCCAACGCAGCAAAATTCTGCCGGGCTGCATCGGCCAGTTCCGGTCGCATCTCATTGTACAACACCTCGGACGCCACCTGCGCAAAGGCCCAGGCATCCACCCCTAACCCGCCGGTAAGGTCCGCCACACAGAAGGAATCTCGCGTAACGAACTTTTGGCCCTTTTCTCGTAACGCCACGACCCGAGGATTTTCGCGTAACGAGTTTTGAGCCAATTCTTCGTTACGGGACGTTCCAACCGCAACCGCCGCCTTATACCGCGCCGTTTCGGCCGATGAGCACTGCTCGCCGGAAACCCGCAGCGGGTACCGCAAGGACGGCACCGCATACCACTCCGGCACTTTGGAACGCAGTTTCCGCCGCGCTTCCAACGTGGTGAGTGCCAGGTCGAAGTCCTCCACCTCGGCGGCATATCGGCCCCTGGCCAGCGCCAGGCGCCCCAGGTCTTCTCCGTCGTGAGCCAATATGAAATCCTTGAACTCCATATTGCAAAAATACGGAATATTCTCTAAATTTGTATGCTTCCGATTGATGGCGGGCGCTGTATACGCCCAATCCGTGGCCACCCTCGGCCGCGTAAGAGGGAGGGGCCCAAAGCTGGCGCATAGCGCCGGCGCATGGGAGGGGCCGGAGCGAAGCGGAGGCAATTGGGCGTATACAGCGCCCGCCAACAATAGAAAAAACACTAAAACACTAGATATGAAAACCTACAAAGAAGTAGCGCAGAGCTGGCTGGACGGCAACTTTGACGCAGAGACCAAGGCAGAAGTAAAACACCTGATGGATACGGACCAGACCGCACTGGAGGATGCATTCTACCGCAACCTGGAGTTCGGTACGGGCGGCCTTCGCGGCGTGATGGGCGTGGGCACCAACCGCATGAACAAGTATACGGTGGGCATGGCCACGCAGGGCCTGGCCAACTACATCAAGGCCCATGTGAGCGGTCCCAAGAGCGTGTGCATCTCCCACGACAGCCGTAACAATTCCCGTCTGTTCGCGGAAATATCGGCCGAAGTCCTCTCCAACAACGGCATCAAGGTGTTCCTCTTCGAGGACCTGCGCCCTACTCCGGAGCTCAGTTACAGCATCCGCCTCAAGAAGGCAACGGCCGGCATCATGGTGACGGCCAGCCACAACCCCAAGGAATACAACGGTTACAAGGTCTTCTGGGAGGACGGCGGCCAGATTACCGCCCCCGTGGACAAGGACATCGTGGCCGAGGTGGGCAAGATTGAAGACCCCGCCCAGGTGCGCTTCCAGCCCGTTGCCGGTGAGGCAAAGGCTCCCATCGAGATCATGGGCGCCGATGTGGACGAATGCTACCTGCGGGACCAGTTGTCCCTGATGCTTTCCCCGGAAGCCGTGAAGAAGCACGCCAACCTCAAGATTGTCTATACCCCTCTGCACGGCTGCGGCGTAAGGCTGATGCCGGAGGCCCTGAAGCGCATCGGCTTCACCAACATCATCCACGTGCCGGAGCAGGAAGTCCCGGACGGCAACTTCCCCACCGTGGCATCGCCCAACCCGGAAGAGCCCGCCGCCATGGCCATGGCCCTTGCCAAGGCCGATGAAACCGGCGCCGACCTAGTCCTGGCCACCGACCCCGACGCAGACCGCCTGGGCATCGCTGTCCGTAACGACGAAGGCAAGATGGTCCAGCTCACCGGCAACCAGACCTGGAGCTTCCTCACCTATTATATCCTGTGCCGCTGGAAAGAGCTGGGCAAGCTGAACGGCAAGCAGTACTGCGTGAAGACCATCGTCACCAGCGAACTCATCGCCGCCATCTGCAAGAGCTTCAACGTCAAGTGCTACAACGTCCTCACCGGCTTCAAGTACATCGCCGAAGTCCAGAAACTGCAGGAAGGCAAGACCGAATTCATCTGCGGCGGCGAGGAAAGCTACGGCTTCAACCTGGGTAATTTCGTACGCGACAAGTGCGCACAGGTAGCCGGCTGCGCCGTGGCCGAATGCGCCGCCTGGGCCGCCGAACAGGGCCTCACCCTGTGGCAGCTGCTCCAGAAAGTGTACAAGGAATACGGCCTGTACGTAGAGAAGATGGTGTACATCGTGCGCAAGGGCAAGAGCGGCGCCGAGGAAATCCAGCAAATTATGGCCGATTACCGCGCCAACCCGCCCCAGACCATCGCCGGCAGCCCGCTTGCCAAGGTCATCGACTATAACAAGCCCGAAGAGACCGGTCTTCCCAAGAGCAACGTGCTGCAGTTCTACAATCAAGCCGGCGACGTTGTCACCGTCCGTCCTTCCGGCACGGAGCCCAAGATCAAGTTCTACTTTGGCGCCAAAGGCGACGACGCCCCGCAGAAGATTGAACTTCTCAAGGCCCAGTTCATCAGCTAACCGCTTGTGACGGCACTGATTACCGGTGGCAGTTCCGGCATGGGCCTCACGTATGCCCGTGCGCTGGCAGCCCAAGGCTATGACCTCCTCCTGGTGAGCAACCGGGAGGAGGAATTGCTTGCTGCACAGCAGGAACTCCAAACCGCCTTCCCCGTGCAGGTCACCGTCCACTTCCAGGACCTGGCCGCCCCCAATGCGGCCGATAAACTCTTTTCCTGGTGCACGCAGGAACTGGACATCCTGCCGGAAATCCTCATCAACAACGCCGGGATGTTCTTTTTCCAGGAACTGAGCCCGGAGAATCTGGAACGCGCCCAGGCGATGGTCAACCTGCATATAACCACCGTCACCCGCAGCTGCGTCCTCTTCGGGGACGCCATGAAAAAGCGCGGGTCAGGTTACATCCTCATCATGTCCTCCATGGCGGCCCGGCTTCCGGAGCCCGGCATCACGGTCTATTCGGCCACCAAGGCCTACCTCAAGAGCTTCGGCCGGTCCCTGTCCTTCGAGCTCAAGCCCCACGGCGTGGGCGTCACCACCGTATGCCCGGCAGCCATTGCCACGCCGCTATATCGGCTGGACGAAAAACTGATGCGCATGGGCGTACGCATCCGGCTCATTCACACGCCCGAATGGTTGGTGAAAAGGGCGCTCCGGGCCCTGTTCCGCGGCCGTCGCGTCATTTGCCCGTCCTCGATGAACGTGTGGCTTCCGTGCCTGCTGGCCCTGATTCCAGGCCCCATTATCGCCGCCCTGTGGGAAAAATTCAAACGATGACCGAAGCCGCCTTTCATATCTTCCTGTGGGTGATGGCCGCCGTGGCCGTGGTCGTATTCCTGTCCCTGTACTTCGTGGACGCCGGGTATGGCAAATTCTACCGTTCTTCCTGGGGCCCTTCCATTGACAACCACCTGGGCTGGTTCCTGATGGAAGTCCCGGTGTTTATCATGATGATGCTCCTGTGGTGGTTCTCGGACCGGCGCTCAGACTTAGTGCGCGTAGTCTTCCTGCTGCTTTTCCAGATTCACTATTTCCACCGCTCGTTCATATTCCCCCGGCAGCTGCGCGGGCACAGCCGTATGCCTTGGGCCATCGTGGCCATGGGCGCGCTTTTCAATACCCTCAATGCCATTATGCAGGGAGGGTGGATTTTCCACATCTCCCCTATCGGCTATTATCCCGCTAACTGGCTCACCAGCCTGCCCTTCCTGGGAGGAACGGTACTGTTCTTCACCGGCATGTTCGTGAACATCCAGTCCGACTCCATCATCCGCAACCTGCGCCAGCCCGGAGATACGGCCCATTATCTGCCGCAGGGCGGCCTGTTCCGCTATGTGACCAGCGCCAACTATTTTGGCGAGTGGCTGGAGTGGACCGGTTTCGCCATTCTCACCTGGTCCTGGGCCGGCGCCGTGTTCTCCCTGTGGACGTTCGCCAACCTGTGTCCACGCGCCGCTCGCATCCATAAGAAGTATACAGAGGAATTCCCGGACCAGATGGCCCGGCTGAAACCCAAACGATTCATTCCCTTTATCTATTAATATGGAATCTCCCGTATTCACGCCCGTCCAGATTGGGCCTGTCACGCTGCGCAACCGCATTATCCGGTCCGCCGCCTTCGAGAATATGGCCTACGGCAACGCGCCCTCGCGGGACCTCTACGGCTACCATGTGGCGGTGGCCCGCGGCGGCGTGGGGATGACCACGCTGGCCTATGCGTCCGTGAACCGCAGCGGCCTCTCCTTCGACGGCCAGCTGTGGATGCGGGAAGAGATTGTGCCGGGGCTCAAACGCATCACCGACGCCGTCCACGCCCAGGGGGCCAAATGCTCCATCCAGCTGGGCCACTGCGGCAATATGACTCATCGCGCCACCTGCGGCTGCATGCCGGTAGGCGCTTCCAGCGGCTTTAACCTCTATTCCCCCACCTTCGTACGGGGGCTCAAGATTGCAGAGATTGACGCCCTGGTCCAGGACTTCGGCCACGCCGTGGATCTGGCCCGCGAGGCCGGTTTCGACTGTGTGGAAATTCACGCCGGGCACGGCTACCTCATCAGCCAGTTCCTCTCGCCGTACACCAACCATCGGCACGACGAATACGGCGGTTCCCTGGAGAACCGTATGCGCTTGATGCAGCGCGTCATCCGCTGCGTGCTGGAGCACGCCGGGGCCGATATGGGCGTCATCGTCAAAATGAACATGCACGACGGTTTCCGCCGCGGAATGCAGCGCCAGGAATGCCTGGAAGTGGCCCGTGAACTGGAGCGGCTGGGGGTGCACGCCCTGGTCCTATCGGCCGGCTTCGTAAGCAAGGCGCCCATGGAAGTGATGCGCGGGGCCATGCCGCTGAAAACCATGGCGCATTATATGGACATGCGCAAGTTCTGGTGGCTCAAGGCGCTGGTCCGTCTCTTTGGCCGATGGATGATTCCCACCGTCCCCTACCGCGAGGGCTACTTCCTGGAAGACGCCCTGCAGTTCCGTGAGGCGGTGAAACTGCCGCTCATCTATGTGGGAGGCCTCACCTCGCTGGCCAAGATGGAAGAGGTGCTGGGCGCCGGCTTCCAGGGCCTGCAAATGGCCCGGGCGCTGGTACGGGATACGGATTTCGTGAACAAACTTCGCACGGGGCAACAGACCGCCAGCCCCTGCGGCCATTCCAACTACTGTATTGGCCGTATGTACACGCTGGAGATGAAGTGCAACCGCTGCGTAGCGAACCTCCCCGCCTCCTTACAGCGGGAGGTGGAGAAGGCCGAAAACCGTTGGAAATAAGTTAGCCTTTCAAATCTTTGATCATGGCCGATGCCACCGCGCGGGAAGCCCCTGCGCCGCCCAGCAGCGTGCGGATTTCGGCAAAATCGGCCTGCATGCGGAAGCGGTAGGCCTCGTCCTGCACAAGACGCTCCAACTCTTCCAGGAGATTGGGGACGGTGAAGCGTTCCTGCAGCAGTTCCCGGAAGGAATAACGGTCCAGGATGAGGTTGCCCAGGGAGACGTATTTTACCTTGATGATGCGCCGGGCGATGGCGGCGGTGATAGGATTCATCCGATAGCCAACGACCTGGGGCGTGCCGATGAGCGCCGCCTCCAGAGAGGCCGTCCCGGAATTGATGACGGCGGCCCGTGCGTGGCGCAAGGCGGCGTAGGTTTCCCCGAAGACCACCTTCACGTAGTCCCCGCGTCCGCCCAGGTACCGCTCATAATCCTTCATCGTCCGGGAAGGGGCGGCCGCCACCACAAAGACATCGTCGGGATGGGAAGCGTGCCAGGCATCGGCCATCTTCATGAAGACGGGCATCATGGTGCCGATTTCCATGCTGCGCGACCCTGCCAGCAGGGAGATGAGGGTTCTGTCCGGAAGTCCGGTACGCTTTAGGAAATCCTCCCGGGTCTCCCGAAGGGCGGGGCTCTCTTCAATGGCGTCGATGAGCGGATTGCCCGCATAGACATAGGGCACTCCCTGGCGTTGGAAGTACTCCTGCTCGAAGGGGAATACAATGAAAAGCTTGTCCACCCAGGCCTTCAGCTTCTTCACACGGCCTTCACGAGTGCCCCAGACTTTGGGAGCAATATAATAGTACACCTTGAAACCGGCGTTGTGGGCGAATTCGGCCACCTTCAGGTTGAAGCCGGGATAGTCGATGAGAACGACCACGTCCGGTTTCCAGGCGGTAATGTCCTTCTTGCATTTATCCATCCGCTTCAGCAGGGACGGGCCCTTGCGTATGACTTCCACCAGCCCCATGACGGCGCCGGCGCGGTAGTCTTCCACCAGGCCCTCCCCCTTCTCGTTGGCCTTATACACGGCGTCCATCAACGGTCCGCCCCAAAAGCGTATCTGCGCCTGGGGGTCTTCCAGATAGAGTCCTTTCATCAAATTGCTTCCGTGCAGGTCACCGGAGGCTTCGCCGGCAATAATGTAGTATTTCATGTTTACAAATTTACGAATTTTCCTTACATTTGCCTTATGAAACATTTATTCCTTTCCATCACCGCCCTGGCCATGAGCCTTTCTCTGGGCGCACAGACTGTCATCCCGGAGTGGGACCTCCACTTCTGGGGCACCATCGTCAACGACGAATTCGACATCTCCAACCAGGAACTGGCCACGTCCGGTACCATAGCCGCCGTTCGGTTGTCGCCCTATGTGGGCATCCGCATCGGCGGGAATCACCGGATTATGGGCGGCTTCGACATCATGAAGGACTTCGGCACCGGCTCCAACAAGCCCGTCACGGAACTGGGCGTCTGGTACCAGTACGACAACGACAAAGGCTTCACGGTGGCTGCCGGTATCATCCCCTACTCCATTCTCAAGGGGTCCTATTCAACGCTCATCTATTCGGAGGCATCATCCTACTACGATGCCCATCTGGACGGTTTCTACCTGGGCTGGCAGAAAGAGCGTTCCAAGTACGAGGTAGGTCTTGACTGGAACGGCAAGTTCGCCCCGGACCGCCGGGAAGAATTCAATGTCTTCAGCGCCGGTACCGGCTGGATAACCCCCTGGCTGGCCCTGTGTTGGGAAGGAATGTTCCACCACTATGCCAGCAGCGGCGCCGTGCAGGGCGTGGTAGACGACCACATACTCCATCCTTACGTGCAACTCGAGTTCTCCTCCATCCTTCCCCTGGACCGCCTGGAGTTTTCCCTGGGCGGCATCGTGGGCTATCAGATGGACCGCCGCAAGGACGAACGCAAGATCCCCAAGGGCGCCGACCTCGTAATCGACGTCAGCAAATGGGGCTTCGGCTTACGCAATCAGTTCTACTACGGCCAGAGCCAGGCTCCCTTCTACCACTCCACCGACGCTTCCGGTGCCGAATACGGCTCCGGCCTCTATATGCGTTCCAGCTACTGGCAAATCCGCAAAGACGGCCAGTGGGGTCTTTATGACCGCCTGGAGGCCTACTGGAGCAAGTCCTTCCTCAACGACTACGTCAGTCTGGGCGTCCACGCCGTCTTCCACTTTGACTACCTGGGCATCCTGGGCTTCCAGCAGATCGTCTCCGCCAAGGTCAACCTGGAAAACAAGCGCTTCCGCAAGAACTAGAAATCCAGAGCTTTCAGGCGTTTGACTTCTTCTTTGTCGGTCATGAAGGAGCTGAGGGGGGTGATGGTGATCCAGCCCTGGTCCAGCAGAAGGTGGTCGGCTTTGTCAGGGTCTTGGTCGTCGTTCACGAAGGTGCCGCGCATGAGGACGGCCTTTTCGCCCTCTTCCAGGTTCACGCGGTAGTGCTGCCAGAAGAAGTTGTGGCCTAAATCGTCGCTCACGCGGCTTTCGTCCCAGGGTTCAAACTCCTTGATCCAGTGGCCGGCGTCCTGGCGGGCGATGCGGATGCCTTTGATCTGGTCTTTGGGGATAGCCGGGAAGTTAATATTATAGTATAAGCCGGGACGGTTGGCCGGCCAGTTGTCCAACAGCTTTCTCATGATGCCGGGCAGGAGTTCCTCCACCACGGAGAAGTCGGGGTCCGGACTGATGTCGCACAGGGATACGCCGATGGCCTTGCACCCGTTGATGACGGCTTCCTCAGCCGCGCCCAGGGTACCGCTGTAATTGGCCGCCGTGGAGGCGTTGGTGCCGTGGTTGATGCCGGTGACCACCAGGTCCGGGTCCCGGTTTTCATACTTGTATTCCAGGCCGAATTTCACGCACGAGGCCGGCGTGGCGTCCAGGTAGGTCCATCGGCCCGGACCTTCTTCCGGAAGGTCCTTGTAGGCCAGTTGCTTCACGCCCAGGGACACCGCCATGGACGTGGCGCTCTGGTGAAACTTGGGGGCGACTACGGTCACTTCCCCGAACTGCGCCATCACACGGGCCAATACGTGGATACCGGAAGCCTTGTATCCGTCATCGTTGGAAATCAGAATCTTCATAACGTACAAAGATACGGATTTTTTGCGTGGAACGCTTGTTTCTTTGAAGGAAATCCCGTATTTTTGCAGTCCTTTTCGGGGTATTAGCTCAGTTGGCTAGAGCGATAGGTTCGCAATCTATAGGTCAGGGGTTCGACTCCCCTATACTCCACAAAAAAGCTCGGCAAACAGCCGAGCTTTTTTGTTATTGTTCCTTAAATATCTCCTTGAGAAACTCTTCGAGCATCTGTGCGACGTTCTCTTCGTTCAGCAGCCAGAAATCGAAGCCATATTTATTGATGAGTGTGTCGAAAATGATCAGGGCAAAATCAATGGCGCCGTTTTCGTGCGCAGGCATATCTTCCATCCACGTGATGTCCCCGACGACGGTTTCCGTGATGTCTTCCTTGCTCAGGCCGAGCGTATTCACCAGATAATCATACAGATTGACCTGGTTAACCGGCGGTACGGTGATGTCCTTCTTGTGGTGGATGAGGGCGATACGGGCACCCTTGGCGGGCCGCCAGGTTTTGGCCAGGTTCTCTTTTTCAAGGGCTTGCATCAGTTTCTGGGAAACCTCAGATTTCATATCCTGAATTTCCGTGCTGGCGAAGTTGGAAAAACTCAGGGAGCCAATCATCTTATCAATTTCCTGCTGAGTGTAATTCTTGCTCAGGAGCCAGTCGTCTGCGTGTGCAAGGGCGTCACCCCTTAACAGCCTGTCGCGGGAATAACCCAGTTGGTAGTACTCGTTGAAGGCCAGCATAACACTGATAATGGTGGAAGGCATGCCGGAGATGTCCGTCTGGGTCATCTCTCTGTACGTAGCAGGCATATCGTACGGGCCGCCGCCGGCAAAGGAATGGGTGATTTTGATGTCCGGATACTTTTCTGCCACCAACTTCTCTACAGCCACGGTTGTCTGGCCACCCTGGGAGTAGCCCAGATTGAATAGGTAGTTTTTGCTCTCATCCATCGAAATATTGATGCTGGGGAAGAGCTCTCGGGCGGCGAGGAGGCAGTCAATGCTGGCCTGTGCATTGACAGAGCCCACACAGTATGCCTGGTTTTTGTCTTCCGTGCACCCAAAGCCGTAATAGTCGGCCGAAACTCCGACCATATGGCTGCCCACCACGAACTTCTGAATCATAAGGTCTCCCTTGGAGGGGCACTGGTCCTTACGATATACGGTGAAATGATTGACAAGCACCACGCCCACGGCCGGCGCCTTTCCATCCTTGATTTCGTCGCCCACGGTAATGGCACCGGAAAGGGTGACAGGATTGCCGAACGGGTCGGTGGAAGGGTATTCGATATTATAGGCGGTCATCTTGTCCTCGGGGTAATACTTGGTTCCCGTAATCTTTGCGGCAGGCAACTTCTGGCCGCTGTCGTCCTTGTTACAGGAGACAAGGCCCAGGGTCAAAACGGTACCGAGCAGCGCGGAGAGAAGGTAAAAAGCTTTTTTCATACAAATATTTGGTTAGTTGTTTGATCTACAGATTTTCAAAGATAATCATTTCTCGGAAAATCATACTGTTTTTTACAAAAAAAAAAGACCGGCTCAAAAGAGTCGGTCCTTTCATTTAGTTCAGAAGCAAACTTACTTCATGATAACCTTGGCCATTTCGCAAACTTTGTTGCTGTAGCCCCATTCGTTGTCGTACCAGGCGCAAACCTTTACGAAGGTCTTGTCCAGCTGGATACCGGCCTTTTCGTCGAAGATGGAGGTACGGGCGTCGCCGCGGAAGTCGGTGGAAACCAGAGCTTCGTTGGTGTAGCCGAGGATGCCCTTCAGTTCGCCTTCGGAGGCTTTCTTCATGGCAGCGCAGATCTCCTCGTAGGTAGCTTCCTTAGCGAGCTCGCAGGTGAGGTCTACGAAGGAAACGTCGGAGGTGGGAACACGCAGGGACATGCCGGTGAGCTTACCGTTCAGTTCGGGGAGAACCTTACCCACGGCCTTGGCAGCGCCGGTGGAGGAAGGAATGATGTTCTCCAGGATACCGCGGCCGCCGCGCCAATCCTTCTTGGAAGGACCGTCAACGGTCTTCTGGGTAGCGGTAGCAGCGTGCACGGTGGTCATCAGGCCGCGAACCACACCGAAGTTGTCGTTGAGCACCTTGGTAAGAGGAGCCAGGCAGTTGGTGGTGCAGGAAGCGTTGGAGATGATGGTCTGGCCAGCGTAGGTCTTGTGGTTCACACCATACACGAACATAGGGGTAGCGTCCTTGGAAGGAGCGCTCATGATCACCTTCTTGGCGCCGCCCTTGATATGGGCTTCGGCGAGCTCGGAGGTGAGGAAGAAACCGGTGGACTCTACAACGACGTCCACACCGAGGGCACCCCAGGTGATGTTGGCGGGATCCTTCTCACAGAAGACCTGGATCTTGTTGCCGTCTACGATGAGGTAGTTGCCATCCACTTTGATATCGTGGTTGAACTGGCCATGTACGGAGTCGTACTTGAGCATGTAAGCGAGATAGTCGGGATCCAGCAGGTCATTGATACCTACCACCACGATGTCTTTGCCGAAGTTCTCCACAGCAGCGCGGAAAACCATACGACCGATACGGCCAAAACCGTTAATACCAAGTTTGATCATAATTGTGTGTTAATTTATTGTTTGTTAAACATTATTGCTTTCAAAAGCGGTGCAAATTTACAAAAAAAATCCGATAATATCACAGATATTACCGAATAAAAAAACATTTTAACATCCAGAAAAATTTTCACCGCCGAACAGGCTGCGCTCTACGATGTCGCACAGGATATGGCCCACCAGCGTCTGGCATTCCTGGATGCGCGGCGTATCCGTGGAAGGGATGCGGATCACGTGGTCGTAACCGTCCATGGGGCAGGGCGCGCCGCCCACAACGGCCACCGTCGTCACCCCCTTCTCCCGGCAGGCCTCCAGCGCCTTCATCAGGTTGGCCGATTTTCCCGAGGTGGAAATGCCCACGAACACGTCTCCGGGGGCCGCGCAGGCAATGATCTGGCGGTAAAACACCTGATCGTAGCCATAGTCGTTGCCGATGGCGGTGAGGATGGACGTATCCACCGTGAGGGCCATGGCGGGAAGGCCGGAGCGGTTGAGCCGGAACTTGTTCACCAGCTCGGCCGCCATATGCTGGGCATCGGCCGCAGAACCGCCGTTGCCCGCCCACAGGGATTTCCCGCCGGCGCGATAGGTTTTCACCAGCAGGGCCGCCACCGCCGCCACCGCTTCCATGGCCTTTTCATCGGCCAGGAAGTCTTCCTTCACCCGGGCCGATGCGGCCACCTGCCCTTTAACGAAGTCTTTGAGATTGTTCACTAGAAGCAATAGTAAACGCCCAGGGTGCTGCCCGTATTCAGAGTGAAACCGAAAGTGCCGCGATAGTAACCCAAAGAGGCCACGTGGGCCACGATGGACCAGTTGTCGGTGAGGTTCACGGCCAGGCCGGGACGGACACCGATACCCCAGGTGGTAACAGTGGGCTCACCGGTTTCCCAAACATTGCTGAGATTGAAATGGGCGTCGCCGAAGAAACGTACAGGGCCCACTTCGGCGAAATAGAAGCGGAAATAAGGGTCTACGGAAAGCACGGTTTCGCCGGATTCCAGGCCAAGGCCGATGGAACCGCCCACCGCCATATTGTCATTGATGTTATAACCTACTTCAGGGGCGATGCTGAAAGCGGCGCCTGCGCCGGTGCCGATGAAACTGAGGCCACCGCCAACATAGAGCTGAGCCTTAGCCGTAAAGGCCATCATGGCCAGCACAAGTACGAGAATTACTTTTTTCATATCAAAAAGGTTTTAGTTGATTTCACGTTTACAAAAGACAAATTTAGCCATTATTTTCTATTCTGCAAAACCTTTCCCATTCGGCACTTTTTTACTATCTTTGTAGGTCAAACCCATACGTGCGTGGAACAAAAACCGGCCATATATCTTTTCACCGACGGGGCGGCCAGCGGCAACCCCGGCCCGGGCGGATACGGCATCGTCCTCCGCTGCGGCACCTATGAAAAAGAGCTGTCCGGCGGCTTCGCCTGCACCACCAACAACCGGATGGAACTGCTGGCGGTGATCATCGGCCTGGAACAGATCAAATGGGACAACGCCGAAGTACACGTGGTGAGCGACTCCTCCTACGTGGTGAAGGCTCTCAACGAAGGCTGGCTGGAGAACTGGAAGCGTACGGGGTTCAAGAAAAAGAAGAACGTGGACCTGTGGCTGCGCTTCGACGCCGTGTACAGCCGCCACCGCGTGGCCTTCCACTGGATCAAAGGACACGCCGGGCACCCCGAAAACGAGCGCTGCGACGCCCTGGCCGTGGCGGCCTACCACCAGACCAACCTGCCGGAAGACACCGGCTACATAGCAGAAACACAACTTTTATAAATATGGCACTCCCTAAACTCGTCGTTGGCATCACGCAAGGTGACAGCAACGGCATCGGATACGAAGTAATCATCAAATCCCTCTCGGACGAACGCATCCTGGACTCTTTTACGCCCGTGATTTACGGCTCGTCCAAACTGATGGGATTCTACCGCAAGACGGTACATAACATCGGCCCCATGGACATCAACGTCATCCAGTCCGCGGCCGATGCCAAGCAGAAGAAAATCAACCTGGTGAACTGCCTGCCGGACAACATCTACGCAGAGCCCGGGCAAAGCACCCCCGACAGCGCCAAGGCAGCCATCAAGTCGCTGGAAATGGCCGTGAAGGACCTCAAGGACGGCCAGATAGACGTGCTGGTCACGGCCCCCATCAACAAGCGCGCCATGAACGCCGAGGGCTTCTCCAACACCGGCCACACGGAATACCTGCAGCGGGAATTCGGTGTGGACGACGTCACCATGATCATGGTGAGTTCCCGCCTCAAGATAGGCGTGGTCACCGGCCACATTCCCCTGCGGGAAGTCTCCAAGTCCCTCACCAAGGACAGCATCCTGGGCAAACTGCGCATCATGAAATCGTCCCTGGAGCGGGACTTCGGCGTGAACGATCCCAAGATTGCCGTCCTGGGCCTGAACCCCCACTGCGGAGACGGCGGCCTGCTGGGAGACGAAGAGCAGAACATCATCCTGCCGGCCGTGCAGGAGGCGCAGGCCGAAGGCATACAGGCTTTCGGTCCCTACTCCCCCGACGGTTTCTTCGGCCTGGGCAACTATACCCGTTTCGACGCCACGCTGGCCATGTATCACGACCAAGGCCTGGCGCCCTTCAAGGCCATCGCCTTCTCCGACGGCGTCAACTTCACCGCCGGCCTCCCCATCGTGCGCACCTCGCCGGACCACGGCACCGCCTACGAAATGGCCGGCCGGGACGAAGCCGACCCGCGTTCCATGATGAGCGCCATCTACACCGCCATCGACATCTTCCGCAAGCGGCTGCAGTACGACACCCTGCAGGAAGGCCGCCTGAACAAGCGGTAGCGCCATGGTCCCGGAACTGGTAGACAAATACGTTTTCCTGGTGCAGACCTTCGTGGAAGCGGGGGAAACGGGCCTCACCTGGCCCCAGCTGCAGGACCGCTGGGAGCAGCGTTACGGCAGCACCTATCCCCGCCGCAGCTTTGCCAACCACCGGGCCGCCGTAGAGGAGATCTTCGGCATTGCCATCACCTGCGACCGCAGCACCAACCGCTACCGGATAGACGCCGGGGAAAGCGCCGTGGACAAGCGGGAAGCCGTGGAATACCTCATCAACACCTTCACGGTGAACAGCCTGCTCACGCTGGGCAAGGAACGCCTGAGCGGCCGCGTGGCGGTAGAGGACGTTCCTTCCGGCCAGCAATGGCTCACCGTGGCCATGCAGGCCATGCTGGACAATGCCGTCCTCATAATCACTTACCACAAATACCTGAGTACGGAAACCGACGAACGCACCGTGCGGCCCTACGCCGTGAAGGAATTCGCCAAACGCTGGTACCTGGTGGCCTGGAGCGAGGAGGCCGATGCCCTTCGCACCTACGCCCTGGACCGCATCCTCTCCATGGAGCGCACGGGAGACCGTTTCAAGATGCCCAAAGACTTCGACGTGGACGCCCTGTTCCGGGACAGTTACGGTATCTATCTGCCAGAAGGGCAGCAGCCGGTCCTGGTAAAGCTCAAGGCCACCCAGCGGGAGGCCGCCTACCTGCAGGACCTCCCCCTGCACCCTAGCCAAATCAGCATCGGCCCCGGCCTGTTCGCCCTCACCGTCATCCCCAACCCCAACTTCCTGATGGAACTGTGCGCCCGCGCAGACCGGCTGGAAGTACTGGAACCGCTGGAACTGCGCCAGGCCGTACAGCAAATCCTGAAAAAAGCAATCCAATTATATGAACACTAAATTCTTTGCGGCGGCGGCCCTGTCGCTGGCCCTCGTCGCCTGCAGCAGCAACGAAATGAAACCGCAGAAAGGCTACATCGGCCCGTCCCAGCCGGAAATCGCAGACGGCCATATGACTCCGGAAGTGCTCCTGTCCCTGGGGCGCCTGTCGGACCCTCAACTCTCCCCCGACGCCAAAACCATCCTGTACGGCGTCAGCTACACGGACATCGCAGAGAACCGCAGCGTCCGCAACCTCTTCACCCTGCCGGTGGAAGGCGGCGAGCCCACCCAGCTCACCATGGACGGGAAGAGCATTGCATCGGCCCGCTGGAGCGCCGATGGCAAGGCCATCTTCTTCCTCCAGGGCGGCCAGCTGTACAAGGCGGCCTACAAGGACGGCAAACTGGGTAAGCGCACCCAGCTCACGGACGTAGAGAAGGGCGTCGACGACTACCTGCTCTCCCCCGACGAATCCCAGCTGCTGTACGTTTCTACCGTACGCAGCCAGGTGGAACTTCCCACCGACACGGATCCCCTGCTGGACAAGGCCGAAGCCTACGCCACCGAGGACCTGATGTACCGTCACTGGGACCACTGGCGCACGGAAATCAACCACAGCTTCATCGCCCCGCTGGGTAACGGCGTGGTGAAGGAAGGAGTGGACCTCCTGGGCGATGAGTTCTTCGAACTGCCCAACGGTCCCTTCGGAGACATCGCAGACCTTGCCTGGAGCCCCGACGGCCAGTACATCGCCTTCTCCTGCAAGATGCTCACCGGCAAGCAGTACGCCTTCTCCACCAACACCTGCATCTACCTCTACAATACCGCCTCCGGGGAGATATCGGCCGTCACCACCCGCGGCGGCTACGACACCCATCCCGTCTGGAGCCCCGACGGCAGCCGCCTCCTCTGGCTCTCGATGGAGCGCGACGGTTATGAGGCCGACAAAGTGCGCCTGATGCTGGGAGACGTCAACGGGGCCCAGGTAGAGAATATCCGGGACCTGAGCGCATCCTTTAAATATAATGTAGACGGGCCCGTATGGGCGGCCGATGGCCAAAGCATCTACTTCGCCGCCCTGGCCGAAGGCATCCAGGCCATCTACAACGTGATTCCGGACCAGGAGCCCGAGCGCCTGACGGCCGACAACCTGTGGTTCGACTTCGGCAGCCCCTTCGGCGTGCTGCAGGACGGCACCCTCCTCACCACCTACGCTTCCATGGACTTCCCCACGGAGATTGTAGCCGTGGCCGGTAACAGCATCCGCCAGCTCAGCTTCGAGAACGAGCATATCCTGGGACAGCTGGACAAACACGAGACCGAGGCCCGCTGGCTCACCACCGTGGACGGGCAGAAGATGCTCACCTGGGTGCTGCTGCCTCCGCAGTTCGACGCATCCAAGACCTATCCCGCCATTGAAATCTGCCTGGGCGGCCCTCAGGGCACGCTTTCCCAGGGCTGGAGCTATCGCTGGAACTACCTCCTCATGTGCCATCAGGGTTATGTGGTGGTACTGCCCAACCGCCGCGGCACCACCGCCTTCGGCCAGCCTTGGTGCGAGGAAATCTCCGGTGACTACATCGGCCTGAACATGCAGGACTACCTCACTGCCGCCCGTAACATCAAGGCCGAACCTTATGTGAGCGGCGTGGCCGCCTGCGGCGCCTCCTACGGCGGTTACAGCGTGTATTACCTGGCTGGTATCCACCAGGATATGTACGACTGCTTCATCGCCCACGCCGGCATTTTCAACGAGTTGCACATGTACATGACCACCGAGGAAATGTGGTTCCCCAACTGGGACAACGGCGGCATCCCCATGGAGTATGCCTATACCCCGGACCAGGTGGGTCCCGCCGGCGACGGCGTCACCTTCGGCGGCCTCCAGCAGGCCGGCTCTCCCTGGAGCAGCAAAGCCGAAGCCAAGCGCCACTACGCCAACTCTCCTCACAAGCTGGTCCAGAACTGGCATACGCCCATCCTGTGCATCCACGGCGGCTCCGACTTCCGCGTTCCTTATGACGAGGGTATGGCCGCCTTCAACGCCGCCCAGATGATGGGCGTGCCCTCCAAACTTATCATCTTCCCCAACGAAAACCACTGGATCCTGAAGCCGCAGAACGCCCTCTACTGGCACCGCAGCTACTTCGACTGGCTGGACCGCTGGATGAAGGACTAAGCCGTTACCTTACGGCCACAAATACCGGCTTGGAAACTTCGAGCCTGCGACCGGTGTCCGAGAGGAGGCCGGTTTTTTTGTCGCGGCTGTAGAATTCGATGCTGTCGTTGTCCCGGCAGGCCACCAGGACTTCGTCATCGGTGACACAGAAGTTGCGCGGGTGCGGGCCGGTGAGTTGGTAGCCGGCGGGGGTGAGGGTGCCGTTATCGGCCACCTTGAAGATGGCAATGCCGTCGTTCTGGAGGCGCAGGCTGGCATAGAGGAACTCACCGTCCGGGGAGAAATGGATGTCGGCGGCGCCGCGGGCGTCTACCTGGTCGGCCTTTTGCACCTGCTTCAGGGTAAGATGGGCGCCGTCCCAGTCGAAGACGGCAATGTCTCCGGAGAGTTCCCCAATCACGTAGAAGTGCTTGCCGGCCTTGTCAAACAGGAGATGACGCGGGCCGAAGTCCGGCGGCAGCTGGGCTGCCGTCCGAAGGTCCGAAACGCCCAGGCGGGAGACGTTGATCTGGCCGATTGCATCGGCGCTGAACTCGCTGAACAGCAGTTGTTTACCATCCGGTGTAAAGGCGGCGCAATGAACGTGGGGGAGGTCCTGCCGGCTCAGGTCCGGACCGCCGGTGCGGCTCACGATGAGGGAGTCCATCGGGGAGATGCTTCCATCGGCCTTCAGCTGATAGAGGGCCAGAGTGCCGCCGCTGTAGTTGGACACCGCCAGGATTTCCCCGTCCGTCACCACGTGGCAGGGGTCTTCTCCGCCTTCGGGAAGGCCGGTGGGCTGGCTGCCAAGGAGGTCGAAGGCTTCTCCGCTCCATTTCCAGGCGAATACGCGGGCCCTTTCGTCGGGCATTTCGCTCACGGCGTAAACGTTGTTTCCGTTCATGGCCAGGAAGGACGGATTGGGCATGGGAGCCTTGGCCATCAGTTCCCCGGTCTTGTAGTCATAGGCGAAGAAACCATCGGAATAAGTGCCCACGAAAAGGATTTTTTCGGGTTTATCGCAGCATATTGCGGCCAAAAGAACCGCCAGATAAAAAGCAAGTCGTTTCATATTCGCAAAGATACTATTTTTTAGTATATTTGTAGGGTTATGACGCTGGAAACCAGCATACAGTATCTGCCGGGTGTGGGACCCAAGCGGGCCGAGCTTCTGGAAAAGGAGCTGGGCATCGCTACGGTGGGAGACCTCATCCATCTGTATCCGTTCCGCTACATTGACCGCAGCACCGTGGTGCGCATCGCCGACGTCCAGCCGGACCTGGCACAGGTGCAGGTGCGGGCCACCGTGCTCAAGGTGCGTCTGTTCGCCAAGAACGGGGCCGAGCTCCCGCCCGAAAAACTCAAGTACAACGCCGTCTCCCGACTAAGTGCTATCGTTTCCGATGATTCCGGAGAGATGGAGATGGTGTTCTTCAAGGGGGTGAAATGGATGCACGCGCGGCTGCAGCCCGGTTCCACTTTCATTTTCTTTGGCAAGCCGGCCGTGTTCAACAACCGGCTGAACATGGTGCACCCGGAGGTCGATGCCCCCGACAGCGGTACCAGCGGCGTACTCACGGGCGTTTATCCCTCTACGGAAAAGCTGAAAAACGCCGGCATTACGGGAAAGATGATGCTCAAGTATATGAGCACCGCCCTGGCCGAAGTGTTGCCCGTGGTGCAGGAGACCTTGCCGGATTATGTACTCAAGGAAAAGGGGCTGGTACCCCTTACCTATGCCTTGCGCCAGATTCATTTCCCGGTGGACCAGCAGGCGCTTTCCAAGGCTTCCTACCGGCTTAAATTCGAGGAACTGTTCTTGCTGCAGTTAAGCCTTCTCAAGCAGAAATACATCCGCAGCCGCAACGCGGTGGGCCTCAAAATGCCCGCCGTGGGAGACGCGTTCAACGCCTGTTACAATGCGCTTCCCTATGAACTTACCGGCGCCCAGAAACGGGTGATCCGGGAGATTCGGGAAGATATGCGCAGCGGTCACCAGATGAACCGCCTGCTGCAGGGAGATGTGGGTTCCGGCAAAACTATGGTGGCGGTCCTGAGCGCCCTCATCGCGGTGGGCAACGGCTACCAGGCCTGT
This sequence comes from Bacteroidales bacterium, assembly GCA_017509685.1. Taxonomy (GTDB): domain Bacteria; phylum Bacteroidota; class Bacteroidia; order Bacteroidales; family UBA932; genus Cryptobacteroides. The sequence continues at coordinate 33,427 of JAFWPA010000041.1, forward strand.
ATAATGGCCCCCACCGAAGTTCTGGCCCAGCAGCATTATGCCAACGTATCCAAGTACCTGAAACCCACCGGCGTACGCTGTGCGCTGCTCACGGGTACCACCACGGCCGCCCAGCGGCGGGACATCCACGCGGGGCTCATGGACGGAAGCATCGGCATCCTCATCGGCACGCACGCGCTCATCGAAGACACGGTGAACTTCC
>JAFWPA010000004.1 GCA_017509685.1 Bacteroidales bacterium
GTGCTGTTCAGGGCCCTCACCCGTGGGGACGGCGTGCAGGGAGACGACGTCACCCGTAACGCCCTTAAAATTGCCAACATCCCGCACAAACTGCATGGCACCGGCTGGCCGCAGGAGTTCGAAATCCGCGGGGAAATCCTGATGCCCTACGAGTCCTTCGACCGCCTGAACCACGAACGGGAGCTGCAGGAAGAACCCCTTTTCGCGAATCCACGCAATGCCGCCAGTGGTTCACTCAAACTGCAGGATCCGCAGGAAGTAGGCAAAAGAGGCCTCTTCTGCACCCTCTACCACATCCCTGCCGGCCAGGTGGACTACCCTACCCACGACGAAGCCCTCAAGGCTGCTCAGAGCTGGGGCTTGCCTGTATCCGAACATCGGCAAATCTGCCACAGCATCGCCGAAATCGAAGACTTTATCGGCCATTGGGATACCGCCCGCAAGGACCTTCCCTATGCCACGGACGGCATTGTAATCAAGATCAACGAGATGGCCGTCCAGCGGCAGTTGGGCTTCACCGCCAAGAGCCCCCGTTGGGCCGTGGCGTATAAATTCAAGGCCGAACAGGCCTGCACGCCCATCCTCTCCATCGACTACCAGGTGGGCCGCACCGGTGCGGTAACGCCTGTGGCCAACCTGGAGCCCGTGCTCTTGAGCGGCACCATGGTGAAGCGCGCCACGCTGGTAAACGAAGACCAGATCCGCGCCCTGGACATCCACGAAGGCGACTGGGTGTACGTGGAAAAAGGCGGGGAAATCATCCCCAAGATCACGGCCGTAGAGCCCTCCAAGCGACGTCCCGGCGCCCAGAGGCCCGTATTCCCCCAGGTGTGCCCGGACTGCGGCACCCCGCTGGTGAAGCCGGAAGGCGAAGCCCGCTGGTTCTGCCCCAACACTACCGGATGCCCTACCCAGATCAAGGGCCGTATCCTGCATTTCCTGTCCCGTAAGGCGATGAATATCCTGGCCGGCGAAGCCACCGTGGATCAGCTGTATAACCTGAACCTGGTGCATTCCCCGGCCGATTTGTACTCCCTCACCGAAGGGCAGCTCCTTCAACTGGAAGGCTGGAAGGAGCGCAGCGCCCAGCGTTTCCTGCAAAGCCTGCGGGATTCGCGCAAGGTGCCCTTCGAGCGCGTCCTTTTCGCCATCGGCATCCGCTATGTGGGCGAGACCACGGCGCGGGACATCGCCCGTCACTTCGGCCACATCGACGCCATCAAGCTGGCCACGCGGGAAGAACTCCTGGCCGTCCCCGACGTGGGCGAGGTCATCGCCGACAGCGTCCTCTCCTTCTTCCAGGCCGATGAAAACCTGCGGGAAATCGAGCGCCTGTACGACGCCGGCCTGCAATTCGCTGTGGGCGAAAAGGCAGAGAAAGCTTCCGACATCCTTGCCGGAAAGACCATCGTCATCAGCGGCAACTTCTCCATCCCCCGGGACGATATGAAGGCCCTCATCGAATCCAACGGCGGCAAGAACGGCAGCAGCGTGTCCTCCAAGACCGCCTGGCTGCTGGCCGGCGAGAAGCCCGGTCCCGAAAAAGTGAAGAAAGCCAGCGAACTGGGCGTCGAAATCATAGACGAGAACCAGTTCTATACCATCATAGGAAAAACGCCGGAGAAAGCGCCGGAATCAGAAGAGCTCACCCTGTTCTAGCCATGTTCAAGAAAGTGATATATAAGATAGAAGCGATTATCCGGTTGATTTCCATCTGGATAACCCGCATCATACACTTCCTGGGACACGACCTGTGGCTGCTGAACGAGGACGACTTCTCCCGCTGGAAGGCCCGTCTGGTGCGGGACGCCAAGACCGTGGTGCTCATGATGAACACCTTCATGGACCAGAAAATCAGCTTCCAGATAAGCGCACTGGCCTACCGCAGCATGCTGGCGGTGGTGCCGGCCATTGCCATCGGCCTTTATCTCACCGACGGCCTGGGCCTGCGGGACAAGTTCGCCGCCGTGCTCATCAAGTATCTGGGAGAGGACATGGACATTACCACCGTGCTGCTGAACGCGGCCGACAACATTGTACAGACGGCGGAATCGGGCTTCTTCGGCTTTGTGTCCATGTTCACCTTCGTATGGATTGTGCTGTCCCTGATGATTTCCGTGCGGCAGGTGTTCAACAACGTGTGGAAGGTGGAAAAGGAGAGCAATTTCCTCAAGATGATAGGCGTCATCATAGGCATCACCATCATGGCCCCGTTCGTGGTGCTCATCTTCTTCTCCGGCTCCGTGGTGTATTCCCATGTGTTGGACCTGCTGTTCCCCACCAAGGAATTCATCACGGACCACATCAAGTCCTTCCTGTCCTGGGCCACGTTCGCCGGCATGATTATCCTGGTGCTGAGCGCCATGTACAAATATATTCCCGGCACCAAGGTGCTGTACCGCCACGCCTTCAAGGCGGCCATCATCGCGGGCATCGTGTTTACCGGCGTACAGTACCTGTACCTGGAAACCCAGGTGATGGTGTCCAAGCAAAGCGCCGTGTACGGCGTATTTGCGGCCATTCCCCTCTTTATGATCTGGCTGAACCTGGGATGGACCATCATCCTGTACGGAGCGGAACTCTCCTACTCCTTCCAGAACGTGGACCGTCACCAGATGACCATAGAAACCCTGAACCAGTTGAACGACGAGGCAGTCCGAACCCGTAAGGAACGCTTCCAAAAGAACCTGCAGATATGAGTTTTTCCGAGTTTACCCCAGAGGATTACGAGGTCATTTCCCGCGACTATGCGTTGCTGCGGGAGAGCGCCCAGAAGCGATGTTCCAACGAAGCCGAGCTGGCGGTGGTGGAAAAGGCCTTCGAGTTTGCCAACGAGGCGCACAAGAACGTGCGCCGGCGCAGCGGCGAGCCCTATATGCTGCATCCCATCGCGGTGGCCCGGATTGTGGTGGATGATATCGGCCTGGGTTACAAGTCCATATCGGCCGCCCTGCTGCACGACGTAGTGGAAGACACGGACTACACCGTAGAGGACCTGCGGGAGCAGTTCGGTGACAAAATTGCCACCCTGGTAGACGGTCTTACCAAGATTAAGAACGTGCTGGACACGGAGCAGAAGACCCGCGGCACGGACATTTCCCAGCAGAGCCTGCAAGCCGAAAACTTCAAGCGCATCCTCCTTACGATGAACGACGACGTGCGCGTAGTGCTGATCAAGCTGGCCGACCGCCTGCACAACTGCCGCACCATCGAGCACATGCCGGAGCACAAGCGGGACAAGATCCTGAGCGAGACCATGTTCATCTTCATCCCCCTGGCGCACCGGCTGGGCCTGTACAGCATCAAAAGCGAACTGGAGAACATCTGGCTGCGCTACAAGGAGCCCGAGGCCTACGAGGATATCAAGTCCCGCATAGACCGGAAGGTGCAGGAAAAAGGCAAGGAAATGGCCGATTTCGTGGTGCCCATCGAGCAGGCGCTGGACAAGGCAGGATTCAAGTATCAGATTAAAAAGCGTATTAAGACGCCCTATTCGGCCTGGCGGAAAATGCAGACCAAGGGCATCTCCTTCGACGAAGTCTACGACCTGTACGCCATCCGCATCATCTTTGACAACGACGCCGATTCCAAGGAGAGTGAGCGCGACCAGTGCTACCATATCTTCTCCATCATCACGGGCATCTACCGCTATATGCCGGAGCGCTTGCGGGACTGGGTGAAGCATCCTAAATCCAACGGCTACGAGGCCCTGCACTGCACCCTGCTAAGCGATTCGGGCGTGTGGGTGGAGGTCCAGATACGCACCCGGCGGATGGACGACATCGCCGAAAAGGGCATCGCCGCCCACTGGTCCTACAAGAAGCACGGCGTGATGGGCGAAGGCGACTACGAGATGGACAACTGGCTCAACAGTATCAAGGAAATCCTGAGCAATCCGGATGTGAACGCGCTGGAGCTGCTGGACATCATCCACAACGACCTCACGGCTACTGAAATATACGTCTTTACCCCCAAGGGCGAGCAGCGCAGCATCCAGAAGGGCGCCACGGCGCTGGACTTCGCCTTCCTCATCCACTCCGAAGTGGGTTACAAGGCCATCGCCGCCAAGGTGAACCAGAAACTGGTGAAACTGAGCCACGTGCTCAAAACCGGCGACAAGGTGGAAATCATCACCGCCGAAGACGCCAAACCTTCGCCGGAATGGCTCAAATTTCTCACCACGCACCGCGCCCGCACGCTGGTGACGGACTACTTCAAGGCCCAGCGCAAACAGACCATGGACTTCGGCCGCAAACAGCTGGAGACCGCTGCGGAGAACATGGGCATCACCCTGGACGAAGCCATGCTCCAGCGGCTGGAAGTGGCCTACAACGTGGAATCCCGCGACGAACTCTACAACGGAATCGGCATCGACACCATCTCTCTGGACAACTTCGAGGAAGTGGTGAAGAAATCCTCCGGCTCCAGGATGTCCTGGATTCGGCGGGTGCTGCGCCTGGAGGAGAAGCCCGAATCGAAGGAAGAGGTTGGCGAGACTTACATCATCGGCAGCACGGACCCCAACGCCCCGCGCTTCCACATCGCCACATGCTGCAACCCCATCCCCGGCGATCCCGTGGTGGGCTTCAAGGCGCCCGACGGCACCGTGACCATCCACAAGAAATCCTGCAAGGTTGCCGAGAGCATCGCCGCCATGCACGGAGACTGGGTGGTGGTGCCCAAATGGCTGGAGCAGGCCGAGGAAACCTCCTTCCTGGTGCGCCTCACGCTCAAGGGCATCGACCGCGTTGGCATGCTCAACGACATCACGCGCTACCTGTCGCTGGTGATGGGCGTGAATATGCGGCGGCTGTCCCTGTCGGCCGAAAGCGGCCTCTTCGAAGGATATATAGACCTGTATGTGAACTCCCGCGACATCCTGGAGAAAATGATCAAGAAGCTGTCCTCCATCGAGGGCATTGAAAACGTGAGCAGGAGCAACCTATGACCAAGCTGAAGAAATTCCTCCCCCTGATACCGGCCGCGCTGGTGCTGGCGTCCCTGATGGTGCCGCACGGGTGCGCCAATACCACCACACCCCCTTCCGGCGGGCCCAAGGACACCATTCCGCCGGTCATTACCAAGCTGTCTCCCATGCCCGGCACCACCAACGTGCCCGTGCACAAGACCAAACTCACGTTCACCTTCAACGAGTACGTGAAAATCAAGGACGCCAACGGCGTGTACCTCTCTCCCCCGCTGGAGAAAAAGCCCAAGGCCACCATCAAGGGCAAGTCCGTGGTGGTCACCTTCGAAAGCGACCTGGACACCAACACCACCTATACGCTGGACCTCACGGGCGCTATAGCCGACAACAACGAGGGCAACCTGTTCCCAGGCTATACGCTGGTCTTCTCTACCGGCAGCCAGATAGACTCCATGTGCCTCACCGGCATTGTGCAGGACTGCAATACCCTGATGCCCGTAAAGGGCGCCACCGTGATGCTGTATAAGGATCAGGCCGATTCCGCCATCTTCCTCCGCCGCCCCGTGGCCGCCGCCAAGACCGACGACTGGGGCTTCTTCAGCATCCGGAACATCCAGGACACCGTGTACCGCGTGTACGCCATCAAGGACGAAAACAACAACAACCTGTACGACCCCGAGTCCGAGCGCGTGGCCTTCCTGGACACCCTGTTCCGCCCCACCATCCAGTACAACGACTCCCTGTACGAGTTCAAGAAGTTTGACATGAAGGACACGGCGCTGTGCCTGGCCAGGAACACCCAGATTGAGCTGAACCTGTTCCGGGAGCGTCCCAGCAAGCAGTATATCGTGAAGAAGGAACGCGTGGGCGAACGCACTGCCTATATGACATTCATGGCGCCGGACACCAAAATCCACGACATGCGCATCAAGGGCCTGCCGCGGGAGAAACTCATCCACCAGTTCAATCCGCAGAAGGACTCCCTGGAACTGTGGGTGAACGACCAGCGCAAGATGCCCGACACCCTGCAGCTGGTCATCAAATACGACAAGACCGACACCACCGGCACGCTGAAGCCCACGGAGGAGACCGTCAAGTTCACCTACACCAAGGAGCAGCGCGGCGAGATGATGAAGAAGAAAAACAACACGCGGGACCGTAAGCACGAGGATACCCTTTGCGTGATGACCGCCAAGGCCGACCCTACCACCGTGGAGCAGTACGGCTTTGACATCGAGTTCCAGTACCCGCTCATCCAGGACGGCTGGGACCAGCTCCAGTTCCGCAGCGTGAATCCGCGTCAGCAGGAGGCCGTCGGGGCCGTGGAGGTCATCAAGGATTCCACCAACCTGCGCCACTTCCGCGTAATGCCCAAGGAGCCGTTCCAGGTGGGCTACGACTATTATCTGAAGATTCCGCACCGTCAGTTCCGGGACATCAACGGCTTCTACAACGACTCCACGCAGGTCAAGGTAACCCTGCCCAACGACGATAAACTCAGCTCCATCACCCTGGAACTTAGCGGGGTGCACACCAAGTACATTGTGGAACTGCTCAACGAGAAGCGGGACAAAGTGATTCGCAGTTTCATCATCGAGAAGGACGGAACGCTGCTCTTCCCCTACCTGAAGTCCGGCAACTACTGCGTGCGCATGACGGAAGACAGGAGCAACAACAATATTGTGGACACCGGTAACCTGCTGGAACACCGCCAGCCGGAAAAGGTGCGCTTCTTCAAGCCCGACAAGGAAAAATTCCTGATTAAAGTGCTGGAGAAGGCCGAAATGGTATGGGAGGTGAATATGGAGGAACTGTTCCAATGAGAAAGATACTCCTCATCATTGCGCTGCTTTTCGCCGCGTGGACGGCCCGGGCCCAGGTGGACCTGGAGAAGGAGTTCTTCTCCCTGCCGGACACCGTGACCAACGCCTATCTGGACAGCCTGAGCATACAGGTAACCCCGCCCAACGACTACTGGTCCGTGGGTGTGTATGGCGGCGCATCGCTGCACTTTGGCTTCTGGAACCCCAGCCGTCTCACCAAGGGCCATTGGGCCTTCCCGGTGTACGGTTTTTCCTTCATCCGGTACTTCACCATGTTTGGCATCTTCCACAATATGGGACTGGAATTCGGCGCCCAGCAGAACTACGAGGGCTATGAGTTCAAGTACAACGAGGAAACCAAGTATCGGGCCACGGAATCGGGCGCCTATAAGGTGACCATGAAGGTCCCGGAGGCCTTCTTCCTCTCCCATTTCCATATAGATATAGGAGAGCACTTCAAGCTGCTGGCCAAACTGGGCATCTACGGCGGCTACCGCACCAGCATTTCCCGTACGCTGGACGAAGTTTACGAGGGCAGCACTTACGAGCAGTATGTGAACAGCTTCCGTGACTACGACAAGCGCTGGACCTACGGCGTGCAGGGCGGCCTGGGCGTTGGCCTCATGTTCTCCCCCTTCGAATTCCACCTGAACGCCCAGGTGAAATGGGGCTGGGAGAGTTTCTGGCAGCAGGACTATGCCAGCAAGTACTATTACCGCTTTGCCTATCCGCTGGACGGTGCCATCACCTTCGGCATTTACTATCAACTGACTCCCCGCTACGGTCACACGCGTTCCCAGCTAAGGAAACTGGCGCGCAAGATGGTGGCGGAAGAAATGAACAAGAATGAATAAACCTTTGGAAACCAGGACCGTCCATGTTGGGAACGTCCTTATCGGCAGCGGCCACCCCATTGTGGTCCAGACTATGTGCAACACCCATACGGCCGACGTAGAGGCCACCGTGGCGCAGTGCGAACGCCTTGTGAAGGCGGGCGCGCAGCTCATCCGCATCACGGTCCCTTCCCTGACGGACGTGCCCGCGCTGGAGGAAATCCGCCGCCGCGTGCAGGCCGATGTTCCCCTGGTGGCCGATATCCACTTCAGCGCCGAAGTGGCCATGGCCGTGGTGCCCATCGTGGAGAAGATCCGCATCAACCCGGGCAACTTCCACCCCAACCACGACAAAGCGCGGGAGCTCTTCCGGGAACTCCTGGAGAAGTGCAAGCAGTATGACCGCGCCATCCGTATCGGCCTGAATCACGGCTCCCTGGGCAAGTATATCGTGGAGAAATACGGCAATACCCCGCAGGCGATGGCCCTGGCCGCCATGGAATGGGTCCAGATGTGCGTGGAGGCCGATTTCTATAACGTAGTGGTGTCCCTGAAGGCCTCCAACACCGTGGTGATGGTGCAGGCCTACCGCGAACTGGCCCGGATGATGCAGGAGACCGGCGTGGTCTTCCCCCTGCACGTGGGCGTCACCGAGGCCGGCAACGGCGACAGCGGCCGCATCAAGAGCTGCGTGGCCATCTCTACCTTGCTGGCCGAAGGCATCGGCAACACCATCCGCGTCTCCCTCACCGAACCCCCGGAGAACGAGATTCCCGTGGCGCAGTACCTGGCCATCCGATATGGTAATCCTATCTTGGCTGCCGCGTGTGACTGGGGTGCTCCCCTGCTGAACCACGAGGTGGATGATATTCCGCTGGAGGATGAATACTTGAAGGACGAGATACTGCAGGCCTGCCGGCGCAAGTTCTACAAGCCGGAGTACATTGCCTGCCCCGGCTGCGGACGTACGCTTTACGACCTGGAGAATACCTTTAATAAAGTAAAGGCCGCCACGGGCCATTTCAAGGACGTGGTCATCGCCGTGATGGGCTGCATCGTGAACGGCCCCGGCGAAATGGCCGACGCGGACTACGGCTACGTGGGCGAAGGCTTCGGCAAGGTAACCCTATACAGAAAAAAAGACCCCGTCCTGCGGCACATACCGGAGGACGAGGCTGTAGAAAAACTGGTGGAGCTGATTACTGCCGATCGGGCAAAATAGCCAGGACAGATTCTACTGCGCGGACTTTATCTCCCACCTTTACTTTTACATCGGCTTCCAGCGGGACAAACAGGTCTATGCGGGAGCCGAATTTGATTACGCCGCACTGTTCTCCGCGGTATTCCACGTGGCCGGGCTCGCTGTAGCACACGATGCGGCGGGCAAAGGTGCCGGCAATCTGCTTGAAGAACACCTCTCCATACTCATTCTTGAGGCAGGAGGAGGAGTGCTCGTTCAGTTCCGAAGACTTGGGATGGAAGGCCAGCAGATACTTGCCGGGATGATATTTATAATAGGTAACCTCTCCGGAAATGGGCCAGAAGTTGCAGTGCACGTCAAAGAAATCCATATACACGGAAATCTGGATGCAGTCCCGCTTGAGGTATTCCTTCTCAAATACCTTATCTACAATGACAACCTTGCCGTCGGCCACGGAAGTGACCAGGTTCTTCAGCTCCGGGTTGGGCGTTTCGCGGTCCGGGACACGGAAGAACCAGGTGATGAATATCATGAACACCACCATGGCGGCGCACAGCGGAATGCTGATCCACAGGATGGGAACATACCGGGCCGTAAGGAAGATGAGCACAGCACAGATGCACCAGGAGGTGAGGATAGTTCCGTAGGAGTCGTTGTCTATTTTAGTAAGTTTCATAAGCTAAATAAGTCCTAGAGTGAGAAGGTAGATATAACCGGCCGGGAAGGCGAACAGGGAGCTGTCGAAGCGGTCCATGAGGCCGCCGTGGCCGGGAATGATGTTACCGGAGTCCTTGATGCCGGCGGCACGTTTCCACAGGGATTCGAACAGGTCTCCGAACACGCCCATCACATGCATGAGGGCCGATACAATGAGGCAATGCAACAGCGGGAAGGTCCACAGCACGGTCCAGTGCAGGATGGCGCCGGCCAGCATGGCCATGGCCAGGCCGCCGATGAAACCGGCCCAGGATTTCTTGGGAGAGATCTGCTGGCACATCTTGGCGGGCCAGAGTTTCTGGCCGAAGAGCATGCCGAAGCAGTAGGCGCCCACGTCCGATGCCCAGATGATGCAGAAGAAGCTCACCATGAGCAGGCCGCTGAACTCCCCGGTAGCGCTGACAATGGCATTGGACAGTGCCAGCGGCAGGGCAATGTACACCAGACCCGCATAGAGGTAGCCCGTCTTCAGGAAGTCCGCGTGGTTCTTGTCCACGATGGTGCAAACCATCAGGCCCAGGACCAGGATCACGGATTCGCATACCCATTCCGTGAGGTCCTGCTTGCCAAAGAAGTACAGGTAGCCGCCCACAAAGATAAGTGTGCCGAACAGGATGGCCGTATACTGGATGTTGCGGTAGGCCTTCCCCATGGTCATCTTGTAGAACTCGTACAGCATCACGGCGGTGATGAACGCGAACAGGATAACGAAGGCTATCTGTGAAAAAAGAAGTCCTCCCAGCATGACTGCCAGGAAGAGGACTCCGAATATGGTGCGTTTGACGGTACTATTCATTGCTGATAAACTGATCGTCTTCGGCGGGCTTCACCTTGGGACCCAGGATTTGCTCGATATCTTCTGCAAAGATAACCTCTTTTTCCAGAAGTAAGGCACCCAGTTGCATAAATCCGTCCTTATGATCTTCGATAATTTTGAGCGTGCGCTTGTAAACGCCGTCCACTATGGACTTTACCTCCTGGTCCATGAGTTCGGCGGTTTTTTCCGAATAAGGCTTGACCAGGTTGTAGCCGCTGGCGCCGGTGGAATCATAGAAGGACAGGGTTCCCACCTTGGGGCTCATACCCATATACTGGACCATGCCGTAGGCCATGCGCGTCATGCGCTCGAGGTCGTTCAGGGCACCCGAAGAGGGTTCACCGTTGATGATTTCCTCGGCCACACGGCCGCCGATGAGCATGCACATCTTATCTATCATCACGCTCTTGGACCAGTTCTTACGCTCCTCGGGCAGGCTCCAGGTGAGGCCCAGGGCGTTGCCGCGGGGGATGATGCTCACCTTGAACACGGGGTCTGCGTACGGCAGCAGCCAGCCCACCAGGGCATGACCAGCCTCGTGATAGGCGGTGGTGCGTTTCTGCGCAGGGGTGAGGATGGTATTGGACTTGCGCTCCAGGCCGCCGATGATGCGGTCTACGGCATCCAGGAAGTCCTGCTGCATCACGGCCTCGTGGTTCTTGCGGGCGGCGGTAAGGGCCGCCTCGTTGCACACATTGGCGATATCGGCCCCGGAGAAGCCCGGCGTGTGCTTGGCCATGAACTCCACGTTGAAGTCGTCGCCCAGCTTGATGCCGCGCAGGTGCACCTGGAAGATTTCCTCGCGTTCCTTCAGTTCCGGAAGCTCAACGTGGATCTGACGGTCGAACCGGCCGGCACGCATCAGGGCCTGGTCCAGGATGTCGGAGCGGTTGGTGGCCGCCAGCACGATGACGCCGCTGTTGGTGCCAAAGCCGTCCATTTCCGTGAGCAGTTGGTTCAGGGTATTCTCCCGCTCGTCGTTGGAAGTGAAACCGCCGTTCTTGGCGCGGGCGCGGCCCACGGCGTCGATTTCATCGATGAACACGATGCAGGGAGCCTTCTCCTTGGCCTGACGGAAGAGATCCCGCACGCGGGAAGCACCCACGCCCACGAACATCTCTACAAAGTCACTGCCGCTGATGGAGAAGAAAGGCACATTGGCCTCCCCTGCCACAGCCTTGGCCAGCAGAGTCTTACCCGTTCCGGGAGGGCCCACCAGCAGGGCGCCCTTGGGGATCTTGCCGCCCAGGGCGGTATATTTCTTGGGATTCTTGAGGAAATCCACAATTTCCATCACTTCCTCCTTGGCGCCGTACAGGCCGGCCACGTCCTTAAAGGTGACGTTCACGTCGCCTTTCTCGGTTTCGCGGGCCGTGGATTTACCCGTATTGAAGGGGTTCATGCCACCGCCGGGGCCGCCGCCGGGACCGCGGTTCATTCCGCGGAACAGGAGCACCCAGAACACGATGAGGATGACGAGCGGCAAGATAGCCTGCAGGATGTCCATCCACATATGTTCCTCGTTGCGGATGACCACCTTGAAGCGGTCCACGGGGGTAAGTTCCTCATTCAGTGCGGCGAAACTCACCTCGGGGTCGAACTTGGTGGATACCAGGAAATAGAACTGCGGGGCGCGACGGGGAGGCACGCCACCACGGAATTTGTCGGAATACTTGGCCAGGCGCTCCGGGCGCACTTTCACTTCACCCTTGAAGTCATTGCGCACAAAGGTGATTTCGGCCACGTCGCCCTGGCGGATCATCTCCTGCACATCCGTCCATTCAATCTTCTCGGGCTCGGCGCTCTTCTGGTTGTTGAAGAGCAGATAGCCGATTCCCAGCAGAATGATGAAGTACAGCCAGGAGAAATTGATGTTTACGCTGAATATTTTACGACCTTTGGGGTCTTTTCCTTTTTCTGCCATTTATTTCTCTTCTTTTGCGGCGGTTTTCTTCCGCTCCTTGTATTCTTTACGCGGGACATCGGCCCAAAGGGCCTCCAGGCGGTAGAATTCCCGGTATTCCTTGAGGAAGATGTGCACCACGATATTGCCGTAGTCCTGGATGATCCAGAAGTTGTTTCCCTCTCCCTGACTGCGATACAGGGTATGGCCCTCCTCCTTCATCTTTTCGGCGATATTGTCGGCGATGGCGCCCACCTGCGTGGTATTGGAACCGTCGCACACCACAAAGAAATCCGTGATGGCGCCGTCTATCTGCCGCAGGTCCAGCGAAACTACATCCTGTCCCTTCTTGTCAATGATGGCATCGGCAATGAGCCGAAGATCATGTGTAATCATATATAATTAATGGTTTAAATTCAATCATACAAATATAATCAAAAATAAAGCCATTGCAAAGTGCAACGGCTTTCCTGCCATAATGGCATTTTTAATCTGCCAAAGGCCCTACCCTCGCATGGCGGCGATGGCGGCGGCGGGGTCTTGGGCTTTGAAGACGGAGCTGCCGGCAACGAGGATGGAAGCGCCGGCGGTTATTACATCGGCCGCATTGTCGGGGCCGATGCCGCCGTCTACCTCGATGGGAACATCGGTGCGGCCCAGGCGGTCCAGTTCGGCCCTCACAGCCTTGATGCGATCGATGGATTCAGGGATGAACTTTTGCCCGCCGAAGCCCGCGAATACGCTCATAATGAGGACGAAATCCACTTGGGGCAACAGCGGAAATATCTTTTCCACGGGGCAGTCGGGGTTGATTACGATGCCGGCTTTCACGCCCAGGGCCTGGATTTGCGCCAGGACAGCGGCGGATTCTTCCTTTGCCGCCTCATAGTGGAAACTAATGTACGAGGCACCCACTTTGGCAAAGCGTTCCACATACTTCCCGGGGTTGACAATCATCAGGTGCACGTCCAGGGGTTTGCGCGCCTTTTGGGCAATGGCTTCCACCACCGGGAATCCGAAGGAGATATTGGGCACGAAGGTGCCGTCCATGATATCCAGGTGGAAAAGGTCGGCGTATTTGTTGACGGTGTTCACGCTTTCCTGCAGGTGCAGGAAATCGGCCGCCAGCATGGAGGGGGCTATCTGTATCATTCGAAATTGAGGACTACGTCATTCAAATGGGCTACGAACTTGTCCAGGGAGGCCAGTTCCAGTTTTTCGCCAGGGGCGTGGACGCCACGCAGGGTGGGGCCGAAGGAAATCATGTCCAGATCCGGGAATTTCTCCAGGAACAGACCGCATTCCAAGCCGGCGTGGATGGCTTTCACCTCCGGATCCTGGCCGAAGAGCTTGCGGTAGGAGGCCACCACGTGTTTGAGGATGTTGGACTGGAGGTTGGGTTTCCAGCCGGGATATTCCCCGTGATGTTCAACGTCAAAGGAGCCCAGGAAGAAGGCGGCTTCCACTTTTTCGGCCATGGCGTGAAGTTCGGATACCACTGAACTGCGCTGGCTGGTGATGACAGTAAGCTTGTCACCTTCTATATGGGCGGCAGCCAGGTTGGTGGAGGTTTCCACCAGGCCGGGGATGTCCACAGACATCTTCTCTATGCCGTGCGGGCAGGCCAGCAGGGTGGCGATGAGGTTGGCGGCGTCTCCTTCGGCGATGGGCTTTTCCTTGCATTCGCAGGGGGTGCAGCTGGCGCGGAGGCCCGGGTCCGAGGCGGCAAATTCGGCGGCCAGGAGGTCGCTGAAGGCTTTGACATCGGCTTCCATTTCTTCTGCTTCATCGGCGGGGACGGCAATGACGGCCTGGGCCTCGCGGCAGATGGCATTGGGTTTATTGCCGCCGTCGATGGACAGCAGCTGGAAGTCGTACTGCAGCTCCGTGAAAAGGAAGCGGACCAGCTCCCGGAGGGCGTTGGCGCGTTCCTTGTTGATATCGTCTCCGCTATGGCCGCCCTGGCCACCGAAGACGTTGATTTTCAAGGTCTTGTAATCCTTGCGCAAGGGCTCACGGGCCAGATCGATGGTGGCCGTGGTATCAATTCCGCCGGCGCAGCCCACAAACATCTGCCCTTCGTCCTCGGAATCCAGGTTGATGAGGGTCTTGCCCTCGAAGAAACCCGGTTCCAGCGCAAAGGCGCCGTCCATGCCGGTTTCCTCTGATATGGTGAACAGGCACTCGATCTTTCCCATGGGTTTGTCACTCTCCAGCAACGCCAGGCAGGCGGCGATGCCGATGCCGTCATCGGCCCCCAGGGTGGTGTGCTTGGCTACCATCCAGCCGTCCTCGATCTCATAGGGAATGGGCTGCGTGTGGAAGTCGAAGTCGAAATCGGCCAGCTTCTCGCAAACCATGTCCTGATGCGCCTGCAGCACCAGCGTGGGCACGTTTTCTTTGCCTTTGGAGGCTTCTTTGGTGATGACCACATTGCCGGTTTTGTCCGTTTTGCAAGGCAGGTTATGCTTGGCGGCAAACTGCTGCAGATATTCGGTCATTTTCTGTTCGTGACCCGATTCGCGCGGAATACAGGTGATTTCCTTAAAGATTTTGAGGACAGATGCGGAATCCATAGTTGTCTTTGGTTTAATTACTCACCAAAGATAAGAAAAGATACGGGGATTTCCTAAATTTTTACGCCTCGACGGGCACCACGATCATGCCTTCGATGTCTTCGACCCACTGGCGGAAGAATTTGTCGGTGGACATGAGGTCGTGGACGATGCCACAGGCGTGGAGGACGGTGGCGTGGTCCTTGCCGCCCAGTTCTGCGCCGATGGTACTGAGGGAGCAGTTCTGGATGAGGTTGCGGCACTCGTACATGGCAATCTGGCGGGCCTGGACAATCTGGCGCTTGCGGCTCTTGGAGAGCATCATGTCCCGCGTGATGTTGAAGTACTCGCACACGGTATTGATGATGGTTTCCATGCTCACGGAAGTCTGGTCTTCGCCTACGATCTTGCCGGTGACGCTCTGGGCCAGTTCCACGTCGATGTCCCGGTGTCCCAGGGTGGCATAGGCCACCAGGGAGGTGAGGGTGCCTTCCAGTTCGCGGAAATTGGTCTTTACGCGGGAGGCCAGGTAGGACAGGACATCGTCACTGAGGGCGACGCCTTCCCGCTGGGCGCGGGCGCGGAGCATGGCCAGGCGGGTTTCGTAGTCCGGGCGCGTGAGTTCCACGGACAGGCCCCACTTGAAGCGGGACAGGAGCCGCTCTTCGAAGTTCTGCAGGTCCACGGGGGCGCGGTCACTGGTGAAGATGAGCTGCTTGCCGTTCTGGTGCAGGTGGTTGAACACATTGAAGAACGCATTCTGGGACTGCGGGCCAATGAGTTCGTGGATGTCGTCCACGATGAGCACGTCTACGCGCTGGTAGAAAGCAATGAAATCTACCAGGCGGTTGCCGCGGCTGGCGTCCATGTACTGCGTCTTGAATTCGTTGCCGGTGACATAGAGCACCACCTTGTCCTGGAAGCGCTCCTTGATGTCAATACCGATAGCCTGTGCGATGTGCGTCTTTCCCAGACCGGGGCCGCCGAAGAGGAACAGCGGGTTGAAGGGCGTCTTGCCCGGAGCGTGCGAAATGCTTTCGCCGGCGTTCACGCCCAGTTTGTTGCACTCCCCCTCCACCAGGTTGCCGAAGCAGTACACCGGATTCAGGCGGGGATTGATCTTCACGCGCGTGGTGCCCGGGAATACGAACGGGCTGGCCGGGCCGGAAGGCTGACGGGTGGGAACCGACACGGGGTTGTTGGTGGGCGTGGAGCTGGGGGAAGACGGCAGCACCATTCCCTCTCTGTCGTGCACGGGCCGCACCAGGTAGAACAGCTGGGCATCGGCGCCGATGGCACGGCGGATGGTCAGGCGTAACAGGTCTTTGTAGGCACCTTCTATATATTCGCGGAAGAAGTCCGACGGCACCTCAACGGTGAGGCGGGCACCGTCCAGCGAAACCGGCCGGATGGGCTTGAACCAGGTAGCGAACTGCTGCGGATCAATGTTGTTCTCAATGATCTGCAGACAGCTATGCCATACCGCAATATGTCTTTCCTGGTCTGTCATCCGGGAATAAAGGTTAAACTCAGAGCTGTGTTACTGTTAATTGTGAATGCAAAAATGGGGGAAAAATTTCTTATAAAAAAACGAATATGGTATTGTTTTATAAAAAATTTATCATTATATTTTTGAAAGAAACCCCTCGAAATCCCCATTTATAAAACAGCTAAATATCAGCACTTTACAGATGCGAATATGCGTTCAGAAAACGATACGCCATAATCTTGTTTTGAACAATTCCAAAGTAATCATTCAAAAGATTATATGTGTTTCAAGCCTGTAAAATGCAGAAAAATCAGCGTACAACAGAAGTGTTTCCATTCGCAACCTTCACAACGAAACAATCTTTGAAAGTTGCTTTCACTTCCGGGAATTTTTTCTTGACTTCGTCCAGTGAAGAGCTGGTGCAAACAAGATACTTATACAGCTTGCCGTTGTACACTTCCACGGGCTTGTATCCCTTGAAGAAAGGATCTCCCGGCTTGACCTGCTTGCTCACGGCCGCCACCTGTATACCATAATATATATCACCGGTAGCGGGCTTCGCTTCAGCCTTAGGCTTCTCAACAGGTTTCTGCTCCACTTTAGGTTTCTCGGCCGGCTTTTCCACGGGCTTCTGCTCCACCACGGGCGGAGTCTTCTCCTCCGGCTCCTCCTGCACCTGCTGCTCCTGGACGACCGGTTTCTCCGCGGCAGGCTTCTCTTCCACGGCGCCGGCGTTCTGCAGGTCCTTGCCGCGGACGTCGGCGGTACTCATGGTGCGGTCATAGCGCGTCTTGAACGCCCAGAAAGCGTTGAAGAGATTGGTGGCTATGGCGTCGCGGCCTTCGGGGCTGCGCAGGGTGGTAAGGTCGTTGGGATTGCTCATGAAGCCCACTTCCACCAGCACGGACGGCATGGTGGTGCGCCACAGCACCCAGAAAGGATCCTGGGAAACGCCGCGGCTGTTCACGATGGGACCGCGGGACATGGCATCGGCCACATCCTCGGCGAAGCCCAGGCTGGCGTTCAGGTGCGCGTTCTGCATGAGCGAGAAGATGATGGACGACTGCGGGTCGTTGGGGTCGAATCCCTGGTACCGCGTCTGGTAGTTGTCTTCCAGCATGATTACGGAGTTTTCCCGCTTGACCAGATCCAGGTTCTTGGAATAGAGGTCGTTCCCCTTGCGCTGGGACTGTCCCAGCACGTGGATGGAGTATCCGCTAGCCGATGTCCCCTTCTCCACCGAATTCACGTGGATGGAGATGAAGAGGTTGGCGCCGGCCTTGTTGGCCGTGACGGCGCGCTTTTCCAATTCCACGAAGCGGTCGTCGGTGCGGGTCATGATGACGTCCACGTCCTGATAGGCCGATTCAATCTTCTTGGCCAGCCTGCGCGCGATATCCAGCGTGATGGTTTTCTCGTACGTTTTCCCGTCCCGGCTAACGCAACCGGCGTCCTTGCCGCCGTGACCAGGGTCGATGACCACGGTCTTGAGCTTGAGCCCCGTCTGTTTTCCCTGCTGCGCAAGCGCAGGCACGGGGATTGCAAGAAGGGCAGCGGCAACAAGAAGAAGCAAAGAACGGCAACGGGTGACCATGGCAGTGCGGTTTTGAAAATTGTGGAATTAGGATTAAATTTGCATCTTATATTTTGCACAAAATTAGCAAAAATAATCCAATGGCAAGGAAGTTTTTGCAATATCTGTTCCTGACAGCGCTATGCGCCTGCCTCTTCGGGCAAGGCGCGCAGGGCCGTCGATTCATTCAGGAACCGGATTCGCTTCCTTTCCATCGGCCCGATTCCCTCCATCGGCCCGACTCCCTGCCGGCCTTCCGGAGCGATTCCCTGCGCGTGCAGGATTCCATCGCCATGGCCCGGCGGGATTCCCTGGACCTGCTGCACAAGAGCTCCCTGGAGCGGCCGGCCTTCTCCACCGCCAAGGACTCCATCATCACGGATTTCTCCAACGGCCAGCGCAAGATCTACTACTACGGCGGCGCCACCGTCACCTATCAGGACATGAAGCTCACGGCCGATTACCTGGTGTACGACATGCACACCAACACCGTTTTCGCCAGCGGCCGCAAGAACCCCGCCACCGGAGAGATGGAAGGCCTGCCGGAAATGACGGAAAACGGGCAGTCGTACAAGATGGACGAGCTGCGGTATAATTTCAACACCAAGAAGGCCCGCATCACCAACATGATCACCAAGGAGAGTGAAGGCCTGCTGCAGGGTAAGGACATCAAGATGATGCCGGACAAGTCCATCAACCTGAAGGAAGGCATCTACACGGTGTGCGACCTGGAGGAACCCCACTACTACCTGAAGCTGAGTATGGCAAAAGTCATCACCCAGCCCAGCCAGAAGACGGTTTTCGGCCCCGCCTGGCCCGTGGTGGCCGGCGTTCCGGTGCCCCTGGTCCTCCCCTTCGGCTTCGTGCCCAAGAAGCCCACCAGGGCCACCGGCCTGCTGATGCCCACCTTCGGCGAAGAACAGGCGCGCGGCTTCTACATCCGCGACGCCGGTATGTACTTCGTGCTGGGAGACTACTTCGACCTTTCCCTCACGGGTTCCTACTTCACCCTGGGCTCCTGGTCGGTGGACGTAAACTCCCGGTACAAGGTCAATTACAAGTTCAACGGCACCATCGCCTTCAGTTATTCCAACGACCAGGCCGGCGAAAGGGGCAGCGCAGACTTCGTGCAGTCCCAGAACTTCGGCATCCGGTGGTCCCATTCACAGGATTCCAAGTCCCACCCGGGAACCACGTTCAGCGCATCGGTGAACTTCTCCAGCCCGTCCAACAGCAAATACAACTCCCGTTCGGTGACCGAGGCCCAGCAGAACCAGGTGAGTTCCTCCATCTCCTACTCCCACAACTGGAACGGCAAGTTCAACCTGAGCGTGAACGCCCTGCACAACCAGAACACCAGGGACTCCAGCTACTCCTTCACCCTGCCCAACATCACCTTCTCTGTCACGCGTTTCTACCCCTTCAAGCAGAAGAACCGCGTGGGCAAGGAGAAGTTCTATGAGAAGATCTCCTTCGGTTACTCGGCGGCCTTCCAGAACCGCATCAACTTCAAGCTGAGGGATTTGCAGGACTTCGTGATGGACGAAAACGGCAACTTCGTCACGGAGGTGGACGCCAACGGAAAGGAATACCGCGTGAAACAGATGGGCGACTCCCTGGGCGTGAAAGCCCTGCAGCGCCTTACCAACGGCATGACGCACACCTTCCAGATAGGCCTGCCCAACTTTACGCTATTCAAATACATCAACGTCACGCCCAGCATCAACTACGGCATGAACTGGATGTTCTCCAAGGGCACGCAGACGCTGGTGCCGGAGATGGACGCCGACGGCAACCCGATTATGGTCAAGAACAAGGAGGGCAACCTGGTGGTGGCGCAGCGGGAAGAGAAAGACCCCGGAACGGCCTTCAACGGGTTCGGGGCCACGCACAACTACTCCGGCAGCTTCTCCATGTCCACGCGACTGTACGGTATGTTCAACTTCGGCAAGCACCGGAAGGTGCAGGCCATCCGGCATGTGATAACGCCATCCATCAGCGTAAACCTGTCCCCGGAGAAGGGCACCGCCTTCAACGGCTGGCGCAAGCAGGAGGCCTATTACGACAAGAGGGGCAGCTACCACGCCGAATCCTGGTACAACATCTACAGCATCACCGGCCACCACAACACCGCCTCCCCGCCCGGACGCGGCAAGAGCGCCACTATGTCGCTGTCCATCGGCAACAACCTGGAGGCCAAGGTGCAGGACCTGCGGGACACCACCGGCACCGGCTCCAAGAAAGTGAAGATCCTGGACCAGCTGAACATCAACACCAGCTACAATTTCCTGGCCGACTCCCTGCGCATGCAGAATATCGGCATATCGGCCTCTACCAACCTGTTCAACAAGCTGAACATCAGCGGTAACCTGAACTTTGACCCTTACGCCATCGACGAGCAGGGCAAGCGCATCAATACCTTTAATGTAGTGAAGACGGGCGTTCTGGCGCGTCTGACCAACGCTTCCGTGTCGGCCTCCATCTCCTTCAACGGAAAGGGCGCCACGGACGGCAACGACGGCAACAAGAGCGGCGGGACCGACGCCAACTCCTACCAGCGCATCTACTATCACCCCGTCACCGGCGAATACATCCCCGGCGGTTACGTGTATTATATGAATTCCAACGCGCCCTGGTCCCTGAACGTGAGTTATTCGTTCAGCTATTCCAAGAGCTACAGCTACCAGGCCGCCACCAAGGAGCTCATCACCAACAACCGCTTCACCCAGACGGTGAACCTGAGCGGTAACATCAAGCTCACGCCCCGCCTGAGCATCCAGGCCACCTCCGGCTTCGACATCATGGCCATGCGCTTCACCACCACGCAGTTCAGCGCCACCTATGACCTGCACTGCTTCAACATTGCCGTGAGCTGGGTGCCCATGGGCCAGTGGAAGAGCTACAGTTTCCGCATCGCCGCCAACGCCAGCGCCCTGGCCGACCTCCTCCGCTTCAAGAAGAGCGACTCTTACATGGACAACATGTTGAAATAGCCGCCATATTTGGTTATTTCAATATTTTAAGGTATATTTGCACCGCGATTCGTTCGGGTCGCACTCTTTTACCTGAAATATATTCATTTCATTTATGCCCCATAGCTTATTAGAATTGAATGCCATGAGCGAAGAGCAGCTCAGGAGCATTGCAGAGTCGTTGAATATCAAAGGCGCCAAGAAAATGGACCGTGCAGCGCTGGGATTCGCCATCCTGGACCAGGAGGCCGTCATTGAATCCCTGAAGCCGGCCGAGCCCAAACCGGCGGCCAAGAAGCGCGGACGCCCCAAGAAGACCGAGGCCAAGCCGGAAGCCAAACCGGACGCCAAGCCGGAGGCAAAGCCCGGAAAGAAGGCCGATAAAAAGGCCGATGCCAAACCCGCCGAGGAGGTGAAGCCGGAGGCCAATCAGCCCAAGAAACGCGGCCGCAAGCCCAAGAATGCTGCCGCCGCCCAGGAAGCTGCCAAGCCCGAAGCCGCAAAACCGGAGGTCAAGGCCGAAGAGCAGGCCAAACCCGAGGAACAGGAAGGCAAGAAGTTCATCCAGAACCTCTTCGAGGACCTGAAGGACGACGAAGCCCAGAAGGAAGAAAAGCGCGAAGAGAAGAAGGAGTTCAAGAAAAACAACTTCCAGCAGCAGAAACAGCAACAGCAGCAGCGGCCCCAGCGCATTGAATTCGAAGGTTCCGTAGAAGCTACGGGCGTGCTGGAAATCATGCCCGACGGCTACGGTTTCCTGCGCTCCAGCGACTATAACTATCTGAACAGCCCGGACGACATCTATGTGTCCCAGCAGCAGATCAAGCAGAACGCCCTCAAGCCCGGAGACACCGTTACCGGTGAAATCCGTCCGCCCAGGGAGGGAGACAAATACTTCCCGCTGGTCAAAATCAAATACATCAACGGCCGCACCCCGGAATTCGTACGGGACCGCGTTCCCTTCGAGTTCCTCACTCCCCTCTTCCCCACAGAGAAATTCAATCTGCTGGGACATGGGCACGAAAAAGACCTTTCCTGCCGTATCGTGGACATGTTCACCCCCATCGGCAAGGGACAGCGCGGCCTCATCGTGGCACAGCCCAAGACCGGTAAGACCATGCTCCTGAAGGCCATTGCCAACGCCATCGCCGACAACCACCCGGAGGTGTATGAAATCGTCCTCCTCATCGACGAACGTCCCGAAGAGGTGACGGACATGCAGCGCAGCGTAAAGGCCGAGGTTGTGGCCTCCACCTTTGACGAACCCGCCGAGCGCCACGTCAAAGTGGCCGGCATGGTCCTGGACAAGGCCCGCCGCCTGGCCGAATGCGGCCACGACGTAGTCATCCTCCTGGACTCCATCACCCGTCTGGCCCGCGCCTACAACACCGTACAGCCCGCTTCTGGCAAGGTGCTCACCGGCGGTGTAGACGCCAACGCCCTCCAGAAGCCCAAGCGCTTCTTCGGCGCCGCCCGTAAGATTGAAAACGGCGGTTCCCTCACCATCCTGGCCACGGCACTTACGGAAACCGGCTCCAAGATGGACGAAGTCATCTTCGAGGAATTCAAGGGTACCGGCAACATGGAACTCCAGCTGGACCGCAACCTGTGCAACAAGCGCATCTTCCCGTCCGTGAACCTCACGCTGTCCTCTACGCGCCGCGACGACCTCCTGTACGACCAGTACACCCTGAACCGTATCTGGATACTGCGCAAGCTCCTGTCCGACATGAACCACGTAGAGGTCATGAACTGGATGCAGCAGCACATGGACGAATTCAAGACCAACAAGGACCTCATAGACAACATGTCCAAGTTTGGACGCTATGATTAATTCCTATCAGGACACTATCGTTGCTCCGGCCACCACCCCTGGGACCGGAGCAATTTCCATTGTACGCATCAGCGGCCCGGAATCCTTCGCCATCACGGACAAAGTGGTGAAGCTGGCCTCCGGGACCGTGGCCGATGCCCCCGGCTACACCATACACTACGGAGAGGTGCCTGGCCTGGACGACATCCTGGTGTCCGTATTCCGCGCCCCGCACAGCTATTCCGGCGAGGACAGCGTGGAGATTTCCACCCATGCATCGGCCTATATCGTGAACCAGCTGATAACCCGGCTGCTGCAGGCCGGCGCGCGTTTCGCCCAGCCCGGGGAATTCACCCGCCGGGCGTTCCTGAACGGCAAGATGGACCTGGCGCAGGCCGAGGCTGTGGCCGATGTCATCGCCTCCAGCACCGCTGCCGCCCACCGCGTGGCCATGAACCAGCTCAAGGGCGGCTTCTCCAAGGAGCTGGCCGGCCTTCGGAGCGAACTCCTGGAAATGGCTTCCCTGCTGGAGTTGGAACTGGACTTCAGTGAAGAAGACGTTGAGTTCGCCAACCGCGAACAGCTGACGAATCTTCTGAAAACAACACAGCAGCACGTGGACCGGCTGGCCGCTTCCTTCCACCAGGGGAACATGATCAAGAACGGCGTTCCGGTAGCCATCGTGGGCCCGGCCAACGCCGGCAAGAGCACCCTGCTCAACGCCCTGCTGGGAGAAGATAGGGCCATTGTCACGGACATCCCCGGCACCACCCGCGACACCCTGGAGGAGACGCTGAACATTGGCGGCATCCTGTTCCGCTTCATAGACACCGCCGGCATCCGGGAGTCCCGGGACACCGTGGAAAAGCTGGGTATCCAGCGCAGTTTCCAGAGCCTGGACAAGGCCGAAATCGTTCTGGTAATGCTGGACGCCACCCAGGACCAGGCATTTCACCTGGAAGAAGAACGCCTGAAAGACAAGACCGTGTTTTACGTCTATAATAAGGCTGACTTATTGAAAGACAACGAGTGTAACAAAAAAGTTCGAGATAATAACATTTTTGTTATATCCGCTAAGAATGGTCAGGGAGTCGAAGAATTGAAAGACGCGCTCTATCAAAGCGTGCAGGATCTGTTTCCTGACGAAGACTCCATCTTCGTCACCAACGCCCGTCACTACGAGGCCCTGCAGAATGCCTCATCGGCCCTGGCCGCCTGCCACACTTCCCTCTCCCGCGGCATCCCCACGGACCTGGTTGCCGAAGACCTGCGCCGCGCCCTGGCCAGCATCAACGCCATCCTGGGCACCGACCTCCTGGACCCAGAGGAAATCCTTCACAATATCTTCCGTAATCATTGCATCGGAAAATAAAAGTCTGATATTCAATTAGTTACATCTTATATAAAGTTTGAGATTGAAATCTCAAACTAGTTGAAACCTCTTCTCTTCAGAGATAGGTATAGAAAAACCCCCGAAACCTAATGGAATCGAGGCTTAATGAGATGCAATTATAGACCTTATCGGCCTTCAACGTAGTTAATAATCCCCTCCACGTGCAACGCAACAATGGCCTTCTTCCCCTCCTCTGATTCGAGGAAGGCCAGCGAGACTTCTGAGTCAATGAATCCGTTCTCTGTCAGGACTGCCGCACAGAAGGTATGCTTCAGAATGTAGAACGGCTTTTCATAGTCAGGATCACCGTCGCTGTAGTCGGTGCGCAGCCGGTGGCCGGGAAGGTGTCTCTGGGCGGCTTTGTACAGGCAGGTAGCCAACTTGTCGGACTCAGTGTGCCCGGGGAAAGTGTAAGCACACCAACCAGTGGCGCTATGCCACATACGGCCGCTGCCGGCTGCATTGACGTGGATGCTGACGACAAAGGTGTCGTGGGGTTCATGTCCGTGACGGATGGCCACACGGTTGATACGTCTGCAGCATACTGTCGCTGATTATTTACCTGGACCCAGAATTCCCACATATTCCAATGATTGCACCATAAAGAATCAAAACTTCTCTTAGAACACTGATTGCTGAACTTATATATTCCCCTATTGGCGAGAGGTGAAAGACTCTGGTACAGGAAATATGTATTCCACAAATGAAAATAACAATAGCTATGACTAATCGTAATTTGCAGATTGTTTTATTCTCTTTATTGTTTTGTTTATTCATATTCTTGCCAGCGCCGGGGTAGCCTAGCCTTTCTCGGTTCCATGCTTACTGGCTTTGTGAACTCCATCGCATAAGGCGTTACGTTTCATTCACATTGCAAAGTTCGCATGAGGGATTTTTGCCGCAAAAGGCCGCAGATAAAATATTAACTCCTTGAAATCGTTGTATTTCAAGGAGTTAATCTGCGGTGTAAACCGAAAGTTCTTCGGGGACCTGCGGTGACCAAAGGTCTCATGTTATTTGATGGAACCAGATAGAATCTTTGTGTTGATTCTGGCGATCTTTTTAGTTGTATCGTTGAGCTTGTTCAGGTCATTTGGAGTCTGACCAATGCTGCAGCAGGCGATACAGTACCAGTTGCTGCCAAGATGCTGGCTGAGACGCTTAATAATGAACTTGACGGCTCCGATGTACCCGGCTCGTTGGCCGGCGTTCACCGCCTGCTCCATCATTTTGGAGAAGTTGGCGTTGTCGATGGCTGCGGTGAATTCTTCGAGGGTAGTGCTGGTGAAGGCTTTTTCGTTCCAGGCGTCGTAGAGTTTCTTATAGTTGATGATGCGGGTGTGCTGGATCTTGGGGAGTTCTTGCATTGGTTTAGGCTCGGAGCTATCTTGTTCGATGTGGCTATTCTCCTCAGGAACCAGAGGAATCGTCTCGCTGTCGATGAAATACTCATGTGCAATCTCAAGGACATTCCTCTCACAAATGTCAAGGTAGAATCGCATTGAGGCAACATCTACAGTAGCAGTTTTACCACATTTGCTCAGAACCTTACTTTGATTGGCAGCGTAGGTCTCAAATATGTCTGTCTGCAGTGAGACGATCCAATTGATGATAGCCGCATCGATATCGGCTGCAACGTTAGAAATCGCTTGCAGACGGGTGATATAATCCCGGAAGTAGGAGTGAATAAGTGCCGACATTGGCTCATTACATTGCCGGAAGATATCGTCGCATGACATTGTTGGACTGTCAGAGGTCATCTGGTGGCAGAAAGTCATACACTGCTCAACGAGAACTTCGAAGAAGCGTTTTTTGTTGTCCTCGACATTGACGATGGCGCGTTGTCGGAATTCGAGCCCGAACTTACCCGTGTATTCTGCCTTCAGTTCATCATACTCCCCTATCCACATATTGTACGGAATGAGATTCGCCAAGGAATCCAGCATTTTAGGAAGAAGGTTTTCTATTCTATAGTGGAAGTATCGGTAGAGAAGCGAATACACATTTAGTTTTACCGGCCATGTATCCTTTGATTGACATTTCTGAAGATCTTTCTTGGCTGCAATGTCGGATGCAAGGTAAAGGGTTGGTATAGCTTGGTATTGCTCCTCTATAATCTCTCTGGTCTTCAAGAGCCAGTCGAACATCAACCGGATGCCAGAGCGCGGGTCGTTTCGGTAGGATTGCTTAATCTGAGCAGCATAGCTCTCCATCAACGCATAAATGAAGTGAGGATACTCTTCGAAATAGAGATCATTCTTTTGGAGTTTGTTCTCTACATCATAGCAGCGCGCAAACATATCCCGAACCATACCAGAGAATGCGAACTCAATAGCGAAGGGCTCTGTAAGACATCCGCCGTGAACTTCCATTCTCAGATGTGCGAACCGTGGAAGAGAAAGAAGGCTGAAATCGTAGAGGACAAGTCTTTCCTGAGGAATCTTATTTGAGCTACTGCTTGGTTGCATAATGGGCTTCTCTGGATTATTCGTCAATACAAATAATAACTTATTGAATTAGTTCGACTAGCGTTTCCCGGACAGTCTCCCATGCAGAAATCGGATCGTACGATATTCCCGGCCGAAGCAACTTGACCGTATCTCCAATGAATTCCGGATCTGCCAGTTTCTCCTCCATATTGGCCACAAACTGCTTATATGTCGGAGGCGTCTCCACTACGAAGCCGA
>JAFWPA010000042.1 GCA_017509685.1 Bacteroidales bacterium
AGCCGGAGAAGAAGGAAGAAGTCACCGCCACCGCCGAGGTCAAGCAGACCTTCAAGATTTCCAAGGTGGGCACCATCGCCGGCTGTCTGGTGAAGGAAGGCAAACTGGTGAACAAGGCCGATGTGCGCCTCATCCGGGACGGCATCGTGGTCTACACCGGCACCCTCGCCTCCCTGCAGCGCGGCAAGGACAACGCCAAGGAAGTCCCCGCCGGCATGGAATGCGGCTGCGGCCTGGAGCGCTACAATGACATCCACCCCGGAGACATCATCGAGGCATTCCAGATTGTGGAGATCAAGCGCAGTCTATAGGTTTTTTCGGGGGATTCCGTTTTTTTAGCACGCGGACATCAGAACTTGTTTCGGTGTCCGCGTGATTGTTAATTTTTTTGTATCTTTGTGGACTCAAATCCAAGCCATGAGAATACGTCATCTAATTGCTTCTTTTGTTGCGCTTATTTGCTTAATCGTTTTAGCCGATTGTACGAAGAAGGAACTGATCCAAACCGTACCCGTTACCGGGATCAGTGTTTCGCCCACCACGCTCACTTTGACCGAGGGGGAAACCCGGCAGCTGTCCGTACAGCTGGAACCGGAGAATGCTTCCGACAAGCGGGTGCAGTGGACCATTGATCATCCCAAGGTGGCTGCTGTTGATGACAAAGGGCTTGTTACGGCAGTCCACGCCGGTACGGCCACGGTCGTGGCCGAAAACCCTGCCAGCGGACTGACTGCCACTTGCAAGATTACGGTCCAGGTGAAGGCCGAGCCCGGCCCTGACCCCGACCCCGATCCCAATCCCAATCCTGACCCGGATCCCCAGCCTACAGACTACCGTGTATGGGAGGATACCGGTGCCGACCTGCCGGATTATCCCACTTATAATAAGGTATCGGCCGTGGCCGATTTCCCCCGTTTAGACATCACCTGGACCACTCCCACGCAGAGACTGGCAGAAGGCGAGTATACTTGGGTGGAAGGCACGGTCCGTTTCCGTGATCCCAAGGAAATGTACAGAGGTGCCCATGCCGAAACGTATGAGAAGGATTCCCAGGTCTTGAAGATGAAGATACGCGGACGCGGCAATACTTCCTGGGACGCCGAGGGCGGCATTAAACATTCTTACAAGATGAAGCTGGAGGAGCATCGCAAGGTCTTCGGCATGAAGGGAGACAAGGACTGGATCCTGCTGGCCGATGTCCAGGACCCCAGCCTGCTGCGCAATGCCGTCGCCCTGCGTATCTCCCGCATGGTCTCCATGCCCTGGACGCCCAAATTCCGCACCGTCGAGGTCTATTTCAACGGTGAATACGGCGGCTGCTACCTGCTGGTGGAGGCCAAGGAGGTGGACAGCGAGAACAAGATTCCCATTACCGTGGTGCAACAGGGCCAGACAGACGGCGGCTACCTGCTGGAGATTGACAACAAGCAGGACTATGACCGTTACTTTCGTACAGAGACTTTCCAGAAAAAGATCAAGTTCAAGGATCCGGAAGACCCCGACGCCGACCAGTACAACTACATCACGGGATATGTAAACGACGTGGAGCGACTGCTCAAAGGGCGCTCCTTCGACCCTGTGACCGGCTACCAGTCTATGGTGGACCTGTACACCTTCATCGGCAATTACATTGTGCAGGAACTTACCATGAACGTAGACGGCGGCATGCGTCTTTCTACCTACTTTGCCAAGGACAGGGATACCAAACTGTTCATGCCCATGGTATGGGATTTTGACCTTTCCCTGGGCAACTGCAGTTACCTGGAGCGGGACTTCAACCTGGAACCCGGTATGGGAGGCCCCGAGGGCTGGTTCATCAAAATTCGCGGCGGCTCCTTCGAAAACGGAGACTGGGACGGATCCCGGAAGAGTTATTATCAGTACATGTTCGAGGACGAGCACTTCGTGACCGCCCTGAAAGAGCGCTGGAACCTGGTAAAACCGCGCCTGGACAAGATTCCGGCCTTCATCGACAAAATGGTGGAATACAATAAACCCGCCTTCGACCACAATGTGGACGGCGGCAAGAATCCGCGCGCAACACAGTGGTATAACTATCCGCCGGATCAGTTCACCTCCTGGTCGGAAGCCGTGGACTACATGAAGGATTTCTACACCAGACGCCTGGCCTGGCTGGACGTCAACATCAACGCGCTATAGCAGCACCAGAATAGCCAGCATGAC
This sequence comes from Bacteroidales bacterium, assembly GCA_017509685.1. GTDB lineage: Bacteria > Bacteroidota > Bacteroidia > Bacteroidales > UBA932 > Cryptobacteroides. The sequence continues at coordinate 2,185 of JAFWPA010000042.1, forward strand.
CACGCAGAAGCCCTGCGCCGTGATGCGGCGACGGGTGACGTGGCGGGTGGAAAGGGCGTCCGGGTCACCGGCGATGTCTTCGGCCAGGTCGTTCGGGAACTGACGGACGCTCCATTTGTGCATGAGTTCACCGTAATAGAAATAGGTGCCGCCGCCGTTGGAGCGGTTCATCGTGATGAGGGTCTTGTAATCGGAAAAATAGGGTTCGATATCCTGCGGCAGGTGAATCTGTTCCGGTATGCCCGCGACAAGCAGCAGCGGCCGGGCCTCGGTGAGGTCTGCGGTGCGGTAATGCGTTTCCAGCGTTTCCCAGTCCACGGTGACGGGGTCGTAGACAGAGAACACCACAACTTTGCCTTCGGTGGCCAGTTCGTCCTGGTATTCGCCCTGGGCGTCATAGAAACTGAGGATGGGAGCCTTGCGGAATTCTTTCTCGGTGGCTTCGTCGTCCAGGGAGGCGAACAGCTGGGAGCCCCAGTTGAAGGGCGTAAAATCTACCACCGGCAGGTATAGATTGCTGTAAATGGTGGCTACGATGATAGCCAGCATGGCCACCACGGCAGCAACGCCCCGGTGCACCTTGGCGCGTCCGAACTCCTTGAACGGGGTGAACGCGATGACGGCAAACACCAGCAGGATCACGTTTTTCCAGAAACTCTGGGCATGGGTGAGATGGACGGCCTGGCCAAAACAGCCGCAGTCCATGGGCGCATCCCAAATCCATAGGGCCAGGGTAAGGAGGGTGAAACCGCCCAGCATGATGTATACCACCAGGGCCGACAGTTTCCGCAGTACACCGGTGATGAGACCGATGCCCACGGCGCATTCCGTGAAGGGCAGGGCGATGGCTACCGCCCTGGCGGCGGGGATGAGCCCCGGCAGATGCAGGAACTTGAAATACTCCGTTACGATGAGCGTGGTGCCCACGGGGTCCCACAGCTTGAGAATACCGGATATCAGAAAGACGATACCCAGCAGTCCGGCGGCGTGTCGGCGGAATCTGAGGTATCCTCTCTTCATGGCAGATACGGGTCTACGGCGGCTTTTACCTTGGCGAAGATGGCTTCCGGGGGCAGCATGGCGCCCTTCTCATCGGCACAGTCAATGCGCTGGAACTGAGGATCACGGGCGGTTTCACCCACGTACATTTCCCGTACAGCCTGCTGGAAAGCGATGGACGCCTCGTGGATATCTTGCGCGCCGGAGAGGTAATTGCGGTCATCGCCTTCCCGGTGCATGGTAAGGCTCTGTTCCACAAAGCCGATGGGTACGTCCAGGAACAGGTTCAGGTCCGGTTTAGGCAGGTCGAAGATGCCATACTCCGTGTTGAAAATCCAGTCCCGTAACTGCTGGCGCTGTTCTCCGGCGGGCAGTTTGGCGCACTGGTAGGCGATGTTGGAATACACGTAACGGTCCAGCAGCACGGTTTTGCCGGCTTTCAGCGCCGCACGCATCCGGGGGGCCGCTCCGTGGCGGTCTTCGGCAAAGAGCAGCGCCACCAGCTGCGGATGCACCTGGTCGTTGGCCCCGAAATCTCCGCGCAGGAAGCGGGAGATAAGGTCTCCGTACACAGGAGCGTCGTAGCGCGGGAAATGGATGTATTCCAGCGAGCCGCAGCGCTGCAGCAGATATTCTTTCAACTGCTTGACCTGGGTGGATTTTCCGGCCCCGTCAAGTCCTTCCAGTACGATGAGCATAGCGTAAGTGTAAGTGTACAAAGATACAAAAAATAGTTGTATCTTTTTTCGGGACTATATCCAGGATTCCATCTTCAATCCCCGGATACGTTCCATGTGCCGTGCATTGCCGGTAATCAGCGTGAAACCATAAACCCGGGCCGTGCACGCAATCAGCAGATCCATGTCTTCTAATGGAATTCCCGCCTTGGCCAGCCGCTGTTTTTCTTCGGCGGCCTCCCAATAGGCATCACTAGCGGGAATCACCGCCAGTTTTTCAAAAGCGTCCTCCAGCATTTTCCGATTCTTTTCGGGGTTGGCGCTGGCCGCCGCACCACAGTACAACTCGTATACCGAGACGTCGGCAACTACGCAGTGGTCAATACCGATTTTCAGCACTTTTTGTACGATATCTTTTCTCTTATTTCTCAAGATATCTATCAGAACATTTGTGTCCAGAAGATAACGTATCATAAAGCGTGCACCTCCCGGATGCCTTTAATTGATTTCCCAGCCTGTAGAATCTCTTCTGCAGTTTCATCACCTACCCACGCCCCGCAGAATTGATCGATAAACTCCTGGGTCAGTTTGCGGCTGGCTTCCCTTTCCTCTTCAGATTCAATGTCACGGGTGGCCTCTTTCAGGGTTTCGTTTACATATTCATTGATGCTGAGGTTCTTGAGTTTCGCGGCCTCTTTCACCCGCGAAAGAACCACTGGCTCCAGCCGGAATCCAGTTTGTACTCTGTTAGCTCTTTGTGTTATCATAATTTTCACAAACTTGTTAGCAAAGATATGAAAACACTTTCAGATTGCAAAATAAATTGTAACTTTGAAATGCATATGGTTGGCAACATTCATATCATGGGCATCGTGAACCTGACGCCGGACTCCTTTTACGCGGGGAGCCGGGTGCAGGCCGATGTTGCCCTGGAGCGCATACAGTCCATGCTGGAAGAAGGGGCCGATGTCATTGACCTGGGAGCCTGCAGCACCCGTCCCGGCTCTCCCCAGCCTTCCCTGGAGGAAGAATGGCGCCGTCTGGAGCCGGCAATTAAATCTTTGCCTTTAGGCGTCAAGATCTCGGTAGACACCTACCGCTCAGAAGTTGTAAAAAGGGTGTATGACACCATCGGACCGTTCATCGTGAACGATATCAGTGCCGGGCAGATGGATGAAAAGATGCTGGAGACGGTGGGACGGCTGGGACTGCCGTATGTGGCCATGCACATGAGGGGAACGCCGGAAACCATGCAAAGCCTGACGGATTATGAAGATGTAACCCGGGCTGTCATTGATTATTTCAGGGAATTCTCCCTAAAAGCGCAGGACGCTGGCATAAAACAATGGATTCTGGACCCGGGATTCGGTTTTTCCAAGACACTGGAGCAGAATTACGAGTTGCTGGAGCGGCTGGACGAGGTGGTGAAGGCTTTCCCGGAGCGGAAGATGCTCATTGGCGTGTCCCGTAAGAGCATGATCTATAAAAAGCTGGGCATCACCCCGGATGAGGCGATGCCCGCTACGCAAGTGGTGCAGTTTGCTGCACTGGAAAAGGGAGCTACCTGGCTGCGGGTCCACGATGTGGCCGCAGCGGTGAACACCGCCAGGCTTTATTCCGCAATTTGTTTAACACGATAGTTTGTTCCATATGCGCACTCGAGTCTTCTTCTCACTGATTGCCTTCCTTGTACTTTGCCCGGCAACCTTTGCCCAAGATAGCTTTAAGGACTGGACCGGCCCCGCACAAGATTTTACACCTAATGCTGCAGAACTGGGGAAATATGGCAAAACTCCTGTCAACTATTTCACAGGGTTGCCGACCATACAAGTCCCGCTGACAGAGTTACGCGGAAAGAATTTCACGCTACCCATCTATTTGAGTTATCATGCCGGTGGCAATAAACCGGATCTTCATCCGGGTTGGGTGGGCTTGGGTTGGTCTCTTCACGCAGGAGGATGTGTCACCCGGGTCATCAATGGCATGAAAGACGAAACGAATAAATTCGAACGACAGGCTCTTGGCGGTTTAACTGATGGAGACCATCCCGGATACTATTACCACGCTCAAGAGATTCAATCTACTGACTGGACAGATACAACCACCTTTGCTCAATCTTTAGACTATTCCCGTCGGGACTGGGAACCCGACGAGTTCATGGTTTTTCTGGATGACTTCCAGGCGTCATGTTATATCACAGGTCCCAATGGTGCAATGACTGTTGTTACAAAGTCGGGAGAATACGCCAAAGCAGAAATACAAATCGACGACGGAGAGAATAAACCTATTATGGTCTATCCCGGACCGACAAACGACGTATCAAAGACAGCTAAACGATGGAAGTACTTTAGCCGAATTGTTCTCACTCGATCTGATGGAACAAAGTACATTTTCGGAGAAGAAGAATCGGCTATAGAGTACTCCATTTCCCTTCATCCCGGCTACCACATTGTGAATGGAGAATGGGTTAACAACAATGACTGGAACGCATATGCAACAGCAAATACTTGGAACTTAATTCGAATCGAAAGACCAGATGGAGAGATTATCCGTTTCCACTACGAGAATGACGGTATCCCAATTATCCGCCACGACTGTCATATTTCCGAGTATTATTACGACATCGGAGACAAAAACGACCCCCTCTTAATTCAATCATTGCTTGGGATTGCATTTCACCCATCGTTTTTTCTTTATTATGACGATACGAGAATTAATCCCAGCCTTAAAAGGAACATTTCTTTTTCCCTACTGAAACCATCTTATCTTTCATCAATAGAGAGTTCTGTATCAAGAGATTCTATCGTTTTTCATAGGTCAAAAACCACTGAACTCGAATATGCAACAACTGCTGAAGAGTTCCATAAAAGAGCCGGCAACTTTAATCAACTATACCAATCCAATGTTTATTTCAGCTATGAGCAATTAAAAGCATTGGACTACTATATGTGTCTTGATGGAGTGTTCTCTAAAAGAGATACGATTGCACTGCTATACTCAAACAATCCCGCCCAACGCCTGCATTTGAATACAATTCTCTCTTTTTGTGACCGCAGAGTTGAATTTAAATATCAAATGCAATACAACACCACATCAATGCCTCCATATCATTCTAGACAAACCGACAGTTGGGGGTTTTTTAACGGTGTCTCTTATTCCACTGCCCCTCTGGACACGACGATAAAAGTAAGATGGCCTGATTCCGAGAAGATACAAGCCGAAATGTTAACTGCAATTTCCTATCCAACTGGAGGAAAAACAGAATATATATACGAGCCTAACACTTTCTCAAAAGAAATTTCTCCTGGATATGCGGGCCTTTCTTCTTTGCCCACTGACATGGCTGGAGGAGGTGTCCGAATCAAAGAGATTCGAGACATTCCTCAAGAGGGGAAAGTCGAGAGCCGATATTATACATATTCTAGCACATACGGTCGTTCAAGCGGTATTTCTGCGGGAACACCAAGATACTTCATCAACGCGGAAGCGCAGCTAATCCAGTATTATGAGGGAATGCAATGGAATTTTCCCGACCCCACTGTGGAATACAACAGTGGCTATTTCGTAATTAACGAAAACCCTGTCCGCCCCTTGTCAAAAACCGATGGATCGTATGTTACGTATAGCCAAGTTAAGGAGAGCTTCCCCGACGGGGCCTATACCGTTTATTCTTTTTATAACCATGATGCTGTCAATTGCAAAGATACAGCGCCAAACCTTTGCTTTGAAAGCCATAAAAAGCTGTTAACCAATCCTTTTAACTCCAGGCAGCTTTCTCGCGGACACTTGAAGAGCCGAATGGATTACTCACAACAAGGGATTGTCAAAAAAGAAGAGAACTTCTACCATGCAGACACAACCCAATTCGTCAAGGCTGTTTTCTATGATGATCATATAGGTACATCACTGGGAAGTAGTAAAGTCTTAAGTTGTGCCTATTATAAAGTATTTTCGTACTATCCCTATTTATCCCAGCGAGTGATTACCACATATCCGGATAACGGGGCAGGATTATCGACGGAATCTATTTCATACTCGTACGACTCTTACCGTAATAACACGCTGTGTATGAGAACACATGGTTCCGAATCGTTATCCATTCTAACTTCATATAGCGGTAGCATATCCGGAGGGATATATGATGAAATGCGCAGTCGGAATATGGTTTCACTTCCCGTGGAAAAAAGAGAATTCAAGAATGGGAATACGATTAAAGCGACCCTTATCACCTATACTGGAACAGAGAACAATCAAATAAAACCAGATGCCATATATAAAGCCTCGCTTGGATCGGGCGTTTCCAACTTCGCTCTATTCAATGGAATAGATAAAGACAGCCGCTACGGAACGGCCGAAACAATGGTTACCGCTTATGACGGTTTGGGAAATCCACGACAGATTGAGAAAAGAGCCGGAGCAAATGAAGTTTATTTCTGGTCCCCTGACGGACTGTATCCTTGTGCTGTCTTCAAAGGGAGTAATGTCTCTCTATCAACCCCGGCTGTCACATACCAGGATCAAACTTCAAACATTTCTCAGCCTTTAACAACGGGTATGGATAACGGTACTATCCTTTTGGAATTTGATTGTCTTGAAGCATTTTCGATGCCGGTGCAGTTAATCAGTCCTCCAGGACAGAACTGGTGCGTCTTGCTTCAGATTGATAACGGCAGTACCCTCTCTCTTGCTCATATCAACAGTAATAATACATCTTCACCCTGGAATGTATTTCAGAGTTATTATCAACAATCCGGAACTTTAAACATTTCCTCTGGACATCATGTTTTCAGATTAATGTCCAAAGTATACTATACAGAGTCAAATAGTAATCCTACAATGGGCATCCTTGCATACACGGTGAATTTGAAGTCGGCTATCCAAGGCACTTCGGGCCTTCAGACCGTGTATTATGATGGGTTTGAAGCATCCGGAAATACCAATAATGGTTATTTGAGCGAGAGAAGTCATACAGGAACTTATTCCATCACCATGGATGCAGGCCCTTCGGCATATTGTGTCGATTATCATGTTTTGCAAAATGGAGAATGGCAGTTCAAAAGTATTGCCTTTTCCGGGACATCATATACAATCAATGAAGGGACAAAACCCATTGACGATATCCGGGTATACCCGACAGGGGCTCTTGCCACCAGTTATTCTTGGTGGGAAGACGGATCTCTACGCAGCCATACCGATGCCAGGGGCGTCTCCGAATCATATTCCTATGACAGTCATGGCAGACTGATTTCTATAATAGACAATAATCTTCATCCACAGACAGAGTATACATATCATTTCGCCACAGAAGGTTATCCAACAAATACTAATCCTCACAATTACTTATTAGAAAAGAAGTACATCTCTACTAGCGGTGATAACACAGAGGATATTTCGTACTATGACGGCTTGGGGAGAATCCTTCAAAAAGTTCAACGAAACGCATCGCCTGAAGGTGGTGACTTACTTGATTTAACGGAGTATGATCGAAATGGTCGGGATAGTACTTATTGGCTTCCGGTTCCCTTTGTCGGAAACAACGGAAATCCGAGAGCTATTAACGATATTACCCAGCATATTTCTGTATACGGAGACAACTCTCCTTTTTCATTGAAAGAATATGATGGAAGTCCTTTGGACAGAATGAAAGCACTAACCGGACCGGGTGAAGCATGGCACTCCCTTTCTAAAAAAGCTTCTTATGAGTATTTGCTTAGTTCCCAAGCTACGGAAGCGCTGAAAGTACCCCGTTATACCACTGGCTACTCCAATGGTGTCATTGCCATCCTTTATTCTGGTCTCGCACAGGCAAATGAATACTGGGTGAACAAAACAACCGACGAAGACGGATGCGCTCTATTCATTTTCCGTGATATTGATGACAGGATTGTTCAGACAGTTCAGCTCTTGACATCTGCAACCGGGACAGAGTATTTGCGCACATGTTATGTATATGACAATGCCGGACACCTTACCGCTGTCTTGCCACCGATGCTTACCAATATCCTATCAAACGGACAGGTATGGTTATCCAATAATACGCCGGCCATTAACCAATATGGTTACTTCTACGTCTACGATATGCGCGGTCGTGTCATTGCCAAGAAGTTGCCTGGAGCAGATTTCATCTATTATATCTACGATAAAGGTGACCGGCTTATCTTTAGCCAGGATGGCGAACAGCGTCAGGCGGGGAAATGGGCTTTTTATTTGCAGGACATTCACAATCGAGAGTGTTTAACCGGCACCTGCTCCAACTCTCTTTCTCCATTCAATGCGCCTTTCGACAATGTGAATGTCTATGTCACACGGGGAGGGACGCAATCCTCATATTATTACTCCATCCAGGGAGGTGTAGCGCTTGCTTCTCCGTCATTTCTGAATGTCAATTGGTGGGATGATTATGGTGTCCCTATTATGATGCAAATGACCCAGCTGGGGTTTTCCACTCCTGAAAGTCCATATGGGAACCATTATAATGTGAGCACGAAAGGATTGCTTACCGCATCTTTGTCGAAAGTACTTGACACTTCATCCGGTACTCAGTACCTTTGGACGATACATTATTATGACGAAAAGCAGCAAGAGGTTCAATGCGTAAAAACCACACATCTAGGTGGAATCGAACGGTCGTTCTATGCTTACGATTATACGGAAAACGTTACGGCAAGAAAACTGGTTCACACATCCTCTTCTAATTCTACACTCACGGAGACATATACCTATACTTACGATTCCAGAGGACGGTCATTGGCCACATTGTACACTTTGGGGAACGCAATATCATCTTACATTTCCAACAATAGTTATGATGCCATCGGGAGAATTAGTAAAGATACCAGAAACGGGGCAACTAACCTGGACTCCCGATATAATTATAATGCTCGAGGATGGATAACTGGGTTGACCGTCGGCTATTCGCCTTCTAGCAATACTGTTGGAACTCTTTTCTCTGAAAGCATTTTTTATAACACATCACCTGTTTCAGGAGGCACAACGCCACAATGGGGTGGTAATATAAGTAATATTCAATGGACGGTTGGACAGCCAGCGTTAATTCGGAAGGTCAGTTATTTTTATGATAGCTTATCCAGAATCATAAGCGCGGATTATTCCGGAGGAAATGGAACCATGACGCAGCATAATCGGACATACCAATATGATTGGCATGGTAATATCACATATTCGAGCGGTTCCGGAGTATTGAAAGCATTTACTCATACCGGGAATCACGTCACCGGGATGAGCCTAAGCGGGCTAAACTTGTCAAATACCTATGATATGAATGGCCGTATGACTGTCTTTGCGGGAAATACCTCATTTACCTATAATGAGTTAAACCTCCCGCAAACAAAGACATTATCCGGGGATACAACAACATGGAAGTATTCTGCTGATGGGACTAAATTGCAAAGAACTAACGGAACTTCGACCACCGACTACGTTGGAAGCTTAGTATATGAGAACGGTACGTTAAGTAAAGTTCTTTTCGAAGGTGGTTTTGTATCAATGACCGCCACAGTCCCCAAAATGCGATTCTTTGTAACAGACCATCAAGGTAATGTCCGCTTTGTAACTGATACCGCAGGAAACATCTTGCAGGAAAATCATTATGACCCGTATGGTAGTGACCTTTCATTAAGCGGAGCCTCAACCGCTTCGGCTGATTCGCCATATAAATACAGTGGGAAAGAATGGGATTCTCTCCTGGGGATGTATGATTTTCATGCTCGAACGTTAAACCCCATAATAGGACGCTTTACGACTTTGGATCCCAAAATGGAAGACTATTATTCCATCAGTCCCTATGCCTATTGTGCCGGGAATCCCGTGAATCTAATAGATCCGGAAGGATTAGATATTTGGGAAGTGGACAAGAATGGGAATATTAAATGGAAAGAGAATAGCACTGAGCATACTCTTTTTTTTGTTAACGATAAAGGTGAACGTCAGAGTAGTGTTTTTATTGTTAACAGATCCATTTTAGACACTTTTTCAACGGACGCCAGAGACGCCGCACTATTCTATTCTTCTGATAAAGATGCAAGAGATCTTAAATCATTATTTGTTTTTTTATCGAAACACACAACTGTCGAATGGGCTTTGCATCAGAAAGATAAGTCTTATACTTTGGGAACACTATATCATAAAGATGATGCAGGAACATGGCAAGATTATGGGCTAGTATCCCGTCCGAATAAAAGTTATCATTCCCATCCTGAAATAGCGACAACTGAAACTTTCGAAAGGTATTCTATGGTTAATGATTATTTTAACATGAAAAACTTTCCCCACACAAAGGCTCCTCTCTATTATGTATATTTCCCAGAATCAAATAATGTGTATCAACTAACTAGTTCTTATGCGAATAAATTAGAACTCTCTATTTATCAGCTACTCGGTATTCCTGTTCCAAAGCGATAAACAAAATGAGACCATGAAAAACACAATCAATGTATTATTCACAATACTCGTTTTAGTATCATGTTCTTCTCAAGCATCCAGACATGAAGAGTTGTTCCTTTCTGCTGAAATGAACGAAATCCTTCGGGCTTTTATTGATTCCTCTCCCCAAAAAGAAGGAACGAACTATTATCAGGTTAATATTGGTATCAACAGACAAGGTGCCAAGATAAGCATAATGGAGTCCGCCTGTTATGTGAATGAATCGTTTTATTGGTTTGATTCTTTAGAGCCCAAGTATTTAGGCTTCTTTCTTTTGGATTCTGATTCAATTCGCGTATTTGCCTCATCTGATGAAAACATACAGAACTATATTAATATGAATGTTTTAAATAATTCGAGTATTACGACCGACAGAATAAATGACAACCTTAAAGTTAGAGCAAGCTATTATCAAATTAGTGGCGTACTTATTAAACAAGTGTTTCCAGAAGAAGTTGAATTACTGACTCGCCAATACTATTATCACCCTTTAAATGACGGCTTAACATCTCAATTACTACTCTTGCTAAGCGAACCCAAATACTATGAAATGGTATTGTCGGACATGGTGATCTTCGGCACATGGGAAAAGGATTCTGAAGACATAATCCGCTTTACACCCTTTAAATTCTATTATTATTCAGCCTCCAGAAGCGAACTTGTTGAAGAGCCGGTCAATTGGCAAGAAAACAAGAATCCAAGGACTAGACAATGTGCTGCCATATCAGAATATAGCTGCCACGGCGATACTTTGTTTCCTTTAAATATCGCATCAAAAGAATATGACTATTTTTGGATTCAAAACCCGCAGAAGAATTGAACCAACATAATACTTTGCAGTGCGCCCCGCCCGGCTCTATTCCACTATATATACGTCGTCCCCGGGGGCGGCGAAGTGATAAGTCTCCCGCGCGAAACTTTCCAGGGTGTCCCTGTTGTTCCGGAGATTGTCAATCTCCCGGTCCATTTCCTGGATTTCGGCCTGCAAACGGGCCATTTCGGCCTCCTGGTTCTTTTCCTCAACGGAGGCTTTCACCCAGTTGAGCACACTGTTGTGCGCGAAAAGCAGGAGCCACAGGGCCACCCCCACCGTGACAATGATCACGAAGGGCAGGAGGTAATTGTGGTCCCGGCGCTTGAGCCAGGCCCATTTGTCTTTCTTTTCCATTATTCTTCTGCTTGAAGTTCAACAGGGTCGATGTTACCATGTTTCTGCTCGAGCGGAATGCGTTTGAAGGCCCAGAAGCAGCCGATAAGTACCAGCACGCTCACAACATAAAGCACGGCATAGGTTCCCTTGTCCATCAGGTCGATGAAATAGGCGTCCTCGTCGAAGGAAGTGAACTGGGCCATCACCACGGACGTGCCGTTGTTCACGAAGTGGATGAGCATCGTGAGCCACAGGGAACCTGTCTTGTAGTAGATATAGCCCATGATGACGCCGATGATGAAGGCGTTGAGCGCCTGCCAGGGATTCATGTGGATGAGGGCGAAGAACAGGGCGCTCACCACGATGGCCCATCCGGGTTTCATCTTGGTGAGGAGACCGCGCAGGACCATACCCCGGCACAGCCATTCCTCGAAGATGGGGGCGAAGATGGCTGCCAGCAGGAAGGTGCTCCAGAAGGGACCGTTCATCATAGTACCCATCAGTTCCACGAACTTGTCATAGGCGCTGCTGAGGGCCGGAATGGAGGAAGTGAACCTGTAGTTCAGGTAGTTGGGAAGGTCTGCGGCCATCATGGTGGCATAGGTGACGGCCACCGTGATGAGGACGATCTGCCAGGCCTTGAACGGGCCGAAGTGGCTGCTTTCCAGCTTGTAACCGGTTTCGAACAGGCTGTTGCGCTGGCTCTTTCCGGCGGCGAAGATCATGGCCGGCATGAAGGACAGCGGATACACTACCAGCATACCATAATCGATGAGCACCTTGGGCGGCAGGAAAATGCCCAGGATAGCGATCAGGAGGCTTCCCAACAGGGTGCCCACCAGGAACCAGCCAAACAGGGCGAACATGCCACCCACGCCCGGCACATACCAGGCGTGGTTGGCATAGAGATCATAATTCCGCACGTTGCGGGCTTTTTTCAGAAGAGGAATGGCCATTATTTGTACAGGGGGCTAGGGTAAACGCCATCCTTCACCAGCTGGGCGAACTTGGCCACCACGGCGGGACGGTCTTCCTTATAGGTGACGCCAAACCAGTGGGACGGGGTGCCGATGACTTCGCACTTGCCCTTGCCTTCCTTCACAATCACATCTACGGCGTAAGGGATGTAGTATTCCTTCTTGGGCTCGGTGATGTGTTCCTTGAGGAAGGTGACGAAAGAGGCCTCGCTCTTTTTGAAGTAATCCGGGGTGAAACCCCACATGTTCATGGAGCACAGGGCCTTGGCGGCCAGCTTCACATGCTGCTCGCCGGTGACGGAGTTGTTGCCGTACACGTTGCCGTCGGCCTCCTTGGCGATATCCAGGTGTTCGGCGATGCCGGTGAGGATGTTCTTGCTGTCATAGTAGCAGATGCCGCGGGACACGCTGCCGTTCTCGCTGAGGGTGTTCTCCAGCTCGAAGCCGATGATGCAGTACTCCCCTTCCGTCTTCTCATGGGCGCGGCACCAGTCTCCCAGCACCTTGAAGGACTCCTTGCCATAGAAGTCGTCGCCGTTGATCACGGCGAAGGGTTCGTGGATCACGTCCTTGGCCATGAGCATGGCGTGGGCGGTACCCCAGGGCTTCACGCGGTCTTCGGGCACGGTGAAAGGAGCGGGGATCTTGTCCAGTTCCTGGGTGACGAAAACAAACTCCAGGGGCTTTCCGTCAATGGTTTTCACGTTGCCGTATTTCTGCTTTACGTGCGCTTCCATATCGGCCTTGAAGGATTCACGGACAATGTAGACCACCTTGCCGAAACCGGCTTCCACGGCATCGTGGATGGAATAGTCGATGATGGTTTCCCCGTTGGGGCCCAGGCCGTCCATCTGTTTGAGTCCGCCGTAACGGCTGCCCATACCCGCAGCCAGCACAAGTAATGTAGGTTTCATAGTACTAGGATTTTATTTGTTGTTTTTTCTTCTGTTTCTGATACGTTGGGCGCTCTCTACCATCAGCTGGTCCTGGAAGCATCCGCGCGCCGCCATGAAATTGCTGATGCAGATGAGCAGCGGGAAAATCACCGTCCAGCTGAAGACGGGGCCCTTGAAGGTGAAGTACATCCAGGCCAGCCATCCCTCCATGCCCAATGCGATGATGCCGCCCAGGCTGGACAGCCGCATCTGCAGGATGAGGGATTTGAACGTGACCAGCGCCAGCAGCACCAGGCCGGTGAGGATGCCCAGCAGAATACCGAAATAGGGCTTCTGGAGCTGCCAGTAACTCACGGCGGTGAGGCCGTCGGGATCCGTCACCCGGTAGGCCGTGCCGAAACACATGGCCAGGACCAGGGCGGCCGAAATAAGCAGGTAAAGGGTCTGTTGTCTCTGCCACATAGTCTATCCTTGTTTTTGCCAGGCATCCACGGCGGCGCGAACCTGCCCGTATTTGAGCAGCAGGGCTTTGGCTTGTTCGTAGTCCGTGATGCCGGTCTCTTCCATAATCATACGGGTGCCGCGGTCCACCAGTTTCTGGTTGGTGAGCTGCATGTCCACCATCTTGTTGCCCTGAACGTGTCCCAGGCGTATCATCACGGCCGTGGAGATCATGTTCAGGATGAGCTTGGCCGACGTCCCCGACTTCATGCGCGTGCTGCCGGTGACGAATTCCGGGCCCACCGGGGCGACCATCGTCACCTGCGCGGCCTCCGTGGAGAGGCTCTCGCTGTTGTTGGTGACAACGCCCGTGAGCAGGCCTGCCGCGCGGGCTTTCCGGAGGGCGCCCACCACGTAGGGTGCTCCGCCGGAGGCGGTGATGCCCACCAGGGTATCGGCCGATGTAGGATGATACGGCTGAAGGTCCAGCCAACCTTGCTCCCACTGGTCCTCGGCCCCTTCCACGGCGGTGCGGATGGCGCCGTCTCCCCCGGCCATCAGACCGATGAAAAGGCCGCTCACTCCATAGGTGGGAGGAATCTCCGAGGCATCCACGATGCCTAATCGGCCCGAAGTGCCGGCCCCCAGATAGAAGACCCGGCCGCCGCGGGGTACGCGCTCCACAATGCCGTCTACCAGCTCCTCGATGGCCGGAATGGCCTGGGCCACCGCCACGGGGACCGCACAGTCCTCGGCGTTGATGTCCTGCAGGATTTCCCGCGTGGACATCCGGTCCAGATGGTCATAATGGGATGCTTGTTCCGTAGTGCGCATAGTCAAGCTCAATACTTCTTGCGAAGTTAATCATAATTCTTGGGATTTCCTCAAAAATCACTACCTTTGCAAGTCGTTAAATCGAAATGAGATAATATTTTATATGGAACCTAAGAGAGTGGTCATTACCGGTATGGGTGTCATTTCCTGCTTAGGACAGGACGTTAACACGTTCTGGGACAACTTGTGCAACGGTCGCTGCGGCATCGATTACGTGGAGGAGTTCAAGGATATGCCCGTGACTTTCGCCGGTAAAGTGAAGAATTTTGACGCAGAAAAATACGGAATAGAGAAACCTTTCATCCGCAAACAGGATAATTTCACCTTGTATGCCATGGCCGCCGCCTGGCAGGCCATGCAGCAGAGCGGTCTTTCCACGGAGGGAGAAAACGCCAACATCGATCCCTTCCGCCTGGGCGTATACGTAGGCTCCGGTATCGGCGGCTTCGACGTACAGTACCGGGAAACCATGAAGATGATTGAAGATCCTTCCGGCAAGTGGATTTCCCCGCTGTTCATCGCCACCATGATTTCCAACATCGCCGCCGGGCACGTGGCCATCAAGCACCAGGCCAAAGGACCGTGCCTGGACATTGTGACGGCCTGCGCCACTTCCAGCCACTGTATCGGCGAGGCTTTCCGCGCCGTCCGTCATGGTTATGCGGACGCCATTATCGCCGGCGGCAGTGAGCACGCCACCATTCCGCTGGGTGTGGCCGGTTTCTACAACGCCAAGGCCCTCACCCGCGCCACGGATCCCAAGTACTCTTCCCTGCCCTTCAACCTGAACCGTCAGGGCTTTGTGATGGGAGACGGCGCCGCGGTGATTATCCTGGAATCCCTGGACCACGCCCTGGCGCGCGGCGCCACCATCTTCGGCGAGATTGTGGGCTACGGCAACACCTGCGACGCTTACCACGCCACGGCACCCCGCCCCGACGCCAGCACCCAGGCCCGTTCCATCAAGGACGCTCTGGAAGAAGCCCACTTCGACCCTTCCAAGGACAATCTTTACATCAACGCACACGGTACGGGCACGCATCTGAATGACCTCGCCGAAACCCTGGCCTGCAAGACCGCCCTGGGAGACTTCGCCTACAAGGCCCACATCTCCTCTACCAAGTCCATGACCGGCCACATGTTCGGCGCCGCCGGTGCCGCAGAAGCCATCGCCACCATCCTGGCGCTGCGGGACGGCATTTGCCCGCCCACCATCAATCTGGACACCCCGGACCCGGAATGCGACCTGGACTACACCCCCAACGTAGCGGTCAAAACAGACCTCACCCTGGGCCTGTCCAACTCCTTCGGCTTCGGCGGCCACAATGCCTGCGTGGCCTTCCGGCCGTATAAAGGTTGAGTCCCTGCATGCAATCTTAAGTAGTATTTCGGCTAAATACAGACTAAGATCGTCAGTAGTGACGATCTTAGTTCGTTTTTGGGCCTGTAGCAACTTAAGATTGCAGCGCGGCGGGCCTATTCGTGATTGAAGAGGCGGGTTTCGGCCAACTTCTCCCATTTGGTGCCGGGACGGCCGTAATTTGCGAAGGGGTAGATGGAGATGCCGCCGCGGGGGGTGAAGAAACCCGTGACTTCCAGGTATTTGGGGTCCATCAGTTTCACCAGGTCTTTCATGATGGTGTTCACGCAGTCCTCGTGGAAGTCGCCGTTGTTACGGAAACTGAACAGGTACAGTTTGAGACTCTT
The DNA here is from genome assembly GCA_017509685.1 of Bacteroidales bacterium. GTDB lineage: Bacteria > Bacteroidota > Bacteroidia > Bacteroidales > UBA932 > Cryptobacteroides. Next base: position 18,308 of record JAFWPA010000042.1, read on the forward strand.
GCTTTCCACCATCTTTTTGTCCGGAACGTAGGAAATGCGGATTTCGGCAAAGTCCGGCTGGCCGGTGATGGGGCACAGGGTGGTGAATTCGGGGCAGTTGAAACGTACCCAATAATCATTGTCCGGGTGCTGGTTCTCGAAGGTTTCCAGTACACCGGGGTTGTAGGTCTTGCTGTAGACGGTCCTGCGGCCCAGGGCCTTTACTTCTTCTCTGTTGCGTGGCATTATGCGTCCTCCCCTGCTTCTTTAAGACGTTCGGCGTTTTCGGCTATCTGCAGTTGGTCAATGCACTCCTGGATGTCACCGTCCATAAAGACGGGCAGATTGTACATGCTCCAGCCGATGCGGTGGTCCGTTACGCGGCCCTGCGGGTAGTTGTAGGTGCGGATCTTGGCGCTGCGGTCACCGGTGGAAACCATGGTCTTGCGCTTGGCGGCAATGCCGTCCAGGTACTTCTGGTGCTCCATGTTGTACAGACGGGTGCGGAGCTCTTCCATGGCACGGTCCAGGTTCTTCAGCTGGGAGCGTTCCTCCTGACACTGCACCACAATGCCGGAAGGGATGTGGGTAAGGCGCACGGCACTATAGGTGGTGTTCACGCCCTGTCCGCCGGGACCCGATGCGCAGAAGAGGTCCTTGCGGATATCGGCGGGATTGAGCTCGATATCAAACTCGCCGGCTTCCGGAAAAACGGCTACGGAGGCGGCCGATGTCTGGATGCGGCCCTGCGTCTCTGTCTGGGGAACACGCTGCACGCGGTGCACGCCGGATTCGTATTTCATCACGCCGTACACGCCGTCGTTGGCAGAGGAAAGCTTGAACACAATTTGCTTGAAACCGCCGGCCGTACCGGGTGCCTGGTCGGAGATTTCCAACTTCCAGCCTCTTCTTTCGGCAAAGTGCTGATACATACGGAAGAGGTCTCCGGCGAAGATGGCGGCTTCGTCACCGCCGGTGCCGCCGCGGATTTCCACCATGGCGTTCTTGCTGTCGTCGGGATCGGCGGGGATCAGCAGGAGCTTGATGTTCTGCTCCATCTCCGGGAGTTTCGGCTCAATATCGGCAATCTCTTCCTTGGCCATCTCCTTGAGGTCCTCGTCTTTCTCGTTCATGAGGATGTCCTTGGCCTGCGCCAGCTCATCCACCAGGCGCTTGTATTCCAGGCCGGCGGCAATGATAGGCTGCAGCTCCTTGTAGTCCTTGTTCAGCTGGACGAACTTCTTCATGTCGGCAATGACCTCAGGATCGGCCAGTTGCTCTTCCAGCTTCTTATATTTGTCCTGCAGGCTCAGGACCTTCTCCAGCAATGTATTCTCTGCCATGTTGCAATTGTGTTTAAGCCTACAAAGATAGTGATTTTTTTGAGATTGCCGGTTTCCGGGAGTCTCTGCCGCAGGCGCTCATGGCGTAAAGTGCTGATTATCAGGTATATAAGTTTTTTTCTTGATCCCCGGCGGGGTCAAGAAAAATAATTAAAGTGCTGATATTGAATATGTTAGCACACGTGCATAACAATACCCTTCCGCAACATTTTATATATTTGCATTCAACGCAACGGTCGTGACAGTACTGTATTACGGCCAATAAGGGGAAAAAATAAAGCCAGCCTGGGACGCTGACTTTAGGGCTCGAATCAAGTTTCCTTGAGAGGGTTGTCATCCCTTCCTCGCGAATTCCCTGCGACGATTCCACTGCAAAGTTACGAATAATTCCGATTATTCAAACAATCATCACAAAAAACTGCCGCCAAACCGGGATGGTTGGTGGCAGTGGTCATTCAGGACGCAGCAAAGAATCTACTTCAGATAGTACGCCTTGCCGGCGGGGACGGTGGAGCCGTCGCCAATACGGTACAGCACCTTGTCAGACTTCATGATGAAGGCCTGGACACCCACCGGGAGGTGGTAGTTCCAGGTGGCGTGGTAGAAGGTGGTCCAGTAGTACTCCTCGCCGTAAAGCCTGGCCTTGTGTGCCGTAAACTCCTTTTTTTTCGTAAATTTGTGCTGCTAATTGCAGCAAGTAGTGCCACTTACGCTCACATATCTTTGCGGCCTGGCGGCGGCGGTCTATGTGACCACCAGCCTGGTGTGCGCGGCGGTGCGGTGGTTCCATATGTGCGCGCCGTACAACCGGAATCCGCGGTACTACTACCCCGGCCGTCCGTATGTGACGGCGGCCTGGCTCAGCGCCATCTGCCTGCTGCCCTATGTGTTTCATCCGGAGAGCGCCGACGCCTGGTTCCTGGTGAGAATCTACTTCCTGCCCGTAACGCTGTATCACTTCACCCTTATCCTGTTCTCCTACTTCGGCAGTGTGATGGAATGGAAAAAGTGGCAGTGGCCCACGGTCATCGCCGGCATTCCGGTGGGTCTGGCGCTTTTGGCCGCGCTGGTGCTGGCCATCATCCCCGGAGACCAGATGGGAGACGACACCGTGGAAACCTTCATTCTGCACATCCTGGGTCTTTTGATTTCGGGCGTATGCTTCACCTCGGTGGCCGTAGTGCGCGTATGGGCCGGCCGCTTCGATTCCGACGATTATTCCAATCCGGCCGATTTCCCCGTGCTCCAGGCCCGCGCATGGGTAGTGCTGATTGTAATCAACGTCATCCTCTGCTGGACTGGGTCCCTGCTGGACAGCCCGGCGGTGATGGCCGTGATCATGCTGCTCATCGGCATATCGGCCGTCCTTCTGCTGATCACCGCCCTGAACCCGCACCGCAGTCTTCGGGCCGAGGATGAAGAATCGGCCGATGCTACCGAACACGTCTACAAACGCGCCATCTCCAAGAAAAAGAAGGAGGAGATGCTCTCTGCCATCCGCACGGTGGTGGAGGAGCAGCAGGCCTTCCAGGACCCGCACCTCACCCTGCACGAGGTGGCCGAACGCTGCGGCTACAACCGCACTTATATATCGGCCCTGGTAAAAAGCGACCTGGGCGGTTTCTTTGCCTATGTAAACCGCCTGCGGATGGCCTATGTGGACACCTATCTGCGGGAGAACCCCGACGCCACCCTGGGAGAAGCCATCGAGGCCGCGGGCTTCGGCTCCCGTCCCAGCTATTACGCCGTAAAAGCCAAACTCAAAACATCTTAGATATGAAACGGATTATGACACTTGCTGCCATTTTGCTGGCCGTCTCCTGCGGCCAGAACAAGCCCCAGAAAGCCCTCGTGCTCTATTATTCCCAGAACGGCACCACCAAAGCCGTGGCCGAAGCCTTCGCACAGGCCCTGAACGCCGACATGGAAGAAGTGGTTGCCGTGAACCCCTACGACGGTGACTTCGGCGCCACCATCGCCCGCTGCCAGGAAGAAATGGCCCAGGGCATCCTCCCGGAGATTGAACCCGTCAAGGCCGATTTAAGCGCCTACGACGTCATCTTCCTGGGTTATCCCATCTGGTTCGGCACCTATGCCCCGCCCGTGAAGACCCTGCTGGAAAACATCGACCTCAACGGCAAGAAGGTAGTCCCCTTCTGCACCTTCGGCAGCGGCGGACTGGATTCTTCCACCCGTGACCTGGCGGCCAAGTTCCCCGAGGCCGAAATCCTGCCCGGTTACGGCGTACGCACCGCCCGCATCGAAGCCATGCCCACCGAGGTAGACCGCTTCCTCAAGGAGAACGGCTACATCGCCGGCGAATACGCCAAGCCCGCCCCGTTCGGGGAGGCACACGCTGTGAGTGAGGAAGAATCGGCCATCTTTGACGCCGCCGTGGGCGACTATCCCATGATTCACGCCAAAGCCGCCGAAGTGGCCGCCCGCAACGTAGAAGGCGGTATGGAATACATCTTCACCGCCAACAACGTGGATAACCCCGGCTCCATCAAGGTCTACGTCCTCGCCCTGGACGGCCAGGCCCCGGTATTCACCCAGGTGCTGCGGTAAGATGCAATCTTAACGTGTTTTACGCCCTTATACAGACTAAGATCGTCAGTACTGACGATCTTAGTTCGTTTTTAGGCCTGTGGCAAGTTAAGATTACGCCGAAAGCACTCGCCAGGCTAATATTTGTGCTCTTCCTCCATGATTTCTTCGGCCGTAATCTTCTTGCGGTCCATCTGATGCCAGGCGTAGGCGATGTAGGCTACCACAAAAGGAATCAGCAGGGATACCCAGGACATCACCTGCAGGGTGAAGTAGCTGGAAGAGCTGTTGCGGATGGTGAGGGAGCTCTGCAGGTCCGTGCAGGAAGGGTAGTAGGCCGTGTTGTTGAAGCCGGCCAGGAAGAACACGCTCATCACCACCAGCACGGTGCCGGGCATGGCGAACCAGATGCCCTTGCGGGACTCTGTGAATGCCCCCTGCCAAATGCTGTACAGCACTAGCACCACACCCACCAGCAGCATCACCAGCACCGCCGGCATGGCCAGCAGGTTGTGGAGATACTTGAAGGGTTCCAGAAAAACAACCCCTTCAGGATCTACCGCAAATCCCTTCTTGGTGAGCAGCATCACCGTCCAGGACAGGAAGAAAAAGAGGAACGGGCCGATAGCAAGCTTTACGGCACGGCGCATCTGTGCGTGAATGCCTTCGTCCTCTATATTATTAAGGACATAAAGCGCACCCAGAATGGCGGCCAGGAGCATTACCGTGCAGCCCAGCAGGATGGCGTGGTACTGTCCCAGGGCTTCCAGGCCATGCCAGCCATTGCCCCAGGTGCTGATGACCGGGGCCGAAGGATCCGTGATGGCCACCTTGTTCACCGTGAAGTCCGAGCCCGTGAAGAAGGTGCCCACCGCCGTGCCCACCAGGAAGGGAGCCAGCAGGCCGTTGGCCATGAGGGCAATGCGGAAGCCCTTTACACCCAGCAGGTTGCCCTTCTTGTTCTGGAACTCGTAGGCCACGGCCTGGAACACGAAGGTAATCAGGAGCAGCACCCATACCCAGTAGGCACCGCCGAAGCTGGTGCTGTAGAACAGCGGGAAGGAGGCGAAGAAAGCGCCGCCAAAGGTAACCAGCGTGGTGAACGTGAGTTCCCATTTCCGGCCGGTAGAGTTAAGAATCATCCGCTTCTGGGTATCGCTGAGCACACGGTTCCCCAGGTGCAGGTTGGCGCCCTGCACAAACATCAGGGCCACTAGCAGACCGCCCAGCAGGGCAATCAGGCACCACCAGTAGTTTTGTAAGAATTCGTAACTCATAGTTCGGGACCTTTATGGATGGCACGGATCATAATGCGGATTTCAATGGCCAGGAACAGGGCGAACACGGCCAGGAATACGAAGAAGGTGGTCTTGACAGCTCCGGCGCTGAGGCTGGAGATAGCCACGTTCACGGGCAGCAGGCCCTGGATGGTCCAGGGCTGACGGCCCACTTCGGCCACAACCCAGCCGCTCTGGCCGCAGATGTACGCCAGCGGGATGCACGCGATGGCGGCCCACAGCAGCCACGTCCAGGCGCCCAGCTTGTCTTTCCACACGCCAATGAGGGCCAGGAGCAGCACCAGGGCGATGAGCATGCCCAGACCAATCATGAAGCGGAAGGCCCAGAACACCACCCCCACGGGGGGCACCACGTCTTCGGGCTTTTCCAGATGGCCGTAGCCCATATACTGCACGTTGGCGTTCAGTATCGTAAGGGCATCGGCCTTTACGGTGGGATCGTCGTTTTCGCGGTACACCGCCAGGGCGTCCAGCGCGCGGCGGCCCATCGCCATCTTTTCGGCCACGGAAGGCACCACGTTGCCGTCGTTGTCCGTGTAACCGTTCAGGATGTCGTTGATGCCGGGCACAAAGCCGTTGATGTCATGTGTGGCCAGGATGGACAGCATCTTGGGAATCTTGATGCCCGGGACGATGGTAAAGGCTGCGCCGTTGCCTCCGTCCTGCAGGCCCTCGGCCGCCGCCAGCTTCATGGGCTGGAATTCCGCCGCGTGTACGCCGGAGGAGTCTCCGGACAACATCACGGCACCGGAGCCCACAAGGCCCACGATGGCGCCCACCAGCATACTCTTTTTGGCAAACTCCACGTGACGGTTCTTCAGCAAGTACCAGGCGCTTACGCCCACCACGAAGATGCCACCGGTAACCCAGCCGCTGGTGACGGCGTGGCAGAATTTGCTCACCGCCACGGGATTGGAAATCACCTCCCAAAAGGCGGCGGCCGATGCCATCTCACTACGCACGGTATCGGGGTTGAAAGTGGTACCTACGGGGTTCTGCATCCAGCCGTTGGCCACCAGAATCCAGTAGGCGCTGATGGTGGCGCCGATACCCGTGAGCCAGGTAGAAGCCAGATGGAACTTGGGGCTCACCTTGTTCCAGCCGAAGAACATCACGGCAAAGAACGTGGCTTCCATGAAGAAGGCCAGGATGCCTTCGATGGCCAGCGGTGCGCCGAACATGTCGCCTACCATCCAGGAATAATTGCTCCAGTTGGTGCCGAACTCAAACTCCAGGATGATGCCGGTGGCAATGCCCACGGCGAAGTTGATGGCGAAGAGCTTGATCCAGAACTGGGCGGCTTTCTTCCAGAACGGGTCTTTCTTCACCACATAGAGGGTCTCCATCACCGCCATCGCCAGGGCCAGGCCCAGGGTGAGCGGGACAAACAGCCAGTGGTAGGCGGCCGTCATCGCAAATTGGATGCGCGACCAGATTACTACGTCCATAGCTTAATCGGTTAAAATGTTCAGTGTATCTGTGTTATGTGGTTGAGTCAGGGCGGCACCCACCTTTTCGCTCTTTTCCTCCTCCGTGAGCCCGCTCATGGCCGGCTTGAAGAAGAAAACACGAAGGATGCCAAACAGGATGATAAGTTTGAGCACGATGAGCCACACCAGGGGCTTCCCCCAGGTCATATTGCGGAACCCGTCCCGGTACAGGGAGGCAAAAAAAGAGAATATGCCGGCAGGTTTGGGCATAGGTGCGGTTAGATTCTCTGTAAAGTTAGTAAAAAAATCTTAAGTGGAAAAACCCGTAAAAACAACCTAAGATCGTCACTGCCGACGATCTTAAGTGGTATTAGGCCTTATTTCTACTTAAGATTGCTATAGTAAAGATGAAGAATTTTCATTATTTTTGTAAAGATAACCCTTAATACCTTGCCGCCATGGACAACAGCAAAGCATATGACCTCATCCAGGAACTGCTGAACCAGTTTGACGAAGAAAACGGAAATGAATTAGAGTTTGCCAAGAAAGTTGTGCAAATCTATCTTGACAACGGAAAGCCCCAAGACTGCCTGGAACAGTATGCCATGGCCGTGGGCTACATGGGCCAGGCCTGGTATTATGGCTGGAACGGCCTCACCGAAAATGAGCAGATGGCCTTCCCGCTACTGCTAAGCGCTTACGAAGCAGGCAACAAGAATGTCCTAGAGATTTTGGGCCTGTGCTATTACAACGGCTCTTCCACCCCCAACGGTACTCCCCAACCGGAAAAGGCCCTGGCCATCTGGAAAGAAGGCATGGAACTGGGAGACCCGGACTGCACCTTCCACGTCTGCGTAGACAAAGTGGAAAACGACCAGGTAGATGCCGAAACCATCGCCACGCTGGAAGCCCTCTCCGAAGATTACCCCGACGCCTGTGCCATCCTATACTATTATTATAACAGGGAAGGAGAGGAAGACAAAGCCTGGGAGTGGAGGGAAAAGGCCATCGAAAAAGAAAGTCCCCTCATGCAAAGCTGGATAGACGAAGAAGCCGAACAGGAGGTAGGGGAAGACGATTACACCGCTCCCGAACGCCGTGGGACAGACATGTCCATTTTCTTCGGCGACAGCGAAGAAGATGACGATAACGAATTCGACGGCTACGACGACGAAACTGAAGCCGCGCATCCCGGCTATCCGGAAGTGGGTGAAAAGTACGTCATCATTGCCGCCGTGGACGACAGCTTCCGCATTGTGCAGGCCGATGCCGCCGACTGGCGCAGCCTGCCCGCCCTCATCGGCGCCGAACGCTGCGACGACATGCGCTGCCAGAAGTTCCGGAACGTGGCCCACAAGCTGATGCTTCCCGGCACGCTGCTGGGCCAGCTGGATAAAGACGCTTTCCGCAAGCCCCATCTCAAACCCAACTGGCACGCTTCCCAGTGGTACGACGGTAATGCCGACCTCATGGGTGCCATGGTGATTTGCCTGGAAGACGCCCAGTACAATTCGTTCAGCTTCACCTCAAAAGCACAGGCCCAGAGTGTGATAGACGCCCTTTGCAAATAAGAAAACATGCACACCAGAGAAGAAAAGCTGGAGGCTTTCGGCCGGCTCCTGGACATCATGGACGCCCTGCGGGAAAAGTGTCCTTGGAACGCCGAGCAAACCTTTGATTCCATCCGCCGCCTCACCGAAGAGGAGGTGTACGAGCTCAGCGACTCCATCATCGCGGGAGACCGGCAGGCCACCGCCAAAGAAATCGGCGACCTGCTGTACCATATGGTGTTCTATGCCCGCATCGGCCAGGAGGAAGGCGCCTTTGACATTGCCGATTCTATTGACAAGATCTGCGACAAGATGGTGTTCCGCCATCCGCACGTCTTCGGCCCGGATGCCGGGAAAGAGACCACCGCCAAGGAGATTGCTGATACCTGGGAACTGGTGAAAGCCAAGGAAAAAGGCGGCAACAAGCGCGTGATGGCCGGTATTCCCCAGGCAATGCCCGCCCTGCTCAAGGCCCTCGCCATGCAGGAAAAGGCCCGCGGCTGCGGCTTCGACTGGGAGAAGAAGGAAGACGTGTGGGACAAAGTGCAGGAAGAGGTGGCCGAAGTGACCGAGGCCGCTGCCGGAGCATCGGCCGATGAACTGGAAATGGAGTTCGGAGACCTGCTCTTCGCCGTCATCAACGCCGCCCGCCTCTATGGCGTGGACCCCGAAAAGGCGCTGAACCTCTCCAGCGAAAAGTTCCGCCGGCGCTTCACTTACCTGGAGGAACAGACCCTTCGCAAAGGCATCTCCTTCAAAGACTTAAGCCTCGCCCAAATGGATGCCATCTGGGACGAGGCTAAAGCCAAAGGGTTGTAGCTGTCAACTAAAAACAAAAGCGATAACTGAAATTGGGAAGGATGGGCAGCAGGGCTAATTCTTTCCATGTTTCGTCTATTGTATCGTAATATACCGTATAGGGATTGAATCGGTTTAATAAGTTACAGACGCCCAATTGCAAGGCATGGGTTAAACGATCTTTTCGCCATTTTCGGCTATAAGAGATATCCAATCTAATGACAGGAGGCATCTGATGATTATTCACAGATTCATAGTACATCAATGGTACCATTTCACCATCCAAAGATGGCAGTTGATACTGCTCCCCGCGTCCATTTACCCAATTACCGCCTTGATAGATAAATGACAGACGAATTCCTCTCCATTCCGCAGATGAATTGACAACAATGCCACGATCAAAAGGAGCATGGAAAGGCTTTCCGTCATTTATGAGAAGAAAGCCCTCACGTGTCGCCTTTGAAAGAGTAGCCGAAATCCTGGCATAAAAATCTTTTCCTTGGTATTCATACAAGAGTTCTGCGCCATAAGAGATTCCATTACCGATGTCCACTTGTGTTTCCCACCCTGCAAAAGATGTTGAAAAAAAGGACTTGGCGTTTTTATAATACACTAAATTCTCCTGTCTTTTCACATACACTCCGGCCAGTATTCGGTTTGGACCTGAGCAAAACTCAGTCCCCACATATCCTTGAAGCATCTTCTCTTCAGGAACCAGAGCCGATGAAGGTACTATCATATCAACTGACCAGCCCAGGGGTAACCCCTCCAACGAGTGATAAAACTGACTCATATAATCAAACGTTGCCTCGAGAGAAAAAGACTTGAGAATGGACCATTTTGCCATAAAATTAAAATCAGGGCGAATGAACCAGGTATTAGACTTGAACAAATTCCCGCGGACAGTCCCTTCTATTTCCAACGAATCCCAAGAAAAAACGCCCTGCAAATAAGTACTTGACAAAAAAGAAAGCCTTTTGTCTATAACTTCGCCAACCGAGCCAGGAGCAAAAGAAGCCATCTGTGCTTTCGTTCCGCACTTCAATTCTAATAGCCGTCCCATAGGAATACGGGCATCACCAGACAAGGTTATCTCCCGCAAAGTGGATATTAGAGAAAAATGATTGTCTTTTCCCCGATACTGCTTATCTTGCAATTGGAGGCCCTCATAAGAGTTGTAGGAGGCGGAGATATCCCAATCAGCAGCGCTTGTGGACCTGTGAAAACGGAAGATTCCCAAATGGTTTCGCCATCCTATTTGCTCATATGAATTGTCCTGGGTGAAATAAGAGTAACTGTCTTGAGTAAAGAGACTTGACACGGAACACCAGGTTTTGGAATCAAACTGATAAGCGGCGGTTCCATACAAATCATATACTCCTACCTTAAAATCATCAAGATTGGCCCAAGCATTTTTCAACAAGCCTCGAATAGCTCGATACTCCCATTGTAGCGGAGAAATCCGTCCAGCCACATTAAAGGATAGTTTCTTGCCAATACCTCCTTGCACATTCGCACCCAAAAGAAACGTATTGATGGAAACGGACCCTTGTATCGAGGATGGGCTGGGGCGAGATGACATTATCTCAATATGAGAAGATGTAAAGTTTCCCTGCTTCCCGCCAAATCCTCCTTTTGCGAATGAAACACTGGATATGGCATCCGGCGAGATGATGGTCGTAAGTCCCAGCAGATGGGAGTACCCATAAACCGGGACGCCGTCTATCGTTATAAGATTCCCGCTAATATTGCCACCCCGAACAAAGACAGTATTTGTCCCATCAGCCCCCGTCATAACTCCAGGTAGGGTTTGTATCCAGCGAAGAGGATCACCCTCGCCAAGAGGAGAGGTGACAGCGAGCATGTTTTCTTTCCAGGTCACAATTCTGCCAACGGAGAGAAACATGCGATTCTCTGACACGATGATAGAATGATGCAAAGAATCCGTTTTTTCCATCTCTTGTGCCCTAATGGAAAAAACCGTCAAAAAAAACATGACGCAACTAAGCGATAATCGGATAATCCTCATTCAGGGCTTAAATTTTTCGTAAAGAACTTCCCTGTTCCAAGGTTCTACTTGCTCTACCTTGGCACCAAAAATACCCGTTCCATTAGTTATATTGGTATACAAATTCTCCCGATCAAATATAACTGAATAATCTGTAGAATTAAGTACTCGCTCTTCATAAATAATTATTTCCTTCAAAAACCGGTCATATTCCATGGAGGGAGCCATGAATAACAGATAACCATCAGTCGGGGATGGTTTGTCATGAAACAAATAATTACCGGAAAAGGATCCCGAAATGGAGAAACAGTTGTCACGGTCATCGGCATATCTTTCCCCCTCTTCCACACTGAGAATTCGCAGGCATTGCTTATGCAGTGGATGGCCCTCTACATACCTGTATAAAGTGTGACCGTTATCCAGACTAGGAACAAACCTGCCATATCCTGGGAATTCAGGGTCATGCCAGTGAATGGGCTCATAACCAAATATATCCTTGAAATGATAACTCTCTCCTGTCACATTGAACCCATCTACAGAATAGAGGCTGGTGGCTATTTTGTCGGCCATGACATGCTGGCGTGAATCAGCATCGTAATTCATTCCCATGACCCATATAGGCCCTTTCGGCAGGCTCGAGATAGGAAACTTAATTCCGTTTTCAAAAAAGCCGGTAGAATCCTCCTCATCGTATGGAGGCCGTTGATGCCAATAAGGTGGCTCGTAGGCGTAATCATGAAGAATATGTTTCAAACACAAAGATGCTGGCATGGTCGTACGCGCAGTAACAGAGTCCCTTCCGGGAAGTACTATTATCAATCTATACTCATGACCGAATACGGGAAGATAACCCATAGACCAGCTACCGTCACCATCGCACACAAACGAGCCCACATTCGTGGATTCCGTTTCGTCAAACAAGGAGATCTTGGCTTCTTTCAGCCCATTCATGGCCTCCTCTGTCGAAATATCGGTCATAGATAAAAATAGAGTTTGGAATGCATCTCTGGTCAATATACAATATACCACTATATTCCCTTCGCCCTCCGGTTTGAGATCTGTCACTCTTGTGCAGGAACCAGCCGGATAAAAGCAAAATAAAGAAAGCACCCCAATTATCCTAAGGAATATTGAACTCTGACGGTGACAAATCATAGTGAATTACTTTATTGGTATTAAACCCGTCCCAAGAGGCGTTGACACCAACAAGATACAAATAATCGTCATGTTCTCCGTCATACCCCCAATTCATTTTATAATAGTTCTCAATGGAGGTATGATGATTTTCCTCAACTTGCATTCCACCATAAAACTCTCCGTAAAGAGCAATCAGTTCGCTTGTGGTTTTGGTGTCATAAACTGTAATCTGAGGAGGAATAATACTGGCTGGGTACCAACCATATTTCTCAAAAGTAGTAACCTTCGTTGCCCTAAATCCATCAATAACCCATGTATGTCCCAAACTTGTGTTGTTTATCGTTGCGGAAACAATTACTGGAGAGTCATGATATTTAAGGGAATACAGAACATTCCGAATACCATATGTATCAGAAAAACTACTCCATGAATAAGAAAGTTTACAAGGAGCAATATTAATGAAACCATTGCTGTCTGCTGTAACGACACTTAAAGAAGAACTATAATGCATCCCCAATCTTTGCCCGACATCCAACATTAAATCCGACACATACCGATATCCGGTAGTGGTTCCGGACAAAGAATCCAAAGGCATGCTGCCCCAACGGGACGAATTGAAAACAAAATTGCCCCGATTCAGATTGACGTTATAATAGTTAGGGCCATAATAAGATAATGGAGAAAGAGGTGTACTGACCACATCCAGGGAATGATAAAGGCCCGAAGGTAAATCCAAAGACTGGTTAAAATAATAAAGGATTTGTGCGACGGCCACTGCCACACAACCTGTAATCCACCTATCCCCACCTACATCCGGGAGACTGACATTCCAAGGATTACCCTGCCCCCACTTGGTCTGAAGAAGATGTCCGATATCGGTCATAACGGTTGTTGAAACACTATTGGAAATCTTTATCTTTGCCCATAGCATATCCGGAGGGAGATAATCTCTGTTTCTTACTTCATGTGATAATGATTCTAACTGATTAGCATCAAGTGATGAATTCTTGAAAGAATTCCATATACTGGAATAATCTACCGTAGGATCAGCTGATACATTATCCTTTGCTGTGAGAATCTGGGATTGAAGCTCTTCAATCCATATATTAAAACCACGATTCTTTGTTTTAACTGAAAGATCAAGGTTATCCGTTTCGCCGCTAATCAGTTCTAAGCCAAACCTTGAATCAGAGGGAAACACTTTAAAACCGTTCTCAAAATTTACCACATAAAAAGCAGGATTATCTTCGGTCGGATATGGCAAAACAGATACTATTGACAAACTGTCTTTACTTGTCGTTTTGATATACTCCATTATCATGCCGGGCGTCACGCAATAAGAATCCGTGGCAATCCCCACCCCCTTCGTTACGGAATTAGCGAAATAATAATCAGAAGAGGTAAAAGATGCCATCTCTTCTTTTACGGAACATGATGTCATCAGTATGAAAACCAACGTTGGGAGGAAAATACTTTTATTCATACTTACACTTGATTTGGGCAGCTTATTTCATCAAATTTCCCAGAATGGAGCGCGTGAGTTCGCGGGTGACGGTGGTGGCGGCGCTCTTGGTGGCGCGTTTCACCATTTTTTCGCCGGTGGAAGTCTTGGAGTTGGTCTTTTTGCCCGTCACTTTGGCCGTAACGGCATCGGCGGCGACAGCAGCGGCCACGCCGGTAACGGCGGTGAGCACGCTCTTGAGTACCTTGGAGGCGATGCCGGGCTTCTTGGCCTTGGCAGCCTTCTCGGCCTCCTTGGCCTTGATGGCGGCATCCTTTTCAGCAGCGGCGGCAGCTTCCATTTCGGCCTTCTGGCGTTCGGCTTCTTCGGTGGCCTTGGTAATCAGTTCATAGGCGCTTTCGCGGTCAATGGGATGGTCGTAGCGGCCGTACAGGCGGCTGCGCTTAATCAGATTGGCCCGCTGGTCTTCCGTGATGGCGCCAATCTGGCTCAGCGGGAAGAGAATCTTGGCACGCTCCACCATAGCGGGGGTGCCCTTTTCGTCCAGGAAGGACACCAGGGCTTCGCCGGTACCCAGCTCCAGCAGGGTGTCGTAGGTCTTGAAGGCGGGGTTGGGGCGGAAGGTATCGGCCGCCACCTTCACGGCTTTCTGGTCCTGCGGCGTGTAGGCGCGCAGAGCGTGCTGCACGCGGTTGCCCAACTGGCCCAGGATGTTGGAAGGAATGTCCGTGGGGCTCTGGGTGATGAAGTAGATGCCCACGCCCTTGGAACGGATGAGGCGGATCACCTGCTCAATCTTGTCCGTGAGTGCCTTGGAAGTGCCCTCGAACAGCATGTGGGCCTCGTCGAAGAAGAACACCAGTTTGGGCAAATCCATCTCCCCTACCTCGGGCAGCGTAGCGTAGAGTTCGGAAAGCAGCCACAGCAGGAAAGTGGAATAGAGCTTGGGCTGCAGCATCAGTTTATCGGCCGCCAGCACGTTCATGATACCCTTGCCGCCTTCGCACTGCAGGAGATCATAAATATCGAAGTCCGGTTCGCCAAAGAATTTTTCAGCTCCCTGGTTCTCCAGGGCCAGCAATGCGCGCTGGATAGCGCCCACCGAGGCCGATGTCACGTTGCCGTACTGGGTGGTGTATTCCGCCGCGTTCTGCCCCACGAAGTTGAGCATCGCGCGAAGGTCCTTAAGGTCGACGAGGAGGAGGCCGTTGTCATCGGCAATTTTGAAGACGATGTTCAGCACGCCGGTCTGGGTCTCGTTCAGGTCCATCAGGCGGCCCAGCATCTCCGGACCCATCCGGGAAATGGTGCTGCGCATGGGGTGGCCCTGCTCACCGTAGACGTCGAAGAAGCGCACGGGACAGCTCTGGAACTGGGGATCGGCAATGCCGAACTCCGGCAGGCGCTTCTCGATGAAGCCGCTCAGCTTGCCGGCCTGGGAGATACCGGAGAGGTCTCCCTTCATATCGGCCATAAAGCACGGCACGCCGGCCTGGCAGAAGGTTTCGGCCAGCACCTGCAGAGTGACGGTCTTACCGGTACCGGTAGCACCGGCGATGAGTCCGTGACGGCAAGCCATCTTGCCGGTGAGCGAGATGGGACCGTTCTGTGAATGGGCCACATATAGGCCTCTTTCAGAGTGGAGCATATCTATTTAATTATCAGTTATTCACGCACAGGGGGTTGCTTGCCACGCCATATATAGAACAGCACCGCAGCCACTACAAACGTGCCGATGCCGATCCACGGCGCCAGCGTCTGCGGCAGACGGAAGCCGGTTTTGTCGATGAGGATGAACGTGACGCAGACGGCGGTCATGAACAGGGACGGCAGCAGGGTGATCAGGTAATAGCAGGAGCCTTTGGACTTGTACAGGTAGATAGTGGCGGTCCAGAGCATAAAGGCGGCCAGGGTCTGGTTGCTCCAGCCGAAGTAGCGCCAGATGGTGTTGAAGCCGTTGGCGTCGGCAATGTTGTACCACAGCAGGAAGGCCGATCCCACAAAGAGCGGAACGGCCACCATGAGGCGCTTGCCGATAGCCTTCTGCTCCAGGTGGAGGAAGTCGGCGATGATGAGGCGGGCGCTGCGGAAAGCGGTGTCACCGGAAGTGATAGGGGCAGCCACCACGCCCAGGATGGCCAGGATGCCACCCAGCAGGCCCAGCCAGGCCTCGGACACCTTGGTCACCACCGTAGGAGCGGCGGCCGACATGTCGGAGCCCACGGTAGCGGCGCCGCCGTCGAAGAAGAACCAGGAAGACACGGCCGCCCAGATGAGGGCCACCAGACCTTCCGTAATCATAGAACCGTAAAACACCGGACGACCCAACTTTTCGTTGGTAATGCAACGGGCCATCAGCGGGCTCTGCGTGGCGTGGAAGCCAGAAATAGCACCGCAAGCAATGGTGATGAAAAGGCAAGGGAAGATGGGCTGGTTCTTCACGCCGGCCTGCTCACTCCAACCGCTTAAGCCATCCCAGAATTCCGGCAGCGAGGGCCACTTGGTGAACAGGCACACCATCAGGGCCACCGCCATGAACAGCAGCGCGACGGCAAACAGCGGATACACCTTGCCGATGAGCTTGTCAATGGGCAGCAGCGTCGCTATAATATAATATAGGAAGATGATGCCCACCCACAGCATGATGGAGCCACGTGTTCCGTCCCCGGCGATGTCGCCCAGGATGAGGGCCGGGCTGTATACGAATACCGTTCCCACCAGCAGCAGGAGTATGATGCTGAATACCAGCATCACCGTCTTGGTGCGCTGTCCCAGGTACTTGCCCACCAGTTCGGGGAACCCGACGCCCCCGTTGCGCACGGAAAGCATTCCGCACATATAGTCGTGCACGGCGCCCGCGAAGATGCAGCCCAGCACAATCCACAGATAGCTGGCCGGGCCGAACTTCGCGCCCATGATGGCGCCGAAGATGGGACCCGTTCCCGCAATGTTCAGGAACTGGATCATATACACCTTCCAGGTGGGCATGGCAATATAATCCACACCGTCGGCTTTGGTGATGGCCGGCGTCTTACGCTTGGGATCCGGCCCGAAAACCCGGTCTACGAAGGCTCCGTAAACCACATAGCCCAAAACCAGGGCCACCATACTGATGAGAAAAGAGAACATTACTCAAAAAAGGTAAAATGAACACGACCGTAGGAGCGTTCCTTCACAAAATGGGGATGGTCCGTGAAGGAATACTCGTCCCCATGCTCCAAGATAAAGTAGCAGCCGGGGTGCAGTAAATCCAAAGAGAAAATAAGGTCCGGAATGCCGCCCAGGCCCTCCAGGGCATACGGCGGATCGGCAAAGATGATATCGAACTTTTCCCGGCAGATGGGCAGGAAGTCAAAGACGTTGTCCCGCACCATGGTTACGTTGGAGAGACCCAGCCGGGCGGCCTCGGTCTTGATGAAACTGGCGTTCTCCCGGGCCATTTCCACGCAATACACGCGGGAAGCGCCGCGGGAGGCGAACTCAAAGGCAATGGAGCCGGTGCCGCCAAAGAGGTCCAGCACCTTCAGGTCCTGGAATTCGTATTCGTTGTCCAAGATGTTGAACAGCCCCTCCTTGGCATAGTCCGTAGTGGGACGTGCCTTGTACCCTGCCGGGGGCAGGATGATTTTGCCTTTCAGTTTTCCGCCGATGATCCTCATAACTGCACCACGGCCTTGAAATAGCGGTAGAGCGACATTTCGGATTCCGGATCCAACGGGGTGCGGAAGTGAGCGGTAGACACCTCCGGATTCAGCTGCAGGCGCTTCATGGCCAGAAACAGGAAGTACTCGGCGGTGGTGAAGTCCGGGGCCTCGAACACGTTGGCCAGGCACAGGCTCTTGCCCTGGGCAATGACCAGGTGCAGCCATCCGCCGTGCCAGGAAGCCAGAATCTTGTTATACTCCGATATATTGTCCAGTTCCCGCAGCAGGTAATACATCTCCGGCAGCACGCGAACGGGCTCTCCGGAAACGGGGAGCACCGTCTGGGCCAGGACTTTGGAAAGCGATTCGTCCAGGGAATTGGAATACACCAGCGTGGCGCCCAGGGAAGGGATCTGGATGGTTTCCACAAAGTCCGATTCCCGCAGCGAAGCCACCTGCGCCAGGGCTTTCCGGGCCGATACAGGATCTACGAAAGCGTCCGGCACCAGGGTCACCTTGGGGGTGAGGAGGGAAACCTCCACTTTGTCATACCGGCGCTGGAGCTCCGGCGTGGTGAACACGTGTTCGGCCGACAGCCAGGGCCTGCCATTAAAAGAAAATCCACTCAAGGAGACTTGAATGGATATTTCTGAATATGCGGTATTTGTCCGGTCCATAAGGAGGACTATTCCCAGTTACCTGCGTTGTTGTTAGGAGCGGTAACGCTACCCACCTGCAGACCTTCGTACTTGTTCTGGTCCCGGCGCTCGGCGTCCAGGTTGATACGAAGCTGATTGTCCAGACCCTTGCACAGAGCCTTGTAAGGCATACGGGCCTCGAACAGAGGAACCTGCACACCGGAAACGGTCTTGATAGTGGATTCCATTTCGGTCTCCATACCACCGGAGAACGGGATGTACTTCAGGGAGTCGATGCAGAAGTCCGGGCGGTTGTTGAACAGGGTATCCTTCACGGGGATCTCTGTTACGGTGGAGAACACCACCTTCTGGCCGGCGGCATAGGCGGCAGCCAACTTGGCAGTCATCTCGGCGGGTTTGAGCTTCTTGTTGGCCTTCTTGATGGCTTCGGTGTTGGCAACGGCCAGAGAGTCATCCAGGGAGCCGATCTGCATCACGATGTCCATCTTGCCGGTCTCATAGAACAGCTTGAGGGAGTCTACGGTAGGGGCAAAACGGCCGTTCACGCTCTTGAAAGCCTCCTGCAGGGTACGGATGTCCTTGAGGCGCTGGATACCCACCTGGGAGCGGGCAGCCACTTCCTTGTTGAACTGGACGGGTTTCTGAACGCTCTTGACGGTGAGCCAGACCAGCAGCACGATAACAACCCCGAGAACAATCTCTACGATGATTTTAGTGGACTTATTCATTATTTTAGTGTTTTATAATTTTCCAAACTTCCGACAAAGTTAACAAAATGATTTCTCAAAAGCAATAATCTTTTGTAAATTTGCCGAGCAGAATGCAACCCATGGATTTCATCCGGAAGGAAAACATACAAACGCTTGAGCAGTGGATAGCCCGCGCCGCCTCCCCGGTGGTGCTGGGCCACACCCATCCCGACGGAGACGCCCTGGGAGCCACCGCCGCGCTGGCCCTGTACCTCCGCGGCCTGGGCAAGGACGCCGCCGTGGTCTTCCCGGACTCCCCCGCCGACAACCTGCGCTTCATCCTTCCGGCCCATGTCCCCTGCCTATTCCAGGACACGGACCCCGATGCCGCCGTCCAGCGCATCCAACAGGCCGATTTAATCTTCCTGGTAGACGCCAACGCCTTCTCCCGCATCGAAGGCCTGCAGGACGCCGCATCCGCCTCCTCTGCCCCCAAGGTCCTGATGGACCATCACCTGAACCCGGACCTGGACAGCTTCGGCCTGGCGTTCACCACTCCCAATATTTCCTCTGCCTCTGAAGTAGTCTACTGGATACTGAAAGAACTGATGGAGGAGGCACCCTCCTCCAGCATGTGGGACAGCCTGATGATCGGCATGACCACGGACACCAATAATTTTGCGAATTCGGTGTTCCCCAGTACGTTCCGGATGGCGTCGGAGCTCATTGAGGCCGGGGTGGACCGGGATGCCCTGCTGCAGCAAATATACTGGAGTTACCGGGAGAACCGGGTTCGCCTGATGGGATATATGCAGAGCGAAGAGCTGCACGTGCTGCCCAACGGAACGGCATATATGATCCTTACCAAGGACATCCAGGAGCGCTTCGACATGCTGGACGGGGAAAGCGAAGGCCTGGTAAACGTGCCGCTGGCCATCAAGAAGGTGAAGTTGAGCGTGCTGCTCAAGGAGGACGACGGCCACTTCCGCGTGTCGGCGCGCTCCAAGAAAGGCACCAGCGCCCAGCAGCTGGCCCGGCAGTACTTCCACGGCGGCGGCCACGAGAATGCCGCCGGAGGGAAGCTCTTCATCGGCCAGGACATTGCATCGGCCCAGGCGGCTCCCGCCTACGTAGAACAGGTTTTAAAAGCATTCCTGCCGTGAGACGAAGCACCGTCATCTTTGCCGCCGGCCTTGCCGCGGCCCTCATCGCAGCCTGCACCAAGCAGTCGCTGCAAACCACTTACGACAAGCAGACTACCTATATAGAGAGCTTCGTATCGGCCCAGATGAAGGCCGATACCAACGCCACCCTCACCCGCAACGGCGGCGCCTACCGCCTCACGCTGCACGACACGCTCCCCCCGGAGCGGGACTCCCTGCTGTGGGGGCAGAAAGTGGCCCTGTACTACGGCTGTTTCACCCTTACGTCGTCCAGCATCAACACGTCCGGCCTGGTTTCCACCAACATCAAGGAACTGGCCACGAGGGCCGGCTGGAGCCTGTCGGACACCACCCTCTTCAAGCTGGACACCATCACGCTGGACAAAAACCTGCTCACGGGACTGGCCGACGGACTGGCGGGCGTACAGCCGCTGGATGAGGGATATATCCTGTTTACGGGAAAATATGGGTACGGAAAAAGCGAGCGGGGCATGATTCCTGCATTATCGGCACTGGTTTATTATTTTGTGATAGACAATATTTTTGAATGAATAAGCATCTTTTGATTCCCCTTGCGCTCCTGGCCCTTGTGGCCGGTGCCTGCGCCAAGACCAACACCAGCACCACCGGACAGGACGCCCAGACGTACCTGAAGTTGTGGATGGACGCATACTATCCCAACATCGCGCCCAACGCCGACGGCCTGTACATCCTGGAAGAGACCGTTGGAACCGGTGAAGAGCGCAACACGGATTTGCCGTACGTCTATGTAACCAGCACCATCCGCAGCCTGGGCGGCACCATCTCCAACACCACCAGCGAAGCCCTGTCCAAACAGCTGGGCACCTATAAAGAGGGAGACTACTACGGTCCCCGTTTCCAGCAGGTGGGAACCGGTGTTAGCTATGCCGGCGTGGACGCTCTGCTCAAGGGAATGAAGGTGGGTGGCGTCCGCAAGGCCGTCGTCCCCGCCTGGATGCTCAACACCAGCCGCTACGACACCCAGCAGGAGTATCTGGACAAATGCTCCACCAGCGCCAGCCTCATCTACGAGATTGGTTTCGAAGGCCAGACCGAGGATCCCGAGGCCAACGGTATCAGTGCCGTCAAGACCTATGTACTCATGACGTACGGGGCTCAGCAGAAGTCCACCACCTATACGTCGGACCAGGAAGATGACGGCAGCTTCTACTTCGTGAGCGACTCCACGGCCTTCAAGGACGTCACCAAGATTGCCGAAAGCACCTCAGTGAACATGAACTACGTTGGCAAACGCCTGGACGGCACCATTTTCGACACCAACCTGGAAAAGGTGGCCAAAGATGCCGGCATCTATGACCGCGAACGGGAGTACACGCCCCTGTCCGTGACATATGCAAGCGCTTACGGCAGCATGTCCGTGGGCGGCAGCACCAGCTATATCGACGGCTTCAAGGCAGGCCTGTTCCTGATGCACTGGAAGGGCCAGAAAGCCACGGTCATCTTCTCTTCCAAGCACGGTTACAGCTCTTCCGGCAGCGGGACCAGCATCCCGCCCTACGAACCCCTTATCTTTGAACTGGAATACCTGGCCGATTGATGAGTAACAACGGTACCGCCATACCCACCGAACTGGGGACCAAGCCCATCGGCGCCCTCATCAAGCAATATGCCGTCCCCGGCATCATTGCCATGACGGCGTCGTCGCTGTACAATATGGTGGACAGCATCTACATCGGCCATATTGCCGATGTGGGCTCGCTCTCCATCGCCGGACTGGCCATTACCTTCCCCCTGATGAACATCTCCACGGCCATCGGTACGCTGGTGGGCGTGGGCGCGGCTACCATGATATCCGTGCTGCTGGGCCAGAAGAACTATAAGGTGGCCTGCAAGGTACTGTCCAACGAGGTTACGCTGAACATCCTTTCCGGCCTCCTCTTCACGCTGGTCACCCTGCTGTGGATGGATCCCATCCTGCGCTTTTTCGGCGCGTCGGACGCCACCCTGCCCTTCGCCCGCAGCTATATGACGGTGATTGCGCTGGGAAATGCGGTGACGCACCTCTACTTCGGCCTCAACTCTGTGGTAAGGGCTTCCGGCAACCCCAAACTGGCCATGGGACTTACGCTGTTTACGGTGGCCTCCAACGCCATTCTGGACCCCATCTTCATCTTCGTGCTGGATATGGGCGTGCAGGGTGCCGCCATCGCCACCGTGCTGTGTCAGTTGATGTCCCTGATCTATACCCTGCGGTATTTCTTTAACCAGAACAACTTCCTGCACCTGCCGCTCTCTGTCAAAATGTTCCGCGTGGACTGGAAGATTGCCAAGGATTCCCTGGCCATCGGTATGGGACCGTTCCTGATGAACCTGGCCAGCTGCATCGTGGTGCTGTTCATCAACCAGCAGCTGGTGAAATGGGGCGGAGACCTGGCCGTGGGCGCCTACGGTATCGTGAACCGCCTGGTCTTCCTGTTCATCATGATTGTGATGGGCTTCAACCAGGGTATGCAGCCCATTGCCGGCTTTAACTTCGGGGCCCGGCTGTATGGCCGCGTGCGGGAGGTGTACCTGAAGACCGCCATGTGGGCCACGCTGGTCACCACGCTGGGATGGATTGTGTTCCAGTTTTTCCCGGAGGCCGCCGTGAACATCTTCACCAACGACCCCGTGCTGCTGGAAAAATCGGCCCGGGGCCTGCAGATGATGAATATCGTATTCCCCATCGTGGGATTCCAAATGGTAACCACCAACCTTTTCCAGTGCCTGGGCATGGTACGCAAGTCCATCTTCCTGTCCCTGTCCCGGCAGCTGCTGTTCCTTCTCCCCTGTATCTACATCCTCCCGGCCCTGCTGGAGTCCGAGATTGGTGTATGGTACAGTTTCCCCATCTCCGACACCATTGCCGCCATCATCACCGGCATCATGGCCTGGGGCCTGCTGGTAAAGCTGGCCAAACTCCAGGACGGAGACGATCCTTCCATTTTAGGCAGTCAAATCTAATATGAGCACACTTATCACCATCGGCCGTTCATTCGGCAGCGGCGGCGGCTTTATCGGCCAGGCCATCGGCAAAAAACTGGGTATTCCCTTCTACGACAACGAACTCATTTCCAAGGTGGCCGAGGAAAGCGGCTACTCCAAGAGCCTGTTCGCCGACGGCGAGGAAAAACGCAGCCTCTTTTCCATGAGCAGCTTCTTCTCGTCGGGCCGCATGGGCTACATAGACAGCGGCTACGTGAACGACAACGTGATGTTCAAGATCCAGAGCGAGGTCATCCGCAGCATCGCCCTCAAGGGGGACGCCGTGATTATCGGCCGATGCGCAGACTACATCCTGCGGGACATGAAGTGCCTGAACGTGTTCATCTGCGCACCCGAGGAATACCGCATCCAGCGCCTGATGCGGGAGGAAGGCCTCACCGAGGATGAGGCCGAAAAACTGATGCGCCGCAAGGACCGCACCCGCGAGACGTACTATAATTATTATACCTTCGGCGCCTGGGGACAGGCCGCCAACTACAATTTGTGCGTAGACAGTTCCGTCCTGGGCATCGAAGGAACGGCCGACTACATCATTGACTACGGTCGCCGCGCCGGTCTGGTAGGGTGAGGCCGGTCTCCCTCATATTCTGCCTTTTGCCGATGGTACTGCTGTGCAGCCAGCAGCCCTCCCGGCAGGTGGCGCCCGCAGAGGAACCGGCGATAGCCTGGAAGGCCGACCTGGAGGGAACCCTCTCCAACGAGCTCTCCCAGCTGCCGCGCATGGACCACGCCATTGACAGTTTCATGAACTTCTGGGGCCTGCAGGGCGGGTCCCTGGCCATCACGCGCCACGATTCTCTCCTGTATGCGCGCGGGTACGGACGGGCCGATGTGGGCGTGCCCATGACCCCCGACGTGCGCCTGCGCCTGGCCTCCGTTTCCAAGCTGCTCACCGCCGTGGGCATCATGCGCCTGCAGGATCAGGGAAAAGTGTTTCTGGAAACGCCGGTCTTCGGCCCTTACGGGGTGCTCAAAGAATACGACAAGTATATCAAGGACGAAGATTATTACCTGATAACGGTGGAGCACCTGATGCGCCACCAGGGCGGATTCACCTCCCGCGGCGGAGACGTGATGTTCAATACATCGCGGTTTATGCAGCAGCACGGGCTCTCCACCCCGCCCACCGCCGACTTCCTGGTACGGAAGGAACTGGGCAAGCGCCTGGCCTATGAGCCCGGGACCTATCAAGAGTACTCCAACTTTGGCTATCTGCTGCTCTCGCTCGTCATCGAGCGGGTGTCCGGCATGCCTTATGAAACCTTTATGCAGCAGGAGGTCTTCGGGCCCGCCGGCTGCCACCATTTCTCCCTGGGCGGCAACTACCTGAAGGACCGCCTGCCCGGCGAGACGCGCTATTTCATGCACAGCGACGCCGAACCCGCCCCTTCTTTCGACGGCCTGTACGCCTCCGTGGACAAGTGTTACGGCGGCAACCACATCGAGGGCCTGCTGGGCGCCGGCGGCTGGATTGGCTCTGTGCCGGAACTGGCGCGCCTGGTGTGCGCCATCGACGGCGACGGTCCCCTGCCGGACATCCTGGACCCCTTCACGGTGGGTCAGATGACCCATTTCTTCGACAAGGAAACTTTCGGCCTGGGCTGGGTAGACTGCACCCCCGAGGGCGAATGGACCCGCACGGGTTCCTTCTCCGGCACTTCCGCGCTGATTAAGGTATACCCCGACGGCGAATGCTGGATCATGGTCTTCAACACCAGCGCCTGGCGCGGCTCCCGCTTCACCCGCAACACCGCCGCCTTATTCAACAATCTTCGCGGGCGCTTCTCTTCCCAGCTGCCGGTGCGGGACTTGTTCCGGGAATAGTTTTGACCTCGTCCGGCGCAGGTTGCAGGGGCATTCCCTTGCAGGACAGTGAATTATTGCGTACATTTGTCGTATGAAAGAGATTTATTTTGCAGGAGGATGCTTCTGGGGTGTAGAACACTTTTTCAAAGGAGTGGACGGTGTGGTGGAGGCCACGCCGGGCTATGCCAACGGGAATACGCAGAATCCTATCTATAAAGAAGTATATATGGATACCACCGGTTTTGCCGAGACAGTGCGGGTGCGCTACAACCCCGCCCGGGTGGACCTGGCGTTCCTTACCAGGATGTTTTTCACGGTAACCGATCCGCTTACACTAAACCGCCAGGGCCATGATGAAGGCACCCGTTACAGAAGCGGGGTGTTTTTCAAAGATGCGGAAGACCGCCCGGTGCTGGAAGCCGTTTTCAATGAGGTCTCAGCCAAACTGGGCGTTCCGCTGGTCACTCAATTGGAAGCTCTTAAGAACTTCTACCCTGCCGAAGAGTATCACCAGAACTATCTGGACAAGAATCCGGAAGGTTACTGCCATCTTCCCCTCAAGACCTTTGCTTACCTGCGTCTTTATCAGGACGCTAAACTGTTTTTGGGAGACGAGGCCGACACCGTGGCCCGTATGGCCAACCTGTGCGCCCTCATTGCTAAAAAGATGCACTTCTTCTGGACCGGATTCTACCGCGTCATAGATAACCAG